>NZ_LYPI01000012.1:0-219987 GCF_001938575.1 Pseudoalteromonas sp. PAB 2.2
AAACAAACAATATCAAAATCATCTCAAGGAAAAAGGGTTGCAACAAAGTATGTCTAGAAAAGGAAATTGTTTAGATAATGCGGTTGCTGAGAACTTCTTCGGCATATTGAAGAGTGAGATGTACCACAACGAAACGTTTAAAGACGTGAATGAGCTTATTGAAAACATCAAAGAATATATCCACTATTACAACAACGAGCGTATTAAGCTGAAACTAAAAGGCCTGAGTCCGATACAGTATCGAAATCAGGCCTTGGCAGCCGCTTAAAAATGAGTCCAACTTTATGGGGTCACTTCACTCGTTGCGGTTTTTTTATGTCTGTGAATAATATCAATTCAAAATCATACTAATACCTATCTGCATTAATTCTTACTCATTTTGAGTGATTACACCAGTCGCTAGCTGCGTTAAAAATTTCTGATTTACGACTGCATGGATGCCGGAGGGAGAGTAATACCATTTTGCAAAAATATTTAATCATTTTGAGTGATTAAACCAGTCGCTACCTGCGTTAAAAATTTCTTATTTAGAACAACTAAATAACTAAATTTTTGCCTTGTTATCAACGCGGTTTTATTGCCTCAAAATAGACCTCTTAATTAAGCGCAGTGATATGAATGGGGATCATTGAATGAGCTGAAGGGGGAATAAAAAAACCGTGTTTGCGATGCTAAACACGGTTTTTCTATTTAGGTATAGCGAAGGCTATTTAAACTTTAAAGGCATCCACCGACAGTCGTAACTCTTCAGCTAATTTAGCGACTTCTGAGCTTGAAATGTTCGTCTGGTTAGCCCCTTCAGCTGTTTGTTCAGCAATAGCAACGATTGACTCTAAGCGCTCACTGATCTCTTGCGAGACTTGTTGTTGTTCGTGCGCAGCTGTCGATATTTCTTCACTTACGTTATGTGCTTGGGCAACGGCTGCGGTGATTGAGTCAAGTGCAGTGTTGGCTTGGTCTGATTGCTCAACACATGATTCAGCTTGTTGCTTACCTTTAGACATTGCGGCAACAGCGGCTTCAGCACCAATTTGCAGTGATTCAATCATTGCTTGGATTTCCTGCGTAGACTCTTGAGTTTTGCTCGCAAGAGAGCGTACTTCGTCTGCTACAACAGCAAAGCCACGGCCTTGTTCACCTGCGCGTGCTGCCTCAATAGCGGCATTAAGTGCAAGAAGATTTGTTTGCTCTGCAATGCCACGTATCACATCTAAGATACCGCCAATTGATGCACTGTCTTTATGCAGCTTATTAATGACTTGAGACGCGTCATCGACTTCACGAGCAAGCTGTTCAATCGTCGCTTTGTTTTGCGATGAGATACCTTTAACACGCTCGGCTTCTTTATCTGCGTTTTTAATTTCACTCAGCGCTTGTTGAGCACTGCTGCTAACCGCTTGAGAGGTACTGCTCATTTCTGTCGTCGCCGTTGCTGCTTGTTCTACTTGTGCTTGCTGGTTACGAATGGCTTGGCTTGACTCTTCGGTAATCGCCGATGTTTCCTCAGACGCAGCGGCAAGTTGCGTAGAACGAGAAATAATACCTTGGATTAGCGTACGTAAGCTTTCTATTAATGTATTACAGCTACGTGAAAGCTCACCAAATTCATCTTTTGCAGTGTCATCTAAACGTTGTGTCATATCACCACTGGCAACGATATCTAGAATACGGTTTACTTCAGAAAGTGGCTTAGTGATACGGTTTACAGTCATGGCTGCAACAACGATTGCAATGAGCGTTGCAATAATCATAGCGACCCAAGTCCAAAGTGTCGCTGTCGTCACGTTACCACTGACGTCTTGCTGTAAATCAAAGGCAAGCACTGTGGCATGATCAACGAGTTCACGCAGTTGTGTTAATGCTTCTGTTGTCGAGTTTTCGGCATTAGCAAGCTCCGCTTCAGTTTGAGCAATGGCATCAATTAAACGTTTTTTGTTGGCCGACAAGCTATTTGAACCTTTTACATTGTTGGCAAGTGTTTCAAAGTAGCCGTTTAAATCATTGTATAGGCTTGCATTCGACTCAATAACAGCGGGGCGAATTAAGCTTAAGCTGCGCTCAATTTCTTCAAGGTAATATATTTGCTCTTTTTTTATGATTTCTAGCGTATTCAGTGTTTTCACTGTGAGCATATCAGTGCTGTTAGTCACTAATGATTGAAAATGATTTTCTAAGTTATTTGCCGCTTGATAAGCACGTGAGTGATTCTCTTCTAAGCCATCAATATCAATAATATCGAGTACCACAGAGTTTGCATCTTCAGCGCTAAGCTCAATACTTTCAAGTTGAGTACTGAGAGTTTTGTTAAGTTCAAGCTGCGTTTTTTTATCTTTAAACAGGTTATCAACCGATTTAGCAAAACGTTTATAGGTTTGTTCTACTTGTTGACTACTTTGTTTTAGTTTTGGGTCATCACTAACCACGTTTTGTAAATCTTGATAAGAATTATCATAACGTTTTTTCTGTTCATTAAAGCCGCTACGTGTCGCTGCTAGCTCATCTTGTGATGCTGTGTAAAAGCTCGCTTGTGCGGATTTACTCATTAAGATGAATTCGACCTGTAGCTCATAGCTTTTATCGAGAGCAGGGAGTGACAGCTGATTAACTCGCTGTGTAGATTGATCAATATTGGTAATTCTGATCAATGAGTTACCACCAATAAATAGCAAGAGTAGGGTAATGACAATAAAGCCGCCCCAAATACGCTGTCTAACGGTCAAGTTCATATGTAATTCCACTAATAGTACTAATCAGTATTTATCGGCAGGGTTGCTGATAAGTTAAGTATTTAAATTAAATTGGCTTTTATTTAAATTTACTTTAATTGATATAAATCTAACAGATGTTCAGTTATTTTTCAGTTAATTTAGATAAAAGAGTGAGAACTTTCGACAAAACGCTCTTTTTTACTGAGTTCCATGAGAGTCATTTCTCCTCCCCACACACAGCCTGTATCAAGGCCATGTATATTTGCTCGTTGGGTTTTTCCTTCAATTGCCGCCCAGTGACCAAAAACAATCTGCTGCGTTAATTGCGTTATATTCGGGTGTTCAAACCACGGTATTGTTGAGCTATTTGCACTGGTACTGGTTTTGTTTGTGAGGTCTAAATGGGCCTCTTTGTCTACAAAACGCATGCGTGTGAAGTAATTTACAATGTAGCGAAACTTAGCTTCATTACTGAGTGTTGACTGCCATTTAGGCGGATGAGTATCGTACATATGGCTAAAAAAATGTCGAGCATCAGCACCTTGATAGCAATTCTTTGCAAAGCGAGCGCGTTTCAATGCTTTCTTAATCGACCAATTGGGGTTTAAACCGGCATGACTTATGAACATGTCATACTTTTCAAGCCATAGAGCAAGTGGTTGTTGCTGTAAAAATTGAATATAGTCAGTGAGTTTAGAGCTGCTAAAAACAGCACTGAGCTTATCTTTTGGGTTGTGTGGTTTATTTAAATGATAACACGCGATCATGTGCAGGTCATGATTGCCAAGCGTAATGCTGACACTGCCTTGCATTGCATAGAGTCGCTCAAGGCACCCAAGAGAATCTGGGCCTCGAGCAACTATGTCACCAACTAGGTATAGGTGGTCTTTGCTAGGATTAAAATTAACGCGCTTGAGTAGTGCGTCAAATTCACTGTAGCACCCTTGCAAATCCCCTATCGCGTAGTCAGCCATCGATACTTAATGCAGTATGTTAGGACGTGCTAGACGAAACACGTCTATCGGGGCTTCAAATTCAGTGCCGAATTCGTTACGCATGGTGTAATAACCTTGCATTGTCCCTACAGGGGTGTCGAGCACTGCGCCGCTGGTGTATTTATAACTTTCACCTGGGGCAATAGTGGGGGTTTCACCAACGACACCTTCGCCTTGAACTTCGACTTCCTTGCCATTGGCATCGGTAATTAACCAGTAGCGACTTAATAGCTTAGCACTGCACAAACTATGATTTTTAATCGTGATAGAGTAAGCAAAAACGTATTTATCTTGTTCAGGCTCCGATTGACCTTCAACGTAGAAGGTCTCAACAGAGACCTTAATTGGCGAACCTAAATTACTGCTTGTTGTCATAAATCCAATTAGCTATATCAATAAATTGTTGTAAAGACAGACTTTCTGCACGAAGTGTAATATCAATACCAATGCCTGTAAGCTCTTCAGCAGTCAGTAGGTTTGATAAACTGTTGCGCAGTGTTTTACGACGTTGGTTAAACGCTTCTAAGCACACAGTGTTTAAAAGCTTGGTACATTTAGCTGTACGTTGCTCAGGCTTCTTAGGGATCAAACGAATGACCGCTGAATCAACTTTAGGTGCAGGTTTAAAGCACTCTGGGGGCACATCAATCACTGGCATTGCATGGCAGTAATACTGTGTCATGACAGTTAAGCGGCCAAAAGCTTTGCTACCAGGGCTTGCTACCATGCGCTTAACAACCTCTTTTTGAAGCATAAAGTGCATATGCTCAACGTTGTCAGCAAATTCAAATAAATGAAACAGCAGAGGAGTCGAAACATTGTATGGCAAGTTACCAAAAATCTTTAGTTTTTCGTCTTCTTTAATCAGGGTGCTAAAATCAAACTTCATTGCATCACCTTGATGCACTGTTAGTTTTGGCCCTAAAAAAGGATGACTTACTAAACGCTCTGCTAAGTCTTTATCTAGCTCAACAACAGTTAGATGGCCACTTAAGTCTGCAACGGGTTCGGTGATAGCACCAAGACCAGGGCCGATTTCTACTAAATTGTCTTCGGGTTTAGGATCGATAGCCGTTACAATTTTATCGATGATCATGTCATCATTTAAAAAGTTTTGGCCAAAACGCTTTCTGGCGCGGTGTCCTAAATGTACTTTATCAGTCATTAATTTTGTGCTTTTTCATGGGCGAGCTTAATTGCTTCGCGGATCGCTAATTCAAAACTACCCACATCGGCGGTTCCTGTACCGGCTAAATCAAGTGCCGTACCGTGATCCACTGATGTGCGAATAAATGGCAAGCCAAGGGTGATGTTCACCGAGTTGCCGAAACCTTTGTATTTTAGCACAGGTAATCCCTGATCGTGATACATAGCAAGCACGGCGTCGGCCTGTGACAGGTATTTATCTTGAAATAATGTATCAGCGGGCAGCGGACCAATTAAATTCATACCCTGATTATTTAATAATTCGAGGGTGGGGGCTATCGTATCTATTTCTTCGCGGCCTAAATGACCATCTTCACCAGCATGTGGGTTTAAACCACACACCAAAATACGGGGTTTTTCGATACCAAATTTAGTCTGTAGATCGTGGTTTAAAATCGTTGCCACCTTGCTTAGGCGCTCAACGGTGATAGCACGTGACACATAAGCTAATGGAATATGTGTAGTGACAAGGGCAACACGTAATCCCTCGGTTGCAAGCAGCATCACTACATCTGCTGTATTAGATTGCTGCGCAAAGTACTCGGTATGACCGCTAAACGAAATACCCGCTTTGTTGATAATGCCTTTGTGCACAGGGCCTGTGACTACTGCCGCAAAGGTGCCATCCATATTTTTTTCACTGGCGATACGAAGCGTATCTAAGACATATTGACCGTTTGCATCATTTAAGACACCCACTTCAACTTCTTCAGCTAGGTCAACCTGATGCAAATAGACACTGCCTGCCGGTGCAATTGCTGGAGCTTGGTCTTCATCAAATTTGATCAGGTCGATGTTTAAACCAAGCTGTTTGGCGCGTTGTTTTAATAACGCACCATCAGCAATTACGACAAGTTGGGCATCCCACGCGTGTTGCGCTAACTTAATTAATAAATCAGGGCCTATACCTGCGGGTTCACCTGGGGTGATTGCTACTCTTATTGTCATAATGATTATTCTACAGGGAAGATATCAACATGAGCTTGCTCACGCATTTCTTGCTGCCAGTTGAAGCTTTCTTCTTTAAACTTACGATTAAACAGCAGTTGATGCGCACGGTTACGTTTAGCAAGTTCAGTCTTATCTGCGACACGTTTATCAAGCAACTGCACAATATGCCAGCCAAATTGCGTTCTGAATGGCTCACTGATCTCGTTTTTATCAAGTGACAACAAGGTGTTTTTGAACTCAGGCACATAGGTGCTTGGGTCTGTCCAATCGTATTCGCCGCCTTTTAGCGCAGAACCTGGATCTTCAGAGTACTCTTTTGCAAGTTCAGCAAAGTCGGCGTTACCTTCACGCAAGTCTTTCGCAAAGCCTTTAAGCATCTCGCGCGCTTTTTCTTCGCTTAAAATGATAGACGGTTTAATAAGGATGTGACGAGAGCGAACTTCTGTGGTTTCAACTACTTGGCGACCACGTACATCTTGTACTTTAATAATGTGGAAACCTGCGCCTGAGCGAAGTGGACCAACGATATCGTCTTTTTTCTGACCTTTTACAGCCTCTGCAAAGAGTGAAGGCATTTCATTAATACCCATCCAGCCTAACTGACCACCTTCAAGCGCTTTTGAGCCACTTGATGATGAAATTGCAATGCGCTTGAACTCTTTACCTTCTTTTAAAAATTCAATGACTTTGTCAGCACGTGTTTTAGCGCTGGCAATTTCGTCGGGTGTTGCATCACTTGGAATATCAATCAAGATATGGCCGATATTGTACTCTTCGGCATTTTTACCTTGTGTTTCCATTATTTTTAAAAGGTTATCAATTTCTTGTGGGCTGATGTAAATACGGCGATCGACGTTAGCACGTGTAACTTGCTGGGTGGTGATCTCTTTACGTATTTCTTCGCGGTAAGCGGGAAAACTTTCACCAGCCGCTTCAATCGTGCGACGCAAATCAGCAATCGTACCACCTTGCTCGCGCGCCATGTTTTCTAGCGTTTGGTCAAGCTGTGAATCCGAAATCTCAAGGCCCATACGCTCTGCAAGTTGCATCATAAGAGTTTGGCTTACAAGTCGTTCAATCGCTTGAATGCGCAACGTATCATCCGATGGGAGCTCTTGGCCTTGCTCGGCTGCTTGTGCTTTTACGCGATTAATAATTGTGTCGACTTCGCTTTGTAAAATAACACCTTGGTTAACGATGCCGACGACTTTGTCTATTTCGACAGGTTTTGCGAAAACGCTTTGGCATAAGCCAACTGTTAATAATGCTGATGCAAATAATTTTTTTAAATTCATACTTTTTCTAATACTCTTGCTAATAGTACTGCGGTACTAGTTATTAAGAAAATACGGTCTACGATAGCCAAAAATACCTTGTTGTAATAATTTTTGTGCATCATAACGGCTTTTACTACCAAGTCCTTTTAACACGATATTGAAGCCAATACTGGTATCAAAAGTGGCTTGCTCTTGGCCAATCGCTTGATTCAAATCGGTTTCGATTTGACGACGGCCAGTGATTTGAAACGCCCAGCAGCACGATTCATACTGCAGGCCGCTGAAAACCTCAATGCTACGACCACTTTCTAAATCGCGGTGATAGCTGCCAACAAACTGCCAATCATGTGTTAGCGGAATGCTGGTAAATAGACCAACTTGCTCGATTGTATTGCCTGAGACATCATTTGCATAGCGATGGTTCAATTGTACGAGCTGTTTATCGTCACCTTTATAATCTAAAGTGATATTTGACTGGATTATTTCTTTCCCATCGGTGTCATATTGAATTCCCCCAGATAAATACCAGCGACGGTGCCAATGTAACATGGTTTGCGCGGCAAACAAGGCATTGTAGTTTGTATCAGACTGAATCCCTTGCGAAGTCGGTTTGGCATCATCGCTTAAATAAAAGATTTGCCCAGCACTGAAATTAAACACTTCTTCATTGTCGCTGCTAAATAAGCGCGTTGTTGCACCTAAAGTAAATTGGTTTGCGGTTGCTATGCGGTCGATGCTCGAAAAGCGACGATCTCTAAACAAACCAAAAAAGTCATCTTGTAACTTGGTGGTATCGTAAAGGCCAATATTCGACTGGTCTTTATTGGGTGTATACAAATACTGAATTTGAGGTTCTAACGTTTGAATGCCTTCTTTGAAGAAAAAAGCGGTTTCACGTTCAAAGTTTAGTTGGCTGTATAAACGTACTTTTGGCAGTGTACGTGTGACTTTTTCTGCAAAGTCAGTGCCCGTTAGATCACCGTGTTGATTATAAGTGGTGTGTAATAGGCTTACTTCAGATAAAAAAGACCACGCATACTCTTGATACCCCAAACTGGCTTTTGGTTCAATGTGAAGGCGGCTTGCTTCATCAATCACTGCATTGTTATTGGTAAAGTAGCTAAGTTCACCGTCGAGTGTTAAATCGACACCATAAAAGTCGTATGGGTTAGTTTGTGAAAAACTAATTTGTGGTAATGCTGCATAAGATTCACGGTGATCACCGAGCACTTCAAAGCTTTGAAGTTTGATGTCGGTACGCCACGTATCACCTAAATGCGTTAGTGAGCCTGTACGATATAACTGGGTATCTGTGCGAGTGGCATAATTCGAGTTTAAATCGGTTAAGTAGTTATCATCACTCACATTGGTAATATCAATGTTGCCGCGCCAGTTCTCACCAAAATAACTTTGCTGTTGCCAGTGAAATAAATAGCGCGAGTCAACACTTGGCTCTTCGTCGTCTTTATCAAGGTACTCTACAGCGATTAAACCGTTATTTTGCTCTGTTAAATAACGAAACTCACCAATCATTTGTAAGCCACGCTTAGACATATAGCGTGGCGTAATTGTTGCGTCGTAATTTGGCGCTATATTCCAATAATACGGCGTGATAGTTTCAAGACCGTAGCGACCAGAGCTTGAGAAATTAGGTGTTAATAATCCTGACTTACGGCGGTCATCTAATGGAAAAGTGAAATAAGGGATATACAACACGGGCGTATCGAATACGCGTAATACGGTATTGTGAGTTTCACCCCAGCCATCTTCACTCGATAAATCAATTTCATCTGCTTCAATTGCCCATACCGGTGTTTCGCCCGGACAGGTAGTAAAGCTTGCGTTCATGAGGTTTAGGCCAGACTCATTGACTGTCAGTTTTTCTGCGCCACCATGACCGAGCTGGTCGGTGAGCTTGTAGTCAGCGCCAAGTAGGCTTAATTCAGAGTTATTTAAATCTGCGTTGAGCCCAGAGCTATTAATTTGGCTAACTTTATCGCGATAAACGATAGGGCCGGTTGCATTAAGTAGACCACGTTGTTTGTCAATCAGTGCACTTTGTGCGGACAAATTCATCGTTAGGGTGTTAATATCTACATTACCGGTAAATTCTGCGCTTTGGGTACCCAATAGTTCAATATCATCGGATTTGATATCGATCATATTAAGTTCAAGGCCAGGGAGCGGTTGCCAAGCTCTGGTTTGCATTGAAGTGCCACAAAAGTTGTGTGCCAGTTCAGTTTCGGCGAACGATGGTGCGCTAAGTACGCTTAGCATCATTATGCCCCAGGTTTTGCTCATTTAATGACCTTAATGCTCTTTGGTTGGATATAAGCTAGACATAATAAAGGAAAACAATGGCAAATACAGTAATTGACTTAGTGAAAAATAGATATCTTACTAAATGAATCGTTATAAAAGTTTACAGCAGTTTTTAAATCCTCATTTTAAGGAGGATGAATATCAATTAGCAGCCATCACTGGCGATGCGAGTTTTCGTCGGTATTTTCGTATTAATACCGCAGAACAAAGCTTCATTGTGATGGATTCTGATCCTGATAAATTAGATAACACGCCCTATATCGAACTAAACAAAGTGTTCTCTAAACATGGTTTTAAATTACCAAAAATTCTTCAGGCTGATGAAAAGCAAGGCTTCTTTTTACTGAGTGATTTAGGCAATACACATTTAGCTGACTTACTTGGCGATGAAGACCGCACGCTACATTATAAGCATCTCATAAAGCTCAGTGCACAATGGGCGCAAACACCGCCTGCTCAATATATGAAAGTGTTTGATGATGACTTTTTGCAATTTGAATTGAGCATTTTTAGCGAATGGCTTGTCGATGCGTTTATTGATTGTTCGTTGTCGGATGAGCAAACACAGATGTGGCAAGATGCCTGTCAACTGCTGGTCAATAATGCGCTGGCGCAACCTATAGTGACCGTACACCGTGATTTTCATAGTAGAAATATTATGCGTACAGGACAGCAGTGGGCGATTATTGACTACCAAGATGCAGTGCAAGGGCCAGTGTGTTATGACTTAGTGTCGTTACTTCGAGATTGCTACTTTCAACTTCCTGAACATGAACTCGACTATTTACTGCATTTTGCCTATGACGAATTTACCAAGCAGCAGTTAATTCACGGTATTACGTTTGAGGTGTTCAAACGGTGGTTTGATTTAACAGGAATACAGCGTCACTTGAAAGCGGCCGGTATTTTTTGTCGTTTAAAATTACGCGATGGAAAATCTGGCTATTTAAATAATGTGCTGCCAACGCTTCAGTATATTAGTAATGTAAGTAAAGATTACCCAGAGTTAAGTGCACTCAGTGAGTGGATTGAACACACTATCATTGTGCAGACTAAAAAGCGGTTAGACAAAGAGATTAAATGAAAGCAATGATTTTAGCGGCAGGCCGTGGAAAACGCATGATGCCGTTGACTAGTACGCAGCCTAAACCGATGTTAAAAGTGGCAGGTAAACCATTATTAGCACACCACATTATTAACTTACGCCAAGCAGGCATTGTTGATATTGTCATAAACCTTGCATGGCAAGGAGATAAAATAAAGCAGTATTTTGGCAATGGCGAAGCGTTTGGTGTCACCATACAGTACAGCCAAGAGTGCGAAGGTGGGCTTGAAACAGCCGGTGGCATACTTCACGCTTTGCCTTTGCTTGGCGAGCACTTTGTGGTGATTAACGGGGATGTATTTACTGATTACGATATGACGTCACTCACACAACTGCATTTAGAACCCGGCGAAGCGCACCTTGTTTTGGTTGAAAACCCGGCTCACAATCCTGACGGTGATTTTGCGTTACGCCATTTAGGTCCCGATAGTCAAAAGTACACGTTTTCAGGTATCAGCCGTTTTCATGCTGACTTTTTTAAAGGCCTAACACCGGGTGTGCTTGCACTAGGGCCTATCCTGCGTGAGAAGCTGGCAGAGTATCAAGTATCCACTGAGCTGTACCTTGGTCAGTGGGACGACATAGGCACACCAGCTAGACTCGACGAACTAAACCAGCGCTTAGCTGTAAAATAACAACGAGGGTTTATCATTATGTGGGGAAAAGTACTGGGATTCTGTTTTGGCTTTATGTTTGGCCGGTTTGTTGGCGCTTTGCTGGGGTTGTACCTTGGTCACATGTTTGATCGCAGCTTAAAACAAGACTTTGATAAAGCGGGCGGTTTCTCCGGCCTGTTTAAAGGTGATGATATTAATGAACGTCAAGCGCTGTTTTTTTCAAGCTGCTTTGCGGTTATGGGTCATATTGCCAAATCAAATGGTCGAGTCAGTGAAACGCACATTAAAGCTGCGAGTGTCTTCATGAATGAAATGGGCTTGTCGGGTGATGAGCGCCGTGAAGCACAAGATGCATTTCGAAGCGGTAAAGAAGCCGATTTTTCACTAAAAGAAACGGTTCATGATTTTAAAGAACGTTTTGCCCGTCGTCATGACTTGCTGCAATTGTTTCTAGAAATTCAAATTCAAATGGCATTCTCTGATGGTCATCTCGCAGAACAAGAAAAACAATTATTGCACGAGGTGAGTAAACAGTTAGGAATTTCGCGCACACAATTTTCATTCTTACTAAAACGTTACCAAGCTGAATTTGCATTTCGTCAGCAGCAACAGCGCTTTTATGAGCAACAAAACCAACAACACAGTACTCATAATGAGCAACATGGTCATCGAGTCCCGCCAAATAATAGCATGAACCGTGCTCAGGCACTTGCGTTACTGGGCTTAAGTAAGGATGCGTCTGCGCGTGATATTAAAGTAGCTTATCGTAAGCTCATGGCACAGCATCACCCTGATAAGCTGGTATCGCAAGGGCTACCTAAGCACATGATGGAAGTCGCGGTGAAGAAAAGCCAAGATATTCAAGCCGCTTATGAATATTTAAAGAAGGCGGCGTAAAAAGCCGTCGACTTCTTTGAGCAACCGCTCGTGTTGCTCAGGTTCTGTGGGGGTTCCGAACAATTCTCGTTGTCGATAATCATATTTAGCGTTGCGCCTAACCCAGCGTTTTCTATCGTTGACGCTTTGAAGTGTGTCTGGGTTACCTTCACTGTAGAAAATATCTAACAGTGGTGGGCTAATGGTCGACAACGTGGCATTGAGATGCTGGTTTCGAATACTGTTTGGAAGGTAGCTTCCTAAACTAATAAAGGCATTCAACTCGTTATTGGGAAAGCTTGCATAGTGCTCAATAAGTAGCCCAGCACTGGCACCCTGCGCCAGTACTATAATGTTGCCACCTTCATCCATCGCGCTGTTATACAAAGCATTGAATCTAGCAATTAACTTTAGTTTGTAATCATCAAGCACTGCTTCACTAATATTTGGTTTACCAGTTACAAAGTGAGGCGCTTGTTGTGTTTGGGCTGGTGGAGCTGAGTCAGCTTGCTGGTTATTTTGCGTTGTTGACTCAGTTTCAGAGTTATCACTGGGCTCAGGCATCGCCATATCGGCAGGGTGCCAGTCAATATCAGGCATTGTCATAGCGAGTGTCGCATAGCCAATATCATTTAATTGCTTACGTAAAAAGTTGATCCCCGCATTATTGGTAGGCACGTCTTGCCAGTCTGGAATAATTAACACGATGCCACGTTGTGTTGGCGCCATAGATTGACGATATAGGCTTATAAACTCATCGTCACCGGCTAGTAAAGTACGGACTTCATCGCTGGGTAAAAAGTGTTGAATATCGTTAGTGACCAAACTTGACCAAGGGGTGGGTTTAATAAAATCAGCCCCATTCACTGTGCTAACTAGCGCAAAACTGGCTGCGAAAAGTAACGTCTGTAAAGGGGATAAAGTCATGCCGATATCACTTAATTAAGGTCTAGGTATGTATCGGCAAGTCGGCGTAAATATTTAGTTTAAAATTCTGGAGCAGCTTCAAACACCATTTTTTCATCACTGGCAGGGTGAGTTAAACTCAGCATTTCTGCATGAAGTTGCAAACGAGGAGCCAGCGCTAATGCTTCTGAGTGGGCATACAGTCTATCCCCTAAAATTGGGTGACCTAAAGACAGCATGTGCACACGTAGTTGGTGAGAGCGCCCTGTAATTGGGGTCAGCTCAACGCGCGTTGCCTGAGCTTCATGCTCAAGTACTTTAAAGTGTGTTAATGAAGGCTTGCCTTTGTCGTGATCAACCATTTGTTTAGGGCGGTTAGGCCAATCACAAATAAGCGGTAAATCGACGGAACCTGTTTGCTGTTCAAGCTTACCAAATACACGCGCAACATAGCGTTTGGCGGTTTTTCTATCTTGAAACTGAATACTTAGATTGCGATGTGCTTCTTTATGCATCGCTAAACAAATAATCCCTGAGGTTGCCATATCTAAGCGATGAACAATTTTAGCGTTAGGAAATACGCGGTTAACGCGTGCAATGAGGCAATCGGCATGTTTTGGGTCCTTACCCGGCACCGTAAGTAAACCACTTGGTTTATTGACGATCAGTAAATCATCATCTTGATAAACAATGCTCAAATAGGGGGTCATTGGGGGATTATAATTGAGTAACACAGCCAGCCTCGATGATATGCAAGGGCGTTATTTTAAAGGAGTATCAATGCTTACACAATGCTAGGAGTGGTTTTGAATTGTTATCCGATATACAGTTGCTTACTTAGCGAATTTGCAAAACAGGAGTCATTGAATGTTTTTTTTGGGCCGTATTCGCAGTAAGCCTTGCACACGATGCGGATTACACGTTAACGACCGCGAGCCTGAGTGTTGGCACTGCAAAGACCTTACTGACTTACAAGCTGTGTATTTAAAAAAAGCTTACACAGAAGATGTTATTAAGAAAAATAAAGGCTTAGCTGCTCTATTTTGCAAATTAGCCGCCGTCGCGTTGGTGATAAGCCTCGCTGCGTTTTTAATATAAAAAACGCGATGTGGGATGACATCGCGTTGCTTATTTAAACGTTTTACGTCACTCGCTCTAGTGCGACACAACAATCAAACGAATCGCATCTAATTTAACTTGGGCTTTTTCAATATAGGTCGTCAGGTCACTGCGTTGTTTATCAAAGAAGCTAAGCTCTTCATCACGAATATTCGGATTAATTTGTTTAAGCGCGGTTAAACGGGCTTGCTCTTCACCTAATGCGGTATGCATTTTTTCTAATGACTCAACACGCAATGCGTCGAGTTTTGTTTGGGCTAACCCCTGAGCGCTGGTGATCATTGGGTGAATGGCACTTTGTAGCGCACTGGCTAACTTACTTGCCGTTTGACGACCAACCGCAGAAAGCTGTTGGTTAAAGGCATCAAAGGCAACATTATCGGCTAAGTTATTGCTGCTTTTATCAAGTAAAACTCGAATAGGAGTCGGCGGTAAGAAACGACCTACCTGTAATGACTTCGGTGCCATGGCTTCTGCAATGAAGATAAGCTCAACAAAAAATGTACCCGCAGGGAGTTTTTTGTTTTTCAGCAGGGCAACCGATGCTGTGCCAAAGTCATCATCGCAAATCATGTCTAAACTGCCTTGCACCATCGGGTGATCCCAGCTGATAAAATGCGCATCTTCTTGCGATAGTGCAGTTGCACGGTCAAAGGTCACGGTAATACCGTCATCTTTTAAGCAAGGGAAAGAGGGATTCAACATATGCTCGGTTGGTTTTAAGATAATGGTATTTTCACCTTTATCTTCTTGGCTTACACCAAAAGTGTCGAACACATTGATCATGTAACTTGGCAATGTAAACTGGTCATCTAGCTCTTCGATATCAGCGACTAAGCTTTCAGCACGGCCTTGACCACTTGAGTGCAGCTCTAATAAACGGTCACGACCACTTTCCATTTGTTTGCGCAGTTTTGCATTTTGGCTAGCAACTTGTTCTAGTAGTGGGTCTAGCTCTTCTTCATCACAATTATGTGTACCAATGAATTCAAGCAGCTCTTCACCGAATTCTTTATACAACATTTGCCCTGTGGTTGATGTTGTTTCAAACGCATCTAGGCCTTCGTTATACCAGCGTAGCAAGACTTCTTGTGCTGTATTTTCAAAGTAAGGCACATGAATGTTTACATCTTGCGTTTGACCAATGCGGTCAAGGCGACCAATACGTTGCTCTAACAAATCAGGGTTCAAAGGTAAATCAAAGAGCACTAAATGATGTGAGAACTGGAAGTTACGGCCTTCTGAACCAATCTCTGAACACAGAAGGATTTGTGCGCTGTCGTATTCATCAGCAAAAAATGCCGCAGCACGGTCACGCTCAACAATCGACATACCTTCATGGAACACAGATGCTTTAATGGCTTCGCGCTCTCGTAAAATTTGTTCAAGGCTAATCGCTGTTTCAGCTTTAGCACAAATTAGCAGGACTTTTTCGTGTTTTAGTGTTTTTAATGTTTCAATTAACCAGTCAACACGTGGGTCGAAGGCGCCCCAACTGGTGTTTTCACCTTCAAATTCTTGAAATATTTTTTCTGGGAATAACGCGCGCAGGGCGCTTAGTTCAGCACTTTGAATGCCGCCTATATTCCCTAAGACCGACATTGCGGTTTTATATTGCTTTGGCATCGCCATTGGGTAAGCGTGGAGTTTACGGCTTGGGTAACCATCAATACCGCTGCGGCTATTTCTGAACAAAATACGGCCGGTACCATGGCGGTCCAGTAGCATTGATAAAATTTCGTTGCGCGCGGTTTCATCACCTTGCTCAGCTTTAGCAAGCACCTCAGTGATATCGGTTTCTTTTAATAAGGCTTTTAATGTCTCGCGAGCCGTGTCATCTAAGCGTTGCTCACTGAGTAGTTGATTAGCAGCTTCTGCGACATCTTTGTAGTTACTTTCTTCTTCAACAAAAGCATCGTAATCATAAAAACGATCAGGGTCGAGTAATTGCAAACGCGCAAAGTGGCTGCGGTGGCCTAATTGATCGGGTGTAGCTGTTAGTAAAATAAGGCCTGGAATATCTTGGCTAAGTTCAGCCATGCGTTGATATTCTGTGCTTGGTTTACCATTTGTAATACTCAAATGGTGCGCTTCATCAACCACGAGTAAATCCCAATCGGCTAATGTTGCTTGTTCAAACCAGCGTTTTTTCTTGCTTAAAAATTCAAGGCTAGTAAGTACTAACTGTTCTGTTTCGAATACATTCGGTGAGTCTGCGAATGCTTCATCACAACGTTCCTCATCAAAAATAGAGAAACGTAAATTAAAGCGACGAAGCATCTCAACGAGCCATTGGTGTTGCAGGTTTTCAGGCACCACAATTAATACGCGGCTAGCTCGGCCACTAATGATTTGTTGATGTAAAATCATCCCCGCTTCAATGGTTTTACCAAGGCCCACTTCATCTGACAATAAAACACGCGGCGCGAAACGTTTACCCACTTCTTGTGCAATATAAAGCTGGTGAGGTATTAGGTTGGCACGTTGACCAATTAAGCCTTTTAAAGGTGATTGCTGACGCTCGAACTGGTGCTGCCAAGTTTGATAGCGAAGGGTGTAACGATCAAAACGGTCTACTTGGCCTGCAAATAAGCGGTCTTGCGGTTTATTAAATTTAATAAAGTGATCTAAAAAGGTCTCTTTTAACTGAACTTTTTCACCGTTATCAACGCGTGTACCGTGGTAGCATAAAAGCTCACCTTGTTCTTCAACTGACTCTACTTCAAGTTCCCACTCTTCAACGCTGCGAATAACATCGCCTGGATTAAATGCGACACGAGTAACAGGTGCTTCTGTTAAAGAATAAACTCTGTTTTCACCACTGGCTGGAAATAAAATGCTGACCTGACGGCCTTCAAGGGCAACTACGGTGCCTAATCCTAAATCTGACTCAGTATCACTGATCCAACGCTGACCTAAGGAAAAATTCATGTATGTCTCGTCTATGAAGAAAAAGGCGGCTATGTTACCTGTAACATCAGGCTACTTCAAGGCAGTAAACTCGCCGCACACAATTAAATTTAGTCAACCTTTTTAAGTCAATATTACAGGTAAATTTTGTATGTATTTTAACCACTTAAATAATTGTAATTTTGGCTGTCATAAAAAGGACTTTTGCTGCAAATAGACTAAACTGAGTATATACCTAACAAATAAATAACCGCTTTAATCGCTGCTTGTTTAGTTAATTGGGTATAGCATAAAAATCATAAAACGTAAGGAAAGTGCTATGGAAAAAGCTTCGAACCTTGATAGTAAAATGTATGTGCTCGATACCAATGTCTTACTCCACGAACCCCTCGCTTATTTATCTTTTCAAGAACACGATGTTGTTGTCCCGATGACCGTATTAGAAGAGCTCGATCATATAAAGGATAGAAAACATGATGTTAGCCGTGATGCTCGTGTTGCAATTCGTGGTTTGGATGAAATACTCAAAGACGCCTCACCAGAGCAAATGTTGCAAGGTGTCGCGTTGCCAAGTAATAAAAAGGCGAAAACAGAGTCTCGCGGTCGTTTAATTATTGTCAATGACCATTTATTTGCCGATAGCATTTCAGGGTTACCAGGCAACGAAAATGATCACCGCATAATTAACTGCGCGGTACATTTACAAAAACAGCACAGTGATAGCAAAGTTGTGCTAGTTACCAAAGACATCAACATGCGCCTTAAAGCGAAAGGAGCAGGGCTGAAGTTTGTTGAAGACTATCGCACAGACCAATTAATTGATGATATTGCGCTATTAACCAGCGGCTACAAAAAAATAGAAGGTGATTTTTGGCAACATGTCGGTGAGTGTGAAACTGAGCAACAAGGACGCGACACTTACCATCATATAGCAAAGAGTACCATAAGTGATGTGTTTTATAACGAGTATATACTTGATAGCAGCGACCATTTTGCGGCACGAGTAAAAAGCTACGACGATAAAACCATTACTTTAAAAGACATTAGTGTCGAACGTCTAATGAACCAAACTGCGTGGGGCGTTAAGCCAAAAAATGTGTACCAAGGCATGGCGCTTGATGCTTTACTAGACCCAACTATTGAACTGGTTATTTTAACCGGCCCTGCAGGCTGTGGTAAAACTCTACTTGCCCTTGCCAGCGCACTTGAAATGATTATTGAAAAAGGCATTTACGATAAAGTTATCGTAACCCGAAATACCCCCGAAATAGCTGAATCAATAGGCTTTTTACCTGGTACCGAAGAAGAGAAAATGGCCCCTTGGCTTGCTGCCATAACCGATACCCTAGAAGTGTTACACAAAGGCGATGAAAACCCGGTATCTAGTCGCAACTACATTATGGAAAAAGCCAACATGCAGTTTAAGTCGGTTAACTTTATGCGAGGAAGAAGTATTCAAAATGCCGTGGTGATATTACAACCCCGAATTGGGGGTATTTTAAAGTTTTTACCCCCTTGTTTTTATTGGCCTGTAGAAAAAGTAAAAAGAATTTCCAAAAAAATTGATTACCTTAGCTACTCTGAGCAGTCTCTCAACAATAAACCTTTACTCAAAATTTGTAATTTACAAGAAAAGTACAACACAAAGCCTAGCAACGATTCAATCTTTTGGGAGGCTGCGTAATGAAAAGCTCTATTGATAATCGAAATCCTCGTGTACTAGACACATCTGCATTAGTACATGATCCAAAATCTATTTTTAGCTACAAAGATGATATTTACATCTGTCTAACTGTCCTTGAAGAGCTTGATAACCTGAAAGAAAGAACTAATAAATCGGTAAGTGCCGATGCCCGTATGTGCATTAGAATGCTTGAAGACATTATAAATGGACATACAGCCGAGGAAATGGAAATAGGTATTCCTTTACCATCTACCGAAACAGCCCAGAGAGGAAAGCTTTTCATTGGAATTGACACTCAATTGGATCTGGCTAAGGAGTTAAAGCACGGGATAGGAAGTGATGCTGATAACAGAATAATTAATTATGCTTTATATCTTCAAAAAGAACTCAATAAAGACGTAACAATTGTTAGCCGTGATATTAATATGCGATTGAAAGCTCGAACAGTTGGGGTTAGGGCTGAGGACGTTGCCGTAGATAATCAAATATCAGATATTGATCTTTTATACACAGGAGTACAGGCTTTTGAAGGCGATCTTTTTGATCGAATTGAATCAGATAAAGATTTCAAAGTCTCAGGAGAGGTTTATACATTCCCAATAAGCTTGTTCAACGATGAAGTTCAGCCAAACATGTATTGGTACGATGAAGCCGGACACATTGGCCGGATTTCAGAAGTAACAGATACTGAGGTATACACAAAATTATTGCCGCGTAAGCAAGAAAAGATATGGGGCATATTGCCTAAAAACCAGCGTCAGGCGGTAGCTTTAAGCCAATTAACAGACACTTACTATGATTTAAATATCATCCTTGGTCCTGCTGGCTCCGGAAAAACTTTTTTGGCAGTTGCTTCGGCGCTGCATCAAGTATTGGAGTTGAAAAAGTACAAAAAAATCGTTGTGGTGCGCTCCAGAGACTTTATGGACGACGATCCGGGATTCTTACCGGGGGATTTAACTGAAAAATCAATGCCTCTTCTGGCAGGTATTACTGACGCATTAATTTCGATGCACTCGGATGATAATCATGAAGGAAATATTCACGCTACAGTTGAACATGTGATCGAAAGAGCTAATATAGAATTTACCAGTATGGCTTATTTTCGTGGCCGTTCAATAGACGATGCTGTTTTAATAATTGATGAAGCACAAAATATGACCCGTGCTCAAATTAAAGGAATGCTTAGTCGCGGTGGCAAAAATTGTCGGACAATCGTATTGGGCAACCTAGCCCAGATTGACGATAAGTTTGTAACACCTGCTTCTTCTGGTGCAAGTGCGGCTGTTAATGTGTTTCGTCATTATGAAAAAGGATCAGTGCTGATTTTTGATGAAGTAGAGCGTAGTAGCTTGGCTGAATTCACTGAAAAGAATATGTAGGCATCAAACTACCATTCACATTTCCTTATAATATTGCGACAATGGCCACTGCTTTTTGCAGTGGCTTTTCAGAGAAGCCCGTTCCCACGAAAACAGGACGAAATGGATTTACTCTGAACTAAAAGATTAAATATTCACATAAAAACTGAGTGACATAGGTGCGTGGCCTAGCGTTGCCGTTTTTTGGTGTATTGATGTCTTTTAAAAAAGAAGACCTGCTAGTAAATATAAAAAGGCAGGCAAAACGATTATCTAAATTATTAACTATTCCCCTTGGACAAGCCCAAGAAGGGGCAGCTATTTGTCTATATGGCTGTGACAGTTACAGCGATTTACTAGTAAAAATAAAAGCTGAATCCTTTGACAACCCATTGATAGCACTGTCTGCACTCTCACCAAACTCGGAAATATTTTTAGTAAAAATATTAGCTAGCCACCTAGATAGCATTATTGGAAATTTTGAAAAAAAATTTCCCGGCTCCAATATAAATGAAGAGATGGTCGTATCCTTGTTTGGGCTTAGCTTTTCAGAGTTCAAACTCAAAATATCTACCTAAAGTTGTACAAATACGTAAGTTGTCATTTTGTTTTTTGGCGATATTATAATAAGAAGGCTGAACGGACAGCCTACGCCTACACATGTTTTTCGCCTTGAAAAACGTGAACAGTGAAGCGGAGCATCCGTAAAAATTTGGTTATTTGAACAATAAATAAAGCAATGTGTTGGTAGGCCATTGTTTATTAGAAAGTTGTTTGGAGAACTAAATGATCTCACTTTATCAATTAAAGAATAAACTCAATAAACAAGCAAAAGAGTTTGCTGAGTTATTAGAGTTTCCTGATCTTTACGCCCAAGGCCTGTGGGCTAGAGGTGTTTATAACTGCCCTCATTTTTCTGATACCCATAATAGCCTCACTGAAGCATTTGAACAGAAAAAACTGGATTCAATTCTAAAGCACGATTCCCTGAAATACTTAATGATCAATGAATACGATGATCAAGAAATTATTGAATCGCTTCATAAAGAAATTGAGTCAATGGCAAACCGTATTGAAAGCCTGATGCTGGTAGATATCGAAACATTAGAGTTAGTTTCAGTGATATACCAAGTATTAGGGTTGCCAGAAGATGCCAAGTTTATTGTAAACACTGGTGCTGACTTTAGGCTGGAGTGGCGACCATATTTCGATGCTTTTGATGATCCGTTGATAGTTCAATATGCAGATTTAAAAGTTCATGGTTGTTATTTCAGGCTCATAGCTTCAAAGTTTCCGGTTGAAAAGCTTTCCTTGAATGACATTAAAAAATACATGTACATCAATCATGTAAACCATGATAGTGAGTTCGAAGGCTGTATTTCTGAAGGAAATACATTTTCTAAGCATGAGCACTGGCTGGTGTTGACACTTGAATTATTCCGTAGCGGCAAAGTAAATAAGGCTCAGTTCAATCCAACAACCTTCAAAATCGAAGGTATGCGCTATTTGGTATATGGCTTCCCACTGATTCCTTCCTTTGTATCTGATTGGCACAAACCTGATTTATGTCTACAGGTTAAAAATCTAGATGGTGATCAAAAGTTCATTGTTCGTATCGATCAGCAAGCTCTTGTTTTCCATGCACGACGTGTCGATACCAATTTTTTTAACACCATCGATTATGAAAAATATATTTCGTTGTATCAGTCTAGCGTTCTGTCACATTTTGATGCTGACAACAATTTACTAAAAGTTAATGGAGTTAAGTACCTTAGTTTTTTCCGCCCGTTTTGCCTAGAAGATAAGAAGGAAGCAAAAGCATGAGACCAAGAGTAAAACTAACTAACGCAACACTTATCTCAATTAAATCTGACTTAGAAGATAAGGTTGAACAGGTGCTTTACGCTACTTTTGCTGAGGATAGTAAGAACGGTAAAAAAGGTGAGGCTTTGTTTTCCACGAAAGTCATGGAAGTAAACGGTCCTGAATATAGAACTTTTGGTGCTGACTTTTATATCTTAGATGCAGAACCCCAAAAGTTTGATGTAGATGTATTTGAGTTCAATTTAATGCATGAGTGTATGTACTCTCCAAATGAGCTATTAGAGTTGCGAGAAATGCTCCCTGCTGGCTATTAGTAGGGAGTAACAAATGGACAAAACATATTTAAAGGATGCTTACATACTCTCGGTCTATGACTATAAAGACTTTGAAAAATCATTTCTTGGGGAGTTTTTGTCAGGGGTTGTTATTGACGATGAAACATTCAGATTTCGGCCATTTGAGCAAATGGTAACTTCAAAGATTGTTAGCAAATCTGCTGATGAGGATAAGTTAGAAATATACACACATAGTGAGAGTTGTTATGTGATTGATGCTGACCATAAGTTAATTGATATTTCGTTTGTTGAACTGGTTGTTATGAGGGCGGGAGCTTATTCGGTAGATCGAGTTTTAGAAATGAGAGAGCAACTTAAGTCTCAAAATAAAAGCCATTGAATAACGAAGATAAGAAGTCTGATGAGATTATTATTTGTCACTTACCTCTTTGAAAAAGTTGACGTTAGTCAAATATTCATAAATGTTTACATGACATCAATTTACTTATTCGAAAATTTGTATTAGCATAGACATGTATATTTTTATGAGAATTTTATGTCTAAAGCATTTTCAAAAGTCTTAGTGATAACGCTTATGCTGTTTGCCTTTGTAGGGCAAGCATTTGCGTATTCTGCTATGCCTTGCGAAATGTCATCAGGTTCTCATGAATCACACATGAACATGAACATGGATCATGGTGATATGAATAAAAGCAGTAATGGTCAATCAGAAGATTGTTGTGACGTTGAATGTATTTGTCCTGCAAATGCTTGCTCATCTACGACAGTCCTAAATTCCAGTGTTGACTCGACAGATATTCAAATATTGAGTGAATCTGTAGCTGCTATGCAATCTAAACAACCTCATTCAATTTCCACTTCCCTTTATCGTCCACCAATTTTTGCCTAATACAGGATTAGTGCGTCCAAATTTCGCACACATGTAATTAATTTTTCTGTTAGTCAATATAGCGTCGTAGCGCTATAGCTATTTTCCAGCGACGTCTGGGGGCAAAAATGATCAATAAGTATTTAAAAATAGCAGTTGTAATGCTGCTTTCACCTGCGTTTGCAAACGCTAATGAACATAAGCATGCACACAATAACGACGTAACACCTTTGGAGTTAATCGTTTATAAAACCCCAACTTGTGGGTGTTGTAAAAAATGGATAACTCATATTGAAGACAAAGGGATCGTTGCGCATTCCAAAGATTTCCGAAACATCGGCAACATCAAAACTAAGTATGGTATCAAACCTAATTACCGTTCATGCCACACGGCAGTGAGTAGAAATGGGTTTGCCTTTGAAGGTCATGTACCGGCTAAGTTTATTCAGCAGTTCTTGTCAGAAGAGCACCCCAATGCGATTGGATTATCTGTCCCAGCAATGCCTGTTGGCTCTCCGGGTATGGAAGTCGGCGACCGCTTTATGTCATATAACGTATTAATTTTATTTAAAGATGGAACGAGTAAAGTATATGCAGAAGTTAAGGCTTATGAGGAGCAATTCTAATGAGATTAAATGTTTCAAGCCTTACTCTACTTTCAACTTCGCTAATGCTCGGCTTGTCTGTATTCTCAGCTCAAGCTGAGAAAGTAGTGTCACTTGAACAAGCTATCACCTTGGCTCAGCAAAATGATCCTTGGCTTCATGGGAGTCGGTTAAAACAAAGCGCGGTTGAAAATAGAAGTATCGCTTCAGGTACTTTGCCTGACCCCAAAGTATCACTAGGGATAATGAATTTACCAACAGATACTTGGGACTTAGATCAGGAAGGAATGACTCAACTAAAGGTTGGTGTTTCTCAAATGTTTCCTAGAGGTGATAGTTTAAAGATTAAACAAGAGCAATTAAAAATTGAGTCAACGAAATTTCCACTGCTACGAGAGGATCGTAAGGCTAAACTGATAAGCCAAGTATCACAGTTATGGTTAGATGCTTACTTAGCCCAACAAACCATTAAATTGATTGAAGCGGATTGGGCGCTCTTTGAGCAGATGGCGGAAGTTACTAAAGCTAGCTACTCAAATGTTGTTGGTAAAACCAGACAACAAGATGTTATTCGTGCTCAATTGGAAATCGTGCAGTTAGATGACCGATTAACTTCGCAAAAGCAGAAACTAGAAACAACAATCGCTCGCCTTAATGAGTGGCTTCATATCTACGATGCTGCTGGCTTGAATGAATCATTCAACTTTGATACGCAACCATTAGAGTTTAGGGTTTCTAAAAAGTTGCCTACAATTCATTTGAACAATTCAACAGTCCTAAAAGCATCTAATTACTCAAGAAATCTATTGGCTCAGGAGCTTTCGAATCACCCAGCCATACTTGCAATTGATATAAAACGCAAAGCTTCAGAAAAAGCAGTTGAGTTAGCTAAACAGCAATATGAGCCGCAATGGGGTGTTAATGCTAGTTATGCCTATCGTGACAATATGCCCTCTGGTGATAGCCGAGCTGATTTATTTTCTGTTGGAGTAACGTTTGATTTACCCTTGTTCACCGAGAACAGACAAGATAAGCAAGTTGCAGCTTCTATTGCAGATTCAGAGACTATTAAAACCGAGAAACTATTACTGACAAAGCAAATGATCAGTATGGTGGAAAAGGAGCTTAGACAGCTTAAGCGTTTATCTGATAGGCAATCTATCTATCAAGAACAACTCCTTAAACAAACTCATGACCAAGCAGAAGCGTCATTGACAGCTTACACAAATGATGATGGCGATTTTGCCGAAGTTGTTCGAGCAAGAATCGCAGAATTAAATGCCAGAATATCAGCCTTAAGAATTGATGTTGACGCACTTAAAACAGTTGCTCGTATCAACTATTTCTTTGCGCATTCTCAATCTAACTCAAATGCTGAACATAAGTCGATGCAAACTTCACACAGAATGAATCAGCACTTATCCAATCAGCAATTTGGAGAAAAATAATGTCAACGAATACTAAAACACCAAATTTGAAACTAGTAGCCGCCATCATCATTGGTGCTGCACTAGGTGCTGGAGCATTAAGTTTATATCAAGGTACAGGTTCAAGCGGTAATGGCAATGAAGCTACATCAGGAGAGAAAAAACCGCTGTATTGGGTTGCACCGATGGATTCTAATTACCGTCGTGACAAGCCCGGTAAGTCGCCTATGGGTATGGATTTAATTCCTGTGTATGAAGAAGGATCATCTGGTGATGACTTTGGCCCCGGAGCCGTAAAAATCGCGCCTCATGTAGTGAATAATCTTGGGGTTCGCACTGCTCCTGTTGAGCTTAAAAATATGCATACTGAAATATCAACCGTAGGTTACGTTCAATATGATGAAGATAAGCTAATTCACATCCATCCACGTGTAGATGGTTGGATAGAAAAGCTCTACGTCAAAGCCGCAGGTAATCCTGTTGAGAAAGGGCAGCCTCTATATACACTATATTCTCCTCAGCTAGTTAACGCGCAAGAAGAACTATTAATAGCTATAAAGCGCAATAATAGTTCCTTAATTGCGGCGGCCAAAGATCGGCTTAAAGCGTTACAGCTTTCAGCAGACTTTATTCAAAAGCTAGAAAAGACACGAAAGGTTCAGCAAAACATCACCTTTTACTCCCCTCAGGCAGGTGTTGTTGATGGTTTGAAGATTAGAGAGGGTTTTTATGTAAAGCCGGGAAACACCATATTAAGCATTGGTCAGCTAGATCAAGTTTGGGTTGAAGCAGAAGTGTTTGAACGTGACGCAGCCTTAATTAAAGAGGGACTTCCTGTATCAATGACACTTGACTATTTACCCGGTGAGGACTGGGCTGGTGTCGTTGATTATGTCTATCCAACCTTGAACAGTAAAACACGCACACTCAGAGTGAGGTTGAAGTTTGACAACCCTGACTATCAATTAAAACCAAACATGTTCGCACAAGTCTCTATTCACGCTAATCAAGCTGATAGCACCATACTTGTGCCTAAAGAAGCTGTTATTCGAACAGGTAAACAAGACAGAGTTGTACTTGCGTTAGGGGATGGCCAGTTTAAATCTATTGAAGTGACTATTGGCCGTGTTGATATCGATAGTATCGAAATCTTAGAGGGCCTTAATGAAGATGATGTTGTGGTGACATCAGCTCAATTCTTGATTGATTCTGAATCAAGTAAAAGCTCTGACTTTAAACGAATGACTCACGATGAAGTGCCCAACTCTGTTTGGATGCAAGGAGATGTTAATAGTGTTATGACTGGGCATCGCATGGTTAATATCAGTCACGGCCCCGCTGAAGCTTGGGATTGGCCTGAGATGGTTATGGATTTTACTGTGGCTGAAAAAGTTGATATTGACTCATTAAAGTCTGGTCAATCTTTGCACTTTGAGGTGAGTAAAACCGAAGATGGTGGATATGAAATTACTGGAATTCATATCATGAGTGAGTCTGCTGATATGAGTGAAGAAGTATCTTTTGCAACAGTATCAGGTCTAATCAATGCGATTAATGTTGATACGCGTATTCTAAATATTAGCCGAGGCCCAATAGAGAAATGGGATAGACCTGCTGCGACGATGGATTTTATAGTCGCGGACAATATAGAAATAGTTGATTTCAATGTTGGTGATAACGTCACTTTCACTTTTGAGGTGAGAAATAATTTGGTTATCACTGAAATCTATCTTGAATCAAATGAGCAACTAAAGCATGAACCTAAAAGTGCTGTTGACCATTCAAATCATTAAGTTAGGAGATAAATAATGATTGAATCAATTATTAGGTGGTCGATAGGTAATCGCTTTTTTGTCATCTTAGCTACCTTAATTTTGATTGGTGGTGGGTTATTCTCAATTAAAAATACACCAGTTGATGCATTACCAGATCTTTCTGATGTTCAAGTGATAATTAAAACGAATTATCCCGGTCAGGCACCACAAGTAGTGCAAGATCAAGTTACTTACCCTTTAACAACAGCAATGCTGTCAGTTCCGGGGGCTATTACAGTTCGGGGGTATTCATTTTTTGGAGACTCCTTTGTTTATGTCATCTTTGATGAAGACACCGATTTATATTGGGCAAGGAGCAGAGTACTTGAATATTTAAGTCAAGTAGCCCCTTCGCTACCTGCTACCGCACGCCCACAACTAGGACCTGACGCCACAGGCGTTGGCTGGGTTTATTTATATTCCCTTGTAGACAAAACGGGCAGCTTAGATATTAGCCAATTGCGTAGTATTCAAGATTGGTTCTTAAAATATGAATTGCAAACTGTACCGGGAGTTTCTGAGGTTGCTGCTGTTGGTGGCATGGTTAAACAATATCAAATACAAGTCGATCCCGATAAATTAAGAGCCTACGGTATACCACTTAGTCACATTCAAATGGCACTTAAACGTGGTAACCAAGAAACAGGTGCCTCAGTTGTTGAAATGGCGGAAGCAGAGTACATGGTTACCGCAACTGGCTATATCAAAAGTATTTCCGACATAGAGTTGATCCCTCTTGGTGTTAACGCACAAGGAACCCCGCTTACCATTGGCGATGTGGCGGAAGTCAACCTAGGTCCACAAATGAGACGAGGCATTGCTGAACTAAATGGTGAAGGAGAAGTCGTTGGTGGTGTTGTTGTTATGCGCTTTGGTGAAAACGCACAAAAAACTATTGATGGAGTAAAAGCCAAATTAGAAGAGTTAAAAAAAGGTTTACCCGAAGGAGTTGAAATAGTTACGGTTTATGATCGCTCTGGCTTAATAGGAGAGGCGGTAGAAAACCTATGGAGTAAATTGCTCGAAGAGCTTGCTGTCGTCGCGATTGTATGTGTTGCATTTCTGTTTCATTTGCGATCTTCGATTGTTGCAGTTGTCACTCTACCTATTGGCATCTTAGCTTCATTTATCATCATGCATATGCAAGGTATCAATGCGAATATTATGTCATTAGGTGGTATCGCTATTGCAATTGGTGCGATGACAGATGGCGCAATAGTGATGATTGAAAATATGCATAAGCATATGGAAAAGACACCGCTAACGGATGAAAATCGTTGGCAAATAGTCTCGAAAGCTGCAAGTGAAGTCGGTCCAGCACTATTTTTTAGTTTGCTCATCATTACAGTCTCATTCTTGCCAGTATTTATTTTGGAAGCGCAAGAAGGAAGAATGTTTTCTCCACTTGCTTACACAAAAACATATGCAATGGCCGCATCAGCAGGCTTAGCGATAACATTAGTTCCTGTTTTAATGGGGTATTTTATTCGAGGAAAAATTGTTTCAGAAAAGAAAAACCCTTTAAACAGACTGCTTATTGCTATCTACATGCCTGTTTTAAAGCAAGTTATGAAGTTTCCTAAATCGACAATAGTAGCAGCAATATTAGTGACGATTGTTGGTTTTTGGCCTGTCGATAAAATTGGTAGTGAATTTATTCCTCCTTTAGACGAAGGCGATCTTATGTATATGCCGACTACCTATCCGGGAATTTCCATTGGTAAGGCAAGAGAAATTCTACAGCAGACAGACAAGCTAATTAAAACAGTGCCAGAAGTTGAAACAGTATTTGGTAAAGTAGGAAGAGCTGAAACTGCAACTGATCCCGCGCCTCTAACTATGATTGAGACCTTCATTCAGTTGAAGCCTCAAGAAGAGTGGCGTGAGGGAGTTACAACAGAATCTCTAAAAGCTGAGTTTGATAAGTTGGTTAAGTTTCCGGGCTTGACGAATGCTTGGGTTATGCCAATCAAAACTCGTATTGATATGTTGGCAACAGGTATTAAAACGCCAGTAGGTATTAAAGTAGCAGGAGCTGATTTAAATACGATTCAAGAGATAGGGCAACAAATAGAGCAATTGTTACCAGAGGTGACAGGAACCGCTTCAGTTTATTCTGAACGAGTTGCAGGTGGACGATATATCAAAGTTGATATTTCTCGTGAGAAAGCAAGTCGTTTTGGATTAAACATCGATGACGTACAACAAGTAGTTTCAACTGCTATTGGTGGGATGAATGTCACTCAAACAATAGAAGGTCAAGAGCGTTATCCTGTCAACTTGCGATACCCACAAGATTATCGTGACTCTCCAGAGCAGTTGTCGCGCTTGCCTGTTGTCACTCCAAATGGACAACGCATCGCACTAGGTGACGTAGCTGAAATAAAAGTAGAAGTAGGCCCTCCGGGGATCAAGAGTGAAAATGCACGTATTAATGGTTGGACGTTCATTGATATAGAGGGCGTTGACGTAGGTACTTATGTTGAAAGTGCAAAAGAGCATTTAGCTAAAAATCTTATATTACCAGCAGGTTATTCGATTACTTGGGCCGGACAATACGAATATATGGAAAGAGCCAAAGCCAAGCTTACTTACGTTGTTCCATTGACGCTCGCCATTATTGTTATTTTGCTTTATTTGAACTTCAGAGCGTTTAGCGAAGTTGCGATCATCATTGTGACTTTACCGATGGCAATGATCGGTGGGTTATGGTTGATGTATTTAGAAGGGTTCAACTTCTCTGTAGCAGTTGGTGTAGGCTTTATTGCTCTGGCTGGAGTAGCTGTTGAGATTGGCGTAATAATGTTGGTATATCTCAATCAGGCGCTCGCTGAACTTAAGGAAAAAGCGAAAGAGCGAGCAGAACTCATCTCAGAAGATGAATATCAAGATGCCTTATTGCACGGTGCTGGATTACGTGTTCGTCCTGTAATGATGACAGTAGCGACAATCATTATCGGCCTAATGCCTATTTTATATGGTACAGGAACAGGCTCTGAGGTAATGAGTCGTATTGCTGCACCAATGGTAGGTGGGATGACAAGTGCAGTCCTGCTAACTCTAATTGTTTTACCCGCGATTTATTCAATCGTTAAAAAGCCCGAAGTAAACGCCTTTAACAAGGAACTTTCTAACTCGGAGCTAAAAAACAATGCTTAGAAAAGCTAGGAAGTACCATAAATGGCTAATGGCATTTGTAGGGATACAATTCCTTTTCTGGTCGATTACTGGTGTGTATATGGTGACTATGGATATTCACTATATACACGGCGAAACCTTGGCTAAGAGTGAGGAAGCCAAAATAGATTTAGCAAGTATGGATTACTCCATTGTAAAGCTAGCTGCGGATTATCCTAAAGCTAGCCAAGTTACACTTACTCAAAGTATGGGCCGTCCTTTGTATTCTTTTATTAATGGAGAAAATGGAAAAGTAGCAATAGATGCTAAAACTGGAGCTGTTCAGGCCCTTGTAGATGAAACCAAGGCTAAAGAAATCGCACAATACCATTATGTGCTGAATCATCAAATCGACAGCATAAGGTTGATTAAGTCAGCGACAAACTTGCCTGCTGAGTTGTCCCCAAGGCATTTACCTGTTTGGAGAGTGACGTTTGAGCAATTCTCCACACCGACATTTTATATAAGTCAACAAACAGGATCACTTGTTGCCAAGCGTCATGATTACTGGCGATTGTTTGATTGGATGTGGCGGTTCCACATTATGGATTACTATGATGGAGAAAACGTATCTAACTGGTTTTTGTTCTTGGTCGCAACTCTAGGTCTAATGGGAGCAATTACTGGCGCAGTATTGACTTATTACCGAGTGCTTTCCCCAAATAAAAAGAGAGTCATTTGATGCGACTATTTAAGTTAAATACAACGATACACAAGTGGCTTTCTTTATTTGTTGGTTTACAACTGCTTATTTGGTTGGGAACGGGCCTTTACTTCAATTTGATGGATCACAGTAAAGCCAGTGGTAATGAACTTAGAGTTCATTCTCATCATGAAGGTAGCATTACAGGCTTTGACCTATTCCCTATTAAAGACATTACTAGTAATGCTCCGCAGGAAGTAAACCTTATATGGGTTTTACATCAGCCTTACTATCATTTTGTGTTCGATAAGGGGCAGCATAGCTATCAAGAACGCCACTCAAAGCTATTTGATGCTGTAACAGGAAAGCCATTTAATTTGTCTGAAGAACAAGTACTAACTTTGGCAAAAAACTCCTACTCAGGACAGGGTAAGTTAACTACTCCAGTGTTATCTCAACCTCCGTTTTCTGATCACGTAAGGCAGCAAAATCCTATGTGGCAAGTTGCCGTTGAGGATGAGAACAATACAACTATTTATTTAGATAGTATTACAGGTCAAGTACTTCGCCATGCCAATGATGATTTCAGATTGAAAGATCTGATGATGAAGCTTCACTTTATGGACTATGGCAATTCTGGAGGATTTAACCATTGGTTGATCATTGCATTTGCTTTTGCAACGCTATTCCTTTCAATTACTGGTGTTACTTGGCTGATACAACAGTATCGAAGTGGTTTACTGAAGCTAGGTTGGGGCACTAACAGGCAAAAAGTGGCAGTGACGTTTTCCAATGAAAATACTATTACTGACATCTCAGCAGTTGGTCGCTCAACTGTATTAGAAGGGCTAGCTAGTTCACATGTATACCTTCCTTCAGGTTGCGGTGGTGGCGGTACTTGTGGCAAATGCGTGTTCTTAAGTTCAACTAAATTACCTATCACACTATCTGAACAGGAACATTTATCTCAGGAGCAACTTAAGGAAGGTTATCGGCTTGGATGTCAGCATAGGTTTTCTGAAATTAGTTCGATTGAAGTTAATACTGATCGCAATATTGAAAATCATGAGCTAGTTGTGGTTGCGACTAATTTCATTACTCCTTTTATCAAGGAAGTGAAATTTAAGCTGAAATCAGGCAAACAGTTGGCATTTAAAGCTGGTGCATATATGCAATTTGATGTGCCAGCAGGGATGAATAGCTTACGTCCAGATGATATGCCAGAGTGCTATGAAAAATACTGGGATAGCTACTATCATGGAAAATTTTCTCATAACGGTGTAACTCGCCACTACTCATTAGTTAACTTTGACGAGGAGTCTGATGAGTTAATGTTTAATATCCGTTGGCAGACCGCAAAGAATGGTTTTAAAGCAGGAATAGGTTCAAGTTATTTAGGTTCACTCCAAGTAGGTGAAACGATAACTGCAAGAGGCCCTTTTTCTGATTTTTATGCCACTTCAAATAAAAAAGTTAGTCGCGTGTTTATAGGTGCGGGTTCAGGACTTGCACCACTGAGGTCTATTATTTTTGAACAGTTGAAAAAGCATAAAGATAAAAGTGGTTTGACTCTTATCTATGGTGCGCGAACTGAAGATGACTTGCTATACCATAATGAATTGAAGTCACTGAGTGAGAAGCATAAAAACTTCTCTTATATTCCTACTCTTTCTAATCCTTCAGAAGAATGGCAAGGGCACTCAGGCTATGTTCAAAAAGTACTTCTGCCGTATATGAACCAAAAATCAGAACTACATTTGGCTGAGTTTTACTTATGCGGTCCAGAAGCAATGATGAGTGAAGTGGAAAAAATAATTATAGATGCTGGGATTCCAAGTAATCAAATTTTCAAAGATAAATTTAGTCGTTAATCCATTAAATAAATAGAGGTATATATGAAAACATTAATTAAACTTTTAACCATAATCAGTGTTGTTTTTAGTAGTGCAGTATTTGCACATGTGCATCTTGAAAAAAGCGTGCCTGCTGATAATGCAATGCTAATGAATACTCCAGAAAAATTGACATTGGGATTTAGCAAAGAGGTACGTGTAGTTAAAGTTACGTTGAAAAATAAAAAAGGTGAAAATATTAAATTTGACTTTAAACCATCAAAAGAAGCTTCCAGAGAGTTTTCATGGGAACTACCTAAATTAGCTCCAACAAACTATATCGTTGATGTGACCTATTTAGGTAAAGATGGACATAAAATGAAAGATAGCTTCGGCTTTATGGTTCATTAGTAAGGCTGTGTGATTGATATGGAAATGTATATCTGGAATACAGTCATTGTACTGTCAAAAATTGTATTTTACGTCGGCTTTGCCTGTATTGCCGGCTATACATTTTTCAGACAAATTTTTGAGCATAATGAATCTCATAGTAATGCTGTAATAGCGAATTTAACGTGGACAAGAACTTATATAGTTATGGCTTTGATCGCTAATATTACTTGGTTCTTTGCCAGTACTGGTGCAATGGCAGAAGAGGGAATTCAGGGGGCGATAGACGCTGATATATTGGCTATTATGTGGGACTCCTCTGTCGGCACTGGAGCTTTGCTTCGAGCGCTTGGGCTAGTTACCGCAATAATCGCTTTAGCTTTAAGGTTCAAATTCGCTGTGAACTCGTACTTAAAACAAAGCGCTTTAATGTTGAGTTTATTAATCCTTGCATACTCATTCACGTTACTGGGTCATATTTCTGAGTTAGGCACAATTGAAAAAGGCTTGCTTATTTTGCATGTGCTCGTTATGGCATGGTGGTTTGGGGCGTTATTGCCACTAAAACAGGCTTGCCATCAGCTAAGTTATGCAGAACTTCATTTGCTGATGGAAAGCTTTGGCAAACAAGCAAGTTTTACATTGAGCCTATTGTTGGTAGCAGGCCTCTGGCTCGTGATTCAATTGGTCGGAAGTCTTGATGCACTAATAAGCTCAAGTTACGGACAAACACTGTTGTTTAAATTGGCTCTTGTAGTGTCTATTTTGGCACTTGCTGCTAAACATAAACTAATACTCGTTCCACAACTTAAAAATAGTCAAGGCAGAGAGGCTTTATCTAAATCTATCTCGATAGAAATGGTAGTAGCTTTTGCCATTTTATCTGTAACGGCTGGGCTTACTAGTGTTGTTGGCCCTGCAAATTAAAACCTAAAAGAGAGAATGAAAATGAAAACAATAAATATATTACTCGTTTTATTAATGACGTTTAGTTTCGCAACAAACGCTCATGGTGATAAGAACAAAGACAAAGGTTTGTTTAAAGGTATAGATACCCCTGCCGCAAAAGTTGTTTTGGCATTTCATCAAGCACTTGAAACTGGCAATCAAAAACAGGCTAGAGCGCAGTTAGCGGATGATGTCACCATTTTCGAGGGAGGCCGCGTTGAAAGGAGCGCTGATGAATATGCTCATCATCATATGTTGTCGGATATGAAGTATTTAGCAGCGATGAAGAGCGACACACTTGAACATCAAGTGACGATACTTGGAAATACCGCTATCTCTGCGTCGCGCAGTCAAACTACAGGTACTCATAAAGGTGTTGAACGCGATTATCAAGGCATGGAAACGATGGTGCTGGAAAAACAAAATGGTGAATGGAAGATTAAGCACATTCATTGGTCACATTAATTTATTGGTCAAACAACGGAGAGTAAAATGAGAAACAACAATCCATTACATCAAGTTTCTACGCCACGTAGACGCTTTGTACAAGGATTAGCTGCTGGCGGTGTATTAGCTGCTTTTCCAAGTGTTCTTCATGCAGCTTCATCTTTGATTGCTGGAACTTCAACAGGTACTGCGCCCGAACTAAGTGGAGAAGTAATAGATTTAGTGATAGATGAGTCACCCGTAAACTTCACAGGTGTTGTAAGAATGGCTACAACAATCAATGGCTCAATACCAGCTCCTACCTTGCGCCTCAGAGAAGGTGATGACGTTACTATCAGGGTAACTAATAAATTATCAGTGCCGAGTTCAATTCATTGGCATGGGATCATTCTTCCGTATCAAATGGATGGCGTACCGGGTATTAGCTTTAAAGGTATAATGCCGGGTGAAACCTTTGTTTATAAATTTAAGCTGCAACAAAGCGGCACATATTGGTATCACTCACACAGTGGCTTTCAAGAAATGACAGGTATGTACGGCGCATTAATTATTGAGCCAAGAGAAAAGGATATTATTAGTGCTGACAATGAGCATGTCATTCAATTGTCTGATTGGACTGATGATGACCCAATGGATTTGTTTCGCAAGTTAAAAGTACAGAGCGATGTATTTAACTTTAATCAACCTACTGTTCCAGAGTTTTTTGATGACATTTCAAATAGCAGCGTTTCAAATGCGCTACAACGCCGGGAAATGTGGAATAAAATGAGAATGAACCCTACAGATCTTGCAGACTTATCAGCATCTGCAATGACTTTTTTAATGAATGGTTGTGCGCCTTTGACAAATTGGCGTGGAATGTTTAAAGCTGGCGAAAAGGTTAGGCTTAGATTTATTAACGGTTCTAGCAATACGTTTTTTGATGTAAGAATACCTGAGCTGAAGTTAACAGTTGTACAAGCTGATGGACAAAATGTTGAACCTGTGACAGTAGATGAATTTAGATTTGGTCCCGGTGAAACTTATGATGTACTTGTCGAGCCAAAAAATGATGCATATACGATTTTTGCACAAAGCATGGATCGCTCAGGTTATGCTAAAGGTACTTTATCAATGGCACCTAACGTTGATGCACCAGTACCTTCTTTAGACCCCGTTGAGTGGTTAACGATGACAGATATGATGGGCAATATGACCCATGATAGTGTGCATTCTACAATGGCTGATACGGCAGGTATGTCGGGCATGAATTCTAATAAAATGGATCATAGTGCAATGGGTCATGGAGCGATGGCAATGGATCATAGTAAACATGGAATGACTAAAAACCCATTAGCTGTTGCTAGCACTAAAGTGCGTCATGCAAAAACAGAGTATGGAGCTTCTGTTGATATGCGTGTTGATATGCCTAGAACAAACCTTGATGATCCCGGTATAGGTTTACGTAAAAATGGACGCCGTGTTTTAACACTTGCAGATTTACATTCTCTTGAGGGAATTACAAACCAGCAAGAGCCAGAGGCTGAAATTGAATTACATTTAACTGGAAACATGGAGCGTTATAGCTGGTCATTTGATGGTTTGGAATTTGGAAAAAGCACGCCAGTTCACATGAAGCATAATCAACGTTTAAGAGTTATTTTACAAAACGATACAATGATGACACATCCAATGCACCTGCATGGTATGTGGAGCGATTTGGAGAATGAAAAAGGTGATGTACAGGTTCGTCGCCATACTATCCCTGTACAACCAGCGCAAAGAATTAGTTTTTTAACAACACCTCATGACGTAGGTCGCTGGGCATGGCATTGCCATTTATTATTCCACATGGATGCAGGTATGTTTAGAGAGGTAGTTGTATCATGAGAAAATTAATACTAACCAATACGTTAAAACTATTATTAATAGGTTTGCCCCTTATAAGTGTATCTGTATCTGCAAAAGATGAGATGACTGAGATGGGTGATTCTAAAATGCAAGCACAAGGTGGAGATGCACCTAAAGATGCTAGAGACCCTCATGCTTATGCCGCAGGTACAACATTGACTGAAGGTCCTTATGCACTCAATAGCGACAAACGACTGACTTTGGCAGATGAGCATTCATTTTACGCGCTACTAGGGGATCGTCTTGAATATAATGAGCAAACAAACGCAGGTGTTTTTGACTTTCAGGCATGGTATGGCACTACTTTTGATAGATTAGTCATCAAAACTGAGGGAGATTTTAGCGAAGGTAATTTAGAGGAGAACCAAACAGATTTTCTATGGGGCCACGCAATATCTGCTTATTGGGATACACAAGTCGGTATTCGACTTGATTACAATAACGAAGGTGAAAACCGCAAATGGCTAGCTTTTGGTTTACAAGGTCTAGCCCCCTACTGGTTTGAAATTGATATGACTGCGTATTTAGGAGAGCAAGGTAATAGTGCATTTTCGATCGAAGCTGAGTATGAGCTATTACTTACTCAAAAGTTAATTGTTCAACCACGAGCAGAGTTGACGCTTTACGGTAAGGATGACGTCCAAAATAACCTTGGTAGTGGCTTATCTAGCAGTGCTATTGGTTTTCGGGTTCGTTATGAGTTTACCCGCCAGTTTGCTCCCTATGTTGGCGTTGAGTGGACAAATAAATTTGGTAATACAGCCGACTTTGCGAAGTTAAATGGGCAAAGTACGCGTGATACTGCTTTTGTTGCAGGTATCAAGTTCTGGCTCTGATGTGAAGAAATACTATATTGACTTGATGAGAGCTACCGCAACTATATTGATGGTAGCTTTCGTTTTTTGGGATTTAAACCATTTTAGTTATGTTAGAAAAGGCCTAGCTAATAGTTTTTTTGGAAAGAACTAAGAGCAGTAATAGTAAGCTACTTCTTGTTTTCAGTCGGTGCCAGTCTGGTGTATACCTATCAAGGTGGAATATCAGCTAAGAAGTAAAGTTGGCGAATGTTTAAGGTTAAAGAGTCAAGCCAAAAAACATCGCCATTGAAAGACGTACAATAGGCCATTTTATCACTTTTGATGAACGGGAATTGGGTGTGCTCGGGATAGAACCGATTGTTGCAAAGTACTGTGCTTAAAGCTGAACAATTGGAAAAATGATCCCTTACTCAATACCTAGTTATGAGCGTAGGGTTTTTATTTTTTTAATGGTGCTCATGCTTGGCTTCAATCTCATGAGTCTAAATTAGACACCCCTTTTATACTTGTTAAGTTTAAGCTGTTTAAAAAAGTAAAAAGTTTAGGTTTTAGTTCAAAGGTTGATCAAGATCATAAAATTATTTTTATAAAGTGGCTAATATTGTAGGAGCTAAAGAAGGAATGATAATGTTTGGACTTTTCAGGTGGTTTAAAATAGTGATAATAACTGTGTTGCTTACGCAGCATAGTTTTGCTACAGCTAAGCCAATGAATTGTGAAGAACATCAAAATGGATCTTCCGACACGCATATTATGCAACGAAGCAAAAATATTCACCATCAATCAATGAATGACAATAGTCACTATCACACTGTAAACTCGCAAGACTCTAAACACCGTCATGGTGATGAAGTCTGTGAAAAATGCAAAGCTAGTGATTGTGTTTGTTGTGAGGGGGGATTTTGTTCAAGCTTTCATTTAAATGCCTATCTTGTGCAAGCGCAAGAGGAAGGTATTTGCAATATTTACTCTGAGCTATTTCTACAGCGTACACCTCTACCAAAATCTGGTATCCATCTCTTACTTTATCGTCCACCAATTATTGGCTAATCACGGGATCAGTGCGTCTTTTTTTCGCCACTCCCATCAAAAATAGAATGACTTATTCATTGATTTAAATAATCAATTGTTTTGAACGATTAGTACGATATTTTGAAGGCACTATGAAAATTCTCAAACTATTGCCATTTACAGTACTTAATGCTGTCGATTTTGGCCGAGATTTCTCTTTTACCAAAAAATTAGTTTTTAGCTTATTCACTAGAATTAGTACTTGACCTGTGTCTTAGACACAGGTCTAAGCTGAAGATGAGAGTACAAACTTAGCTAAAAACTGAGGAGTGAATATGAAAGTTGCGGAGCTGGCAAAAAGCCTTGGAACGACTGCTGATACGGTGCGCTATTACACCAGATTAGGATTGTTAAAACCTGCTAAGTCAGTGAACGGCTACAAGTCATACTCGAATAAAGAAGTATCGAGACTTAAATTCATTTTAAGTGCCAGAAACCTTGGTTTTTCCGTTGCAGATATCAAGGAAATTATTAATGAATCTGAAGATGGTAAAAGTGCGTGCCCATTAGTCAGAAGCCTGATCAAAGAGCGGCTTGAAGAAACAGAAAAGCAGTTTCAAGCAATGTTGGCACTTCGAGGAAAAATGTCTTCTGCGCTTTCTCAGTGGGAAGAAATGGAAGACAAGGCACCGACTGCAAACATGGTTTGTCATCTCATCGAAAACTTTGAGCAAATTAAAAAAGCATAGGAGGAAAAAGGGTGGCTACTAACACAAATATAAAAACTGAATCAGGCTGTTGCTGTCAGGCAAAAGCTCAATCCTCTTCGTGTAAAACTAAGGAGAATACGTTGGAGAAAGTATCACATAACCAACAGCTTATCATTGAAGGCGCTGGGTGTGCTAGCTGTGTAGGCAAAATTGAAGGGGCGTTGAAGGCAACTCTTGGAGTCGTCAGTGCGGAAATGAATTTTGCTGATAGGACAGTAACAGTTTATGGGACAGCTAAAACAGAAGAATTGATCAAAGCTGTTGAGTCAGTGGGGTATAACGCGAAGCCAATTGATGATAGCTCAGCAACAGATGCGCTTGATGAGAAAGAGGCGGCGGATTGGGCATATTACAAAAAGCTAATGCGCGATACGTTTATTGCCCTTTCACTCGGCGTTCCTTTGATGATCTACAGCATTGTGGTTGGAGAAATGACGGTTGAAACAAACCTTGAACGCATGTCTTGGCTAGTTGTAGGCATTTTAACTTTTGGCGTTATGTATTTTTCAGGTAAGCATTTCTATGTAGGAGCATGGAAAAGCTTTAAAAACCACTCCGCTAATATGGACACTCTAATAGCTTTAGGAACAGGTACAGCTTGGGTGTATTCGATGGTTGTCGTGTTTGCACCTGACGCCGTTCCATTGATGGCACGACATGTCTATTTTGAAGCTACCGCCATGATCATTGGCTTAATTGATTTAGGTCTAGCATTAGAAATAAAAGCCAGAGGTAAAACCTCTGAGGCCATTAAACGTCTTATCGGCTTGCAGGCCAAAACGGCAACTGTAGTTCGTGATAATAAAGAGGTTCAGATAGGTATCGAACAGGTTTTGCTTCATGATGTTGTGAAAGTAAAGCCGGGTGAAAAAATTCCCGTGGATGGCGTTGTATTGGAAGGACACACCTCTATTGATGAGTCCATGCTGACAGGCGAACCTATGCCTGTTGAAAAAGCCGAAGAAGATGAGGTTGTCGCTGGTACTTTGAACAAATCAGGCATGATTTTATTTAGAGCGACACGCGTTGGTAAAGACACGGCGCTTGCACAGATCATCAATATGGTGAAACGAGCGCAAAATTCAAAACCGCCGATTGGCCGCTTGGCCGATGTTATTTCCGCCTATTTCGTTCCTGTAGTCATGATCATCTCGGTGTTAAGTGCGTTAGCATGGCTTAACTTTGGCCCTGAGCCAGCAATTGCTTTTGCTATCGTATCAGCAACTACTGTGCTTATTATTGCCTGCCCGTGTGCTTTAGGCTTGGCAACACCCATGTCTGTCATGGTCGGAGTAGGAAAAGCAGCAGAAGCCGGAGTACTTATTCGCAACGGTGAGGCACTGCAAACCGCCTCTAAAATCACTGCCATGATTTTAGATAAAACGGGCACTATTACTGAAGGGGCACCTAAGGTAACCGATATTGTTTTAGCAAAAGCTACTGACGAAAAAGACGTACTACAGCTTGCAGCAAGTTTAGAAAGCGGCTCAGAGCACCCTTTAGCGCAAGCGATTGTTGAAAGTGCTTTAGATAAGGATATTGAGTTACTAAAAATTGAATCGTTTAATGCTATTACGGGTTTTGGTGTAGAAGCAAACTGTAACAATAAAGTCCTGCTTTTTGGTAACGATAAACTAATGAAGTTAAAAGGCATAGACCTCACAGGCTTTGTTGGAAAAGCCCAGTCTTTAGCCAAAGAAGCCAAAACACCTATGTACTTTGCTGTAGATGGTGAACTTGCCGCAATCATTGCTGTCGCAGATCCCATTAAGTCAGACTCAATCTCTGCTATCAAACGGCTTCAGGCTAATGGTATACGCGTCATCATGTTAACAGGTGATAACAAGGAAACCGCTGCCGCTGTTGCCAAAAAAGCAGGTATTAGCGAATTTCTTGCTGAGGTGCTGCCAGAAGATAAAGCCAACAAGGTGAAAGAGCTACAAGGCAGTGGCGAAATTGTTGGTATGACAGGAGATGGCATCAACGATGCTCCTGCGCTAGCGTTAGCCGATGTTGGATTCGCCATAGGCACAGGGACTGATGTAGCTATCGAAAGTGCTGACATTACCCTAATGCGTGGTTCACTTCATGGCCTTGCCGATGCCATAGCGGTAAGCAAAGCTACTTTACGAAATATCAAACAAAACTTGTTTGGCGCGTTTGTCTATAACGTAGCCGGGATTCCTTTTGCTGCGGGGGTTCTATATCCCTTCTTTGGCATTCTGCTTAGCCCTGTAATTGCAGGTGCTGCAATGGCGTTTTCGTCATTGACTGTGGTGTCAAATGCAAATCGACTTCGCTTTTTTAAAGCAAAAGAGCATTAAGGAGAAGAGCGATGATGTTAATTAACTTATTAGGCTTAATGTTAATCGCGCTGATTGTTTGGTGGTTTTGGCTATATAAACCCAATAAAACAATCGTTCAAGGTAATGAAGTACTCATTGAAGTGAGGGATGGCGTGTATTCCCCATCCTCAATTCAGGTGTCTGCTAGCCAACCTGTTACCTTGAAGTTTATACGCAAAGATCAATCCCCCTGCGCTGAAACAATGCTTATTCCTTCATTGGATATAAGCGAACAGCTTAAGTTAAATGAAATTACTCAAATTACCTTATTAAACTTGTCACCGGGAGAGCATGAGTTTCACTGTCAGATGCAAATGTATCGCGGTGTCTTAAAAGTCGTTTAGGAGGGCAATATGAAAAATCAACACCCTAATTTTTGGTCAACACCTACAGGCTGGGCTGCACTGGCACTTATTGCCGCAGTGACCTACTTCTTAGTGCTTGAGCATGGTCAACATACGCTGCAATTTCTTCCCTACTTGATTTTATTGCTATGCCCCTTGATGCACGTATTTATGCATGGCAGTCATGGTAAACATGGTCACGATCATTCACATGCGCCTGATGAAAAAAAGGAAGAGAGCTTTCAAGAACTCACGGATAAAAATGCAGCCTATCGCGATGGCTACATACAAGGCTTAGAAAAGGCACGTAAGGAATCACATAAAAAGGAGAGCAGTGATGAATGAAACATATGATTATGGCTTATGGTCAATGGTGATACTGAACTCAGCAATTTTTATCTTTTTTGCCTTTAGTTTTGTCAAACCAAAAACATCAACTGATTGGAGAAGTCTAAGCGCGTTCTCTGCCTTTATTGTTGCCCTATTTACTGAAATGTATGGCTTTCCTTTAACTATCTATTTTCTGTCGGGGTGGCTGACGGAGACCTATCCAGAAGTAAATTTCTTTGCGCATGAAAATGGGCATTTATTACATACTTTCTTTGGATTTCAAGGTGATGCCCATTGGGACCCATTTCATATAGTGAGTATGGTGTTTATTGTTGCAGGTTTCTTTATGTTGTCTTCAGCATGGAATGTATTGCATCACGCGCAAAAACATCATCAATTGGCTACAACTGGATGGTATGCAAGATGTCGCCACCCACAGTATGTAGCTTTCATTCTAATCATGTTCGGCTTTTTATTGCAGTGGCCGACAATCCCAACACTTGCGATGTTTCCGATCTTAGTCGTTGTTTACGTCAAGCTAGCGAAACGCGAAGAAGCACAGGCGATTGCTGAATTTGGTTCGGAGTACCACAGGTATATGGAATCGACACCAAGTTGGATCCCAAGTTTTAATAAAAGTGTAGAAGGTAAAAATCATGAAAACGTTAATTAAATCAATTTTATTTATTGGTTCACTACTGATAACCACTAGCTTATTTGCCCAAAACAATGAGCATAAACATGAAGGTGCGAACAAAGCTGGTATGCATCAAGGCATGACAATACCACATGAGAACATGGGAGAAATGCATAAAAAGATGATGGAAATGAAAAAGGAAGTCCATGCCATTAAAACTGAAAAAGATCCTGACAAGCAACAGCAGATGATGGTTGAACATCACCGTTCAATGATGAAGATGATGCAATCCATGCACAAAAACATGGAAGAAATGCCAATGCATCAACAAATCAAGATGACTGAACATCATTTAGAAATGATGGAGAACATGATGCCGCAGATGAACCGGAAAATGGAAGAAATGAAAGATAGCAATCAACAGCATTCACACAAACATTAGGAGAAAAATTATGAGCGATTTAGATCATAGAGTTGGCGTTAGAGAGCAAAATTTAGTTGTTCGAAATCTAAAGCTTAGCCATGTCACAGAAGAAAGCTGTGACGAGTTAGTAAAAGAAATAGATCAGCTTTTTGGTATAGATGAAGTTAGTTACAACATCAAAGAAGGTGAAATACACCTTGCCTATGATGCCGCAAACGTAAGCCTTGATGGGATTGAGGAGGTAATCCGTAAGTATGGCGCAGATGTTCATGATGATTGGTGGACACATACTAAAGAAAGTTACTATAAATTTGTTGATCAGAACATCAAAGATAACTCTGTTCATAAGCCTTGGAGTTGTCATCAAGCACCTTCGGGGGCTGGCCGGAAAAACAAATGAATTCATAAAAAAGTGTATAGATAATTAGTTAGTCAAATGAGGTAACAGTGATGAAAACACCCTATATAAAAGCTCTTTTATTGCTTACATTCGGTTTATATTTAGTGGGTTGTTCCAATACCACTTTTTATCATAAATACATGATGAGAGGTCAGGTAGTAGAAAGTTCTGATAATCGAACTCTAATCTGTATTGGTGCTAAGCATGGCGCAGAGGTTGGGCAAAAATACAGTGTTATTAGATTCCATGAAAGAATAGTATTGAGTGAAGGTGAAGATCCCTACACTATCGAAAAGGTAGGAACGGTACAAATTACTAAAATTGTGAATGATCATTTCGCAACTGTAAAGCTAGTGTCTGGTGACATTGCAGCGAAAGATATGGTGGAACTTGAAAACTAATAAAGTGGTGGCGAAAGCCACCACAAGAGCATAACAATAAAACTTAATGAAAAAGCTTTAGTGTTATTTTGTACAACCTTTGAGATTGTTTGCTCAGTTCTGGTTATCTTGATGCCAGTACGACAGAAAAAAATGTTACATATGGATTAGAAAGGTGTGGGCTGGCATCCTAGGTCTAATCTTAACAGTTAAGGGGCCGCCGAATAGAGCTATACCTTTACATCAGCAGCATAATCAATGCTCCCGCGATCATAAATAAGTTTTCAGATAGCGATACAAATCCAAGTGGCACACTGCTATCGCCGCCTACACAGGCACACTTTAACTGGCGTTTGTCAATGTAAACGGCTTTGAAAACTGAAATTGCTCCAACTGTGCCGATAAACAATGAAAATGGTGCCACTGCGAGAGGCTGTAGTTGGGCAACCATACCAATACCTGCATATGCTTCAATGAAGGGATAAATATAACCATATCTTATCCATCTCATCGCTAGTAAATCATAAGTAATAAACGAATTTGTGAAACTGTATAGGTCTTTCAGTTTTTGCACCGCTAAGAGCGTCATTGAAAAAGCTATAAATAGCATCAGTGTTCTGATGGAGATAAATGAGCCGGAAGCAAAATGTTGAGATGCGACAGCAAGAAGTGCAGCTATCGAGAAAATGGCTACAACTGGCGTGTAGGTTGTGCCAGTTTGACCTGCTTCATCTTTACCAAAATACTCTCTTAAGTCATCGTATCCTCCGACACGCTTTCCTTCAATAAAGGTTTGTGGCGTAGTTTTGACATCATGCTTATCTTTGAAGTCATCAGCTTGTTGTCTTGACGTGAGCTTATGATCTTCTACATCATACCCTTGCCTCTCCAGCAAATCTTTCGACCTTAAACCATAGGGGCAGATATGTTCGTCAGTGACCATTCTGTACAGGGTAGCTGTCTTAGTCATCTTAGCCTCCTTTGTTCAGTGTGCCTTCAAACTTTGGGAGCGGTCGTTGCTCAGCCTGAGCTTGTGAGCTGACCTTTCCATTTTCAGAAATATCCTTAATCAGCCATTCCATTTCTTTTATTTCTTTTCGTTGGGCTTTAATAATACCATTTGCCAATTCACGCACGCGTACATCCTCCAAAGTTGAATGCTCACTAGTAAGAATAGCAATGGAGTGATGAGGAATCATCGCTTTCATGTAGGCAGTGTCAGAAATTGTGCTTTGAGAGCGAACAAGATAAAGACATATGGCGAACAGTATTGTCGCCAATAGAAAAATAGCCATGTTGAGCTTCTTGTTACTGTACATGCCAAGCATAAAGGCCAGCATGATCATTGCCATACCTGCTCCCATATACAACGACATATAGATACGCGTTTCACTAAACCATATATGTGATACTGCGTAAGTGTTGAGATACATCATGACAAACATAGCAATGGTTGAGGTGATGATCATTGCAGCAAATCTTGAGTATTTCATAAGTAATCCTTACATTGATAGTGTAAATATTTCCCACTGTTAGCCTATTATTCTCTACATGTGGTCATGTTCTCGAAAAATTGCAAGTAATGAGCCAGTATCAATAAGAGTATTTGTAATACGATTGACTCAATTTCAGCGCAATTATTGTGAATCAGTACTAATCTACACATTTCGGTGTAAGAGTTTATGGGCAAAAAATCTTCTTTGAAGGAGATCAAATCAGCTTATATTTAGAGTTTGAGTTTTGAACTTGTGATAGACACAGGCGGAATTGGCTTTAGTTAACAATCTAATGTGGGAACTCAAAGTACTACAAGCTGAGCTTCAACAAATGTAAGCTCGTGTACAAGTGAAGACACAGTTAAAGCATGTGGAAGAATTAATCTTGATAGTTAGAGTTGTCATTTATTTCACTTTTTAAATGAACGAATATTGATCTTTTATCTCGTTCATGTTCGAAAGCTAAAAGTTTCCTACACATGAAAGTGGTTTTGCAAGAGTATCTACTAGAGAACAAGATTTGAATGCTCAACTGTTCAGTTGGGCTATTATGGTTGTAAAAAAATATTATAAGGCAATGTGTCTGGTACTTCGGTTAGAAATGAAAAAAGTTAAAGAAGCTAATCGATTTCATCAGGTAGGGTGATGAGGTAATAGTTACTCGCCTTGATCGGCTAGGCCGATCATTAAAGTCTATTCTTGAGGACATTGAAAGTACTCACAAACGGGGCGATTGTTCAAAGATTATTAATGGTTCTGTCAGTACAAAAAATGATAATCCGTTTACCAGTTTCATTCATAATCTGCGCAATTAGCAATAATGACGTGCGTTCATAACGGTCATAAAGAGCAATCCCCCTGCGCTGAAATAATGCTTATTCCTTCATTGGATATAAGCGAACAGCTTAAGTTAAATGAAATTACTCAAATTACCTTATTAAACTTGTCACAGGGAGAGCATGAGTTTCATTGTCAGATACAAATGTATCGCGGCGTCTTAAAAGTAATTTAGTTTTAAATAGGTCTTTTTACACACCTGAACGAGCAAAAGTAACTTAACAAAAGGCTTCTCGAAAACATTACGAGAAGCCTCTAAATTAAAGTTAAGATTTGTATTTACTGTAAACAATTCTATATAGAACAGGCAAAACAACTAAAGTAAGTAAAGTAGAGGAAATAATCCCTCCAATTACCACCGTTGCTAATGGCCTCTGAACTTCAGCCCCAGTTCCGACGTTTAATGCCATAGGAATGAAACCTAAGCTAGCAACCAAAGCGGTCATTAATACAGGGCGAAGCCTGATAGTTGCACCTTCGATAATTGAGTTTATTAGCTCTCCTGTTTCAAGTAATCGCTGTTTAATGAATGACAGCATCACCAGTCCATTTAATACAGCTATCCCTGAAAGAGCGATAAATCCAACAGCAGCAGAAATTGAAAGAGGCATGTCTCTTAACCACAAAGCCAATACGCCGCCTGTAAGTGCTAAAGGCACACCACTAAATATGATCAGGGCATCTTTTATTGAACTAAATGCTATGACAAGCAGTGTCAAAATTACAAACAATGTGGCAGGTACTACGATGGATAATCTTTGCGTTGCACTCTCAAGTTGCTCAAATGTTCCGCCGTACTCAAGCCAATAACCAGCAGGCAATTCAACATTTTGTTGAATTTTTTGCTGTGCCTCTTGTACGAATGAGCCTAGATCTCGGTTTCTAACATTTGCTGTAATTACAATTCGTCGCTTACCATTTTCTCGGCTTATTTGACTTGGAACTGTCGTATAATTTAACTCTGCAACTTCGCTTACAGGTACAAACTCACCACTTTCTGTCGCGATTGGCAAATTACCTAGCTGATCAAGGTTGGCTCTCAACAGCTCAGGATATCTAACTACAATTTCAAATCGACGATCACCTTCGAATATTAACCCTGCGCCTTCACCTGACACGACTGTTTTTAACCAAGACTGTAAGTCGCTTGCATCCAACCCGTATAGCGCTAATGCTTCAGGCTTGGGGTTAACGGTAAAGATAGGCACGTCATCAACTTGTTCGAGCCGCGCATCAGCAACACCTGAAATTGTATTGAGTGTAGCCAAAACTTCTTGTGCAGAAATGACAAGTTGGGATAGATCATCACCGTAGAGCTTAATCCCTAAATCAGCTCTTACTCCGCTAATTAATTCGTTAAATCGCATCTGAATTGGTTGAGTAAACTCATAATTATTGCCGGGAATAGAGCTGAGATCTTTTTCCAGCCTTTCAACAAAATCCTCTTTCGTTAAATTAGGGTCGGGCCATTGCTCTCTCGGCTTTAATATCAGAAAAGTATCAGTCACATTTGGCGGCATCGCGTCTGTCGCAACTTCTGCTGTGCCCGTTTTTGAAAACACCGTAACAACTTCATCATATTTCATAATTTGTTGTTCAAGTACCTTCTGCATTTCTACAGCTTGGTCAATACCCGTGCCCGGAATACGCATCGCGTGCAGTGCAATGTCACCTTCATTAAGTTGAGGAACAAATTCAGATCCTAATTTACTACCAAGTAATATGCTAAATGTCACAAGTAAAGCAGCGCCGCAAACAACTAGCCAACGTAGTTTTAAAGCCCACTTCAAAACAGGACTATAAACTGACTTAGCGCCGACAATTACTGGACTTTCTTTTTCGCTGATTTTGCCTTTCAAGAATAAAGCAACCGCAGCGGGGACTAGCGTGAAGGTAAATACCATTGCAGACAATAGAGCGATTATCACCGTTGCGGCCATCGGATGAAACATTTTGCCCTCGACACCCGATAAGGTAAACAAAGGTAAATAGACAATCGTTATGATCAATACGCCAAAAACACTAGGTCGTATAACCTCATTGGTAGCAGAATAAACAATGTCTAGGCGTTCTTTCAGGGAAATGACAGAACTATTTCGTTTTTGGCTTTCTGCTAACCGCCTAATGCAGTTCTCAACGATTATTACCGCGCCATCGACAATCAATCCAAAATCTAAGGCTCCCAGACTCATTAAATTCGCAGAGACTTTGCTTTGAACCATGCCCGTGATTGTTGCCAACATTGCCAAAGGAATTACTGCGGCGGTAATCAAAGCGGCGCGTATGTTACCCAGTAATAGGAACAATACGAAGATAACCAGTAATGCACCTTCAATAAGATTTTTCTGTACGGTGCTAATTGCTTTATCAACCAGAGTTGTCCTGTCATATAAGGGAACTATGGACACGCCTTGAGGTAAACTGTTTTGGATTTCACTAAGCTTGTCACCAACAGCCAATGCCACCGAGCGTGAATTTTCTCCTACCAGCATCATTGCGGTGCCAATCACACTTTCCTTGCCTTCCAGTGATGCAGCTCCTGTCCTTAGCTCTTTTCCTATCGCAACTTCGGCGACATCTTTAACTTTTACAAGTGTGCCGTCGTCGCTTTTTATAATGACGTTTTGGATGTCTTGAATAGATTGCAACTGAGCTTGTGAACGAACAAGAATTTGCTGTCCGCTTCTTTCGATGAATCCAGCCCCTTGATTTGCATTATTTCGCATTATTGCATTTGATAGTGCTTCACTGGTAATACCGAAGTGCAACATCCTTAACGGATCGGGATTGATATGGTATTGCTTTTTATAGCCACCAATTGCATTGATTTCCGTAATCCCTTTAACCAATGCAAGTTGTGGTTTCACTACCCAGTCATGGATCTCCCTTAACGCCATCGCATCATAGGGTAAGCCATTATTCTGCTTTGCACTTTCGTCGGCAGTTATACTGTACATGTATATTTCACCGAGGCCCGTAGCAATTGGTCCCATTTCTGGTTCAATGCCAAACGGTAGTTGCTCCTTAATTGCGCTAAGTCGCTCATTGATTAGGTTTCTGGCAAAATACAAATCTGTGCCTTCTTCAAACACAACAGTCACTTGCGACAGGCCATATCGAGAAAGTGAACGGGTATAATCCAGCTTAGGTAAACCCGCCAAGCCCGTTTCGACGATAAACGTAATCCGTTGCTCTGTTTCCAAAGGTGAATAACCTTGAGCCTGCGTGTTTATTTGTACCTGTACATTGGTTATATCTGGCACAGCGTCAATAGGTAGCTTCTGATAGTTCCATATTCCTAAAGCGATGATAAACAAGGCCATAAGCAACATAGTACCACGTCTACGGATAGATAATTCTAGTATCCAAGCGATCATATTTTCACCTCGATAATACTGAAGCCAATATGTAGAGGACAAAAAGGTCGGAGATTAGTGTTCATGTCCAGCCTCCGATTTTTTTAGATCAGCAACTAGCAGATAACTGTTCTTTACAACCACACTTTCGCCGACGTTCAAACCGTCGATGATAGCAATATTGATAGCGTCTGAAGCGCCAGTTTTTACGGCGCTAGGGTGGTATTCATTGCCTTCTTTAATAAAAACAACATCTTTGCCTTCAAACTCTTGAATGGCTCCTTTTGGCACAACAACTGGAGCAGAGTGTTGACTGGTCGTAACCGCACCTTTAATTACAGTGCCAAGCGGCCACTTGTTGGTTTTGTTATCCAATTTTACAAATGCCAATGAGTATGGCTTGTCGTTTAGTGATGGTGTTAAATAGCTAATTTGCGCACTTTGATTAAATTCAGTGCTATGAATTAGCACCTGCTGGTTAGCGTTAACCTTACTTAGCTGAGTAGGAAACACTGATAGTTGTGCCCAAACCACGTCAAAATTGGCTATTGTCAGCAAGTTTTCACCATTTGTAAGCTCGCCAATATTGGCTTGCCTAGCGACTATACGCCCAGACATTGGTGCTTTTATCGAATATTGATTTAAGCTCTCATTGGATTCAATCACTACCAACGTTTCACCTTTTTTGACCTCTTCGCCGAGATTGACTTTTACTTCCTTAATAACACCATCGAATCTAGCGTTAACGTGCGCAAGTGAGGCAGGATCGGCAACGATTTTTCCATATACAACTTCTTCGTTATGAATAACACCGCTAGTTGCTGCTACTGTTTCAATGCTGTTTTGTTTAGCCATCTCAACAGACATAGAGACTATTTCATCTTTGTGTTCTTCACTGGCTGAGGTCGTGATGGAGGTGAAACCAATTACAGCAACAAGCATTAATTTGAAAAGGCTGATTGGTGAATTTAATATATTTTTCTTTTTCATGATTAATTCTCAATAAAGCTTGAAAGTTGGCTTTCTGTATTGCCGGAAGAAATTAATGGAATGCCTGATAAGGACTCAATGGAGGCGCTTTGTTTGTGAACCTCACTTGCGGCAAAAATAAGCGCATATTGCATCTCAATAAGCTCTTTTTGAACTGAAACTAGCTCTAAATAACTAAAGCGCCCGTCCGAATAGGCTTTTTGCACTAATGACAAAGCACTTTCTTGAGGCGGAATAATACTGGTTTGTAAGGTTTCAACCGTAAGGCGAGCCTCTTCCTGAGCCGCATAAAATGTCGCTAATTGGCTGTAAATTGCTCGCTCACTGGCTTTCCGTTGCTGCTCAACTTCATCGAGTTTTGCTTTTTGAGATTGATAGCTGCCTCTATTTCTATCACTCGTAAACAGAGGGACGCTAATTCCTGCAACCAACGCAGTCTCATTGCTACCTTCAAGTCTTTTCACACCTGCGCTCCACGTTATATTAGCGTGGCTTTGTGCGTTGATTGATTGTAATTGAGCTTGCTGAATTCTCGATTGCTCTGCATAAGCTAATATATGAGGACTTTGAGAAAGTTGAGCCATGATGTATTCGAGTGATATTGTTTTGGGAAGTGCAAATAAATCGCCTGATACACGAGAGAATTGCGGTGATTGTTCTCCCCACATAATAGCTAACTTACGAACACTGGCCTCTAACTGCTTGGAAATGGTTAGCGTCTTTAGTCGAGCTGTTGCTAAAGCTGCATCAGCTCGTTTTTGCTCTGATGACGGTGCCGAACCAACACGAACTTTTTTGGAGACAGTTTGATAGGTTTCTCGTGCTAGCTTTTCTGCATTTTCATTGACGAGCATGATTTGCTGTAACGTCAAAACATCGATATAGCGAGCTGCTACTTCACCCAAAATATCGAGTGTTTGTATTCTTTTTTCAACAGCTATTGCTTGCTGTTGGGCATTAACATAAAGCTTTCTGCTATTTACCTTATCTCCCAATTCCACCACGGAAGATATTGATAAGGTAAGTTCAGCGTCGCTGAATCCAGATACATCACCTGTACCTGCAAAGTTTTCCAATTCAGCGCTGACGTTATATTCAGGTTTTAACCCTGCGGTAGCTAACTCGCCGTCTAAACGCTTTTGTTTGTATTTAAAAGCTGTTAGCTGTGGGTTGTTTGCAAGTGTTCGTTGTATTGCCTCTGACAATGAAACTGAATCAACAGTTAAGTCATTTGCAAATACATTATTAGTTGTCACTAAAAACGACAACAGAAGCAACCGTTTTACTTTCTTCCAAGCAAGTACGGGGGCCTTAAAATAAGACATATTCATATTTTGTCCTGTTTATTTTATGAAACGAGCGTTGGCTTCACCGCCTAACGCGCCAATTAAATAAAAGGACTAACTTTTGGGAGGTCGAAGTAATCTGGAAGGGGGAGCTTCAATGACTACTTTTAAATAATCAAATACCTGACTTGATTTGAAATCAATGTCTCTACTGATGTAAACATGCGTAGCAAACTGTACATGCGAGCCATTGCAGTGTCCGCAATGATGACAATCAGCGGGGTTGTGTTGGTCATTATCTGCTGATGATTGTATTAATTTTTCAGAAGAAATGTGGTCATCTAAAGCATGAACATGCTCGGTTTTTATATGCTCGGAATCAACAATATGAACATCAGCAACTTTTGCCACAGCAGAAAATGACTGAAGTAATATCAGCACTATCATGATGTATGCAGGGAATTGTTTAATATTCATTTCGTTTCAACTATCTCTTAGTTATGCCAATGTTAACACTATCGTTTAGCTTGCGTCACGACATTGCTCGTCTATGAACTCTATTTCAATTGTTGTATGAGCAAAATCAAACTCTTTAAGCTCCTGTCGCAACTCTAGCTTGTACGATTTCAGCTCTTCGTTAGATATTTCAGTGTTTAAAACAATATGGGCGGTTAAAACGTTGTGTTCACCATCAAGTGACCAGATGTGTAAGTGATGTACTTCACCCACAATGGCTTTAGAAACTATTTTCGATTTAATATTTTCAATAAGATCAATATCTGGTGTCGCTTGCAAGAAGAGCATAAGTGTCGTTTTCAGTGTTCTTACAACATTAAATAAAATAAAAAGGGTAAACCCAATTGATAAAATAGGATCGAGTATGGGCCATTCAACAAACATCAATACGATTGATACAATAAATATAGCTATCCAACCTAAAACGTCTTCAAGCAAGTGCCAGTTTAAAACTCGTTCATTTAAGGTCTTTCCATGACTTAGCTTATAGGCAGCGTAACCGTTTACCACCATGCCAAAAATAGCTAATAAAAGCATTCCTTCGACTTGAGGCATTTCGGGGTTAGCTAATCTTGGTATGGCCTCAATTAGTATAAAAACAGAACCAACAGTTAATACCAAACCGTTAATCAATGCGCCAAGCAATGAAAAGCGCTTGTAACCATATGAAAACTGGCTAGAGGCAGGCTTGTTACTGAGCTTATTTAATCCCCATGCGGTGCCTATGGAGATGCTATCTCCTAAATCATGGATAGCATCTGCCATGATTGCCGTACTATTGGTTAACCAACCTCCGATAAATTCGATGATGGTAAACGTGAGGTTTAGAAAAAAAGCCCAGCCAATGCGTCTCGAAGCGTCCTCATCATTGTGAGGGTGATCATGACCGTGAGAGTGGTTATGCATGTTGAGCCTCGGCGGTTACATTTTTTCTTCTAAGCCTTTGTACATTCCAATTAATGATATGACGGATAAAGTTTTGGTACGCCCAACGTTTAATACCCGTTAGATTGGTTCCCTGCTCAGCATAGAATTCATCGGGTGAGTCATAAAAGCCAAAGTCGTCGTGTATGCCTTCTTTTTGAATATAAGTATCTTTACCAACCCAGTTCGTCTCTGGGTTACTTATGCAGGTAGTAGCTATTCCATAACCACAAAAATTATCTTTAGCTTGACTGAATTTGGATTGAATTGAACTTAGGTAAGCTTCGTCGAGAATGAAGCCTTCTAAATTGATCCACTTACCTTCATAGAGCACTTCTACCCAGCTATGGATAATGGATTTTGGGGCAAGCCAAAATACATAAGAAGGAATAGCGCCTTTCTGAAGCTGTTGGTCAATCGTGAAACCATGAAATCGGCACTGAATACCAAGCGCTCGGAATAGAGCCATTAACAAGTTTCCCTTGGTATTGCACTGTCCATAGCCATCCGCTAAAACTTCACTCGCAGATATATCATCGCTGCGGTTGTAACCAAACTGAATCTCATCTTTAACAAAGGTGTAAGCAGCTCCTATTGTGTTGTATTCATCCATTGTATTCCAATTCCGATCTGCTATTAGAGATTGGATGCTGTGATCATCTAAGTCTAATATTTGTGTTTTCTCTAAATAATTAGCACTCATTATCCATCTCCTTTAAGAACATGATTTTGATTTACTTCCACTACAGCTATTGTTTTCGCTTGTTAACTCTGCGTTGCTCAGCTCTTTCTTCGCATCAGTAATAATCAGGTAAGCCCCTCTTAAAATTAGGGTTGCAATCACACTACCAATCACAATGTCAGGCCAGCGAGAATCAAGTAGCATCACTAAAACACCAGCAGCAATGACCCCCAAGTTTGCGATCACATCGTTGGCTGAAAATATCCAGCTTGCACGCATATGGACTTCACCATTGCTTTGCATTCTGATTAAAACTAAACAAATGACGTTTGCTATTAATGCTACAAAACCAAAGCCGATCATGAACCAAGAGTGAGGCTCACCTTCTCCGAGTCTTCTTACTATGTCAAAGATTACCAGTATTCCGAGTGTCAGCTGAAAGTAACCGCTGATAAGGGCTGCATTGGCTTTATGCTTTAAAGATCGGCTCACGGCATATAGAGCAATACCATAGACAATTGCGTCAGCCAGCATATCCATTGAATCTGCTATCAAAGCCGTTGAGTTTGCATATAGGCCCACAGTAATCTCAACGCAGAACATAACCGCATTAATACCTAGCAACCAATACAGCACATGTTTTTGTTTCGCATCTTTTAGTTCGACTTCGCAACCACAACCACTCATTGCACGGCCTTAGTTATTTGCTTGATAACTTAACTATAAAGTCTATAGTGACTATAGAGTCAAGATTTAGGACTAAAGTTTTATGAAGATAGGTGAACTTTCAAAAACGACAGGGTGTTCGATACAAACAATTCGGTATTACGAGAAAGAAGGGTTGCTTTCAACTCCTGAACGTACTGAAGGGAATTACAGGTTATACGGTGAACGGGCTTTAAAAGAATTAGAGTTTATAAAGCATTGCCGAAGTTTGGATATCCCTCTAACAGATGTTAAACGCCTTATGGAACTGAAAAATAAGCCAGAAGAAAGCTGTGCAAGTGTTAATAAGCTCATTGCTCAACAATTGGCCTTAGTTAACAATCGAATGAGAGAACTCAAAGCACTAAAAGCTGAGCTTCAACAAATGGCAAGTTTGTGTACAACTGAAAACACCATTGAAGCGTGTGGAATAATTAAGTCACTTGATAGTTAGAATTGTCATTCATTTTCTATCCGTGTTGTGTACGAATAACTATATTTTATTACGTTCATGTACGAAATTTATTTAATGTACTTTCGTTCACTTGATTGTTAAGATGTACGAAAGTTACAGGTTTCGTACATATGAAAGTTGGTTTTGCAAGAGTCTCAACTAAAGAGCAAGATTTAAATATTCAACTGTCCAAGTTGGACGCTCATGGCTGTGAAAAAATATTTCAAGGAAAACAGTCAGGTGCTTCCATTAGAAATGAAGAAAAGCTAAAGGAACTCATCGATTTTATCAGGGAGGGTGATGAGGTAATTGTTACTCGCCTTGATCGGCTAGGCCGATCATTAAAGTCTATTCTTGAGGCTATTGAAAGTATCCACAAAAAGGGGGCTTGTTTAAATATTATCGACGGCTCTCTCAATACTAAAAATGATAATCCGTTTGCCACCGCCATGATCAACCTATGTGGAGTATTCGCTCAACTTGAGCGGGATCTTATAAAAGCCAGAACCGCAGAAGGTCGCGAAGAAGCGAAGGCTAAAGGCAAACATATGGGTAGGTTGCCTGCTTTATCAGACAAACAAGCGAAAGAATTATATAAAGATAAATTAAATGGTGAATCGATCTCTGCATTAGCGAAGAAATATTCTGTTAGCCGCCCGACGGTTCATCGAACTATTGAAAGAATGGAACAAAAAAATAATAAATAAAAGGAGATGTTATGTGGTCTGATAAAGAGTCAAAAATTGACTTCTTAAACTTTAATGAAACGGCTGAGTCGATTAAAGATCTTATCACTGAAAAGGAATTAATGCCTATTAGTATAGGTGTCTTTGGTGATTGGGGCGCTGGAAAATCCACGATTCTTGAACTTACCAAAGCATCTTTGGAAACTGATGAACAAGAATATATACAAGTGCATTTCGATGCATGGACTTTCCAAGGATACGATGACGCTAAAGCAGCGCTATTAGAAACAATTGCATCTACTTTAGTAAAAAAAGCAGCAGACGATAAAAATCTAAGTGCAAAAGCAATAGAGTTTGCTGGACGAATAGATAAGATCAGACTGATGGGACTGCTAATGGATGGTGGTGCAGCATTAGCTGGTATACCGACTATGGGTGGTATACAGAAGATCATGGGACTATTCAGTGGTGGTGACGATGGTGAACTTGATGTTGATGATGTAAAAGGTGCTGTCGATGGCGCTAAGGATGTTGCGAAGAAAAACAAAGGTTTGATCAAAGATAAGAAATCATTCTCACCTCCTAAAGAAATTAAAGAATTCCGAAAAGCATATTCTGATCTGTTAAAGGAGTTTGATAAGCCACTTATTGTCTATGTCGATAATTTAGATCGCTGCTCTCCATTTAATGCCATTTCAACACTTGAGGCGATCAGATTATTTCTATTTTTACCAAATACCGCATTTGTCATTGCCGCCGATGAAGACATGATCCGTTTGGCAGTACCTGAATATCACAAAGGTGCATCTCAACGACATCAAACTGATTATTTAGACAAGCTTATTCAAATTCCTGTGCATGTACCAAGGCCCGGTGTTCTTGAGATAAGGGCATATTTAATGATGCTCACCGCTCAAGACCACGGAGTGACAGATGCTCAGTTAGAAGCGATAAGATGTGCCCTTGAAGAATCATTAAGGCTTTCTTGGAAACAACCACAAATTACCGTTGATGAGCTTCTTCAGGATCACGATATCGAAAAGCATTCAGGACTCAGAAGCAAATTTGTAGTTGCTGAACAGTTAGCTCCACTATTAGCTGAATCCACAAACATTAACGGTAACCCTCGCATAGTTAAGCGATTACTCAATCAAGTTAAGATGAGAAAGAAAACGGCTCACCGTCGAGGAATGCAGCTTGACGAGAAAACTATCACTAAGCTGGTAATTTTTGAGAGGTGCTTAGGCACTCAGGCTACTAACAAGCTTTATGAATTAATTGATAAGGAAAACGGATATCCAAAAGTTTTAGCGGATCTCGAAAATTCAGAAGTTGAATTTGATGAAATAAAGTTACCTGAAGAGTGGAAACTCGACCTAGCTTTTATTGATAAATGGTCAAAATTACCTCCAATGTTTACTGAGATGGATTTGACTCCAGCGGCGTATCTGAGTCGAGAAAGCATTCCAATGGGCGCTGTTAATGCGGTAATGTCAGGAGCCGCTCAAAAACTTGTAGAAGACTTAATGAAGCAAAAGGTAAGGGTCAGTGGCGTTAACTCTACTGCGATTACCACAACTCCTAAGGAAGAATACATGTCAGTCATGGATGGTTTGATTGAAAACTTTAAGTTGATTGGTGATTGGACTGAAAGACCTACAGGCATTTATGGAGCAGTGCTACTTGCCAAGCAGGATGATAAATGTTGTTTAAGTCTTCTTACATTCTTAAAAAGCTTGCCCCGACAAAGGTGGCTTAATCCAATTTTAAAAGAACTAGAGGGAACTAAGTAAAATGGGTACGTCCGCATCGTCAACAGGACCGAATAACAAGAGTCCGCTAATTCCATCGTGGGCAGAGCAAGGAGACCCCGTCACGATAGAACCTGCATCAGGTACTGATGGGGATGATCAAACAGGCTTTGACAGTGGTCAAGCAGATGATCAGAATGACAATAGTAACGATATTGACAATGACAAGGTTCAACAAGAAATCGGCGGTTCACCAACAGCAACACCGCCTCCAAATAGGTTTGCTAGTGCAAGAAGAGCATTTGGTAAGTACGCTCAAACAGGTGGATCAACTTCGGATCTAAGGCGTTCATTAAAAAGTTACTCTAGAAAAGGCTCTGGTGGAGGTAAGAGTACTAGCCGGAGACTAGCAAGCGGCATAACTGCTGGTTCTGGATTGCTTGGTTTCATGCGTGGCGACACAGTAACGGTTAATAATCAAAGCTTATCATTAGGTGATCTAACTGGGCTATCGACTGACCAAGCAATTGACAAAATTGCTAGCCATTTAGCGCCTCATAATGCCGATTCGGATGCTGTAAGAGTTGCGTTGGATTACGCACTAGAGGAAGCATTACCCGATACTGAAGAGTTTGATCCTAACAGTTTTACCGACGAAGTTATCCAAGAAGCCATAGGTTGTTATTTAACAGATCTTATATTTCAGGATGTGGTTGAAGGCATGGGCAGAGCTTGGTTTCATGTAGAGCCAGCAAGCAAGCATCATCAAATGGAAGTTGAATTAAGGGAATTAATAAAAGTGATCACACAAGAACAGTTAGACAAAGTAACTAATGGCAACCCCAGTACTATCAGTAAGGAAAATATTACTAAAATTCAAGCCGATGCTATTGCCATGACAGTTGATGAGTGGGAGAGCTTTGATGACTAATTTTTATTTTAATCATGACCCAGCTAACTTGCCTGATTTTTCTAATGATTGTCATCCTGTCCAGATGTTCCATACGCATCAAAATGACATCACTAAGCACAGCTTAGTGTCAAAACAACTACTACAAACAGTTCGTGATTTGGGATTGAATGTAGATGCTGATGCAATAGATCTGATAACAATTGCAACCGCTGTTACCGCCGCTGATACATTTGAATTGAGGGATAATGCAGAAAATGCATGGGCTAGAAAAATGCATTTACATGTTCCTGTTACCGATGAGGATATGTGGAATACTGTTGAGCCTGAACTAAGTTCTTTGCTCAACTTTCTAACGGGCGATCAATGGCAGTTTACTTTTGAAAAAACAACTATGCCGATGCCGACTCCTAAAACAAGTGAGCAAGCGAAAGCAAAATCATTAATTGGACTCAACTCAGTCTGCCTTTTTTCAGGAGGTCTTGATAGCGCAGTTGGTGCAATTGACATTTTAAACGGAGAGTCAGCCTTAAAACCGCTTTTGGTTAGTCACGCTTATCGTGGTGATGGCGCAAAACAGGAAGATATTAAGCATTTATTGTCCCCGCCATTCGGCGAATTGTCCTATTCAATGTCTCCTCATATTATCAAGCAGTTAGAAGGTAAAACTGACATTAGCATGAGGGGAAGAAGCTTCAACTTCCTAGCTATGGCGGTACTTGGTATATCAGCCTTAAGAAATGCTAATTGCGATAGCAGTATTGAAACTATTGTCGTCCCTGAGAATGGCTATATTTCTATAAATCCACCGCTTACCAGAAGACGGATTGGTAGCCATAGTACTAGAACTACTCATCCTAATTTTCTAAGCAGGCTTGAATCTTTGCTTAGAGACACTGGGTTTCATGTCAAATTTGTAAACTCCTATCAATTCAAAACTAAAGGTGAAATGTTAGCGGAATGTGTTGATCAAGACGCAATTAGAAAAGCAGTTCCTCTGAGTGTTTCTTGTAGTCATTGGCACAGAGAGCATAAACAGTGTGGGCATTGTGTACCTTGCCTTATTCGAAGAGCGTCAGTTTTTCATGCTGGTTTTACACAAGATGCGCCATACAAGACAAAGCGGTTGAGAGGTCTTATTAAAGAAAAAGATACTCGCGATGATCTCCAAGCGGTTCAAACTGCCATTATCCGGTTGAAACAGACTGACAATTATCGTTCTTGGCTTCGAAAGTCAGGACCAATACCACAAGATAAAGATATACGAGAAAAACTAGAATCAACTATTAAGCGAGGATTAGCAGAGGTTGAATTATTTCTCCAAGCGGATAAATCATCATGATGGATCTTCATTGCCATGTTGATTTATATCCAGATCATAAAGAGGTATTGAACGACATAAAAAGCAGTAATTATTACGTGCTATCAGTAACTACGGTGCCTTCAGCTTTTGAAGGTACTGTTCAGTTAACAAGTGGCATAAAACACTGTAAAACGGCTTTGGGGCTTCACCCTCAACTTGCTCATTTAAGGAAAAATGAACTACCTCTATTCGATAAGCTAGTTGATAGAACTAGATATATTGGAGAAATTGGGCTGGATGGCTCAAAAGGTTATGCTGATTACTTTGATGATCAATTAGAGGTTTTCACGCATATTTTGAAAAAATGTGAAGACTTTGATAACAAAATACTAACTATCCATAGTCTTAATGCGACAGGTGAAGTACTTGAACAACTTAAGTTATACCCCAATGCTGGTACTTCTATTCTTCATTGGTTTTTAGGTACTAAGAAGCAAGTTCTAGAAGCCGTCGAGCTAGGCTGTTTCTTTTCTATTGGGCCAGCCATGCTTACTTCAGCCAGAGCTAAAAAAGTAATATCGTGGATACCTCAAGATAGGATTTTACTCGAAACTGATGGCCCTTTCGCCAAAGTGGCGGGGAATATTCTGTTTCCTTCAAGTGTTGGCACTGTTACTGAATATCTGGCTGAAATTTGGTGTAAAAATAAGGCTTCGATAATTGAGCAACTGTCAGCAAACCTTAGGTGTTTAACATCAGTCAAGTAACTAATTATACGTCACGTAATCTTATAACAATTTTATTCAGGTTTAATCGATTTGTTTGAAGTATTTGTATTAGCTATAGCACTCAGTATGGACGTGTTTGCAGTATCCATAGGCTTAGGTTCTAAAAAAGTAGCAAATGCTGAAAAACTCTTTATTAAAGCCGTTGCTTATTTTGGATTTTTCCAAGGCTTTATACCTCTTTTAGGCTATTACAGCGGTAAAGGATGATCATCTTGGATTGAAGATTATGCACCTTGGATAGCTTTTATTTTGCTATTATTTATCGGTGGCAAAAATGATTTATGAGTCCCAATCTGAAGGAATTGAAGAAGATATTGCTAATGTTACTCATCGTGTGCTATTTGTTCTTGCTATTGCCGCCAGTATTGATGCAATGGCGGCAGGTTATGCAATCACATTGCTTGAGGTAGACATAGCCGTAGCTTGCTTGATAATAGGCGTCACGACGTTTGCCTTTAGCTAGATTGGTGTGAATATCGGCGAAAGAAGTGGCGTATGGCTGGAGTCTAAAGCTGAACTATTTGGTGGTTTAGTGTTAATCGCAATCGCATTTAAGATATTACTTGGTTGGCACAGAACCACCGAATACTAGGCTACTTACCTGAGCAACATGCATTGCCTTCTTGAATAGGAGGACACTTAACTGTTCCATAAGAGCAGTAAACGCAACAATCACCTTTGAACGGTTTAAGTAGTGCTTTACAGCTTTCGCATTCGTAATACCATTGGCAAGCGTTTGTAGGCATGGTTTCAACTTTGCTAAATCCACATTCAGGGCAAGTTATCTTAGATTTTAATTCTATACCTTGCATACTGGTTCCTTAATGGGCTTAACAATATCTAAAATAGACATTACGACCATCCAAATGATCCCAAAGTAAAATAAGTAAGTGCTCCAGTCGTATTGCCATAAAGGATAAAGGGTCAGCAATACTGCAATTGGGCCAATGACACTTAAAATGCCTCTTAATGACTCTCGATGTTGATACCAATTATAGAAATTAACTAACAACGCTAGTGAAGCAAATAATGGCAATAAGGTGTTCACCGCTATCCCTTCAAAATGTGAAAGAAAACCTAACCCAAGAGCAGATGCCAATGAGCCGAGCGCAGGAAAACATGCTGTGCAACTAAGGGCGGCTAGCCAAACGCCACCAGAACCTACTTTATCTAGAATTTTATTGATCATAACTATCTACCTCAATTTTTAAGGTAGTATAAACTCCGTACATAAGTACGGGGTCAATAGCTATTTAAGTGAATTTATTACCGGGCAGGATTGAGGGTCTTGATTGGCCTTGCAAGAATCTGTCATATCTTGAATTACTTTCTCTAACCGCTGTAAATCAGCAATTTTATTACGGATGAGATTAAGTTTTTGCAATCCCATCGATTCTATATCAGCGCAACTGCCACTTTGTGACATCAGTGATTCAATTTCTTTCAGCGTAAACCCTAATGCTTTAGCTTTCAGAATAAATTTGAGTTGATTAGCGTGTGTCTCGTCATACTTTCGATAACCTGATTCGGGTTTTGGAGGCTGCTCTATTAAACCTTGGCGCTCATAAAAGCGGATCGTTTCAACATTGATATCTAAATCTTTTGCCAGTTTTCCAATGGTTCTCATAAACATACTCTTTAGAAGCAGAGACATCATTATACAATTAATGCGGATTGCCTAAACTCAATTTTATTGCATGAACGGGGTCGCTAAGCGTCCGCTTTGTAGAATTAAGTTCACATATCCAGATCACTCTGACCGTCTCTTGTTCGCTCTTGCTGCCTGTCAGGTGAAGTCTAAGCCTAATCAACAAAACTGTAAGATGAGATATGAGCTACTACATCTAATCTTGTTAACACCAAATCTATTGTTTCGTTGAAACTAATTCAATAATTTCACCAGTAGACGTATCCACTCTTATTTCTGTATGTTGCCCTGAGTGCTGAAGTTGATTTTTTAAATCAGCATTAATCAGTTTGAGCTTATCTATTTCAGCGTACATTTCTTGTAATCGCACCAGTAGCTTTTCAAAATCCTTATCGATTTCCTTAGGGTCAATCTCGTTTTTTTGCTTTTCTTTTGCTAACTTTATTTTCAGTTCTGCGACCTTGGCTCTAAGCTCTTTAATTAGTTCGTCCTTCTTCTTTTCTTCCCAAGCTAATTCAGCTTCTTCAATCTCACCTCTTAAATTTACCCACTTTTCCTCCACTTTTGATAAGTTTGAGGTATTCCTTTTGGCTCGTTTAGCAACAGCATTTTTGGTTATTTTGCTGCCATCAGATTTCATCTCATCAAATGCACGTTTGATATCATCGTATGCGCTACTCATGCTTGTTCTCCTTGGTTTGTATGCGCTTTGCCTTCATCTAATACATAGTCAGCTGCTGCTATATTATTTTTCCAGTGAATAGCAAATAGCTCGTAATCTTCTTGCTCTTCTGTGGTTGATGCTGCATATGCCTCTAGTTTCTGGGTCGCATCTTTTTTTATCACTTGCCAATTGACCTTGTGGCGTTTGGTAATGATTTTGCTACCACAATACACACAGCCACTAGGGATTCCTGCTCCTTTTATCTTGCAAGCTTCTCCCGCAGTGCAGTACCCCGTAGGCAAGCCACGTATGTTTTTAATATTTTTGACGAGAAATTTTTTCAGTTCTTCAATTGAACTGAAATGGATCTGCTTAATCACAGTCGAATCTTTACTTTGACTATCAGTAATACCTATTATCAGATCTTTAGATGTTTTATTAATTTGCTCACCAGCACCACCTTTAAGTGATTGTGACTCGGCTTCATCTATTAACTCTTCTGCAACACGGTCAATTAAAATCTCATTAAACTCTTCAGTAGTTTTAATTAAAGTTGTTGAGGCCAAAAATGCTCTTCGAGTATAAACAAACGTCATTAGGCTAGTTAAATGTTTAAATTGATATCTAATATCATCAAGCTCACCTAATTTATTGGCAATGACAAAGTAGGCCAACGTATGTCGAAACATGTGAGCGGTTAATCTAAACGTATCGCCTTCTTCGTATGGGACACCTCTATTCTCTCCTCTAACTTCTTTGTAGTTAGATTCAAGGCGTTCAAGCTCTGCTATATCATCATCGTCTAGAGTTAAGTCAAAAAGCTCAATGTTTTCACTGTTTTTAACCTCAAATTTTGTGAATCGCCCAGCATCGCTAAAACTAACACTACAGTTACTATGTGAAACCCCGAAAAGACGGTTTCTTTCTAACCCTTCTTTCAAATTGTGTGCTTGACTACTTGTTATATTGGCTCTGCATGAAGAAAGTACAGCTTTTGCCCTTTCTTGCATACCGATCACATATTTTTCGTAAATACCAACACACTCATGTACTTCAGCGTTTGAAAACCATTCCATCTCAACCTTACTGTTGTCGGTTTTGGTCATAATTGCCGTAATGTAATAAATATCATCTTTGTAATTGGCACAGCCAACCTTGCATGTAAGTACTTCGTTATATCTCATACCTGTATAGGCCAAGATATTAATGTATGTGGCTAATTTTAAATCTTCTAATTCTTCGGATAATTGAATGAATTCCTCTTCATTGGGTAAGTTTCTTACATGTTTTTCTATTAGCTCACCTGTACTCATTTTGGGCGGTGGTTCAACGGAGCCTTCATGTAAACTATCTATTAAGCGTGCATTTAATTCTAGCCATCGTTCTATCTTATCCTTAGAGTTTTCAACTATTTTTTCTGCAAACTTCAGAATTTTTTTCATTACTTTAGTAGGAATGACAGGGTGCGAATAAGTGACTGGTCTCGGATGGTGTAACTCGTTTAGTTGGTTAAGCACATCAATAAAAACACTACACACCTTAGGGCCAAAAAGACGAAAGCTTCGCTGCACGTCAAATAGTTTAGTAAATGAGTGTGATTGTCTGTAAATAGCTATTTTCCCGACTTCATATAAATAGTCTTTTATGAGATTCCTAACAACTAAGTCAGATTTGAACTCCAACTCATGAAATGAGTGATAACCTCTTTGTCTTAAGAAGGCTGCAATTAAATTTAGATACGTTACATCATTTTGAAGTGTAGAGATTTTTAGAGGTTTACCTCCTACAACATCACCATGTGTGAGTTTAATTAGTGAATAAATTCGAATTTGATATGCTAATTCATCAACACCTTTAAAATTCACATTTCTTTGCGTTTCTTCATAGCTTATCCAAGTGTCATCGCCAAAGTGAATAGTGCCATGTTTAGCAATATTCAATGCTCTGTTTTCCCACAAAGCAATCGAATTAAAAGCGCTAGTATCATCAACTTTAAAATCTTCTAACACCTGAACCAAAGGTTTTATAGTGATTTGACCTGTATGTGTTTTTACAACAGCGATATCAAGTAGTTTTGTTTTAGTTATCTCTTTGGTCATAGCAAGCCTGTGTTTTTCCAATGAGGATGAATACCCTCTGTTCTCAATAATTCTTTTCCATCAATCACAGCTTGAGCATTAAGCTTGGCAATATCAGTTAATATTTCGTTAACTCTATTTTTCAACTGCTCTATGTTTTCCAGTTGCTCTGTTACAGAGTCAAATGTTGCGGCTGAGTTTTCCATATCAGCAACAACAAAATCCCGGTATGACAAAAGTTTCCAAACATGCAATGCGTCAGCAACACAGCGATAGAACGGACACCACAAGCATGCGTTAAAGTCGGCACATGCATGCTCGTTTGTATCTCGCTGGTCTAATAATTTCCTGTTTTGTGATTCGAATGCCACTACTGCGGATTTATCTTTTGAGTTAATGCATGTGCCATTCGGGACTTTTTTACCGTCTTCTGGTGGAGTCTGCAAAATGATTACTTTGTCGGTAACATCGCGAACAAAATAGTCTGCCATTGTTTTTGTCGCTCTGTTGATTGTCATTGCAACATCTTTGTTATCTTGCATTAAATAATGACGCAAGAACGTTTCATAAGAGTGCTTGCCAGCTTTTTGATACCACTTAAATTCTTTGGCAACTTTTCGGTAAATGTAGTTAAGCCCTGATTTTCTGATCTTTTGCGAATTAAATACGATATCACACCCAAGCTCAGTCAATATCCTATCTATAGTGGTCTTGAAACGTGATGCTGTTAATAATTGAATCTTTACTTCTCCAATACTATTTACTTTGGGAAAAACAAAAATTCTTTTTGATAGGTTCTCAATAGAAGGGCGGTAAATAGACGTAAGTTTAGTCGCAGCCTTAATATCAAATATTACTGGTTCGACAACGTCGCCGTATAAGACGCCTTCTTTTTCTAGATCTTCGGCTTGAATTTCAAATTTATGCCATTGTGTTTGATAATTAGCTCGGCGTTTAAATAAACGAAGAGCAGGAGTTTTACTTGAATGTAATGGCGTGTTAAAGAAAAATAAGTCGTCAGTATCAAGCTCTAGCGTAGGAGTTGAATTCCAACCAGTTTTCAATATGACTTTTGCTGCATAAAGTGTAACTTTGTCTTTAATTGTGAGTAAGGTCTCAGAAAGCCCTTTTTCTATGTAATATGCTAATTCTACTACTTCTCTATATGAGTAGAGCTTATCTTGATTCTGAGAGAGTTGCTCTTGATGTTGTGCAGTTAATTCGGTGTTGACCGGAAAGCTTTTAATAGTATCTAGACCATAAAACGATAGTAATTTGTCGATAGCGCTCTGATATTGATTACCAACAAAAACCGACAAGTCGCCTTGTTTTGATTTTAGTTGAATTGCCTCTCTTATAGCCTTTAGTATCTCACAGTTATTTTCAACAAAAGCATGAACCCCATGACTGGCAATAAGCTTCATTTGTTCATCTGTTAATGATGATGCATTTTCTTTCAATGCTCTAGCCATACTACCTATGTAACCTTTGAGAGTGACGATACCTATGCTCTCGCCATCAATTCGCTTTGTAAAAACTTTATGGTATTCGACTAGGTTTTGATAAAATTTATAGGCATTGTCATATACCCACTCATGCTTCTGCCATTCGGTAGTGTCACTTTCTTTAAGGTAATAGCCCAATGAGTAGGGTAATAAACTTTCCTTTGCGATTTTTTCACCCGTAACAAAGTGGTAAAGGTCCAATGCAGCGTTTAGTAGCAGTAAAAACTGCTGGTTATTTTGAGTTTCTTCTTGGTAATGCTTATAAAGGTATTTAAATCCCTGAAGGCCATTTTCTGCAAACCCTTGAATTCCACGCTCACTAAGCAGCTTAATTATTGGTGATGCTACGCTACCAGCACTATTCAACCACCTTGGAAATGATAAAGTTGAGGATCTAACTCTTGTTGTATTAGCTTCCGAAGCGCTTGCTATCTGATTTTTCAAAAAAGCATCAACTTCATTGCCAAATTTGGATGATATGCTTTGTGCATACCCTATTACTTCGGCTTCAGTTTTAAATTGATTGACTCTAGCTTTACCCCACACATCGGGTAGTATAAATTTTAAAAAAGTACGGAAGTTGTGATTGCATATAAATGATGAAACGAATTCCCTATCCTGTAATGTTGCCAATAATGGCAGTTTGACGCGTTCAGTATTCTTAAAAGTATCATGTAGACAAAGATTTATAATAGCTGTCGCAGTTTTGAGGATATTGTCCCTAATAGAAGAATCTTTGAGGCTTAATTCTGGAAGGACGAGATAGTCCAGATATTTATTTAGTAATTTACGAATCTCTTTTACTTGATGGAATTCAAGTTCGAATAATTTAGTTATGTCGATTGAAGTAGCCCCATTTACTAGCCTAAAAGGAGCGTTGATAGCGTTATCATAAAAATGAAACTTAGCTAAGTTTTCTAAGGCTTCTTCTATACGAGTAGCATAACTAGGTAGCTTGACATCATTTATTTCATTAATGCAAAAGTATTCCAGTTCTTGCCAAATTTCAAAGTCTGATAGAGCATTTAATCCCGAAGTTTGAATTGATGTCGCAGTATCTGTACTAACCTTATTAAGGGCTAGAGGAAGAGTGTGTTGTAAACTGACACAAGCATTCCGCAAGCGACTCATTGAAATAGCAGTGTCGTCATCTGCGCTAATATTGTTTTCTTTGTCATATGCCCTGTTAAATAAAACGTCTAACTGTTTGGCTAGAACAATTGAATGAGGTTTAAATCTAGCAGGAATACGATTGGACTTCCGCGTTTTAACTTGCTGCTGCATCTTCAGCCTCACGCATCAGTAATTCGTCAACATCACCGTAGATATCTTTCACCCACTCTGACATTGCTCCGTATGCATCCACTGCTACACTTTTGGCAAAGTCGATGTAACGTTTGGTTGTTTTAAAACTTTCGTGACTCATCAAGGTCATTAGTGTCTGTCTGATGGAACTCTCCGATTCACCTTTGTCAATTAGGTATTTAGCGACATAAGTAGCAAAGGTAGCGCGTAAGTCATGGAATGTGCGTAATAGTATTTCTAATCCCTGCTTCCTTTGTTCTTTTCTAACTATGGAAATAGTATTCCCCGGTGTATCTTCGCTTATCCGCGATCCTGAACTATTCATAAACAAAGGAAGCGGATGTTCACTATTGTCCATACCATGATTAGTCTCATGTTTGGTACGTCGCTTCATATTTTGAATTGTCAAAGTGTGATTGTACAAAAGCTTCATTAGAACTCGCGCTATTGTTAATCTCACTGGCTTATGTCCTTTTCGTACAATGTTCAATTTTGGAATACGTTTCTCGTTTTCTTTTTCATCAGGATCAAAAAGGTCTTTCTGGTCGATGGCTGAAATCTCAAAAGAACGAAGTCCACCTAGCAAAGCACATTGCAAATAAAGTTTATAAGTCTCTTTTTGAGCTGTATTCGTCTCCAGTAACTGTTTAAGTTCTTTTGGAGAATATGGTTGTAGACCTTTGTCTGGTGAGTCTTCTTTTTGTTTCAATGTATTTGGAATGCTCAAATTACTGACCCATTTCCATAAGCCCCCAGAACGATTGTTGCTGGTAGGTAATTGAAACAACGAACTGACACCTGATTTAGCTTTTGTTTTAATACGTACCTGTTTATATTCGAGCGAAAAAGGGAGGCTATCTATAGCCCCGCGTTTATGACTCCATATATAGAATGCTTTAACCGCTCTAATTCGTTCTTGAGCACTGTTAAAGCTTATGCGTTTAGACTTATCTTTGGTTTCGATTCTTTCACACAAATGCTCGTGATATCTCCACACAGGTAACCTAGAAATCTCATCATCTACAGACTGTTTCGAAAGTGGCGCGGCTATTACTTCAAAATAGGATGCACCATCTTTATCCAACCAATCTAAGAAAGCTTTTAAGTGCTTAGCTATACTGCGAACAGACTTAACATCTAATGGCTTTCCCGGTTGGCTGGCATGATAAGCGTCACTAAAAGCCTCATTGTCTATTTGATTCTTTTTGAGACTGAAATGACCTTCAAAGCGGTGCATTAAAAATAAGTTCATTTCTTGGCATTCTGTGAAGCGAGTCGGGTGATATAGCACTGGAAAATTAGGTTCTATTTTATCGTGCCTATATGAGTGAGTTCTGATGCCTTTTTCAGTCTTAATAGGTTGCCCTGATTTATCGAGGTGAAAAGACATTCCTTTTCCAAAGTTGACTGATGTTTTAATTATTTTAGTTTTTGTTGTATTTCGAAGTATCATTTTCGTTCACCTTTGATTCTTAGCTAGAGTATGTGTGTAAAAACTTTTTTGTTCAAGTTTATTAAGGGTATGATAGTATTATATCAATTCGGGGGTGATATTAGATGAAAGTCAAAATTTAACCGCCTCTCAATTGAAGACCATAATCACCCGCTGCGGTGAGGGCACGAAGTTAATTTGCTCAGGAAACTTAGCGCAAATCGATAGTAACTATTTAACCCCTGTTACCTCAGGTTTAACCTATATTGTTGAACGATTTAAAAATTTTGAAGGAAGTGCAACCGTTAACTTGAATGGTGTTGTTCGTAGTCGCTTGGCAAGCTTCGCTGAAGAAAATTTATAACTTGCCAGTGAATCTTTGCCTCGTTAATCTAGGTGTTACCGAGGCAAGGTACTTAAAATCGAGTGAATTTTTTACCACTAAAGCATTATTATCGTTCTCTGGCCGTGGCGCTTATTGTGCCATTGCTGGTGGCGTTTATTCTGTGTTTACACTTATATAATCTAAAGCTAGAACGCTCACAAGAAAGCCGACAAAGTAGTTTTAATAATATCTCTGCTCAGCTTGGTCATGCAATGCATGCGGCTGATGGATTGATTGATACGATGTTTAAGTTGTATGAGCAACCACTATCATATGACTTCGACCCCAACTGGGCCCGCAATGTAAATCAGTTTGATCACTACTATTATCAACCCATAAAGGGAGGAGTGGGTGAAATTGTGGGGCAAGGTAAATTTGCATCCACTGCCTTTGCTCTTACTCAGTGGCGTCAAGTGCTTGCATTAGGGCCCTCGTTCAACACAACGCTGGCATTGATTCAATCGTTGCAAGGTGTTGCCTATGTTAACGAACAGGGTTTTGTTTATATAAAGCGCCGTTCAACAGCTGAAAGTGAATTGCTGACGAGTGTGTTGGATAATAAATTTAGACCGTCGCGTTTAAATGATAAAGCGCTGGCCTCAAGTGCTGTTATTACTGTTAATGGCCACGCGTACTTTGCAATAGGAAAAAGACGAGCGTTACAAAGCGACGACTACATCATTTTAATTTATGACTTAGAGGCAATCTCTAAGTGGTTAATGAAAATTGCCCCGAGTAACGGCGAATATATTTTCATTAATCAAGATAACCAAGTAATAGCCAGCTCAAGTAAAATATTAAAAACAGCGATTAATGCCGATGATTATTGGCCCGAAAGTGAGATAAACAAAAACACAAAAAGTCACAGTCACTTAGTGCAACCATCGTCTGATTTACCAATTTATACCCGTTACTTTGAATCTCAAAAAGCACTCAGTGGGCCTGTCCGCTACGACATGTTTATAGAATTTGTGTTCTTAAGTGTTTTTTTAGTCATGATGTTCAGCGCGGTATTTTGGTTGAGTCAGCGCATATTTGTAAAGCCAATGACTCACTTGATGAATTACCTAGAAAAACATGATGAAGGCCAACATACACTGGTAAATTATCGTATTCCTGCTGATTGGCAACCTTGGTTTAGCCGAGTTAAGCGGGTTTTTACCCGTAATGAAGAGCTTGTTCAATCATTGCAAGAGGCGAACAAAGCGCTTGATTCACAAGTGCAAGTTAAATCAAAACAATTGCGCCGCAGTATTGATGCCAAAGAACGTCATTTAGCCTTACTGAACACCATGCTTAATAATGTGCCAGATCTTATTTATTTTAAAAATATTGATGGTTCATTTTTAGGCTGTAACAAGGCGTATGAGAGTTATATCGGTTTACCGCAAGAAAAACTCGTTGGCCAGCAGTTATGTGATATCAGTGACGATAACGGCGAGCTAAGTGAACTTGAGCGACAAGTATTACAAGACCGCCAAGTGTATCAAAAACGTTTAGTAACCAATGATAAAACCTATCATTTGAGTATTGCGCCTTTTTATAACGAGCATCAACAATTATTGGGAACTATGGCGATAGGCCGTGATATTACTGAGCAGCACGCGGCATTAAACGCATTACAAAGCTCTGAAGCCAAATTACGCAGTGCAATGGAGTACGCTGCTAATGGGGTTATATTACTGTCTCTTGATTACCGCGTACTGCAAATGAATAAAGCGGCGCGTAAAATATTTTCACTAGAACGCAGTGATACCTTGAGCAGCCAATATAGGTTGGATGATTTGTTTGGCGAGCAATCACTAGACACGTTAAAAGGTACCTTACTTGAATTGCTCAGCGAAAAGAAAAAAGTGTATCACTTTAGTTTGCCCCAGCAAGAACAAAAATGTTGGCTACAAATTAGTGTTTCATTGGTATGGAATGGTGAAAAAAATCCAGATTACTTTGTTGTCCATGTCCAAGATATCACTGACTTAATACAAGCTAAAAATGACGCCGAGCGTGCCACATTAGCTAAAAGCCGCTTTATTGCCAATTTAAGTCATGAGATACGCACCCCACTTAATGCCGTACTGGGGCTAATAGATGTGATTGCGTTGCAAGGCTTGTCGTTGGAGCAGCGCACACATGCTGAGCAAGCGAAGTCAGCAGCCAACAGCTTATTGTCTTTATTAAACCGTATGCTCGATTTTGCCCGAGCCGAAAGTTCGCAAGTTAAATTAACTAAAGCCCCCTTTAGCCTGTCTGATTTAATTAATTATTGCGAAGGAATCGTCGCGCCACTGTGTAAAACGAAGGGGTTGGAATTCAGCGTTGAGTGCGATGAAAAGATCAATTCTAACCTAAGGGGCGATCAAATCTGTTTACAACAGGTGTTAGGTAATTTACTGACTAATGCCGCTAAATTCACAGAGCAAGGAAGCGTTAAATTAAGTTTAAACTTAGTCGAACAAACCTCTGAACAACAACTAATTTGCTTTGCTGTAAAAGACACCGGTATTGGGATTAGCGATGCGGATCAAAGTCGCTTATTTGATGCCTTTACACAAGGTGATGAGTCACTAACGCGTTCACATCAAGGCGTTGGGCTTGGGCTTGCAATTGTAAAGTACGAAGTGGCGTTAATGGGTGGCGAAATAAAACTAGCAAGTCAACGAGGCAAAGGCAGTGAATTTAGTTTCTGCTTACAGCTAGATAAAACCAGCGAACCGGCGAAAAAGGCGGTTGTATCCCTCCCTTCTAGTGCCGATTTATCGGGTCTATTAGTGTTAGCCGTAGATGACAACCCACTTAATCTAAGCATTATTAAAAGTATTTTAGAGCAAGCCGATATCACCGTTGTGTGTGCAGACAGTGGTGAAAAGGGCATTGAGCTTGCTAATTGTCTCAGACCCGACCTGATCTTCATGGATATTCAGATGCCCCAGATGGATGGCTGCCAAGCTACGCGTATAATTCGCCAGTCATTCACGAAAGAGCAAATGCCGATTTATGCATTAACAGCGCACAGCGAAGCGGCTGACATAGAGCAATCCGTTGCGGCGGGCATGAATAAACACCTCACTAAACCCATTGTTGCCAGTACACTGTTTTTGGCGATGAGTGAGCTTGAAGTACAGAAACAGGCTTTTTTTGACCGTACGTTTGTTCTCACTCAGTTTTCAAATAATACAGAATTAGTATTAACTATGCTGTCAAAGTTTGCGACCATGGCAGCACAACAGCTATTACAAATTTCAACATTAAAGACCACCGATGAGTTGATCAGAGTTGTCCATAATGTGAAAGGGTCGGCCGGTAATCTAGGCTTTAAACGTTTGTCAGCCTGCGCTCAGCAATGTGAGGCTAAGCTTAAAGCACAAGGCGAACTCCCTGAGTTATTAAACGATGAGTTGCAGTGGCAGATTAAACAAGTCATTGCATTTATCATCGAACAAGGATCTACAGATGCTAAAAAGAGCCAAGGTACTGATTGTTGATGACGATCCGTTGAACCGTTTGGTATTAGAAAAAACATTACAGCAAGATTATGATGTTTTTTGTGTTGAAAGTGGTGAAAAGGCACTGACGTTTTTAAAAACACAGTCCGTTGATTTATTGATTCTGGATATTGTTATGCCCGGTATTGATGGGTATGAGGTACTGAGCAAAATAAAAGAAAATACCGTCACAAATATGCTGCCTGTTATTTTTATTTCTGCTAACTCGAGTCATGACGACGAAGCAAAAGGCCTCGAGCTGGGGGCGATGGATTATATAACTAAACCCTTTAGTGCTGCGATTGTTCGTGCGCGTGTGCGTAATCAGTTATTAATCAAACAAAAAAATGACTTGCTCGAAATGCTAGCGTCAATCGATGGCCTGACTGAAATTCCTAATAGACGTTATCTAGATGAAAATCTTGCCCGAGAATGGCGTCGCTGTCGTCGCGATCAAACCCCTTTGTCTGTATTACTCATGGATGTGGATCATTTTAAACGGTTTAATGATTGCTATGGCCATCGAGCGGGTGATGATTGCTTAAAACGAATTGCTCATGCGCTTGTTGGGGCCTGCGAGCGAGGCAGTGACTTTGTGGCGCGCTATGGGGGGGAAGAGTTTGCGGCTGTTTTGCCTAATACAACGGCAACACAAGCAGTCGCATTTGCTAATAAATTACGACATGCAGTGAGTAATTTAGGTATTCCCCATACCGCTTCGTTAAATTCGGATCATGTGACAATTAGTATCGGCATTGCGACCACAGAAACAGGCCAAGTATACGCTGAACAAACGCTGCTTGAAGAAGCTGACTTAGGGTTATATCAGGCTAAAGATGGCGGACGTGACCAAGTTGTGTCGAGATTAGTGAATGTGAGTGGGTAAAGAGTAGGCAAGGCCTACTCTGCCATTTTCGGCTAATTAGCCATTGCTCAGTGATTTATAAATGGTATCACCAACGCCAATTAGCTTATCGTTTTTAAATACCAGTGGTGTGCACTCATCTTTTGTCATTTTACCATCAGAGTGAATGCTATGAGTGGCATAAAACAATACTTGGTAAACATCGTCACCTTGTTTTAGTAATTCAGTGAAGTTAGGGGTGTGAAGTTTATTAAGTACCACTTGGTAGTTAGTATCAAGTGCAAGAGTCGAAATGATTTCGCGGTTATTTTTGTGCTGTTTTTGCCAGCTCGTCGATGAATCACCTGCCCAATGTGTTTCAGCTTCACCATCGGATACTGCAATGACACAGCCAGTTAAAAATGGTGCAGTAAGCGCTGCAATTAAAAGTGCTTTTTTCATTATTTTTTTCCCTAGAATTTAATGTTTACGTTGCTCTTAATTAGCAATCAGCTTGCCACATTTTAAAAAGTAAATTAAATCAAGTGATTAGCTTTTAATTGGTCAATTGGCTAGGAGCTTTTTTGCAAACCAGTTCGCTCAATTGACCAAAAAATTGCAATTTAGACCAACCTATTGCGCTCATTTCCTTGGTTAAATGCTTTGATATTTAACGCGATTTCTTTCACTAAGCGAATAATAGACTCTTTACTTGCCCAGGCAATGTGCGGCGTAAGTAATAAATTGTCGCCAGTGTATCGGGCAAGTGGGTTATCTGCCTCGGCGGGTTCTTTACTGAGTACATCAACACCCGCGCCAGCAATCACATTATTAGCAAGCGCAGATGCTAAATCAGCCTCATTAATAATCCCTCCACGGGCAGTATTAATAAGGATGGCAGAGGGTTTCATCATGTTCAGCTCATGAGCCGCAATTTGATCGCGAGTTTCTTCTGTTAACGGGCAGTGAACACTGATTATATCAGCCGTTTTTAATGCTTGCTCAAAACTAACGCGACCTTCACGCGGTGTATGTCCTTTACGTTCACTGATAATTACATGGGCACCAAATGCGGTTGCAACTTCAGCAACCGCTTTGCCCAACGAGCCGTAGCCAATAATTGCTAAGGTTTTCCCCGCTATTTCATTAAAGCTGTAATCTAAGCGACAAAACATCGGACTCTGCTGCCATAAACCTTGCTGGCAATCACGAATGTACTTGTGTGTGTTACCAAGCAGATTGGTGATCAATGTAAACGTGTGTTGAACCACTGAAGGTGTTGAATATCCGGCCACATTGGTCACGGCGATGTTATGGGCTTTTGCTGCTGGTAAATCAATATTATTGGTGCCTGTTGCAGCAACGCAAATTAATTTTAATTGAGGTAACTGCGCCATTGCTTGTTGATTTATAACTACTTTATTCGTTACTACTACATCAGCGTCTTGGCAGCGTTCAATTAATTCGTGCTGATTAGTTAGGTTATAGCAAGTGAGTGAACCTAATTGTGCCAGCTCATCTAACGAAGTGTCTGCTAATGTGGCGGCATCAAGGACGACGATATTCATATACTTTCCTTATTAATTTTTGCTTGACCTTAGGGTGTACTCCAAGGTTTATAGTGAGCATAATAAATAAACGCTTCACAATGGAGACAGTGATGAAAATAGGTGAGTTTGCCCGTCAATTAGGCGTCTCAACAGATACGTTAAGGTACTACGAAAAACATGGTTTGTTAACGCCAAGTTCGCGTTCTGAGGTGGGATATCGGTTTTACTCTGATGCAGATTACAAGCAAATGTCGTTCATTTTGCGGGCAAAAAACGTTGGTTTTAGTCTGTCTGAAATAAAAGAGTTATTGCAAATTAAGTTTCATAAAAATCAGCATTCATGCCATGAGGTTAAAGCAATGACATTACAAAAACGTGATTTAGTGGCCGCACGCATTGCTGAACTCACGCGTTTTTATGACTCTCTTTCATTATTAGCAGATAAATGTTGTGGTGGTGAAGAGCCCGCTGAGAACTGCTCGATACTGACGACACTGGAGGATATTGATGGACTTACTCAATAATTTTTGGCAGTTATTCTTATTATCTGCCCCATGGCTAATGTTAGGTTTATTGATTGCTGGTTTATTAAATGTGTATTTACCGGCCAATTTTCTCAATCGTCACTTAGGAAAAGAGGGGCTTTGGACAACCATTAAGGCTGCTTTTATTGGTGCGCCTATGCCATTGTGTTCGTGTGGTGTTATTCCAGCAGCAATAGGGCTTAGAAGAGCGGGAGCATCGAAAAGTGCGACGACGGCATTTTTAGTTTCAACACCCGAAACAGGCGTTGATTCAGTGTCAGTCTCGTATGTTTTATTGGGACCATTTATGGCCATTATACGCCCAATCGCAGCGGTGTGCAGCGCGATAGCTGCGGGTGTCTTGGTTGGGAAAGACCATGAAATTCATTCACAGCATAAGCATCAAGCCGCCACTGCAGATGATAATAGTGCAGGCTGTTGCAGCAGTAATACCGCAGCTGAAGTTAAAAAAGAGCCGAGCTGTTGCAGCAGCAATACTTCGGCTGAAGTTAAAAAAGAGTCGAGCTGTTGCAGCAGTAATACTTCGGCTGAAGTTAAAAAAGAGCCGAGCTGTTGCAGCAGTAATATCGCAGCTGAAGTTAAAAAAGAGTCGAGCTGTTGCAGCAGTAATGCTTCGGCTGAAATTAAAAAAGAGCCGAGCGGCTTTAGCACTGAAGATTCTGCATCGATAAAAGCAGACCGTTGCTGTAAAAGCGAAAAGCCCAGTCTTTCGATAGAGAGCCGTGTTGCTAAATTTAAACGCGCTATTCGTTTTAGCTGCAATAAACTGTTAGAAGACACCATGGTGTGGCTGGTGATTGGTCTCTTTTTCGCGGCGCTAGTGCAAACGTATGTTCCTGAGTCTTATTTAAGTCAATGGGGAAGCGGTATTTTTGCGATGCTGGTGGTGATACTGATTAGTATACCAATGTACATTTGTGCGACTGCCTCGACCCCGATAGCAGCAGGGTTACTGTTAAGTGGCGTATCCCCTGGTGCGGTATTGGTGTTTATGCTTGCAGGTCCTGCGACGAATATCGCCACCTTGGGAGTGGTGGGAAAGGAGTTAGGTAAACGCGCGGTGTTTGCTTATTTAACTGGGGTAATCGGAATGGCTTTACTGTTTGGCTTTTTAACGGATTACTTAGTGGATGAATTTGGCTTTGTAGTGGCTCCCATGATGGGCACTGAACACGAGGTTCTACCGCATTGGTTAAGCCTTGCTTCGGGTATCATTTTGGCTATTTTAATGCTGAGATTAGTGTTTAAAATGGCATTAAAAAAGTTCGTTGATACTGGTAAGAGCATTGCCTAATTAATTGTTGTAAAAATAAAAATTTTATCAGTATAAGGAAATATTTAGGTTAACTATCGCGTCTCGGTTCGCATTTAAAATTGCCTGAGTTATAATCCGCCAACTATTTAAACGGTACGCCATGCGTGCCGTTTTTTAACTTAAGCAGTTTTTATGAGTGAATGTGTGGATAAATACGCCGATATTAGACCTTACAATGATGACGAAGTCGCTGATTCAGTCGCCCGATTAATTGCTGATAATGCCTTTGTGGATGTTATCGCCAAGTATAATCTGCCGCGCTTTTTATCTTATTTTCCATTTATAACTCGCCCATTAGTGCGCCAGCAATTAAGAAAAAAGTGGGGAAATACGCAATCTGTTGAGCAAGTTCAACAAGAGGTGGCCAGCTATTTAAATAAACTGATCACCCGTACCACATCTGAAGTGACATTTTCGGGTCTTGATAAACTGGATCCAAAACAAGCGTATTTGTTCATTTCAAATCACCGCGATATTGTCTTGGATCCTGCGTTAGTTAACTGGGGTTTGTTTAAACACAACATGCCGACAGTGCGCATCGCCATTGGTGATAATTTGCTGCAAATTCCGTATATCACTGAGTTAATGCGCTTAAATAAAAGCTTTATAGTGAAACGTTCAGCAAAAGCACCCAAAGAAATGCTCAAAGCGTTATCACAACTCTCAGCCTATATTTATGATTCATTGTCAGAGGGCCATTCAATTTGGATTGCACAAAAAGAAGGGCGTGCAAAAGATGGTTTTGATCAAACGGATCCTGCACTGCTTAAAATGTTGCAGCTACAAGGTCGTAAACAGAAAAAAGAATTTGCTGATTACGTTCGCGAATTAAAAATAGTGCCAGTCTCTATCTCGTATCAATATGAACCGTGTGCGATTGCGAAAGCGAAAGAGCTTTATCACAAACAGCATCACGGCCAATATGTAAAGCAACAAGGTGAAGACATTGCCAGCATTGTTGAGGGCTTTAGCACAGCAAAAGGGCATGTACATTTAGCGTTTGGTGAGCCAATTGAATCTGGCTGCGAGTCACCAGAAGAGCTTGCAAAAACGATTGACCAGCAAATTGTTGATTCGTTTTTCTTACACCCAGGTAACTATATTGCGGGGGGGTGTAAGCAGGCCGTGATTGATAAAAAAGATGCTGAAGCGTTTAATGCGCGTTTAGCTAAAGTACCTGAAGAGTTAAAGCCACTGGTTTTAGCAATGTACGCGAAACCTTTTCATCGCAAAGCAGAACTTTCTACGAGCGAATCAGATTAAATAATCTAAAGTTGATAGAATGCGTTCGCATTTAAATCAATGTGCTAATTACTTTTTTAAGCAATGTTTTGATTCGTTAAATGAGCCACTTTTTGAAGTGGCTTTTTTTATGATTAATTTTCGGGCTATACTTCTAAGATGATTAATTAACTGGCAATTGTGATGCAACAAATTGAAATATTTGAGATCCCAAGCCCTTGCAAAGGGATTTGTCAGGTTAATAATCGGGGCTATTGTAAAGGCTGTTATCGCAGTCGCGATGAACGGTTTTACTGGAATCAGCTGAGTAATGCTGAAAAACGCAAAGTAATCAGCTTATGTCAGCAGCGTTATAAGCGTTATTTACAGAAAAAACAGTTGGCAGAAAATAACCAACCGACACCTGAACAAGGCGGATTTGATTTTTAAAACTCGGTGAGATTGTATTTCGTTTTTAGCGTGCGCACCGTGCCATCGGCTTCAAGCTTTTTAAGAATATTTGTCAGTTGCGGAATAAGTGCTGCGTGGCGTTTATGCACAAAGTGAAAGCTTTGCATCGACATTAAAATCTCTTTATTAAAAGCCGCTTGGTTAAAGTCAGGGTGTTTTGTAGAGAGTAAAAAGTCTAATAAAATGGTGCCTTCAACGCGTTTTTGAGTCAATAAATTCAATTGAGCCGTGACGTTTCTTACCTTTATCACATCACCTTTAATGGGATTTTCTTCTATGTAGCTCTGTGCTGCGGGATAACTTGACTGAATAGCGAGTGACTTAAGATCACGATAATTGCATTGCTTGCAGTTTTTTAATAACACAAGGTTAAATTCGAACAGGGGAAAGTCGACCTTTAATAAATTTGGATAATCGCGGGTAACAAAATCAATACGCCCTAACTGTCCATCAAGCACACCTTGGTTTGCAGCTGCTAACGAACCTTGATGATTAAAATCAATAACGTGAAGCTCATAACCTATCTCTTTATAAGCGGTGCTCAATAAGTCAACCACATAACGTGCTTGCGGTGTGTCGGCTGGGCGATTAAAAATTAAAATATGAGAATTTGCGCTGCTAGGAAAGCAAAAAAACAGCAGAATAATGGTCAAACTAGGTATCAGAAATTTTGGCAACGTGCGTTCCTTGCGAGCATGTATTCGGCGTTAATTTACTGTTATGTGTTTCCAAAATCAAGGTTTAAAATAGGCGATTAATTTGAAGCAACTTTGTTATACTTCATAAATCAATACACTGTTGCTGAGAAAGTATGAGCTTTAATTTATGTAAATTGCCTCGAGAGCAAAAATATCAAATTCAATTAGACTACGAAGCCTCTTTTTGGGCCTACCAGATTAAGCGTGGAAAAAATACCCGCGAAGGGGTGTATACAGCAATTAATAATCGTCCTATGTCAGAGCAAGCCTTTTTAAAACAACAGTTTGAGCATTATTTATCCTTAATGAGTTAATCATGACGGAGCTGAAATTTTGTTTACTTGACGCAATCAAAACCCCGTTGGTAAATAAGTTTTACGATAAACACAATGCGCGGGGGCGTGCCACTAAAGCTGATCAAGTGTGGGTGGCGTACCATGGTTTGAATATCGTTGCGGCATGTCGGGTTCAAAATAAAGCGGGCTTTTTATTTTTATCAACTCTGTATGTTGATGCTGCATGGCGAGGTAAAAAAGTAGCCTCACAGTTACTCACCACGCTTATTGCTGAACAAAAAGGGACAGTTTTTACCTTTGCCTATGAAAATCTGATTGATTTCTATCTAGTAAATGGGTTTAACTATACATTAACATTACCCAATTCTTTGCAATCGTTGTTTGAGGTATATGCGCATCGCAATATCGTCGCGATGCACTTTACGTGTGACACCGCGCCAAGTTAGTAATTTGGAACGTCAATGACTAAGTTCTTTTCTTTATCAGCTCTACTCATTATTGTGATTTGTGGTTTGTTTAGTCATTCCAGTTTTGCGCAAGTGAAACGCTTGTCAACCAGCGAAGGGTTGTCGCAAAGTTATGTCAACACGATGCTTATCGATAACAGTGGCTATTTATGGTTATCCACTGAGGGCGGTTTAAATCGTTATGATGGCTATGAGGTTGTGCATATCAAAGGCCCTAATGGAGAGCTTGAAGACGCCATCATTGACCGCATTTATCAAGACCCCCAAGGTTATATTTGGATAGCATCTTTGCAAGCAGGGCTATTCCGTTATGATCCGAGTACTGACAGCTACCAACAATTTATTGCAAAGCCCACCACCGAAGAGCAAATTTTTATAGAATCTGTGTTTAGTATGGTTGCGGTTGATGACAAAACGCTCTGGCTAGGCCGAGGCTGGGATTTTGCAAAACTCGACTTAGAAACGAAGCAAGTCACGTCTATTTTTGAAATACCCGATCGTGTAAAAAGCAGCGTTATTCGTGAGTTGTATCCTTATCAAGGTTACATATTTATGGGCACGAGTAATGGGGCGTTTGTTTATGAAATCGCATCGGGCCACGTAAGAAAGCTTGAGCATCTAAGCCAAGCGCCAACACACATGTATCAAAACTATGTGAAGTCGTTTGCCGTAATAGATGAGCATACTTTGTTGGTCGGGGCTGTTCGGGGTTTATACGAAGTCGATATTAGCAACTTACCAGAGATGTTTAATACGCCTGAGGTTCAGTTTAAAAATAAGACCCTAATTAGCGACTTAAATATTTGGGAAATTATTCCACAAAATTCAACGATTACCTTGGGAACCGATAAAGGCTTATTTAACTTTACTCGGGCAACCGGCGACTTGGTTAAAAGTACACGCTTAAAAGACAACGGTTACACCCTTGCTGATACAAGTATCATTGATATCGTAAAAGATCGCTCCGGAGGCATGTGGTTAGCCACCAAGAACGATGGCGCTTTTTATCTCTCGTATGATAATTATAACTTTGTAAATGTGGTGGCCAATTCGATTAAGGGTGACGGCTTATCGCATCATTCAATTTGGGGTATTGCAGAGTTTCAGGGCAGGCTGTGGCTTGCGACCCACAATGGTCTAACGGCCGTTGACTTAGACACGTATGAAAGCGAAGTCTTTTTAAAAGACTACCAAATAGATTTAATCACGACCGAATTCACTGTTTACCAAATAATGCCTTATAAAGCGCAACTTTGGTTGCACACGAATCGGGGAATTTTTAGCTTTAATCCAAAGACGGGTGAAGTAACTCCCGTTAAAACGGCAGACCCTAAGCAGCAAGAACTCATTAACGATTGGGTGCATGGGGTTCTATTAATGCCGTCGGGCGATTTGTATTACGTTCACCCCGATTTCGGTATGTTTGTTTACAATATTGATAGCCAAGAGGTGACACGTTTAGGCGGTAAATTTGATGAATTTGAGCCTTTCTTAGCCTATGGGTTCTTGCCGGCCTTATCAAGCAAGCCCGATGCACCGTTATTTTATAATGCGGGGATCTTATATCAGGTTGATCCTCACAGTTATGAACTGACCACCATTTATACGGTGCCTGAGCAGCATGAAAATGTTGCTGTGAATGTGATGTCTTACATTATTGATAACAATAATGTCTTGTGGTTATCGTTATCGAATTTTGGCTTGATTGGTCTAGATGCCACAACGTACGAGCATATCTACACCATTGATCTTGAAAAAAATAAGCTAGGCACTTTATTGTACGATATGGTGCTTGATGAAGCCGGAATGATTTGGATGAGTAGTCATAAAGGGCTGTGGCGACTCAACCCCGATAATATGCACTTTCAACAGTTTACTGGTTCAGAGGGGCTTTTTTCTACCGAGTTTAATAGTGGCGCATTTACCAAATTAAAGTCTGGGCAAATTGTTTATGGCACCCTTAAAGGCTTTACCTATTTTTACCCGATGGATAACCACTATCAGCAAGCTTTGATTGATCACGTTAATATCACCAACTTGGATTTAATGTCTCGTGACTTACCTGCTGAGCTTAAACAGCCAATAGACAGTGTGGTACTTGAGCATGATGACATCGGTCTCGAGGTTGCTTTCTCAGCCATGGCGTTCAATTACCAAGAGCGTATTATTTATGAGTATCAACTTGGCGATGGGCAAAAAACCTACACGCGAAATAATAACCGTGTTCTTTTTCCAAAATTAAGTGCAGGCAAGTACCACCTTAAAGTGTGGGCAAAAGACCCCTTAACGGGAGATTTAACCCCGCCGGCAACATTAAACATCGAAGTAAAATACCCACCATGGCGTGCGCCACATTTTATTTTGCTTTACCTTATATTAGCGGCGCTACTTGTAGCTGCTTGGCTCTTTAGACGTAATCGTATGCAGCAAATTTTGCTTGCCGCACACAAAGAAAGTAAAGAAAGTGAGGCGCGACTAAAACTTGCATTAGAGGGAAGTCATTCTGGTGTTTGGGATTGGTCGTCGCAAAGCCCGATTATTTATCAGCCTAGGCTGAAAAATGAACTGGGCTATGACAGTGACAGTGTTAATCTAGATGACTATTTGGCAAAGATTCACCCACATGATAAACAAACCTTTCGCTTAGAGTGGCTGGAGTTTTTATCAACTCAAAAAGGCTATTTTAACTGCACGTATCGTTTACGACACGCCGATGGTCAATGGCGTTGGTATAAAGATTTCGGCAAGGTGGTTGAATGGCAAGACAACACGCCTGAGAAAGTGGCTGGCACCTACACGAATATGACCCGAGAACTGGTATTTGAAGAAAACGCCCGTTTATTTGGTGCGGCGTTTGAACAAACCCGAGACTGGGTGTTTATTATGGATAAAAACTTGCGTATTCGTGCTACCAATCAGTCGTTCCAAAGTGCCTTTGGCTTTCCTGCTGATCCGCGTTCGAGTCGTTCTTTAACTCTCGGGTTGTCTATTCCGGCACGTATTCACTATTTACGAGTAATGCAAAAACTGCAATCAGGTGAACACTTTTCAGCAGAAGATGTTGTTGAAGTTGCCAACGGCGAAAAGCGTCAAGTGCTCATTAAAATAAGTGCTGTTGCGGGGAGTAATCGTCAACTCGACAGTTATGTGATTATTGTCACTGATATCAGCGCGCAAAAGCTGGCTGAGAATGAACTGCACTTATTAGCCAATTACGACACGCTCACCGGATTGCCGAACAAAACATTATTCAGTGACCGTGTAAGCCATGCTATCGAGCAAGCTGATTACCATCAAACGAAAGCAGCCTTGTTAAATGTAAATATTAAGCGATTTAAATACTTTAATGATTCATTGGGTCACGAAGAGTCTGATGAGCTTATCAAGCGAGTTGCAAAGCGATTGAAACAAGTGCTGCGCCCGCAAGATAGTTTGGCAAGGTTTGAAGGTGATGAGTTTGTGATCCTCGCTGAAGATCTCAAACAGGTCGATGAGCTATTATCGCTGTGCGCGAAAGTTATGGACTGTGTTGAAAGCCATATTGAGCTTAATCAACAAGCGGTAAAAGTGAACTTAAGTGTTGGGGTTGCTGTGTATCCCGACGACGCCCTCGATACAAAAGCGCTGTTAAAAGCGGCGAATGTTGCCCTCTACCATGCTAAGCGGTCTGTGGAGGGACGTTATCAGTTCTATAAGCAAGAGATGAATTTACAAGTGCAGCGGACTCTGCATTTAGAGTCACAATTAAGCAAAGCGTATCAAGAGCATGAATTTTGTAATTACTATCAACCCATTGTTAGTTCAAAAACACGTCAAGTTGTAGGGTTAGAGGTGTTATTACGCTGGCCTAGTAATGATGATTATCAGCCTGAAGACTTTGCCAATGCTGCTGAAAGCTCAGGGCTTATCACCAAAATTATGCTGCAAACTTTATCGCGTGCATTAATCGAGTTACGACAATGGCGCGTGTCGCACCCCGATTTATATATCTCTATTAACTTATCGGCATTTGATTTTGAAAGTACTCATTTAGTCGAAAATATTCATCAAGCTTTAACACTCAGCCATGTACCCGCCAGTGCTGTTGTATTCGAAATTACTGAATCAGTGATGATGCGAGATTCAGAGAAAGCCCAATTAAGCATGAATAAATTAAAAGCATTAGGCTGTAAAATTTATATGGATGACTTTGGCACGGGCTACGCTTCTCTAACGTATTTAAAACGGTTCCCGGTTGATGTTTTAAAAATAGATAAAAGCTTTGTGCACGATATCGGGGTTGATAAAGATGACGAAGCTATTATTAATTCAACACTCACATTGGCGAAAAGCCTAGGCAAGGAGTGTGTTGCTGAAGGGGTTGAAAATACCACCCAGCTTCGCTTCTTACACGCTCGTGGTTGTGAATACTTACAAGGTTATTTGTTTAGTAAAGCTGTTCCGGGGGATGAAGTAAGCCCCTTGTTAAATGCGCAGTGGCATGCAGAATTTGATGACTAAACCAGATAAAGCCGCGGGCTTTATCTGTTTTACTGTTAATCTTGGCGCTTACCGCAGTGACGGCAATAAAGATTACTGTGGCGATTTTTAAGTTCGTTATGAATCGCCTTGTTTGCTTCTTGCTTACTTAAACCGAGCTTGTAACGCAGATTCTCAAGGTGTTCTTCTTGAATCGCTGATAAATGACCATCTTCCATTGCTTCATGCACCGCATCAGTAAACAACAAACGGCGCTTACGAAGTTGCTCAGAAAAGCTGGATGCTAATAAACCGGTAGGAATTGCCACCATTCCCATACTGACTAAGGTAATGGCACCCCCAAATAATCGTCCAAGCGGAGTAACAGGCACCACATCCCCATAACCTACAGTCGTCAGAGTGACCATGGCCCACCACATAGCCGATGGAATAGAGCCAAACTTGTCGGGTTGCACATCGTGCTCAATTAAATAAATTCCGCATGATGCAATGATCAGCACAACCGCCATAATGAAAAAAGCGGCAAGCAAAGAGCTACTTTCATCGCGAAATGACTGTAACAACAGCTGCATAGCTCGAGAATAGCGGGTGAGTTTAAAGATACGCATTAAACGTAGTACCCGCAAAAAGCGCAAATCAACACTGACGAAAACCATTAGCAAGGTCGGTAAAATGGCAATAAGGTCGATGAGTGCTAAGGGAGAAAAAAAGTATTTAATACGAATTTTTGAGTTGGTTAGCGGGCTCTCTTTATGGGCACTTTTATCGACACATGACCAAAGGCGCAAAATGTATTCGAGCGTAAAAATACCGACAGAAATAAGCTCGAGCATTAAAAACTCATGCTTATACTGTTTAGCGAGGTGACTTACAGACTCTAAAACAATGGCCACCACATTGATCATGATAAGTGACATTAAGAACACATCGAGTGCTCGTCCTAGGCGTCGGTACTTGCCGTTTCCTTCAAAAACACGGGCGGTATAAGTTCTTAAGCGATGCAACGTTCTAATCCGTTTTTAAGTTAAATTTAACAGCATATTGATGCTGCCTTCTTCAAAGTCGCGGGTAATTTTAAAGCCCAGTTTACGCGCAAGTTCGATCATGCCGGTGTTTTCGGGTAATGTTATTCCGGCAATGCGTTTAACCCCTTGGCTTTTGCAATGTTCAATAGCGGCATTCATGAGTATAGTGCCAAGCCCTAAACCTTGACAGTCAGAGCGTACCACAATTGCAAATTCGGCTTCTTGTTTATCAGGATCCATTAATACGCGAGACACGCCTAGCGTGCATGCAGAGCCATTTTGCTCTTGGCTAACAATGAACGCCATTTCACGGTCGTAATCAATTTGTGTCATTTTTGCCAGTTGGTCGTGATTAAACTGTGGCAGTTCGCCAAAAAAGCGTTTGTAGCGATCTTCTTTTGTTAACGATTGATCAAACTCAAGGTGCGCCTGTTCATCTTCGGGTTTTATTGGTCTAAGTTGAGCTTGAGTATTGTTTTTTAAAGTTACTTCTTTGACCAACTCAATGGGATAAGGGCGTATACACAAGCGCTTGCGGTTTGCTTTTGCTTTGTAGCGGCTTAAGCTTATTGTGGCATCAAGAACTAAAAATTGCCCGTTGCTAGCAAGGATAGGGTTGAGCTCTACGCTGGTAATATCAGGCTGGTCTATTACCAATTGTGAGATACGAGTGAGTAGGGCACATAAACGGTATTTATCGACTTTTTCCGGTAATACGCGGTCTTTTAACACGCCTTTGTCGTGGGCTGCTGCAATTAAATATTTCGCAAGATTCATATTAAGAGGAGGAAGCGCGACCGCCGCTTGCCCAAACTCAAGGCCTGTGCCTGCTTCGCCAAGTAAAATAACAGGGCCAAAGTTTGGCTCTGTTTTAATGGCGATACGCAGTTCATTTGCGCCGGCACGGGGGGCCATTTTTTGCAGTGAAAATCCTTCTATATGCGCATCAGGATAGGTGTTTTTAATTCTAAGCAGCATCGCAAAGGCGGTTTGCTCTACTTCTTGTGCATCGTTTAAGTTAAGTACCACACCGCCTACTTCTGATTTAGACGGAATACTGGGGCTAATTAGTTTTAACGCCACTGGAAAACCAAGCTCAATGGCTTGTTCTTTCGCCTCTGTAGGCGTGTAAGCAACTTCGGTTTGAATACAGTCAATACCATAGTGGGTTAAAATTTGGCTTGCCTGATGTGTTGATAAGTAGCTTTGCTCATCGAGCAGAAACTCATTGACCAACGCCTTGGCAGCTTCTTTATTTATTTTCGCATCATCTGTATTTGATTCGGGTGTCTGTGTTAAATGTTTTTGATTTCGACGATAACTTACTAAGTGCATAAATGCCCCCACCGCGCCTTCAGGAGTACGGTACGTAGGAATCGCATTATTGGCACACACTCGACGCGCAGCGTAAGCAGCATCTTCTCCCATAAAATTGGTCATCACATAAGGGCGCGCCATTTTGGGAATTTTTTGCAGTGTTTCAACAATAATTTCAGCGTAATCTTCGCTAGGGGCAAGGGCCGAAGGAGTATGAATAATCAAAAGATTTTTAACTTCTTTTGCTTGCAGCAATATCTCTAGAGCTTGTTGATAACGTTTAGGTGCTGAATCGCCAAAAATATCCACTGGGTTTGAGGTCATCTCTGATTGTGGAATAACTTTATTAAGCGCTGCGCGTGTTTCATCGCTAAGCTCTGCTAACTTACCTGAACTTTGTAATAAGGTATCAACGGCCATCACACCAGGCCCACCGCCATTGGTGAGAATAGTGAGTTGCTCAACTTTTAGAAGTTTTGGGTGCATTGCCAGCGTTTGTGTGGCTGCAAATAGCTCCCGCAAATCGTTAACGCGAAGCATCCCCGCACGTTGAAAGAGTGCATCATACACAGCATCTGAACTTTGTGTTCCACCGGTGTGGATTTCGGCGGCCAGTGCCCCTGCGCTAGTTTTACCTGTTTTTATGGCAATAACAGGTTTGCTGAATGCTGCAGCACGGGCTGCTGAAATAAAATTGCGAATATCTTCAATGTTATCAATATATAAAAGAATGGCTTTGGTTTTAGCATCACGGCCTAAAAAGTCGAGCAGCTCATCAAAGTCAATATCCAGACAGTCACCAACAGAGACAAAATACGAAAAGCCAATTTCTTTGTTTTTAGCCCAATCAAGTATGGTTGAACACACCGCGGCTGATTGCGAAACAAAAGCGAGCTTACCTGGGCTTGCAATTGTGTGCGAAAAGCTTGCATTTAAGCCAATATGCGGAATTAATAAGCCAAGGCAATTAGGCCCAAGTAAAGATACATTTGCCGTTAAAGCGGCTTCTTTTAGAGCCAGCTTTTGCTCAGGGTTAAGCCCCGCAGCAATCACCACCGCGTGTTTACAGCCTATTTCACCCAGCTCATTAATAATATTTATTAAGGTATTTTTGTTAGTACAAATAACAGCAAGGTCTGGTATTTTTGGTAACTCGGCAATACTTGGGTAGGCAAGTACACCATGCACCGCCGTGTGATTTAGACTCACGGGCATGATTGGACCTTTAAAGCCTCCTTGCAAAAGGTTACGCATTACCACAAAACCGGCTCGGTTAGGGGAATTAGAGGCGCCAATAACAGCGACTGACGTTGGATTAAAGAATTGGCTAATGCGTTTAACGCTCATGCTGTGTCCTTTGCTTGCGCATTGTTGTAAACATTTCAGGGTCTGTTAAGTTTATATACATAAGATAACCCTTTTATACATATAAGATAACCTGTTTACTGTGACTTTTCGAGTCGAAAACAGTGACCTATATCAAGGAGAAAGGCATGAGTAAAGCACAGCCATTTAATATTGTTATTGCTGCTGTGGCATTGGCAATAGGTTTACTGGGACTTGGCTTTATATTGAAAAGTGCGGCACTTGATGTCAAAGCAATGGAGCGCACCGTCAATGTTAAAGGGCTTGCTGAAATGGAAGTGGCTGCAGACACCGTAATTTGGCCATTACAATTTTCAGATGCCGATAATAACCTAGAGAAGCTTGTTGCACGCATTGAGAATAAAAATGATGCGGTGGTGGCATTTTTAAAATTACACGGCTTTAATGACGAAGAAATTAGCAATGGCAGCCAATCAATTATTGATAAACAAGCCCGAGAGTATGGGGGAGAAAATCAGCAATTTCGCTACATTGCTCGCTCAAATGTGATTGTATATTCTAGCGATATTGAAAAAGTTCAGCATGCTTTGGGTCAAGTTAGTCAATTAGCCAAGCAGGGCATTGCCGTGGTACAAGATAATTACGAAACACGCATTCAATATTTGTTTAATGGTTTAAACGAAATTAAACCAAAAATGGTCCAAGAAGCGACCGAGAAAGCACGTGAAGTCGCCATGAAATTTGCCAAAGACTCACAGTCTAAATTGGGCAAAATAAAAACGGCGCATCAAGGCCAGTTTTCGATTAATGATAGAGATTCAAACACACCACAACTTAAAAAAGTACGCGTGGTGACCAGTGTTGAATATTATTTATCTGACTAAGCCAAATACAACAGCAAGAGGCAGTCGCATGTGAGTGCACACAATCACCATGCGACTCAGAGCACCTAATATAAACCCACCACTAAATGCGATGGCAACTCCCAGCAAACCCCACTGATCTTTTAAAATGAATGCCATTAAAATTGTCACGCTGGTCGCCGCTAATAATACGTATAAATTAATCAGCGGATTGCCTTTTAATTTTATAAGACTGCTTGCGAGTATGCGTGCAGGCAGAAAAAGTTGCCCGAGTAACATGAGCATAAGCACCCAAAAACCTTGTTGTAATTGTGTTTCGCCATACAGGCTCAGCAGTGGCTTTGCTAATAGTGCTAGGATAATGATTGCGCCAAAATTAAATCGCCACAGTACACTCATTAATTCACTAACGGCTTTTGAATTATCGTTTTCGGCCATTAATATCGGTTTTAAATACTGGTTGGCGGCATTGCCTAAAATAGTCAGCAAGCCTGCAATCACAACCGCAGGAAAAAACACACTTACGCCCTGCGCGCCAAACCAATGATGAACAAGAAGTACATCGAGCTTGGCAACCAGCACTGTGCCAGCACCGCTTGCTAACATGATTAAGGAATCTTTACACCACTGTTTCGTTTGATAGCGTGCGATACGTGGTTCAATTATGCCTTTGATGAGCCAGTATTGATAACACACTACGCAGAGCATACTGCAAAACAACAACACACAAATACTGACTAGTGATAATTCGCCATAGCTAAAATAAAGCAAAAGACATAAAAGTGCGCTGAGCAGTTCAAAAATGCATTGCTGGGTGATAAGGCCGATTTTAGGTTTATTTAAAGCCACTAAAAAAGCAGACTGACTTTGCATAATGGCACCAATCGGGACTAGTAGCAGTAAATAAATAACGTGTTCTTTGGCACTTTGATGCGGTGAAATTGCTTGAAAGCTAATAACGATAGAGGCCACAAAAAGCACCCCAAAAATAGCCGACGCTGCTAAATAAACATGCCTTAAACCACGTAATAAGTCATGTTGTTGGTGTGTGTATAGCGGGTAGCTAATGCGCATTAATGATGAGGAAAAACCCATGCTGGCTGGCAGTAGAAGAATTTCACACAGCGCTAATAAAGCAGCAAAAGTACCAAATTCATCAGTGGTAAGTAACCGTGCCAAGCACAAGGTAAGAATGATACGGCTGCCATGGTTAAGGGCCGTAAAACTACTTAAAGACAAAAAGCCTTTGACGACATCTTTGTTCATATTACGACTGTTTAAGTGCCGTGATTAATTGACTCGTTGATACTTGTAAATAGGCTGCACACAGCAAAACTTTACAGTCTGCATTTGTTGGCAAATGCGACGCGTAAAACGCTTTTAGTTGAGAGATTAATGCATTTACGGCGGAAGGACTGTGGCGTTGGTCAACTTCCATCATGGCCAGCAGAGCTGAAAACTCATGCTTTGCCAGCATTTGGGTATTTTTATTACACGCGATAAAGCAGCCAATTGGCGTTAACTGATCATGGTTTAGGGTTGTTAGAGCATCAGCTAAACTTTCGTTACTTTCAAAGAGCATGAGTGAGCGTAGGTAGTTAAATGGTAGCGCGTCTGCTCTACATTGACTAAAAAGGTGATGTAACAGGGTATTGCCTTGCTGATCGGTGATACTAAACGCGTTTTGAAATTTCAGACCGGGCGTGAAAAAGCTAAGCTTATCAATATCATCTATAAAGCTCACCGCTTCGCGAGGCAAAGGGCTTGCCTCAAGTAAGTGCGCTGCAACATTTTGTAAAAACAGGTATTTTACTTCACTACTGCACGCTAGTTGATAGAGGTGTTGTAATTGCGCTGCCTGCAAAACCCCCGATAAACGTTGGTAATCGCTAAGCAGTTCTTTTAATTGATGATGCTGAAGTCGGCTGTTCAATTGATCAATAGCGCTTTGCATGAAAATACTCGTTTTTTATTATTTATACATTTATAGCTCAACGACTTGTTTAAATAAATAAAAAAGGCCGCTGAGCGGCCTTTTTAAAGTCTATTTAGTTTAAGCAGCTTGTTTTTTTGCAACCCACTGGTCAACAAATTTCTCAAGTACATTTAATGGTACTGCACCATTTTTAAGTACAACATCGTGGAACTCACGAATATCGAATTTATCACCCAGCTGTTCTTTTGCAGCTTCACGCAGCTCTAATATCTTTAACATACCCACTTTGTAAGCGGTTGCTTGAGACGGCATTACAATGTGACGCTCAACCATTTTAACGCCATCAGACGTTGCGTTTGGTGTGTTATTAACGTAATAGTCAATACCCTGTTGGCGTGTCCATTTCATCGCATGGATACCGGTATCAACAACTAAGCGACACGCACGCCATAATTCCATTGCAAGGCGACCGAAGTCTGAATATGGGTCTTCATATAAGCCCATTTCTTTTGGTACTAGCTCAGAGTATAAGCCCCAGCCTTCAACATACGCAGTGTAACCACCAAACTTACGGAACTTAGGCACGCCTTCAAGTTCTTGTGCGATGGCGATTTGCATGTGGTGGCCCGGAATACCTTCGTGATAAGCAAGTGCTTCCATTTGGTAAGTTGGCATTGCTTCCATATCGTAAAGGTTTGCGTAGTAAATACCTGGGCGAGAGCCATCTGGCGCAGGTTGTTGATAGAACGCTTTACCTGCTGCTTTTTCGCGGAATGCTTCAACAGCTTTTACTTTTAAATCGGCTTTTGGTTTAACAATGAAAAGCTCATCTAAGCGAGATTTCATGTTATCAATGAGGGCTGTCGCTTCATCAAGGTAGCGCTGTTTACCTTCCGCTGTATTTGGGTAGTAGAACTGCTTATCAGTTTTCATGAATTGCATGAATGCTTTTAAGTCACCGTCAAAGCCTACTTTTTCTTTAATCGCGCGCATTTCGTCGTGAATACGTGCAACCTCAGCTAAACCAATTGAGTGGATTTCTTTTGCTGTTAAATCGGTTGTTGTTGTGCGTGCAAGGGCATTGTTGTAGAACGTTTCACCATCTGGGAATTTCCACGCACCATCACGCTCGTCAGCGCGTTTTTCTAACTGCGCTAAATAGTTAATTAACTTCGTGTAAGAAGGCTTAACAGCCGCTTTAAGTGCTTTTTCTGCATCGCTGATAAGCGCTGATTTTTCGCTTTCACTAATCTCTAATGCGGCAACTTTACGTTTAAAGTCAGCTAAAAGAGTTGAGTCTTCACCTGTATCAAATGGTGCACCATGTAGAATGTTCTTGCTTGAATCAATGACATGTGGGAATACAAATTTAGGTGCGATGATACCTTTATCAGCACGCACGTCGAGGTCTTTGATTAGTTGATCAATAACCATCGTTACGCCGTTTAAGCGAGAGATATACGCTTTCGCATCTGAGACATCAGCAATTTGATGTTGGTTAATTAAAAATGCAGGGATCATCGAATGAACACCAAACATTTGATTTACAGGGTAGTTGTAATGACGCCATTTGAAATCTGCAATTTCATTTTCAAGTGCTTGTTTTTTTAGGTCGTAGCTTACTTTTGTCGCGTCATCTAATAGTTCGCGGTTAATTGCTTTTAAAGCGACAAGATCAGCTTTGGTTTGCTCAAAGTCTGCAAGAACGCGTTCTTCGCTACCATCATCCCATTTATCGTAATCTTTTTTGATACCCATGTATGTTTGATAAACAGGGCTTTTCATTACATCACGGTTAAACGTGTCTTCAAAAAACGCATTCGCTTTATCGATTTCACTTTGTACAGGTTGGGTTTGTACAGTGGGCGCTGGGGTTGGTTGTTCTTGCATTTGTTGGCAACCGCCAAGTAATGCAACACTTACCGCTGCAGCGATGAAGGTCAGTTTACGCATTATCGTTCCTTTCTTGTTAGAAATTTAATTATTAATAGAATTCTTAAACGAACAATTCTAGCAGGTCATTTAAAAAGCGCTGGCCTTTTGCACTGACTTGCCAATTGTTTTTATTATCTGTTAGTAAGCCTTTTTTAATTGCTTCGTTCAAGGCTTGTTCTTGGCTTTGCAGTGACAAATTTGTAAGCAAAGATAAATCACCTTTTGGGCAAGGCTCAACTAAACGAAAACGATTCATAAAAAATTCAAACGCTAAATCATCGTCAGCAACCTGCCATTGTTCGTACAAATAAGGCTTTGCGAGATCCATATAACCACGCGGATGTTTAACTTTTACTGTACGCGTGATGATCTTCGTATTTGCGTCAGTCACCTTACCATGGGCCCCACAGCCAATACCGAGATAATCGCCAAATCGCCAATAATTTAAGTTATGTTGACATTGGTAGCCGGGTTTCGCATAGCCAGAAATCTCGTATTGCTGATAACCTGCATCTGCAAGGAGTGCTTGTCCCTGTTCTTGAATGTCCCACAATATATCGTCGTGCGGTAACGTGGGGGGTTTTGATGCAAACTGAGTATTAGGTTCAATTGTTAATTGATACCACGAAATATGCGGGGGATTTAATGCGATGATTTTTTCAAGGTCACTAAGTGCATCTTCAAGAGATTGCCCTGGTAAACCATGCATTAAATCTAAATTAAAACTGTTGAGCCCAGCTTGGTGTGCTTGTTTTGCTGCATAGCTTGCTTCATCCGCGCCATGTATACGACCGAGGGCTTTCAGCTTGTCGTTCTGCATGCTTTGCACACCAATCGAAATTCGGTTTATGCCAGCCGCGACATACTCTTTAAAACGGCCTGTTTCTACAGTGCCAGGGTTGGCCTCTAAAGTGATTTCGCAGTTTTCACTCAGGCCAATTAATCTATCGACCTCGCCAAGTAAGCGGGTGTATGCCTCACCTGTGAGTAAACTTGGCGTGCCGCCACCTATAAAAATACTGTGGATTTTACGCCCTTGTACTAAATGTAAATCCGCTTTTAAGTCATCAATTAGGTGTTGAACATACTCTTTCTCGGGGATCGTACCTTTTTGACCATGGCTGTTAAAGTCGCAGTACGGACACTTTTGCACGCACCACGGTACGTGCACATATAAACTTAACGGGGGTAAACTCACAGGCCGCCTTTTTGCTGCAATTGCGCAAGTAGTTGCTTAAGTGCTTGGCCGCGGTGGCTCAGGGCATTTTTTTGCTCTTTTGTCAGCTGTGCGCTGGTGCATTGTTCTGAAGGCACATAAAAGATGGGGTCATAACCAAAACCGCCTTGGCCATCTTGGCTGTGCGTGATTTCACCTTCCCAGCTCGCACTGCAAATAAGCGGTGTCGGGTCATCAGCATGGCGCATTAAAACCAGAACACACCAAAAACGAGCGCTACGTACAGGGTTATCAGCCAGCTCGCTTAAAAGTTTATCAATGTTGTCTTGGTCACTGGCATTTTCGCCAGCAAAACGTGCAGAATAAACACCTGGTGCGCCATGTAAGCCATCGACTTCGAGGCCAGAATCATCTGCAATTGCAGGCAGCCCAGTAATCTTTGCTGCATGACGCGCTTTTATTATCGCGTTTTCAACAAATGTAGTGCCTGTTTCTGGCACGTCAGGAACCTGAAAATCGCTTTGTGGAACCACATTAATGTTAAGCGGGCTAAGCATGCTCGCCAGCTCTTTTACTTTGCCAGGGTTACCCGTGGCTAAAACTAAAGTGTTGTTCATAGGGGCATTAATCTACGTAAAATTTTTGCTGAAATGTCAGTGTTTGTACTTTGCCGTTTTTATTAATCTCGATATTAAAACGGTAAATTTCTTCATTGCTGTAGTCGATTTGTGCAAGGTAATAAATCGCATCGCCTTCAACAACTTCTTTAAATTCAAGTTGTTTACTATTGCCGAGTAGGTTACGTGCCGTGCCTGTTAGTGTGGCAGTTTGCGCCGTTTTATCGCTGTTTTTTAGCACCGAAATATTAATAATTCCTTTGCTTGGGCTGCGCACTAAATCGTAGTTTTTGGCAATGTCGGGTTGTATAAAGGTTGAAGGAAAAGCGATGTAATGTACTTCAAATGGACCAAGTATTTTATATTGTGCGCCGGCTTGTTGTTCAGCCTTCGCTGCTGTTGTGAATAAACTGAGGGCAAGTAAGGTAAAAAGAATAATCTGTTTCATGGTATTTCTCACTTAATAAAAGAGGCCTTACGGCCTCTAAATTAGATACTCAATGTTTAGCCAATCAAATCAATTAATAAAAATTGTAAGAACTGCAAGGCAATGATCAGTACTAAAATTGACAAGTCTAAACCACCCAGTGGTGGTATAACTTTACGAATAGGGCGTAACATAGGTTCAGTTAGCTGGTGGAAAACCGCTTCAATAGGGTTGTAGCCTTGGCTTACCCAGCTTAATAAAGCACGAATAATTAACACCCAAAATAGTAAGTTTAACCCTTCTTTTATTACCGTGATTAACGCAGTCACAAAGACAGGCGCGGCAGCCCAACCACCATAAAACAGTAAAAAGACGGCACTAAGCTTTGCCACTGCGACTAAATACGCAAGGACTAACGACGCGATGTCAAAGCCACCCAACCCTGGAATGATTTTACGTAATGGGTTTACTGCAAACGATGTAGCTTTTACCACAAACTGGCTAATTGGATTATAAAAGTCAGCTTTTGCCGCTTGTAACCAAAAGCGTAAAAGGACCACCATTAAAAAGAGATCAAAAATAATCTCAACGAGGAATTGCATGGCTTGCATAGTTTTACCTTCAACAAAGTAAGCTTAAAGTTCTTTTTCCATTTCTTCTGCGCGGGCAATACAGGCATCCATTGCATCGGCAACGGTACCAACAAGGCCTTGTGCTTTCAGGTGCTCAACGGCTGCGTGAGTTGTACCGCCTTTTGATGTGACGTTTGCACGCAGCTGTGAAATACTAATGTCTTGCTGAGAAAGCGCCATTTCAGCTGCACCTAGCGCCGTTTGTTGTACTAAGCGGCGTGCATCTTCATCACTAAAGCCAAGTGCTTTTGCCTTTTCTTCGATGGCTTCCATAAATAAGAAAAAGTAAGCGGGCGAAGAGCCGGTAACGGCGATGATATCGTTTATTTGCGACTCTTGCTCGACCCAGACAACAATACCTGTACATTCAAATACTTGCTGTACAAACTCATGCTCTTCTGCGGTTTCGTCAGCGCCAAATAGACCCGACACGCCACGACCAAGTAATGATGGTGTATTTGGCATACAACGAACCATTTTTACCTTTTGGCCCAGCATTTCACGTAAACGATTTACGGTTAAACCTGCCGCGACAGAGATAAATAGCTTGTCGCTAAAATCAACGCCTGAATCTTGGAATGATTGGCATAAATCGCCCATCATTTGTGGTTTAACAGACAATACAATCACATCTGCATCACGAAGTGCCGCGTTGTTATCCGCGGTGGTTTGCACCCCGAAATCAGCAGCAACCTTAGCTAATTTCTCTTGGTTGCGATTGGTTGCAATGATGTTTTTTGCTGCAAAACCGTTCTTTACCATGCCGCCAATAATGGCGTAGCTCATGTTACCCGTGCCTATAAATGCGATTTTTTTATCTGACATATGTCTGTTATCACCTTTTAATTTCGTTGGCCAAATATATCCGTGCCAATGCGTACCATGGTTGAACCAGCTGCAATTGCTGCTTCAACATCGTTACTCATACCCATCGACAAGGTGTCTACTTGGGGATATTGGGCCTTTAGTTTATCAAAGCAAGCGCTTAATTGCTCAAAATATTGTAATTGTTGCTGTGCATCGTCGGTTTTGGCTGGGATAGCCATCACGCCACGCAAACATAAATTATCGCAGCCACTAATAAATTCTGCCAGTGACATTAGCTCATCAGGGTGGCAGCCTGACTTAGCCTCTTCTAAACTGATATTAACTTGGATTAATACGTTCAGTGGTGTTTTGTCTTTTGGTCTTTGCTCGCTAAGACGTTTGGCTATTTTTGTACGGTCGACACTTTGTACCCAGTCAAAATGTGTGGCCACTTGGGCGCTTTTATTGGACTGAATGGGGCCAATAAAGTGCCAAACTATGTCTGTTAAGTGGGCAAGTTCAGTGACTTTTGTCACGGCTTCTTGCACGTAAGACTCACCAAATTGGCGTTGGCCGTGCTGGTAGGCAGCCACAATATCTTCGACTGGTTTAGTCTTTGAAACTGCTAACAAGCTAATAGCGTGTTCATCGCGTTGATTATTTTTTGCAGCTAGGGCAATTCTTGCGTAGGCGGATTTGAGTCGTTCTGCTATTGTAACCATATAATTATCAGTTGGTTGTGGAGTCATAAATGGATATTACCGAATTATTGGCCTTTAGTGTGCAACACAAAGCCTCGGATTTACACTTATCATCGGGTGTGTCACCTATGATACGCGTTGATGGCGATGTGCGTCGTATAAATATTCCAGCATTAGAACAAAAAGATGTAAATAGTCTGGTTTACGATATTATGAACGATAATCAGCGTAAGGACTATGAACAAAACCTAGAAGTGGATTTTTCATTTGAAGTCCCTAATCTTGCGCGTTTTCGTGTTAATGCATTTAATTCAAACCGTGGTCCTGCGGCGGTATTCCGTACTATCCCCAGCGAAGTATTAACGCTTGATGATTTAGGTGCGCCAGATATTTTTAAAACCATTTCCGATAACCCGCGTGGTTTAGTGTTGGTTACTGGGCCTACGGGTTCGGGTAAATCAACTACCTTAGCGGCAATGGTTGATTACATTAATCAAACTAAGCATCATCATATTCTCACGATTGAAGATCCTATCGAATTTGTTCACGATAACAAACTGAGTCTGATTAACCAACGTGAAGTGCACCGTGATACTCACAGTTTCTCGAATGCGCTGCGCAGTGCGTTGCGTGAAGACCCAGATGTTATCTTGGTTGGTGAGCTACGTGACTTAGAAACTATCCGTCTTGCTATGACCGCGGCCGAAACGGGTCACTTGGTTTTTGGCACCTTGCATACGACCTCGGCACCAAAAACAATCGACCGTATTATTGACGTTTTCCCAGGTGAAGAAAAAGACATGGTGCGCTCAATGTTGTCTGAATCATTACGGGCTGTTATCTCGCAAACACTGCTTAAAAAAGTAGGGGGCGGGCGAGTGGCTGCACATGAAATCATGATTGGTGTGCCTGCAATACGAAACCTGATCCGTGAAGATAAAATTGCGCAGATGTACTCATCGATTCAAACGGGAGCATCTCATGGTATGCAAACCATGGATCAATGTTTAGCAAATCTAGTGAACTATGGGATTGTTACAAACGCGGATGCGCGCGCGAAGGCGCAAGATAAAACCCAATTTGGTGGCTAACGGAGAAAGTTGACATGTCTTTACCTTTAAATCATTACTTAAAAGTGATGATTACTAAAAACGGCTCTGACTTATTTGTTTCAAGTGAGCTGCCAGTAAGTGCGAAAATTAATGGTGAACTCATCCCGTTAAGTGACGAGAAACTTTCTGATGAAAGCGCACTTGCTATGGTTGAGTCAGCGATGAACGAGAAGCAGCGCAAAGAGTTTCACGACACCAAAGAGTGTAACTTTGCGATTGCTAACGATGAAGGCCGTTTCCGTGTTTCGGCATTTTGGCAGCGCGATCGGGCTGGCATGGTTATTCGTCGAATCGTGACCACCATCCCTGATGTTACTGATTTAGGCTTACCCTCTATTCTTACCGATGTGATCATGGCGAAACGGGGTTTAGTTCTGTTTGTAGGTGGCACGGGAACGGGTAAGTCAACCTCGCTTGCGGCACTGCTAGGTTATCGTAATCGAAACCAGCGCGGGCACATTTTAACTATTGAAGACCCGATTGAATTTGTCCATGAACATCGTAAAAGTATCATTACTCAACGTGAAGTGGGCCTTGATACCGAGAGTTTCGAATCGGCGTTGAAAAGCTCACTGCGTCAGGCGCCAGATGTCATTTTGATTGGTGAGATTCGCTCGCAAGAAACCATGGAGTACGCATTAAGCTTTGCTGAAACAGGGCATTTATGTGTGGCAACACTGCATGCTAATAATGCTAACCAAGCCATTGACCGTATCATGCATTTAGTGCCAAAAGAAAAGCACGATAAGCTTAAGTATGACTTAGCACTTAACTTACGTGCCATCGTCGCGCAGCAATTAGTGCCGACCTCTGATGGGGAAGGGCGCGTTGCTGCCATTGAAATTTTACTTAATTCTCCTATGGTTGCGGAGCTTATTAAGCGCGGCGATATTGGCTCAATAAAAGAGACCATGGCAAAATCGAAAGAAATGGGAATGCAGACCTTCGACCAAGCTTTGTTCGAACTTTACAAGCAACATCGCATCAATTATGCCGATGCCTTGCATCATGCTGATTCACCAAACGACTTACGCTTGATGATTAAGCTGCAAAATAATGAACAAAAGGGCGCTGGATTCTTACAGGGCGTCACCATTGATGGCCTTGATGGTAAGAGTGAGGACTGATGTTGTTGCGAATAAATTTAATCGCTGTGTTATTGCTGTTGAGTTGTGCGCTGCCCGCGCACAGTATTGATGCAAATGAAGTGGTTATATTTATTCGCGATGATGTGTTTGATGATTACAGCCGGTTTTTAAAAGGGCGAGAGCCTATTGAAGTAAAAGACTTTAGCGGCGCGTATATTCGTCGTGATGTGGTTGATATGATCATTGCCCAGCAAGCTTTGATATTGGGGGGATTTACCAAGCCTTTTCGATATCACAAAGGCAATATCAATTACCGAAACACCAAACTGTTAGAAAATGGTAAGTTGCTTATTAGTTTTGACAGTGTGTGGTCACTCGATGCAAATAAGTTGACACGGGATGTGTATGTGTCAGCCCCGGTGATCCGCGAAGGGGAGTATTTTGCGGGGGTATATACTTCGCCTCGTAATGAAAAAGTATTTAAGATAAACCAGCTGTCTGACTTTTCTCAGTTAACGGCGGTTTCTACACCACGCTGGCAAACCGATTGGCAGACACTGTCTGCGTTACCGCTAAAAGAATTACTGCGCGAAGATGAGTGGCTGAGCCAAGTCCGAATGGTATCAATGCAATGGGTTGATTTTGTGATGATGCCCTTAATGCCAAGTTTAAATAATCGCTATATTCTGGAAGATATTAACCTTGTCGCGGTGCCTGATGTGCTACTGCAGCTAAATGATAGTCGTCATTTTATTATTTCGAAGAAACACCCCGATGGCAAAGCAGCGTATACGGCTTTGCAAAAAGGCTTGCAGCAATTACGCGAGGCGGGTGCAATAGAAAAAGCCTACCGCGAGGCAGGCTTTATTCCTGATTTAACACACTATACGGTTATTAATAAACAACCTTAGTCGCCATAAAACTGTTCAAAGAAACTTTCAAGAATAATCACCGCAGACATATTATCCACGTTACCCTTACCTAGATTTTTGTAACCGCCTTGTTCAAATAAGCGCGCTTTGGCATCTGCCGTGGTGAGTCTTTCATCCTGGGTTTCAACCGGAATCGCAAAGTGATTGTGTAGTCGGTTTGCAAACTTTTTGGCTTTGAATGTGACATCTTGCGTGGTGCCATCCATATTGAGTGGCAAGCCAACAACCATCAAATCAGGTTGCCACTCATCGACCTGTTTTTTAATAAGTTGCCAGTCTGGGATGCCGTCTTTTGCTTTCACTGCTTGTAAGCTAGAGGCTGTCCCTGTTAACTCTTGACCTATGGCGATACCAATGCTTTTGGTACCAAAGTCAAAGCCCATTACAGTGCGTTCACCGATGGGCTTAAAAGTGCGTTTTGTCATAGTTGCCGTTTAATTAGTGCGTTTAGGTTAAGCGTGACCGGCTTCAGAGCTTAGTTGACTGACATCAAAACCCAGCATAGAAACCGCTTTTTCCCAGCGTTTTTCTACGGGGGTATTAAAAATAATCTCAGGGTCAGCTTTAATGATTAGCCACGCATTTTCAAGTAGTTCTTGTTCAAGTTGTCCTTGATCCCACCCGGCATAACCTAAGGTGATAATAAACTGCTCGGGTGCTTGCGCTGTGGTGAGAGTTGCGAGCACATCTTTTGAGGTGGTGATCATAATATCACTACTGAGCTTTTGACTCGCCGTGTAGCCCGGCTTAGGCGAGTGCAGTACAAAGCCGCGATCCGTTTTCACGGGGCCGCCGGCGAACACTGCGCGGCCTGCGGCTTGTTGCGTCTTGTCGTTATCAATCTCGATTTTATCGAGTAACTCACCCACCGTGATATTGATAGGCTGGTTAATCACCAAGCCCATCGCACCATCTTGATTATGCTCACAAATATAAGTAACAGCACGCTTGAAAAAAGGGTCTTGCATGCTTGGCATCGCGATTAAGAAATGGTTCTCTAATGACTGCATAGGTCGCCCCTTTTGTTAGGTTTAATTAAGTATGGCTCAGTTTTCTCTCAATGGCATCAAATAAGTGACCAGTAATTGAAATGTCGTAAGCGGCTTCAATTTCTTTGACACAGGTTGGTGCCGTCACATTGATTTCTGTTAGGCGGTCGCCAATAATATCTAAACCAACAAAAATAAGCCCTTTCGCTTTTAGTGTCGGTGCGACAGCTTCAGCAATTTTACGGTCTGAATCACTAATAGGACGTGCTTCGCCACGCCCGCCAGCCGCAAGATTGCCGCGCGTTTCGCCATTTTGAGGAATGCGAGCAAGGCAGTATGGCATGACTTCACCATCAACGACTAATACGCGTTTATCGCCTTGTTTTATTTCTGGAATATAGTTTTGTGCCATGGCAAAACGGCTACCATGTTCAGTCAACGTTTCGCAAATAACACCAATATTCGCGTCATCTTCTTTAACGCGGAAAATTGACGCTCCCCCCATACCGTCCAATGGCTTTAAGATAATGTCTTTATGCTCAGCTAAAAATGCACGAATATCGGCTTGGCTTCGTGTTACGAGCGTATCTGGAGTGTGCTCACTAAACCAAGCGGTGAACAGTTTTTCATTGGCATCACGTAAACTCTGTGGTTTGTTGATAACCAAAGTGCCTGCTTGTTCTGCACGCTCTAAAATATAAGTTGCGTAAATATATTCGGTATCGAAAGGAGGATCTTTACGCATTAAAATTACGTCTAAATCAGCAAGGGCAATGGAGGCTTTTTCTTCAAGCTCATACCAATGATTTACATCATCAAATACACGGGCTTTTGCTGCTGTGGCATAGCCTTGACCTTGGCGCAGTGACAGGTCGTCCATTTCCATGTAGTAAAGTTCGTAACCGCGTTTTTGTGCTTCTATCATCATTGCGAAGCCAGTGTCTTTTTTAATATTAAAGCCACTAATAGGATCAGAGATTATGCCTAACTTAATTGCCATGTTTTTGCCTTTCAATGGTATTGCCATACTGTGGTTAGTGATCTTGATATATGGGTGTTTTTACGATTTTCAATTCGCTAAATCACCAAACTGTAATTGCAATGCACTCAGTACCGTTAATGCCGCGGTTTCGGTGCGCAGTACACGTGGGCCTAAACGAATATCAACGAACGCTTGTTGTTTCGCAATCTCAAGCTCTTCATCGGTAAATCCTCCTTCAGGGCCCACTAAGAACCGCACGCCTGACGAAGGAACTTGAATGGTCTTAATGCTGTGCTCTGCACGTGGGTGCAAGGTTAACTTTATGGCATCGCTGCTTTGTTCTAACCACTCTTTGATATCAATTGGAGGGTGCACCACAGGGACAAAATTTCGTCCAGACTGCTCAGCAGCTGCGATGGCTATTTTTTGCCATTGTTGGTGTTTTTTAGCTAAACGTTCACCGCTGAGTTTGACACCACATCGTTGACTAAAAATAGGAGTGATTTCAGTGATCCCCAGCTCCACTGATTTTTGAATAGTAAAGTCCATTTTGTCACCTCGTGAAACCCCCTGACCTAGGTGGATTTTAAGTGGAGACTCTACGTCATGATCAATAAACTCGAGTGGTTGTACAACGACGTTCTTTTTACTTACTTCAATGATTTCACTGAGGTATTCGCCACCTTCACCATTAAATATTGACACCTGCTCACCGACTTTCATACGAAGTACGCGACCAATATGGCCAGCAGCATCTTCATCAAGGGTGACGGGGTTATCTAATGTGATAACAGAAGGTTGATAAATATGAGGAACTCGCATGGGCTGTCACTTATAAAATAATTTAGCGATATGGTAAGTAAGCAGCGGCTTAGGTGCAATTATTTATTTAAATCTTCGCTTAAAGTGAGGATTTCAGCGCGTGTTTCGGCAATATCTGTTTGGCAAGATAGGTGGTTAATATGTGCGGGATCAGGGCAGGGAATGAAATCAAAGCCTTGCTCGTCTTGGTTTACTAAAAAGCGTACTTTATGCAGTGAGTTATAAATAAATTTTTGCGCGTCGTCTGCTAATTGGTAATCGGTTTGATTAATTAAAACACCTTGAATGTTATGGTGTTCATGTAAATAGCTGGCAAGCTCAGAGACACTTATTTCATTACTAAAATCACAGTAGCAATAATCTTTGATGAGTTGTTCAAACATCAGTTTGACCATATGACGGCTATTCGCACCTGCTACCACAAGGGTAGACCCTTGTGCGTTGGCAAAGTAATGTTGCGTAAATGCGCGACTAAAGTCACTGTCTACATCAACAAGTAAGTAATTGTTTACTTTAAATGGCATGGTGCCTCACGATGTACGTACTTCCGTATCAAATTGAAAACATACTAATTAGTAAATAGCCTATCGCGCCGAAAACGGCAAACTCTATGCATGCAATACCTATGTTATCTTGGTGATCCACTTCTAATGATGTATCTATATTGGGTAGTGAAATATATTTAATTATGTAGCTTAGCACATATAACAATACCCACATCGCACCACAGTGAGACACTAAAGTAAATAAGTTTTCAACCATCTTACCACTAATAAATGAAGCACTGGCAAGACCAGCGTAACCCGCCAATGCAAGGCCAATAGACTTACCCGCATAGCGAATACCAATAGAGGTGTTTTCTAAATTAAAGTTACTTTGTAATGAGGCACCTTGGTTTGCTTTAGCAAAGCGGTATTCACGAATTTTACTGTCCAGCGCAAACATCCCTTGTAATACAAAGAAGCTGACCGTTGCGATTAATAAACTACTGTATCCTTGAGTATGGCACCAGTTGTAAAGTCCTAAACTGATAATACAGTTTGCGATTAACATACCGGAGTCAACAAGCGCGGCACACACGTTTTGCTTGAGAATGGCGGCCTCTTCGTTAAAGCGATGTAGAATCCATTTGCGATGAATTAAGTGGCCGACTTTAATAAAGGCGAATAATAACACTATTAAAATAACCACCTTGAGTGGGTTAGACTGGGCTGCACTTAGACTAATTTCATCAAAAATGTACGCGATAGTTGCGATCACTACTAAGATTTCACTGGCAAAGCTGATCCCCATTGCAAAGTTATCATGCTGGGCTAGTTCTTCCTTAAGCGCTTGTTTTGCCTTGATTTGCGTTAGGATGCGTAGGAGCACGATGGTGATGCAAATTACAGCGAAACTAATGGCAATCGCAAGTAAACTAGTGTTAGATAGTGATAAATATTGCATGCAGATCCCTGCTAAAAAGATTCTTTGATAATCATTCTAGTACGGTTACAGGTAAGTTAAAAGAGAGTATTTAATGAGTAATTTACACCCGCTTCCAGAAGCGCTTCAGCAGCTAGGTCAGACACGCTTTGCTGATTTGTATCCAGGCCAAGATGTTGAACCAAGTATTGTTAACTTATTGTCTTTAAGTGACTTTGCCTGGAGCTGCTTACAATCGCAACCAACATTAAAAGCGTGGTTGTTAGATACCGATGAACTTGCTAATCGCACCACAGAACCGCCCCTCAATAGCAATGAACTCTCAACCCTTGATGATGCGGCGGCAATGGCAAAATTGCGTGTATACCGAGAAAAATATTGGCTAAAAGTCGCCTATTTAGACTTATGTTGCCAAAACCCGATTGATGACAGCATTGCTTATATCTCCGAGCTTTCAGATCAACTTATCGACAGTGCGAATCAGTGGGCATTTGCACAAGTAGCAAACGTGAGTGGCACACCGCTGAACAGTGCTGGAGAGGCCATTCCTATGATGGTACTTGGCATGGGGAAATTAGGGGGCAAAGAGCTTAATTATTCGTCTGATATTGATTTGATTTTTTCATACCCGCGAGATGTCGCAACCCAAGGTGGACGTCGCTCTGTCGAAGCACAGGTCTTTTACACAAAGGTTGCCCAAAAGCTTATTATGGCGCTAAATCAAACCACCGTTAATGGCCAAGTTTTTCGTGTTGATATGCGTCTGCGCCCATTTGGCGAAAGTGGCCCTCTGGTCATGAGCTTTCAAGCACTTGAAGATTATTACCAAGAACAAGGGCGTGAGTGGGAGCGCTACGCCATGCTTAAAGGGCGTTTAATTGGCGCTGAAAATTGTTACTGGAAAGAGTTTTATGAGCTACTAAGGCCCTTTGTATACCGACGTTATATCGATTTTTCGGTGATTGAATCTTTACGAAAAATGAAACAAATGATCGCACAAGAAGTACGCCGAAAACGTTTAACTAATAACATAAAACTTGGCGCAGGCGGAATTCGTGAGGTGGAATTTGTGGTGCAAGCACTGCAAATGGTTCGCGGCGGGCGCGAAGCTAACTTGCAAACTCAGTCGCTCTTATTAGCTTTGCAAGAGCTTGTTAATAATCAAGTGATTGAGAAAAAAGAAGCTGATTTACTTAAGCATAATTACTTAGCGCTTCGTCGTATTGAACAGTACTTACAAATTTTCGCAGACAAACAAACACAAACATTGCCAGATGACGCGCAAAATCAGCAGCGTTTATGCTACTTACTTAAGCAGCCCGATTTTGATAGCTGTCTTGTGGCTATTAATAAAATAATGGCCGACGTGCACGGTGAGTTTGAGCAGGTGATAGGCTTTGAAAGTGACAGTGCAGACCCATGTGAAAGTGAATTTATCAGTGCATGGGAAATGACCGACGTCAGTTTGATGTGCGAGCCTAATCTAGATTGGCAGACTGCGCTTGATGATTTTAAAGCACGCTTAACGAAAGCCAAAATAGGCACCCGTGGTCGTGATATTCTCGATAAACTCATGCCACTATTGCTTAAGCAACTTACGGTAACGAAAGCGAGTAGCGATGCCTTTACCATGATTTGCCAAGTGCTGAATAAAATTATCTCGCGAACGGCTTACCTAGAGCTTTTATATGAAAACCCAGGTGCACTTAATCAATTGGTTGCACTGTGTTGTCATAGTAAATGGATTGGCGAACATATTTCTCGTTATCCAATTTTGCTTGATGAATTAATTGATCCCCAGGTGCTTTACAAACCAACGCCGTTATCTGCTTACAAAGATGAAATTAGGCAGTATTTTCTACGCATTGAGCATGGCGATCTTGAGTTACAAATGGAAGCTTTACGCCAGTTTAAGCAAACTCATCAATTGCGGATTGCCGCGGCCGATGCCACAGGTGTTCTTGATGTCATGAAAGTAAGCGATCACTTAACTGCGCTTGCAGAAGCGATTGTAGAGCAAGCGGTTAATATTGCATGGCATGCTTGTGTTGAGCGTTTTGGCCGACCAACAAATACCTCGGAGCAAGAAAAAGGATTTGCAGTTATTGCTTATGGAAAAACGGGGGGATTTGAAGTGGGCTACGACTCTGATCTCGATTTAGTGTTTGTTCACAACCACGATGGCAGTAGCTACACCGATGGCGACAAGTCGATTGATTCGCGTCAATTTTATTTAAAACTCGCTCAGCGATTAATGCACTTATTTAATACTCGTACAGCATCAGGCATTTTGTATGAACTGGATACGCGTCTGCGCCCTGAAGGGGCGTCGGGGTTACTCGCAATTAATCTTGAAAGCTACTACCACTACCAGCAAACGCAGGCCTGGACATGGGAGCATCAAGCCCTTGTACGCTCGCGTATGATCTACGGTCAGGCATCGTTGAGTGAACGTTTTGCAGAAATTCGTCAAGATGTATTGTGCCAAGCGCGTGAAGCAGACAAATTACAAAAAGACGTGGTTGAAATGCGCGAAAAAATGCGTGCCCATCTTGCCAAGGGGACCGAAGAGTTATTTGATTTAAAGCAAGACCAAGGCGGTATAACCGATATTGAATTTATCACTCAATATGTTGTGCTCAAAAATGCGCATCAGCACCGTGCGCTGACATGTTGGTCTGATAATGTGCGCATTTTGGCTGATGCCGCTCGTTTTGGGTGTATTTCAGAACGTATGCAGCGCGATTTAGTCGCTGCATACATTGAGTATCGCTCGCGTTATCATATGATGAGTTTAAATCAGCAAGGCCGTTGTGCCCCTCGTGCTGAGCTAACTCAGCACATAGCACTTGTAAAGCAGGTGTGGCAGCAAGTATTAGCTTTTTAAACGACGGCAGTTTTCACGTACATAAGCAGAGGGCAGTTCAGTGATCACCGCTGCTCTTTGCTTAAAGCAGAAAAATGTATACACCTCGCTTTCAAAGTCGTCGTTAATTGCCCTGCCTACTTGGTACAGGGCAGAGACAAAATTACTATCAACACGAAAGTGATCTTTAACAACGTAATCTTTGCTTAAATACCAATACAACACAATGTCTTCGTTACGTGCGTAATCGGACAACACATCCTTGAGGGTTGTGCCGTTTTCAAAGCGACGCGGTTGCACATCACCCGTCCAGTTAGGTGAAGAGGGCTCAACGACTTTTTCTCGTTCAAACAACGCCATATCAAGGCTTGTTTCAGGTGCGGGCAACTTGAGCACGTATTTATCACGCTCGTTGTCTTTACTGTTCACTTGATTTCTAAGGGCAGCGTAAAAACGGGATAGTCCCTGTGCTGCAGCATTCTGAGTATCCTTGATATCAAGAACTGGCCCGCTGCCAAATAAAAAATAAATCGCAGCAGCAATTAAAATTACAGCTAATGATAAATGCTTAACCCAAAACCACATTTCTAATTCTCTTGTTGTTTACTCGTTTAATAAAACCATACAAATTAAAAATTGTCACTCTACTTATAATAAGAAGGGGCGTTCTCGTCAGGGCGTGTTTTAAAACGACGGTGTAACCACATGTATTGTTCGGGCGCTAAGTCGATTGCCTGTTCCATACGTTGGTTAACACGCGTCACATCTGTCAGGTTATCGCCAGATGGAAAATTTTCAAGAGCCGGCAGTACCATTAAATGATAACGCCCTTGCTCATCTCTGCGACTGGTCAAGCTCACTGTTTCACAGTATTTACTGCTTGAAAAAAGTAATGTTCCCGTGGTTGTTGCTGCATCTTGAACAGCATAAAAGGGCGCAAACTCACAACGGTTACGGCCATAATCTTGATCAGGTAAGTAATAGCATACTTTTTTGTTTTTAAGCGCTTGTAGTAAGCCTTTTACATCGCGTTTGCCAATTAGGTATTCGTTAGAACGCAACCGCCCGTTGGTGGTGAAGTATTCCATCAATGGGTTATTGTGTGGGCGATAAAAGCCTATGCCTTGGTGCTTTATTCCCATGATTCGGCTGGCCATTTCTAAATGCAAAAAATGTGGAACCAGTAACAAAACTCCTTTACCCGATTGCTGCGCTTTTTCAAAGTGTTCAAGTCCTGTTACTGAACCAAACACTTTTTTAATTCGCCACTCTGGCCACCACCAAGCCATGCCTGTTTCCATCATGGCTATGCCGGTGTTTTCCATGTTTTTTAGTACCAACTCACGTTGCTCGTGTTCAGGCATATTAGGAAAACATAACCGAATATTTACTTCTGCAATATGGCGGCGGCGCTTCATAAAGCGATGCACTAAACGGCCGATGAGTTTGCCGAGAAATAATTGGAATTTATGTGGTAACCAAGAAATTAAATACAGAAAAAATACGCCAACCCAAGTAAGCCAATAACGAGGGCCTAAAAAAGACGCTTTAAAGGGAGATGAACTAACCACAAAAATTATCTCTAAAAATAAAAAAGCTAGTTTAACTGTAAGTGTTTAAAAATACAAAAAGCCAGCAATAGCTGGCTTATAGAATCGTCAAGAATGATAAGAAATACTTAGATTTCTTTTAATCCTTGATTAATCGCGACGAGGTCTTCACCTGTTAATGTACCCGCAGCTTGCTTCAAGCGTAATGTAGAAACAACATAACGGTAACGTACGTTGGCAAGGTTACTTTTCGCGTTATAAAGATTTTGTGTGCTGATCAGTACGTCAACAATGGTACGTGTACCGACTTCAAAACCTGCTTCAGTCGCTTTTAATGCACTTTCGGCTGACACAACCGCTTGTTGAAGTGCTTTGTATGTAGCGATATCTGAAACCACTTGGTTATAAGACGTAATAACAGAACGTGTAACTGCACGTAAGCTTGCTTCTAAATCTTCGCTTGCTGCAACGTAGAATGCACGCGCTTGATCTGTCGCAGCTACGGTTGCTCCGCCAGAGTAAATTGGTACACTGAAATTAACGCCCACTCTGGCCGTATCTGTGCGTGGCTCATGTGAGTTTTTATTTAAATCTTCTAGGCCGTCACTGTACGATGCGTTGAGTGTCAGCTTAGGGTAGTGTCCTGCTTTTGCTAAGTCGATTTGATCTTTTGCAATATCGACAGTCACTTTTGACACTTGCAGATTTAAGTTTTTCTCTTCAGCGATTTTTATGTAATCAGTTGACTGTTTACTAGGTGCAACCGTTGAAAAAGTGTCCGTGTTCAACATGTCTAATTTAGCATGATATTTACCCGTGATTTCACGAAGTTGCTCACGCGCTGTTTCGACACTGTTCTTAGCAACAATTTCTTTTGCGACTGAGTTATCAAACTGAGCTTGAGCTTCATGAACGTCAGTTATCGCGGTTAAACCCACTGCATAGCGCTCTTTTGTTTGTTGAAGTTGGCGCTCAATGGCACGTTTCTCAGCTTGCACAAACTCTAAGTTATCAATCGCGCTCAATACATTGAAATAGCCTTCTGCCACACGCACGATAAGATCTTGTTTTGCAAAGTCGTATTGTGCAGATGCTTGTAAAGCCTGTTTATCAGCAATACCTAGGGTATTCCAAGCACCTAAATCAAATAATGTTTGGCTTAAGCTGATGCCACGGCTGAATACATCTGTATCGCGACTAAACTCAGCATAACCTGTCGCATCAGTGCCTTCGTATAATGTTGAATCTGTTGATTCATAGCCAAGGCTAAGACCAATTTGCGGTAATAGTGCACTTAACGCGCGATCGCTCTCATAAGCTTGCGCATCTGCTTGGGCTTTTGCTTTAAGTACGGTAGGATCGTTTGCTGTTGCAATCTCGTAAACTTGAAGTAGGTCTTCAGCGTAACTTGCTGTTGCAGTCAATGCGCTTGAAAAACCGATAAGCGCAGCGAGTAGTGTTTTTTTCATTGTTCGTTCAGTCCTTAGACAATTTTCGTACTGTCACCATGGTACTCTTTTTTAATGAATAACCAAAAAAAAAATACGTAAATCTGCATGTCCAAGTGTAACAGAATATAATTGGCCGTATTTTTTACGCATAATGTATAGGAAATAGAGAATGAAAATAACCGCAATCTCACAATTTAGCCATGACGACATAGAGTTAAAGCCTATTGAACGTGTTTATGATGGTTTTTTTAAGATCAATTTATATTGCTTTCGTCATGCACTGTTTGCCGGTGGACAGTCTGTCGAAGTAAAGCGTGAAATATTAGAACGAGGCCATGCGGTTGCCGTACTTCCTTATGATCCGGTGACTGATCAGGTGCTGTTAATTGAGCAAATACGCATTGGGGCATTGGCCTCAAAACACTCTCCTTGGTTACTTGAATGCATAGCGGGTATGGCTGATGGCAGTACTGACTATGAAGAAGTCGCCAAACGCGAAGCGTTTGAAGAGGCGGGGATTGAGCTTGATAAACTTGAATTCATGATGTCGTATCTTTCAAGTCCGGGTGGAACAACAGAGCGTTTGTTCTTGTATTTAGCCTATACTGACCTATCTCAATACCAAGGTGGTATTTTTGGTCTTGATAACGAAGATGAAGACATCAAAACACATATAATGTCATATGATGAATCCATGCTGCGATTGGAGCAAGGTGAAATAGACAATGCTGCAACGGTTATTTCGCTACAATGGTTAGCACTGAACAGGCAACGTATAGTGTCTGATTTGCAAAACGACTAACGAGTAGGGGGCATTTTGACGTACGTCACGGCTGAACAACGTTACATTCAGAGCTTACCTAAGTACTTAACTTTGTGTGAGCACAATTATGTGCGTGCATTAAAGTTACTTCCTCAAGAGCGTCAAGTTGACCAAGAACGCAAAGTTCAGTTGGGAAGTAGTACCTTTGTTGTCAAAATTGACAATACAGCAAAGTACACCATGGATATCTCGATTAGTCAGGAAGCGGGACACGTACATTCGGTTAAACCGCTGTATTTAACCGTTCGTATGTACCATGATGCGAAAGTCGCCGAAATAATTCATCATGATTTTCATCAGCGCATTAAACCTTCGTATGCTTATCCTAATCCAAATATGCATCAAAAAGACGAGAAATATCAGCTGAATGCTTTTTTATATGACTGGTTAGTGGCTTGTGTTGAAAATGGTCGCGCAGTATTAAATTGGGATGTTAACAATGGCTTGGTTTAGCGACGCTTACCATTTTGAAAAATCGCAGTTAACGGTTGCCCATGTTACAGATTGTCACTTATTTAAAGATCAAAGTGGCGAGTACTTTGGGGTTAATACCGCAGAGTATTTTGCACGTTGTTTAGCCGCAATTGCAGAGCATCAAGTCGACTGCGTTGTATTTGGTGGTGACTTAACGCAAGATCATAGCCGCGATTCATACCAGTTATTCGCTAAACTAATTGCGGATTCACCGCTGTTGTGTCCCGTATTTTGGTTGCCGGGTAATCACGATGAGTTACAGGAATACCATGCGATTGCGGGTCCTCACATTTTAAGCCATAAGCGAATTACTTTTCAGGGTGGGCAATTATTGTTGGCTAACTCGAAAGGCGCAACACCTGCGGGATGGGTAAAACAGGCGCATTTAGAGGAGCTTAGTAAGGGAGTGGATGACACACCTAGTGTGGTGTTTTGTCATCATAACCCATTACCTATAAACGGTTATCTTGATAAACACCTTCTTGAAAATGGCCCGCAATTGTTAAATGCGTTGGTGAACACTCATCACTGCATCGCGTTGTTTCATGGTCACGTTCATCATGATTATAAGTATGCATTTCGCGGCTTGAATATATACGCAACACCCGCAAGCTCCATCCAGTTTACCAAGCAAACTACACAGTGGCAGCAAGAGGATTTAGGGCCTGCTTTTCGTTTAATTACCCTAAACTTTGATGATACGCATAGCGTGCAGTTAACAACGGATGTAGTATGGCTAAACGGGTAATTTATATTCATGGTTTTAACAGCTCTGAAAAGTCTTATAAAGCGGTGCGTTTTGGTGAGCATATGGCGCAATTTGATGTTGACTATCAAGTGCCTCGTTTAACCCATGAGCCATTGCATGCCATGCTACAGCTAGAGCAGCTCATCACGGCAGATACCGTGTTGTTAGGCAGTTCGCTTGGTGGGTTTTATGCGACGTATTTGTCGCAGCGTTATGGCCTCCCTGCTGTTGTCATTAATCCCGCGGTTCGTCCTTTTGAGCTGCTTGATAATCTCTTGGGACCAAACTATAACCCGTATCAAAATGTTCATTATGAGCTTGATAAGCGGCATATGGATGCATTGCGCAGCTTGTATTTAGCGCAAATAAAAACGCCGTCATTACTCTATTTGTTACAGCAAACAGGCGACGAAGTACTGCCTTATCAAGAGGCGGTTAAATATTATTCTCAGTGTAAGCAACGCGTTGAATTTGGAGGCGATCATAGTTTTATCGGCTTCGAACAAACCTTTGCAAGTATTGTAGATTTTCTTAAAATCACGTAAAACATAGCTAAGCGCATAAAAGATATAAAAACTATGAGTCAGCAAAATTATAACGCCGAAGCAATTGAAGTCTTAAACGGGTTAGAACCTGTTAAACGCCGCCCTGGTATGTATACCGACACGGTGCGTCCTAATCACTTAGGCCAAGAGGTTATCGATAACAGTGTCGATGAAGCAATGGCAGGCCATGCAACAAAAATAGATGTCATTCTTCATGAAGATAACTCATTAGAAGTCATTGATGATGGCCGAGGGATGCCAATCGATATTCACCCTGAAGAAGGAATTCCCGGGGTAGAGCTTATTTTTACCAAGCTACATGCAGGTGGTAAGTTCTCAAATAAGAACTATCAATTCTCAGGTGGTTTGCACGGCGTAGGTATTTCGGTTGTGAATGCGCTATCTACTCGTGTTGAAGTGACTGTTCGCCGCGATGCGCAGCAATTTAGAATGGCCTTTGAACACGGCGATAAAGTCGAAGACTTAAACGTTATTGGCACGGTTGGTAAGCGTAATACCGGGACAACGGTTCGTTTTTGGCCTGATGCCAGCTATTTTGACTCAGCGAACTTTTCGATCACCAAACTTAATCACTTATTAAAAGCCAAAGCCGTATTATGCCCAGGTTTGCGCATCAAATTTACCAATAAGCAAACTAAAGAAACACTCGAGTGGTACTACGAAACAGGCCTAAAAGACTATTTAAATGAGGCTGTAAAAGGCTTTGATGTCTTGCCTAAAGAGCCGTTTATAGGTGAGTTTGCCAGCTCAACAGAAGGCGCTGATTGGGCAGTTGTGTGGTTACCTGATGGTGGTGAATCGATTGCCGAGAGCTATGTAAACTTAATTCCAACCGCACAGGGCGGAACCCATGTAAACGGCTTGCGCCAAGGGCTTTTAGAGGCGATGCGTGAGTTTTGTGAGTTCAGAAACTTACTGCCACGTGGTGTAAAACTAACTCCAGATGATATTTGGGAGCGTTGTAGTTATGTGCTGTCAGTTAAAATGCAAGACCCGCAATTTGCAGGTCAAACAAAAGAAAAGCTGTCTTCGCGTTCATGTGCTGCATTTGTGTCTGGTGTGGTGAAAGACTCATTTAGTTTATGGTTAAACGAGCACACCGAAACTGCCGAGTTACTTGCCGATTTATGTATCTCTAATGCGCAACGTCGTTTACGTGCAGCCAAAAAAGTAGTGCGTAAACGCATTACCTCAGGCCCTGCATTACCTGGTAAGTTAACAGATTGCAGCGCGCAAGATAATGACCGCACTGAACTGTTTTTAGTTGAGGGTGACTCGGCGGGTGGTTCGGCTAAACAAGCACGTGATCGCGAGTTCCAAGCGATTATGCCGCTGCGAGGTAAAATCTTAAATACGTGGGAAGTAGAGTCTGGGCAAATTTTGGCATCGCAAGAAGTTCACGATATTTCGGTAGCACTCGGCATTGACCCTGATTCAAGTGACCTATCTGGTCTGCGCTACAATAAAATCTGTATCTTAGCGGATGCTGACTCGGATGGATTACACATTGCCACCTTGTTGTGTGCATTGTTTGTGCGTCACTTTCCTGCGCTTATCAAAAAAGGCCATGTGTACGTGGCAATGCCCCCTTTATTTCGAATCGACATTGGTAAGGATGTGTATTACGCCCTTGATGAAGACGAAAAAAATGGCATTTTAGCCCGGATAGAAGCAGAGAAAAAACGCGGTAAAGTTAATGTACAACGCTTCAAAGGTCTTGGTGAGATGAATCCGCTGCAATTACGCGAAACCACCATGGATCCTAATACACGTCGCTTAGTGCAGCTAACACTTGATGAGGAAGAGCAAACCATGGAAATGATGGACATGTTGCTTGCTAAAAAGCGTTCTTCAGACCGTCGTCAGTGGCTAGAAGATCACGGTAATCGTGCACAAGTTTAAATATAGAGCTGCAACTTAGTTGCTGAAAATGAATTAAAAGGCAAGAAAAATGAAAAAAATACTGACTTCATTATTATCACTGAGCTTGTTGTCAGCGCCAGTGATGGCAAAAGATATTTTAGATAAACTAACGGTTGCAGATGGCTTTAACGTTAGTTTATTTGCAGATGATGTTGAGAATGCGCGTCAAATTGCCGTTTCTAAAAAAGGCATTGTGTATGTCGGCTCGCGAAAAGCGGGCAATGTTTATGCGCTTATCGATCATAACAGTGATGGTGTAGCAGATAAGAAAATTGTGATAGCCAAAGGGCTCGAAATGCCGTCGGGTTTAGCAATAAAAGACGGCGATTTATACGTTGCTGAAGTGTCACGTATTATTCGTTTTAAAGAAATTGATAAACATTTAAAAGCACCCAAATTTGAGGTGGTTTACGATAAGTTCCCAACCGATCGTCACCATGGCTGGAAGTTTATTAGCTTTGCGCCAACGGGGGAGTTAATTGTTCCTGTTGGTGTACCGTGTAATATTTGTGCAGAAGATGACAAGTACGGCCGTATTTTCTCTTTGGATGTTGATACCAAAGAAATTAAAACGATTGCCAAAGGTGTACGTAATTCAGTGGGCTTTGATTATCACCCAACTACCCATGCTTTTTGGTTCAGTGACAATGGCCGTGACATGATGGGCGATGACATGCCTCCATGCGAGATTAACCGAGTAGGTGAAGGAGAAGAAGGCGCTCATTACGGTTTCCCTTATGTGCATGCAGGGGCTATTTTAGACCCTGAATTTGGCAAAGGTAAGCGTATTGCTGATTACAAATCACCTGCACTGGCGCTGGGGGCGCATGTTGCACCACTCGGTATTCATTTCTACAACGGTAAGCAATTTCCGGCCAACTACAAAGAACAGTTATTTGTTGCTGAGCATGGTTCGTGGAATCGTTCGAAAAAGTCGGGTTATAGAGTCATGCTAGCCAATGTTGAACAAGGCCGTATTACAAAGTACACCCCATTCATTACTGGCTTTATGCAAAATGAAGAAACATTTGGTCGCCCAGTTGCATTTGCAGAACTTGCAGATGGCAGCTTATTGATCTCAGACGATTACGCTAATGCGATTTACCGCGTTAGCGCTAAGAAAAAATAGGTAAGCGTTAATGAGTGATACAGATACCTTGCTGATGCAGGGCATAGAACAACAAACAATGGGGCGCTTTACTGAAGACGCCTATTTAAATTATTCGATGTACGTCATTATGGACCGCGCCTTACCGCATGTAGGCGATGGTCTAAAACCTGTACAGCGCCGTATTATTTATGCGATGAGTGAGCTGGGCTTATCGGCACAAGCAAAATATAAAAAATCAGCGCGTACCGTGGGTGATGTTTTAGGTAAATACCATCCACATGGTGACAGCGCATGTTACGAAGCCATGGTCTTAATGGCGCAGCCGTTTTCTTACCGTTATCCGCTGGTGGATGGGCAAGGTAACTGGGGGGCAGCGGATGATCCTAAGTCATTTGCTGCAATGCGTTATACCGAAGCACGATTATCAAAGTTCTCAGAAGTTTTACTTAAAGAGCTTGGGCAGGGAACTGTTGATTGGACGGCTAACTTTGATGGCACATTAGATGAGCCGATGGTGCTGCCTGCTCGTTTACCGCATATTTTACTTAATGGTGTGACGGGTATTGCGGTGGGGATGGCAACCGATATTCCACCACACAATGTGCGAGAAGTGGCGAGTGCATGTTGTTTATTACTCGATAAACCAAAAACTGAAATCGAAGAACTGCTAGAATTAGTGCATGCGCCTGATTACCCAACAGAAGCTGAGATCATCACACCAAAAGACGATATTCGTAAAATTTATCAAACTGGTCGTGGTTCAATTAAAATGCGTGCAATCTACACCGAAGAACATGGTGATATTGTTATTACGGCGCTACCGCACCAATGTTCAGGTGCTAAGGTACTTGAACAAATAGCTGCGCAAATGAATGCGAAAAAGCTGCCAATGGTGGCAGATTTACGTGATGAATCTGATCACGAAAACCCAACGCGTATCGTTATTGTACCGCGCTCAAATCGCATTAAAGCAGAGCCATTAATGGCTCACTTATTTGCGACAACCGATTTAGAAAAGAACTACCGCGTAAACTTAAATATGCTGGGTTTAGATGGACGCCCACAAGTAAAAGATTTACTCAGCATTTTAACTGAATGGTTAACGTTCCGCCGTGAAACAGTACGTCGTCGTTTACAGTACCGTTTAGATAAAGTACTTGCGCGCTTACATATTTTAGAAGGTTTATTAACTGCTTTCTTAAATATTGATGAAGTGATTGAAATCATCCGTACTGAAGATAAGCCAAAGCCAGTGCTGATGGAGCGTTTCGCAATAACAGACACGCAAGCCGAAGCGATTTTAGAATTAAAACTACGTCACTTAGCGAAACTTGAAGAGTTTAAAATTAAAGGCGAGCAGGATGAGCTTGCCAAAGAGCGTGATAAATTAGAGCAAACGCTAGGGTCAGATCGTCGTATGTCGACGTTAATGAAGAAAGAAATTCAAGAAGCTGCTGAAATGTACGGAGATGATCGTCGTTCGCCTGTTGTTGAGCGTGTTGAAGCAAAAGCGTTGAGCGAGAAAGATCTTATTCCATCAGAATCAGTCACTGTTGTGCTGTCTGAAAAAGGCTGGGCACGTGTCGGTAAAGGCCATGATTTAGATGTGGAAGGACTCAGCTATAAATCGGGCGATAACTACAAAGCATCGGCGCGAGGTAAGAGCAACCAGCCTGCGGTGTTCCTTGACTCAAGTGGTCGAGCATTTGCCACGGATGCGCACAGCTTACCGTCAGCGCGAAGCCAAGGTGAGCCAATGACAGGGCGCTTTAATTTAAGCTCTGGGGCTAACTTTGAACATGTGGTGATGGCAGAAGACAATCAAGTATTATTGATGGCTTCAGATGCAGGTTATGGCTTTATTAGCGACTTTAAAGATCTTGTTAGTAAGAATAAGAATGGTAAAGCGCTGGTTAGCGTGCCTAAAGGCGGAGAGCTACTTGCTCCTATCCGTGTGAGTGATGTTGCGACAGATTACTGTATGGCGATTTCAAATGAAGGCCGTATGCTGTTATTCCCATTACGTGATTTACCTAAGCTAAGCAAAGGCAAGGGAAACAAGATTATTTCTATTCCTAGTGCAAAAGTACAAGCCCGTGAAGAGTTTGTAAAAGTACTTGCGGTGGTGCCAGAGGGCAGCAGTGTGACACTTCATGCAGGCAAGCGTAAATTAACCTTAAAACCAAGTGATCTTGAGCATTATCATGGTGAGCGCGGTCGACGAGGTAATAAGCTACCACGCGGGTTACAGCGTGTAGATGAAGCGGTGGTAGAAATAACACACACCGATGAACCAGACGAATCCTCAACAGATTTGAGTGAATAAATTAAGAAGGCCTGCTAAGCAGGCCTTTTTTATTGCAACGAAAAGAGATTAATATCTTAGCGCACACATGTACGCCAAAAGCTATGGTAATGACATATTTCACGTTATAATGCGCGCTGATTTACTCGAGGAGAATCCGTTTGTTAGCTGTTTTTCGTATTATTATCATGGCGTTATTTATTGTTTTAAGCTGTGTGTTTGGTTTGCTTTTATGCATTTTTAAACCATTTCACAATAATAATGTGCACATTGTTTCAGGTTGGTTTAGTAAAATGGCGGTGTTGCTAGGCGTCAAGCTTGAGCTGACTTATCACCCTGACGCTAAAAATGTGGGTCCAGCAGTGTATGTAGCAAATCATCAAAACAACTACGACATATTCACCTTACCCGCGATGGTGCCAGAAAATTGTGTCAGCCTTGGTAAGAAAAGCTTAAAGTGGATTCCGTTTTTTGGTCAGCTATACTGGCTTTCAGGTAATATTTTAATTGACCGTGCAAACCGCTCAAAAGCAGCGGGTACCATTTCTAAATCAGCCGAAAAAATAAAGCAAAAAGGTCTGTCTGTGTGGATGTTCCCAGAGGGAACTCGGAGTTATGGTCGCGGTTTACTGCCTTTTAAAACGGGGGCATTTCATACCGCAATGAGTGCCGATGTCCCCATTGTGCCTGTTTGTATGAGTACCACGCATAAAACTATTAAGCTAAACCGCTTAGACAATGGTACAATTTACCTTGAAATGTTAGCGCCGATTTATCTTGATAAAGACGTAACTGCACGTGAGCATGCGTCGCATGTTCATAATATTATGGCTGCTAAAATAACTGAATTAGATGCTCAAGTGAGAAATAAATAATGGAAAATTGGCGCGAAATTAGTGAAGACATTGTTACTTCACTCCTTGAAGATGGCTCAGATCCTGAAGTACTGTATGAAGTTGAACATCACTTCGTAAGTGAAAACTTCGAAAAATTAGAGCAAGCTGCGCTAGCCGCATTTAAACTTGGCTACGATGTTGAAGAACCTGCAGAACTTGAGCTAGAAGATGGCCAAAAAGTATGGAGCTTTGACGTCGTTGTTGAAGCTGAGCTTGACGTTGAAGTCATAATGGAAGATGTTGATAAATTAGAAGCTCTTGCACAGCAATGTGACGTTGAGTATGACGGTTGGGGCACATACTTTCAGGAATAAAATGTAGCAGCGGGTTTACCCCGCGTTACTGTCTGAATTATGGCGCGATATACAATCGCGCTTATAATTTCCTAACCTCTAACCTCTAACCTCTAACCTCTAACCTCTAACCTCTAACCTCTAAAATTAACTCATACCTATTTCGTATTCGAGACTTGATCTATAGACATTTTTTTCGGTTGGGCGATAATGAAAACTCGATTTTTTATGCACTAACCTTTTTATGTTAATCACCTTACCGATTGCCGAACTTGTACCAGGGATGTTTGTTGACAGTGTCAGTAAGCAACAAGAACACATAAACAGTATTAAAATAAAAACGCGTGGTTTAGTGCGTGATAAAACCATTATTAAGCGTTTAATTTCTGAGGGCGTTGAAGAACTCCTTATCGATTTTGCTCAGAGTGATGTTGCGCTTCCTAAAAAATACCAACCAGTTGCAGAACCAAGCAAACCAATTGTAGAGCAAACTGACGCCCTTAATACTAAGTCGCACGCTGTAACGGTTGAGCAGGAGTTTCTTAAGGCGAGTGTTCACTACGAACAGTACAGCCGTAAATTACAAGCACTTTACTCAGACATCACCGCGGGTCTGAAAATGAATATGAGTTTATTAGATGATATTGCGGTTGATATTGTCGGCTCTGTGTTTCGAAATCACAATGCGCTGACGATATTAACGCGTCTTAAAGACAAGCATATCTATAATTGGCGTCATATGATTAATACCGCAATTTTAGTTAGTGTGTTTGCTAAGTATCTAGGCTACAAAGAAAAAACGATAAAAGAGCTTGCTATGGGGGCGCTTTTGCATGATATAGGGCAAGCAAAAATGCCGCAAGGAGTGCTATCAAAGCCCAGTGCATTGAATGACACAGAAATGCAGGTTGTTAGAAAACATGTCGCACAAAGCTTAGGTGTGATTAGAGGTGAAAAGGGAATTAGCCCTTTAATGCTTGATATGGTCGTTAATCATCATGAACGCTTAGATGGCAGTGGCTACCCGCGTGGCATTGGCGCTGAAAAGCTGAGTCGGCCAGCGCGAATGATGGCCATAGTCGATGTGTATGATGCAATGACAGCAGACCGCCCTCATCAATTAGGCGAAGAGCCTATCTCGGCATTACGTTACTTGTTGGCTAATAAGCACCTGTTTGACTCAGAACTTGTACAGCGGTTTATTAAGTGCTTGGGAGTACATCCAGTTGGCACAATTGTTAAGCTTAACAATGAACGTCTTGCGTTAGTGATGGAAGGGAATCACGAGAACCCTATAAAGCCTAAAGTAAAAATATTTTATAATGCTAAACACAAGCACCATATTACCGCTAAAGATGTTAATTTAAGCGAAAACCATGAATTAAAGATTGTTGCTAGTATCAAACCGCTTGATTACCAGCTTAATTTGGCTCGTTTGTTAAAAGAGCATTTGCTTGTTTAGCTTTAGTGCAGCGCTTTTTGGCATTACGTTTAGCTGAAATAAATGCACCACTAAAACAACTTACCATTAATACCAACCACAATAATGTGCCTTTTTCGACATGCAAAGCAACACAACACAACAATAACGACAGAACCGCGCTGCACATCGCACCTAACCAATACTGATTAACGGGGTTATCGCACTCACCGGCTTTGGTGCAAGCACAGTAGTTTGCTTTACAGAAGTAGTAAACACTGACTCCACATAAGAGCAATGCAGTAAAAATAAAAGCGATTTCCATAACCATGCCTGATCCATTAACACACTGTTTTTAGTCTAAAGCGATGCTAAAAAGATGTCAATGCAAATGATAATTGATATCAATTACTATTTGTTACCAGAGATCTGATGAGTTTTAATAAGTTGTTATCCTGTTGTTAAAATGTGGGTTTTTTACCTATTTCTAACGAAAAATTACAGTTTTTTGATCTTAATTAAGGTAATGTTCGAAAGTTTGTAATTATTAGAATAAAACATCTAATACCAACATGTAGCGCTAACTTTAAAAGCTAACTAGCTGGTTGCACTATAAATTGGTATCGCTAACGCATTAGATTGCAAGAGGACACAGATTTATGAAGTTCACTAAAACATTAATTGCAGCATCACTTGCTGTTGTTTCTGCTGACAGCTTTGCTGCAGCTTTCCAATTAGCAGAGCAAAATGTATCGGGTTTAGGCCGTGCATACGCAGGTGAAGCAGCCGTTGCTGATGATGCTTCAGTTGTAGCTCGTAACCCTGCACTTATGTCTTTATTCAAAGACAAGCAAATTTCAGTGGCAGGCATTGCTGTTATTCCAGACGTAAGCTTAAAAGGCCAGAGCGCTGCATATGGTTTAGATGCAAACTCAATTGATGATGATAGCATCGCTCCATCTGCATTTATTCCTGCAGGTTACTTCACCATGCCATTAAATGACAAAGTGTCGTTAGGTTTTGGTGCTTTTTCTAACTTTGGTCTTTCAACTGAGTTTAATGACGACTATGCGGCAGGCTCGATTGCGGGTGAAACTGAAATCGTAACTGTTAACATGAATGCCAGTGCATCGTACAAAATCAACGAGCAGTTCAGCGTAGGTCTTGGCTTAAACTATGTTTACGCTGATGCAAAAGTAGTTCGTAATGCCGGTGCTAACCCATTTGGTATCCCTGCGAATACGCAAATTGCTCACCTTGAAGGTGACGATTACGGTTTTGGTTGGAACGTGGGTGCAATGTACCAACTTGATGAAAATAACCGCTTTGGCTTTAGCTACCGCAGCGAAACAGATATCGATTTTGAAGGTGAGTACTCAAACCAATTACCTGCAGCTGTGGGTGGTTTAGCGGGCATGACTGTACCTGGCGAGCTAAAATTAACATTACCAGCGATTGCTGAGTTCTCTGGTTCACACCAATTAGACAAAAAGCTAGGCGTACACTACAGCATTTTATGGACTGGTTGGGATAGCTTCCAGAAATTAGAAGCGTATACACCAAGCCGTGAAACGCCTGTTTTCTCTAAAGAAGAGAATTTCTCTGATTCAATGCGTTACTCAATTGGTACTGACTATCAGTACAGCGATGCGTTATTACTTCGTGCAGGTATTGCTTACGATGAATCGCCAGCTGAACAATCACACCTTTCAATCTCTATTCCTGATACAGACCGTTTCTGGTTCTCGTTCGGTGGTAATTACGCATTCAGCGAAAACTCAAATATCGACTTAGGTGTGAGTATTCTTCGTGGTAAAACACAAAACTTCACTGAAAAAGATAGTTTAGCAGCGTCACTTGGCCAAAATGTTTCATGGGAATATGAATCAAAAGGTCATGCTGTACTATTAGGTGCTCAGTATAACTACACATTTTAATATTTAAGGCGATTTTTATACTGTGTAAAAATCGCTGATACTTATTAGAAATTAAAAAAGCCGCATCATGAAATACCATGATGCGGCTTTTTTGTAAGCGCGAATTAATCGCGCTTAGTGTATGGCGTTATAGGCTCTCTATTTTCGCCTTTTGCGCTAATAGTTTGTCTTTTGCATCTGTAAACTCAGCAAGCTTAGCGTGCTCTTTAGCAAGAACTGCTTCAGGTGCGTTGTTCACAAACTTTTCGTTGGCAAGTTTATTTTGTACTTGCGCTAAGCCTTTTTCAGCTTTTTCTAGCTGCTTAGCAATACGACCAAGCTCAGCTTCAACATCAATTAAGCCAGCCATTGGGATCATGATTTCCAAGTTGCCAACATACGATGTTGCACACGCTGGCGCATCGTCTTTATTTTCAAGCAGCGTGAACGCTTCAAGCTTAGCAAGTGATGCTAAGAATGCTTCGTTATCAGCTAAACGGCGCGTGTCTTCATCTGATGCATTAGCCAGTAAAACCGACAATGGTTTACTTGGGCTAATATCCATTTCACCACGGATATTACGGATAGCTAGAATGAACTGTTTAACCCACTCTAGGTCGTCCATTGCTTGGCTGTCGACGTTTGCAGCTGTGTATACAGGGAAAGCTTGCACCATAATACTGGTGTTTGCAGTTTCAATACCCGCCAGCGGAGCAACACGTTGCCAGATTGTTTCTGTGATATAAGGCATCATTGGGTGCATTAAGCGCAGTAAGCTTTCTAATACCGTGATAAGAGTATGACGCGTACCACGTTGTTGTGCTTCGTTGCCTTTGAATAATACCGGCTTAGTAAGCTCTAAATACCAATCACAGAACTGGTTCCATGTGAACTCGTAGATAGTGTTTGCAGCAAGGTCAAAACGGTAGTTTTCTAGGTGCTCTGTGTAGGTTTTAACCGTGGCTTCAAATTGACCTAAAATCCAACGGTCAGCCAGTGAATACTGCTTTTCAGCCTCAGTATTAAAACCACAATCTTGCTCTTCCGTATTCATTAATACGTAACGGCTCGCATTCCATAGTTTATTACAGAAGTTACGATAACCTTCAAGGCGGTTCATATCCCAGTTTATGTCACGGCCTGTTGAAGCCATTGCCGCTAATGTGAAACGTAGGGCATCTGTACCGTGTGCTTCAATACCATTTTCGAATGTTTTACGGGTATTCTTTTCAATCTTCTTCGCAAGCTGTGGCTGCATCATGTTGCCAGTGCGCTTTTCAACGAGACTTTCAAGGTCGATACCGTCAATCATATCGATAGGGTCAAGTACGTTACCTTTTGATTTAGACATTTTGTCGCCGTTTTCATCACGGATAAGACCGGTGACATAAACGGTTTTAAATGGAACTTGTGGCTTGCCGTCTTCATCTTTGATGAAGTGCATGGTCATCATGATCATACGCGCAACCCAGAAGAAGATAATGTCGAAACCGGTTACCAATACATCTGAAGGGTGGAAGGTTTTTAAATCATCTGTGTTTGCAGGCCAACCCTGTGTTGAGAAGGTCCACAGTGCTGATGAAAACCATGTATCAAGTACGTCTTCGTCTTGTTTAAGCGCCACGTTATCAGCAATGTTATTGTCGCGGCGAACTTCTGCTTCGTCACGGCCAACATACACGTTACCTTCGTTGTCGTACCAAGCTGGAATACGATGACCCCACCAAAGTTGACGTGAAATACACCAATCTTGTACGTCGTTCATCCACGAGAAGTACATGTTCTCATATTGTTGTGGTACAAATTTAATGTCGCCGTTTTTAACGGCTTCTTTGGCTGGTTCTGCAAGCGGTGCTACACGCACGTACCATTGGTCTGTTAGTAGAGGCTCAATTACCACACCAGAGCGGTCACCGTAAGGAACCGTTAGGCTGTGGTCTTCAATTTTTTCTAATAAACCCAGTTCTTCAAATTCGCTCACAATTGCCTTGCGTGCATCAAAACGGTCAAGACCGTGCAAGCGTTCAGGAATAGGTGCATCAAGCGCCAGCTCTTTACCGTCGAAAGTATAGCTTTCGCCTTGGCTTAATACTGCCGCATCTTTGTTGAAGATGTTGATCATAGGCAGTTGATGACGTTTGCCTACTTCGTTATCGTTAAAGTCGTGCGCTGGCGTGATTTTCACACACCCCGTGCCTTTTTCCATGTCGGCATGTTCATCGGCAACAATAGGAATACGACGATTGACGATAGGCAGTAAAATTTCTTTGCCGATCAGGTCTTGGTAACGCTCATCATCAGGGTTAACAGCCACGCCAGTATCACCTAACATGGTTTCTGGACGCGTTGTTGCTACGATGATGTAGTCTTTACCGTCTTGTGTTTTTACGCCATCAGCGAGTGGATAGCGAAGGTTCCACATATGGCCTTGCTTGTCTTTATTTTCAACTTCAAGATCAGAGATGGCTGTGTGTAACTTAGGATCCCAGTTTACTAGACGCTTACCACGGTAGATTAAATCGTCTTTATGAAGACGTACGAACACTTCTTTTACGGCTTCAGATAGACCTTCGTCCATAGTGAAACGTTCACGGTCCCAATCGACTGACGCACCTAAGCGACGTAATTGTTTGGTAATTGTGCCGCCAGAGTGATTTTTCCACTCCCAAATTTTGTCGATAAATGCATCACGACCTAAGTCATGGCGTGTTTTACCTTCTTCGGCAGCAAGCTTACGCTCAACCAGCATTTGTGTTGCGATACCTGCGTGGTCGGTACCTACTTGCCATAATGTGTTGTTGCCTTGCATACGCTTTAAACGTGTTAGCGTATCCATGATAGTGTCTTGGAATGCGTGGCCCATGTGTAAGCTACCCGTGACGTTTGGTGGCGGGATCATGATTGAGTATGCGTCACCTTGGCCAGATGGTTTAAAGTAGCCTTTTTCTTCCCAGTCTTGATATAAAGACTGTTCAATATCTTGCGGATTGTAGGTTTTATCCATTACACAGAACCTTAAATAAATGCTTAAATGTCAATTTCTTGCGTTGCAATATGGGCGCCCAGTTGGCGAAGCTTTTTAAACCGCTCACGGGCAGCTTGTTTAGCGGTTGGCTCAACGGGAACAAAGTCAAAAACTTGCTGAAAACGGCGAATAAAATCCGGCAGGTGTTCAGCTAAGTTGATTAATATCTTTCTGTTGCCGACAGGTGGCGTCATACCAATTTCTACTGGAGCGCCGCCTTTAGGGCCTTCACCTTGTAGGTTGTGTGGTATGAAACTATCTGGTTCAAATGACCAAATGATGTCGTCGATTGTGTGGGCCGTGTCGATGTTATCGGCGTAAATAAATACGCGATGACCAAGACGATACTGATCCGCAGCGATTTTAGCGGCAAGATCAAAACACGCTTTATCAGCTTGTTGGCTGTTATCATCTTGTTTTAGAACGTAAAATTGTGCGTTCATGCTCATTGTGACGGGCGTCCCCACAGATACACAGATCAAAGCAGAGATTTTGACATAGAACGCGTATTGCTTCAATTAATAAGGCGCCATTTGGCGCCTTATTTAGCGTTACTTACTCTGTAAATAACCTGCTTAGTCGTGGCTTGCTTCGCTAATGCCAGCACGGTTTAGTAAATACTGTGTCAACATTGGCACCGGACGACCCGTTGCACCTTTGTTTTTACCACCACTGCGCCATGCTGTACCGGCGATATCTAAATGGGCCCAATTGTATTTTTTGGTGAATTTAGACAAGAAACACGCAGCAGTAATTGTCCCAGCTGCACGGCCACCTAAGTTGGTGAAATCAGCAAATGGGCTTTCAAGTTGTTCTTGATAATCATCCCACAGTGGCAACTGCCATGCGCGGTCGCCACTTTGCTCAGATGCTTTAAGTAAGTCATGGGCAAGCGGGTTATGATTTGAAAGTAACCCCGTTGCATGCGAACCAAGCGCAATAATACAGGCACCCGTTAAGGTGGCTACATCGACCACGGTATCGGGTTCAAAGCGCTCAACATAGGTGAGTGCATCACACAGCACTAAACGGCCTTCTGCATCGGTATTTAACACTTCAACAGTTTGACCTGACATTGTCGTTAAAATATCACCCGGACGATAAGCATTTGAACCAGGCATGTTTTCACAACCAGCAAGCACACCAACCACATTAATAGGTAACTGCATTTGAGCCAATGCGCGCATTGTGCCAATAACCCCAGCTGCACCGCCCATGTCGTATTTCATTTCATCCATGGCTTCGCCTGGTTTGATTGAAATACCGCCAGAGTCAAAGGTTAAACCTTTACCAACGAGTACGATAGGGGCTTGGTCTTTGTCGGCACCTTGGTATTTAATCACCGACATCACAGACTCGTTCGCACTACCACGGCCGACAGCAAGGTATGAATTCATGCCAAGCTCAGCCATTTTTTCTTCACCAATAATTTCAACCGTGACATTGTCAAAGTTGTCGGCAAGCTCTTGTGCTTGCTCACCTAAATACGCTGGGTTACAGATATTAGGTGGCATATTGGCAACGTCTTTACATAATTTACTACCGGCTGCGATAGCTAAACCATGCTCAATTGCACTTTCGCCAATCGTGAGTTCACGGCGTGTCGGTACATTGAAGACAATTTTGCGTAATGGTCGACGAGGATCGCTTTTTTTACTTTTAAGCTGATTAAATGTGTATAAACAATCTTGTGTCGTTTCAACGGCTTGACGTACTTTCCAATAAGTATCACGGCTTTTAACGTGCTGCTCTGTTAAAAAGCATACCGCTTCCATAGAGCCTGTCTCGTTCAGCGTGTTAATGGTTTTAGAGATGATTTGTTTATATTGTTTGTCGTCCAACTCTCGCTCTTTACCACAGCCTACAAGTAAAACGCGTTCGCTCAGTACATTGGGTACATGATGCAACAACAATACTTGACCAGGCTTACCTTCAAGGTCGCCACGGCGCAGTAAATTTGAAATATAACCATCGCTGATTTTATCTAGCTGTTCACCAATGGGCGATAAACGACGTGGCTCATAAACGCCAACTACAATACATGCGCTACGTTGTTTTTCTGGACTACCACTTTTTACGCTAAATTCCATTGTCACTCCTGATTTTGAGTCGTATAACCTTAGTAAATAAGGGTAAGAAATTCATTTTCGAGTCCTTTCTTACATTTTTTAGTTTATTAACACTAATATTAGCTCATAAACTATGACTCTATTTACGTGTTTTTGAACTTTATCTTATTGTGAATATCAATATCACATAATAGATGCCATCTGTACTATAAATGCAAGATTATATGTTCTTGCTAGGTATGATATTTAATTGTGATGGCATATAATAAAGTGAGTAAAATAACTAGTTTACTCAAAATTTCTTACTATTCCAGTGAAACACGATGTTTAACAGGGGCGAGCATTGCTAATTTTCCGTTATTTGACCACTGAAGTCTTAAAGTCGCAGGTCGCCGTATTTTTAACTTTAATGACCATTTTTGTGTCGCAAAAGTTTGTGGTGATTTTAGGTGATGCCTCAGATGGAGGGCTTCCTGCAAAGCTTGTGCTTTCGATGATCGCGTTAAAACTACCGCAGCTTGCGTCGCTTATTCTCCCTTTGAGTATCTTTTTAGGCATTATTTTGGCCTATAGTCGTATTTATGCCGATAGCGAAATGACGGTGTTTAGAGCCTGTGGCGTCAGTGAATGGTATGTTGTGCGCGTCACGCTTATTTCAAGTACAGCGATGGCCATTCTTGCGGGTGCCTTAACACTGTACATTGCACCATGGGCGAGTGAGCAAGAGTATCAATTAAAAGAACAAGCAAAAGCCGATGCTGGTTTGTCTGCACTTCGAGCGGGTCGTTTTCAGCAAACAGGCAACGAAAAAGCCGTTGTCTTTATTCATAATATTGAAAACGGTGGTAAAGAACTTCACAAAGTTTTTGTTGCCCAGTTACCTGACCGTGAGAAAGGTGATTTGGCACGGTTAGTCTACGCAGAGCGTGGTGTCGTGATTGAACAAGATAACGGTGAGCAACAACTTATTTTGAATGATGGTAAGCGTTATGAAACAGACGGTGAATCTGCGGCGCTTAACCTGACAGAGTTTGATGGTTATAGCGTACAAATCCAAGACCAAGAAATTGAACATCAACGCCGTAAATTAGAAGCCGTACCAACGTTTGATTTATTTAAAATGAAAAGTGTAGAAGCGGTTGCTCAGTGGCAGTGGCGTATTGCAATACCGCTTTCGATTCCACTGCTTACTTTACTGGCCGTTCCGCTTAGTGTGGTTAACCCACGACAAGGTAAATTTGCTAAATTAGTGCCTGCAATCAGCTTGTATTTAGGGTATTTCATCCTTCTAAATGCCGCTAAATTTGCCGTTGAAGATGGTAAAATACCACCTTCAATTGGGCTGTGGTGGATTCATTTATCTGCCTTGTTTATTGGTGGTTTATTGATTATTAAAGGCCGCCCGCTCGGCGCATGGTTAAAAGCAGTGGTGACTAAGCGGGAGTTAAGCGCATGATGAAAACACTCGACTGGTATTTAGGCCGCAGCATTATTCAAACTACAGGATTTGCATTAATGGTGCTGGTTGGTATCAGTACCCTTATTAAATTTATTGAACAGTTAAAATCGGTAGGGCGTGGCAGTTATGATATTGCGACAGCACTTATTTACACTGTGTACAGCATGCCGGGAGACTTGGTTATTTTCTTTCCGATGGCAGCGCTCATTGGTGGCTTAACGGGACTCGGTGCTTTAGCATCAAACAGTGAGTTGGTGGTGATGCAGGCCGCGGGCATGTCGCGTTTACAGATTATTGCGTCGGTAATGAAAACTGCCATGTTTATGGCTATCTGTATGATGGCGCTTGGTGAGTGGGGAGCGCCCGAAGCACAGCTTAAAGCGAAAGAAATACGCAACCACGCTATTAACGGGGGCGATGTCTTTAATGCCAAACAAGGTGTATGGGCAAAAGATGGCAGCAACTTTATAAATATAGAAGATGTTGATCAGCAAGGCGTATTGCGTGGTGTACATATGTATCATTTTGATAAGTCATTGCAATTAACTCAAATAACGAAAGCAAAAGAAGCCGTAAACCAAAAAGATGGTTGGCTGTTGCGTGGCGTTAATAAAGTTAAAATCACGCCAGAACAGATTAGCACTGAACAGCAAACTGAAGAGTTTTACGATTCACAGTTAACAGCAGAAAAGTTAGGGGTTGTATCGGTAAAACCAGAAGCGTTATCGTTTACTGGGCTTTGGTCATATTTGAGTTTCCTAAAACAAAATGAACAAGATACCAGCACCTATGAGTTAGCATTGTGGCGCAAAGTAATGCAGCCTGTGTCTATCGCGGTGATGTTATTAGTGGCGTTGTCGTTTATATTTGGCCCACTGCGAACCGTTACAATGGGCGCTCGAATCATTATGGGGGTTATAACCGGCATTACCTTCCACTTAACCAATGAAATATTTGGCCCTGTGGTGATGGTATATCAAATTCCAGCGGTTGTCGGTGCGGTGTTGCCAAGCATTCTATTTATTGGTTTTGCGACCTACTTGCTAAATAAGCGTGTGTAGTAAACGTACTTAAATTACAAAAAAAGCGTGACTATCTAGTCACGCTTTTTTGTATCTACTGTCTCGCTTTACCAATCAGTGATTACACCAATAAGCTTAATTAAGCGAACTGCGCCTAATCCAATGAGCGATAAATGCGTTTATTTTCTTCTTTTGTGAGCGTAATTACTTCTGTTTTAGCTATGTAATCTTGCAGTGCACGCTTGTTTTTAAAATCAATCAGCACCACTAAATTACCCAAACCTAATAAAGCACAGATTGCTCTTAGCGCACCTTGTTGCCAGCTAATCAGCTTACCATCGAGGGTTTGTACTTTTAAGCGCCATGCGCGCATGCCTATGGTTTGCCCGCTTTTAGCCCAAAAGTAACTAAAAAATGCCACGCTCACTAACACCAGTAATCCACTACGGATGCCATAAAGCAAAGGGGAGTTTTGAATATACGCTGAGACATCCTCAGCATTGCCAATACTCAACACATCAAGTGAAATAAGTCCCTGAACAGCCAGTAGGTATAGCACAGTTGTGAGCATTGCAAAGGCAATCACAACCAAGGTGTCGTAAATTAACGAGGCAAAACGGCGCCAAAAACCGGCACGAGGAAACTCAGCTGACATAAACACTCTCATCCTATTAAATTGCGCTGTAGTTTAGCAAAGTCCTTAGCAAACAAGAAATACTTAGCGAGGGTTTCGCTTGTCGACAAACAGGTCTGACCTGCTATAGTTGAAAAAATAATAAAAAAGAGAGCCCTTCTATGTCTGTTTCTTCGAGTGAAACCCACGTGGTATTTAATCAACCCAAACCGCTTGAAAACTATAACGCGTACGAGGCTGACGACGTGTTGCAGTATTGGCAAAATTGTTTTGCGGGACAATGGGGAACAGCGCATCTTTCTGCTTTTGGGCAACAGGTGGGAGGGGAACTGTTACAAGCTGGGTTCTTGGCAAATAAGCATTTGCCTGAACTTAATACACATAACCGCTTTGGTGAGCGTATTGACCATGTTGATTACCATCCAAGTTATCATCAGCTTATGCAGCATGCCATAGCGCAAGGACACTGTGCCTTACCTTGGCAGCAAAAAAAGCAAGGCAGTCATGTTGTACGCGCGGTGATGGCTGTACTACATAATCATGCTGACCCAGGGTCAGGTTGCCCGCTAACGATGACCTTTGCGAGTGTGCCCGCTATTGCCAGTCAAGCCAATATCGCTGAAGTTTGGCTGCCAAAAATACTGGCCAATCATTATGATGGCGACAACAAGCCGTGGTTTGAAAAACAAGGTGTTACGATTGGTATGGCCATGACCGAAAAGCAAGGAGGCACCGATGTACGAGCAAATACCACCAAAGCAACACCACTAAATGAAGGCGGTGCAGGGCAGCTTTACGTGCTTGAAGGACACAAATGGTTTTGTTCAGCCCCCATGAGCGATGCTTTTTTAGTGCTCGCCTATGCCCCGAATTCGCAATTGTCGTGCTTTTTAGTGCCGCGCTGGCTTGAAAGTGGTGAAAAAAATGCCGTCTATATTCAGCGTTTAAAAAATAAATTAGGAAATCAGTCAAATGCCAGTTCTGAAATCGAGTTTAGATCAGCGCATGGCTGGATGTTGGGCGAACCAGGCAGTGGTATTAAGACGATTATTCAAATGGTCGCACTCACACGGTATGACTGTATGCTCGGCTCAAGTTCATTGATGATGCAAGCAGTAAAAGAAGCGGTATGGCACACATCAGAGCGCGCTGTTTTTGGAAAAAAACTGCATCAACAGCCATTAATGCTGAATGTCTTAGCTGATTTAGCCTTGGAAGCAGAGGCAGCGTTGGCAATCTCGATGCGGATTGCCCACGCACTTGATAAACAAGACGATGATAGCGAAGCTGCACTCGTTCGCAGTGCGACTGCGATTGGAAAGTACTGGATTTGCAAGCGTGCAGTTCAGCACACCTTCGAGGCGATGGAATGCATTGGTGGAGTAGGTTATGTGCAAGACAATATTGCCAGTCGCCTTTATAAAGAAGCCCCTGTTAATTCAATTTGGGAAGGGTCAGGTAACGTGCAATGCTTAGATCTAATGCGCGTGTTTAACCGCGAGCCAGAATCGTTAACGGCGCTTATGAAGGAGCTTGAAAAAGCACGTGCACTAAACAGTGATTACGCCGATAAGCTTGATGAATTGCAGGCATTACTAACCGATACGTCACATTTAGAAATACAGGCTCGGCGGATCATTGAGCGCTTAGCACAGCTTTGGCAAGCCGCAACGCTCTTGCAGTTTGGTGAACCCATTATCGCACACGCATTTGTAACAAGCCGTTTGAAAGGTCCTCACTTTTCGCAGTATGGTTGTTTAAGCCATGAAATAGACTGTCAGGCCATTGTTTCTCGAATGATGCCAAAGCACACTGGTTAACAACTTGTTTAATAATTGTGCGGTTGATTCATCAGGCCGCATAAAACGCTTGCTGCCTCACCCATTCTTTGTATAATGCTTGGCATAGAGACAAAAGCAGTTAAAAAGCTTATTGCTCTAAAGTGGTTTTTCTTTATCTTCTCGTGTTTAGAAGGTTAAAGAAAAATGAAGCCAGTGTGATGGAATTGGTAGACATGACGGATTCAAAATCCGTTGCCTTCGGGCGTGGCGGTTCAAGTCCGCCCACTGGTACCACTTTTTAACCTCAGCACCTTTTGCTGGGGTTTTTTTATGCCTGAAATAAATCAGTTATGTGTCTTATGTTGTGTGTTCGTGTTTTTGAGTAACACACGGGGTGTGGCAATTAGGCAAGTAAAGTCTGCGCATCGTGTCTTTTTGCCTGCGTACCTTTTAACCACTGCATCTTTTAACCAACGTAACTTTAAACATTCGTGCCTTTTGCAAGAGGGGGCATAAAGACAGCTTTCAGTATAATTCCATGGCTAACCTTTCATTCATTTTCTTCTGGCATGCTCTGATTGCCCCTATAAAATCCTTTTTGTTCTATTATTAATCACAGGTGTTCAAACAATGTTGAGTAATTAAATAACCCCTGATTTTGTGTGTCTACTTGATTGAAAATTAATCATAATGGACTAGAGTAGCATGGTATTTATAGGCTTCATGTAATACAATTTGAAACCTTAACTTTAAGTTAAGTCAAACACTTAGTGCATATAAGATAAGGCGGGAAGCGTGGGTACATTCGACCTAAAACGTATTGTTGAAAGTATATCTAATCTTAAAAGTGAAAACTTTTATAATGCTATATGCCTCTCTTTGTCAGAAGTGGTAGGGGCGTCACACGTTTTTTTAGCTTATGTTGATGAAGACACCATGCAGGCAACAACGCTAACGTTGGTGGCCAATGACGAAATCGTTGAAAACATTAGTTATGATATTCGCTGCACGCCTTGCAACGATGTAAGTTGCGGCGGTATCTCGAGCTATAGCTCAGGCGTACAGCAATTATTTCCAGACGATAAATTACTCGTTGATATGGGTATTGAAGCGTATGTCGGGGTGCCCTTGCAGAGTATGTCTGGTAAAACAGATACCATTCTCGTTGCACTTTTTCAGCATGCAATCAGTGATGCCATGCAAATTGAGTCTTTCTTTTCCTTATTTACAGGCCTTATTCAACGAGAGATTGAAAAAGATCGCTTTATTGCCAAGTTAGATTTTGCCAATCAATTGATAGAACAAAGTCACGAAGCTATTTTTATCTGCAATGAAAATGTCGAGATCATATACGCAAATACTGCATTTACGAATATGACTGGCTATTCGTTCGACGAGATTATAGGAAAAAATCCTAAAATATTGAGTTCGAATAAGCATGCATCGCATTTTTATCGTGCCATGTGGCATCACATTGATACCGAAGGTAAATGGTCTGGTGAGATCATGAATAAGAACAAGCAAGGGGACTTATACACCCAGTTTTTATCAATTACTAAAATGGTTAACAATGGTGAGGTGTGTTACGTCGCCTTCATTCTCGATATCACAGAGAAAAAAGAAGCTGAGCGGAAAATTTATTTTCATGCAAATCATGACCAACTGACGGGCCTCACAAATCGCTTTTATTTTAAAGAACGGATTTGTGATTTAATTTCGGCACCGTCGCATCAAAATGATGTTAATACGCACTTGGCAGTGATTTATTTTGATGTTGATCGATTTCAAGACATTAACACCGTATATGGCTTAACCTTCGGGGATAAACTGCTATGTGAAATAGCAAATCGGCTGGCATATACCTTTAAAGAGTGTGCATTTTCACGTATTGATGGAGACAGCTTTGCAATATTACAGACCTATCAGGATAGCCATGAGCTTGAACTTGTCTGTAAACAAATTAATGCCTTATTGATTGAGCCTTTTTCTATTGGCGGTATTCGTCAGCATGTAACAGTGACACTGGGTATCAGTCATTATGAATATAATAATGTACTGACATCGCAGGTTAAAATTGAAAAAATAGCCCGTCGTCTTATTAGGCAAGCTGAGCTGGCTAGCTTAAACGCAAAACAAACAGCGGATCCATATTTACACTTTTGTACTGAAATGGACGACAAGGTTAAAAAACACAATTTACTGGTAGAGCAACTGACACAGGCTGTTAAGAACAACGAGATAGAGGTTTATTTTCAACCAATTATTGATATTGAAAATAACACAGTTGCTAAATTTGAGAGTTTAGTCAGGTGGCAAAACCAAGGGCAGTGGGTGTCGCCTGTAGAGTTTATACCATTAGCTGAAGAGTCGCGTGTCATAATTCCACTCGGTGAATTGGTGTTAATAAAAACGTGTCAGCAAATTAAGGCACTTGAAGCACAAGGGTATGATAAACTGGTATTTAATGTTAACCGTTCATTATTTGAGTTTGCAGAGTACAACCCTGAACGCAATGTGTGGATTGACATCATAAAGAGTCAAGGTGTTAAGCCTTCGCAAATATCGTTTGAATTAACTGAAAGTGTACTTGCCCCCGAAAATACCAATCACCTCGACGTGCTTACTCAACTTAAAGCTGCAGGCTGTTTAATTTCGTTAGACGACTTTGGTACTGGTTACTCATCGTTAAGTTACCTGCGTCGTTTTCCGGTTGATGTGCTCAAGCTCGACAAGTCGTTTATTGATGAAATACATGTTGATTTAGCTGACGAAGCCTTAGTTAGGTCAATCATTCAAATGAGTCGTGTACTGGGTATTAAAGTGGTTGCTGAAGGGGTTGAAGAATACGCTCAACTTGAAGTGTTAACGGATGCTGGTTGTGACTATATTCAAGGTTATTACTTTTCAAAACCTTTGCCACCCAGTGAGATACTTCCTTTTTTAGAGCAATTTGCTAGAGACCGCTGAGTATTCGCGGTATGATTTTGGTATACACAAACGAGCAAACGTAACTATGCCAAAATTAACCGCTAAGCAAAATATTAAGGCGATTGTCAGTGCTATTAAAACAGAAGAACAAGCACTGAGAGCGAAATACCCTGTTCTTAATCAACAAAATAGTATTGCTTTGGTTATTTTGTTGTTGTCACTATTGTCATTAATTGGTGTCGCGTCACTTTATTATATGAGCCTCATTCCCGCGTGGTTGTGTATTATTTTAGCGGCTGTGATTACGTCTATTTCTCACGAACTTGAACATGACCTTATTCATAAGCAATATTTTAGTAAGCGTCCTTGGCTTCATAATTTTATGATGCTGGTTGTGTGGTTAATGCGACCAAATACGGTGAACCCGTGGTATCGACGTAAAATTCATTTGCACCATCATAAGGTCTCAGGAACCAATCAAGACTTAGAAGAACGTTTGGTCGGTAATGGCATAAAAAACCCGTTTGTTAGGGCTGTGGTGATTGTTGATGGTTTGTTGGGATTAGTAATCAACAGTAAGCGCTTTAATAAAGAAATTAAAGGCTTTAAGTTTTTGACCGTATTTAACGCGGGGTTTCCAATTGCGACCGCCTATTTCGTTATTTTATATGGGGTAATCGCGTACTACTTACTGCAGTTATTTATGCCGTTAGAATCTATGTTACCTAGTTGGGGGGGAGATGTGCTGGCGGTTGCTGAGTTTTTGATGGTGGTGTTAATAATACCAAATATTATTCGTTCATCATCGCTCAATTTTATTACTTCATCGATGCATTACTACGGTGGTGTAAACAATGTGATTGAGCAAACTCACGTGATTAATAGTCGCTGGTTTATACCTTTTCAATTATTTTGTTTTGACTTTGGTCGTACCCATACTATTCATCATTTTGTGCCAAATCAGCCGTTTTATATTCGCCAACTTATTAGTCAAAAAATACTGCCTATTATGGCGCAGCACGGGGTAAGATTTAATGACTTACGCAGTATCAAGCGTGCGAATCTATACGAAACTAAACAAGAGGGAGTTTAATATGCAAATCACGGGTCGTTGTCACTGTGGTGAGGTAACTTATCAAGCACAAGTTGATGAAAATAAAGTATTTAACTGTCATTGTACCGACTGTCAAATAATTTCAGGGGCACCATTTCGTACCGTTGTTATCTCAATGCCCGATGCTGTTATATTCACGGGTGCTACACCAAAAGAATATATAAAAATCGCTGAAAGCGGTAATCAAAGAGCACAGGGGTTTTGTGCTAATTGTGGTACTGCTTTGTACGCGACCTCAGTCGGTGAAGGCGAGCGCATTTATGGCTTACGTTTAGGGGCTGTTGAGCAAGCCGCTGAGCTTATCCCAAACACACATATTTGGTATCGTTCTCATAAACCATGGCTTGATAACTTAGCGGATATGAGCACATTTGAAATCACGGCAGCCAGTCAATAAGGGGCTGTACTATTTATTGTTGATAGTTACGTCATTGTTGATAGTCACGTCATTGATAGTCACGTTTCGGCCACTCAAGTAACCAAATAGCGCGCATAACAGGCTTGATACAATACATAGCCAGAGCGCGCCAGCCCAATTATTAAAAAAGCTATGTAATGTACCGGCCAAGATTGGCCCTGTTGCGGCCAGTAAATAGCCGATACATTGCGCCATACCTGATAAAGCAGCAGCTTGCTGCGCATTATGAGTACGTAAACTCACAAACGATAAACCTAAAATAAAACAAGCACCAGAGCAAAATCCTAAGGTGACAGACCAAAGCATAGCGAAGCTTGGGGCGTACAATAATCCAAATGAACATAGCGCACCTAATAAGGCCAAGCTAAAAGTGAGTATTCGCTGATCATTTAGTTTTGCTAATAAGGGAATAAGCACGATACCGGGTAATGCTGAGGCAACTTGAAACGCACCTTGCAAGGCTCCAGCGTGTTCAGCTGTATGACCAAACTCAATCAAAATACTCGGCAGCCAACCAAGCATAATGTAAGTAAAAAATGAGTTAAAACCGAGTAATAGTGTTATTTGCCACGCTAATGGTGAATGCCAAACTTTCGCCTGAGTGGTGTGCGATACCTGTGCTTTGCTAGGCATCGTATGCTCTTTTAACTGAGGAAGCCAAACAACAATGGCCAGTAACACCAGTAATGAATAACTGGCTAAAGCCACTTGCCAGCCTATTTCTTTGTATTCTGCAAGGGGAGTGATCAGTGCTGAATAACTCCCGCCAAATATGCCCATTGCAAGTACGTAGCTTGACGTCATTACCGCCACTTTATGCGAAAAATCACGCTTAATAAGACTTGGCAATAATACATTACCAATCGCAATACCAACGCCAATCACGGCGGTGCCAATAAATAAAACACTTGCAGAATCAATCAGGCGAGACAAAACACCCACGCCAATCAGGAGCAGAGCGATAAACAACGACAGTTCCAGACCATATTTTTTAGCCAAGCTTGCTGCCATGGGGGAGGCAATGGCAAAGGCTATCAGGGGTAAAGTGGTCAACATACCGGCTTGCGATGCTGTGAGCTTAAATTGCTCAATAATCTGTTCAAGTACTGGCGCAATGCCTGTGATGGGCGCGCGTAAGCTGGCTGCAATAAGAAAAATGCCAAGCACTAATAAAAGGGTGCGAATTGCGTTTTGAGAAGATGGCACGCTGTTTAGAAATCTAAGTAAGAGATAAAACTATCATACCTAAATACTAAACAGCGTGGGTGAACTATGAGATAGCTCACCAAATAATGCGGTCACTTAAAACTGATAACGTGCTGATAACATTGCGTTACGGGGTCTTCCTGGAAAATAGCGATCGCCGTTAAAGCTCGTGTAGTCTGCTCGTTCAGCATAGTGCTCATCGGTTAAGTTGTTCACGCGCAGAGTGATAGCAAACGTAGGGGTAAGCTGCCAAGCTGCTGTTAAATTAACCAGCGAGTGGCCTTCGTAACGATGAAGATTTTCAGGGTCGGTAAAATAGCCGCTGGTGCTGTAAAGCTCTAGCGCTACCCGTGTCATATCATTAGCCTGCCAAAGTAATTGTAAGTTAGCGATATTACGCGGGGCGGTATCGACCTCATTGCCATTGATATTAACCTCACCTAATAGTTGGTCATAGCTGTAGGTATGTTTAGCGTGCGTTGCAGCTAATTGCATTGAGATAGTGGGCGTAATGGCGTAGGCGAGTTCAAGCTCAATGCCGCGATGCTGGGTTTGCCCATCATTGACATAGAAAAAGTCACTGTCGCGGAAAATCGTATTTTCTTTATTCATAGCATAAGCACTTATCACGTAATGGAGTTGTGCTTGCTGACCTTTGAAGCCAAATTCCAGATTTTTTGCAATTTCTGATTTTAACTCAGCAACGCTTTGTTCACGCTGAAGCTGATAAAGCTCAGCCGCTTGCGGCGCTCGAAAGCCTTCAGACGCATTGGCATAAATAAAGTGATTATTGGTAAATTGGTAGCTTATGCCAAGTTTAGGTGAGAAATTAGCAAAGCTATTAATACCGCTTTCTGGGCGAGAATAGCGACAGCCACCCATTCCGCACGGGGTGCCATCTTCTTTCGTGCGCCCTGCGAGCATATGGTTCGTGTAATCATAACGCATGTGTTCGTATCGGCCCCCTACAGTGACTAATAGTTCATCATATTGCCAGTCTAGGTTTATAAATGGTGCCAGTAAGCGACTCGTAACCTGATAGTCATAATGTTTACCCTGAGGGACTGTTGCGACCAAAAAAGCAGAACCCTCTGTTGGCTTATCTTGGTATTGTAAAAAATCGGCATCGGTAAGCTCACCATCAAAGCCCACGGTAAGCGTACTTGCGTTTGCAAATTGGTGCTGCCACATTGATTGTATACCTACGCCTTGTTGCGCGTTTTCTTCCAAAGGCGTGCCGGGTAAAAAGTGTTTAAAAAAGGTCATGCTTTGGTCGCGCAGGTAAGGGGTTAGCGTGAAACTATTGTTGTCGTCTTTTGTCCAATTTAACTTGGACCACACACGCATTGATTGTGCTTTTCTAAAGGCATCGGGGTTTGGATTTGACTGTGCAATGTCTTCATCTTTGTAGCTTTCAAAGCCTTCAATATAGCCTGCGGTTTGTTGATCTAAATGCGTATAAGTAAGGCCGCTATTGAGCGTGAAATTGTCAGCATCATAACGATGACGCATGGTCACTTTTTCTTGGTCAACCCCTTCATCATCACGGTAGCCTGTGTCGCGAGTGATACTCACATTAATACCAAGGCCTTGTTTGCCAAAGTCGTGACCTTGCCCCAATTTATAGCGGCTATAGCCAAAAGAACCGTAGTCTAAACCAAGTGTGGTGTGATCATAGGTTGTATCGGGCGTAATAACGTTAATAACCCCATGGACTGCATTGGAACCATAAAGAGCTGAGCCTGGGCCTTTTAATACCTCAATGCGCTCAGCCATTTCTGTGTGCGCTTCAAATAATTCGTTGATATTACAAAAACCAGCGGCACGCAGGGGAATACCATCTTCTGCTGTGAGTATCCCACCGCAGGCCCCTGCGCCCGATAGCACTGGCGAGCGAAGAGCGGGTAAGTACTCTTGTCCATTACCATGTTGTAAGTTTGCACCTGCAACCTGTTTAAGGGCTTGTTGAATATGCGTGGGCGCAATGAGTGATAATTGTTGTTTAGAAATACTGCTTACAACCACAGGAAGTGGATCAGCAAGCACTTCAGTACGAGAGGCGGTGGTAGTGATATGCTCAAGTTCATTTGTTGCGGCAAATGTATGGCAGCTAATTGAAAGAGAGCCAATAAGCGCTGAGATTAATGACAACTTCATGAAAACCCTTTGATTAAACAACGACAACGAGAATCAAAGGGTAACTGCTTTTAACGGTGTGTAAAAGCTTTCGCGATTAATGAATTGCTTTTCGTCGCAGACACACAGCCCCCAAAAGTAAAGCGATAAGCCAAAATAGGCTACTGCCACTGTGCCCCTTTTTATGGCTGACATTGGCAATTTTCTCGTCTTTAACGCGAATTTTAAATTGACCTAATTCGGTATCTAGATTTCCTAGCATGTCGTCAACAGCAGCATTAAAACTTGCTAGCGATTGCTGTTTCGCGACCTCATCGATACCAATTGCTGTACTTCGTTTCTCTGCTTTATGGATGCCTGGCGCACGGAACAACATTTTTCGGCTTTTAATATCAAATACCGCGGTATCGACGAATGTTTGCACCGTGTTTTCATTACCCGGAATGACATAGAGACCAACAATGGTGAGGTATAAGAAGGCTGCATTATTTTCTAAACTTTGTGACACTTGGTCATAAGACACCAGCGCCATAATGTCCACATCGTATAAACGTGATACCTGCTCTAAAGTAGTAAACCCCTCGCCTCCCTTTAAGTAGGTACTAGGGATGACTTCGATACGGTCAATATAGTCATACTGCATAAATTGTTTTTTAACTTTGTTGAGTAGTGCTATTTCGTCACTATGATGGAGGCCGTTGTTGTATTTGTTAGGAATAAAGGCAATACCCACTGTGGCGGGTAAGTTTAGAGTGGGCACACTGATTTGTTCGGCTGCTCGTTGTTGTTGATCTGGATATAAATAGTCAACCAATGAGCTAGATTGAGTTTGCTGATTACCGTGTTGACTCAACATGGTACTGCAGCCAGTTAGCGTAAATATCACAATGATCAAACACCACTTTAATGAATTCATAAACGATCCTTTTTTATAACGTGTTCGAAAACAATGGGTGTAATTTTGGTTTTTTAATCACAGTCATTGTTCCTAATTGAAGCTTTCATTCAGACAGAGAAAGTCATGAAAAGTGCCAAAGAAGTTTAAAGAAATGTAAAGATTGTTTTTATAACGTATTGTTATTTATGAGCTTGTTATTTTTAATTGTAACCCTTCATCTATGATTCAGGCTTGCTTGATAGGCTTTTCAACAAGAGCAAATGCAGAGGGTCTCTATTATGAATAAAATAATTACTATCTCGTTAGCCGTGCTAGGTTTGAGTTTGGTGCCTATAGAAGCGAGTGCTAAACATGATCGTGACCATGACAGATACGAGTACAAACACGAACGTAAAAAGCACCATAAACATAAAAAGCATCATAAGCATCATCGCCATGACCGTGATTGTCATCACGATAGGTATGACCGCTATAGCTACCGTGATTTACCACCCGGTTTATACAAAAAAGTAGGTTATGGCGGTGGCTTACCGCCAGGTTGGTACAAACGCTATCATCATGGTGATATTCTCGACAGAGATATTTATCGCCACGGCCGAGTAATAAAGCGTCGCGATAGAAATGGCATTATTGCCATTGAAATTGATGATCGCTTAATACACTTAGTACATGACACACGAGAAATTTTATCCATCGTGTCGCGTCATCGTTAATCCTGTTTAAAGCCGCTTTGCGGCTTTTTTATACTCTTTCATTCCCAGTTCAGAAATAGTTGCTACGCTTAGTAGAATACATAAAAAGGAAAGTTCGTATGAAAATATTTTTAACAGTGGCTGTTTTAGGGCTTAGTATTGTTGCGACAGGCGCTTTAGCAAAGGATAAAGATAAGGACAAAGACAAAGGAAAAAGCTTACCGCCTGGTCTAGAGAAAAAACTTGAAAATGGTGGAGATCTTCCGCCTGGTTGGCAAAAGAAATACCGAAAAGGTGACATACTTGACCGCGATATTTATCGTCGAGGTAAGGTGATTAAATCGCGTAATAACGACGGATTAATTTCAATTCAGGTTGATGGCACCATTGTTCGTTTGGTAGAGGATACCCGCGAAATAGTCTCGATTCTGAGCCGATAAATTGTGCCAATGAGTTATATGAGCCATGCATTGAGTGTACTGTCTGTACTTTTGCTTATTGTCTCACTATTGCCATTTTCGTACTCCCAGCATTATTTAATTCGAAGTTGTGATTTTGTGCGGCTGCAAGCAGCGTATCTTGCAGGAGCATGTTTGCTGGGAGCAAGCGTGTTATTTTACCTCTCCAACAGCCATTATTTACTCGGTTGTATTGTTATAAGCTTTGTGGTTTTGCTACTGCAAGCGAACTGGATTTACCCCTACACATGGTTCGCTAAGAAAGAAGTTGTCTCAAGTAGTAAAGATGATGCTCACAGTATTCGCATAATGTCTGCGAATGTGCTGATGTCGAATACGCACTACGGCAAACTTATTAAACTGGTAAAAAACCACCAACCAGATTTACTCATCACGCTTGAATCTAATGAAACGTGGCAACAGCAGCTCAGTTGTCTAGAAGCAGATTACCCATATCGTATCTATTGCCCTAAAGATAATCGTTACGGTATGCATTTATACAGTAAGTTTGAAATTAAACACCAACAGGTATGTGAATTAATCGAAGCGGATATTCCTTCGATTCATATCGTATTTGTAGATGCCAATAACACAGAAGTCGAGGCGCACTTTATTCACCCAGCTCCTCCAAGTCCCACCGAAAAAGACACCTCGCGTCCTCGTGATACCGAGCTTATTATTCTGGCCAAAGCCCTTAAAAATAGAACGCGTCCTTGCATCGTTGCAGGCGATCTGAATGATGTTGCTTGGTCACGGAGCACGCGTTTGTTTATGCGAGTTTCTAAGTTGTTAGACCCGCGTAAAGGACGCGGCTTTTTTAATACATTTCATGCGGGTTACTTTTTTATGCGTTGGCCGCTTGATCATTTATTCCACAGTGATGAATTCAGTGTAAAACGAATTGAACGCCTTGCTAAGTATGGCTCTGATCATTTTGCACTATTAACCGAATTGACTTATGACCCCGCTGCTTCAAATCAAAAACAACATGAGGATATTGATAAAGATAAAGCGATTAAAGAGTTAAAAATGCCTATGGCATCTAAGCAGCAAGTTCCGACCTTTGATGAATGAGAAGGGCTCAATGAGCCCTTTCAGTGAGTATTATTGGTTGATCATAATGGTTTTAATATTTACAAATTCGCGTAAGCCAAAACCACCATGCTCTCGGCCATAGCCGCTGTCTTTCACTCCACCAAACGGCAAGTTTGGCTGAGCGAGTCCATAGCCATTTATATTTACCATTCCTGTATCAAAATGCAGCCTAGCCAGTTCAACAGCCTGTTTCTCGTTGCTAGAAAAAATACCTCCTCCTAATCCATAGCGCGAGTCATTGGCTATACGCATTGCGTCGTCATTATCTTTGGCGCGGATCAGAGAGGCCACGGGGCCAAATAGCTCATCATCGTAGGCTGGCATTCCTGGTTTTACATTTTCAAGTAAGGTCGCTGGGTAGTAAAAACCAGTGCCTGTTGGCATGCTGCCACCGACAATCGCCTTCGCTCCAGCATCAATAGAGTCACGTACTTGTTGGTGAAGCTGTGCGCGTAAATCTTCACGTGCCATTGGCCCAAGCCCTGTGTTTTCATCATTAGGGTCACCCAGTTTTACTTGCTCAAACTGTTCTTTAATACGTGCTTTAAAGTCATTATATACTGCGTCAACCACCACAAAGCGTTTCGCCGCGACACATGTTTGGCCATTATTGATAAGACGACCTTGGGTACATGCTTCAATGGCGGTATTAAGGTCGGCATCATCAAGGACAACGTAAGCATCATTACTGCCAAGCTCAAGCACGGTTTTCTTGACATGCTTACCGGCACGCTCTGCCACTTTTTTACCCGTGCTGTCACTGCCAGTAAATGTGACCCCGCGAATAGCGGTATGCTCAATTAATTCGCTGGCTGTTTTACCGTCGATTAATAAGTTTTTAAAGCAATGGGTTGGAAAACCAGCTTCGTTAAATAACTGCTCAATTTTTTCAGCCATTCCAAATACGTTACCGGCGTGTTTTAGCACGGTTGTGTTACCAGCCATAACATTAGCACAGGCATAACGAATAACCTGATAAAGAGGGAAGTTCCAAGGTTGAATACCTAAGATAACACCGATAGGTTGGTAGCTAATGATGGCGCGGCCACCTTGCATATCGCGTTTTTCTTCGCCGAGGACCTCAGGGCCTTGGTCGGCTGTGTAGCGACATATAGCAGCACAAAGTTCCGTTTCTTGTAGGCCTTGTTGATAAAGCTTGCCCATTTCGTCAGTCATTAACTGTGCTAATTCATGTTTATTATCGTCAATCAATTTTGCAAGTTGATTAAGGTATTTAGCTCGCTCTACTAAAGATGTCTCGCGCCATGATAAAAAGGTTTTATGGCATTTATCTATTTCAGCCTTAGCTTCTTGTAAAGACAAGAGAGTGTAGGTATTTAAAGTTTGCTCGTTTGTTGGATTGATTGTAGTTACTGTATCAGTCATCATTATCTCCTTACAAAATGTACATGACCTTGTGCAAAGCTAACACCAGCTTTTTAAATGTTTTTTAGGTTTTTGTTTTTATTGGCTTTTATTTGTTTTTATCTGGTTTCTGTGTGTGTGGAAATATGTAAAAACTGCAAGAGGCTGCAAAACTTACAAGGATAGGCTATGAGTAATACATTGTTTAATACAGAGCTTGCGATTATCCAAGCGCCCATGGCGGGGGTGCAAAATGCACAACTGGCGGTTGCGGTGTGTGAAGCGGGAGGTTTGGGGTCGTTACCTTGTGCCATGCTCTCGAAAGAGCAACTGATTAACGAGTTAGACTATTTAACGCACCATACTAATAAGCCATATAATTTAAACTTCTTTTGTCATCAAGTCAGCCCGTACAGCGAAGCTGAGCAACAGCAGTGGCATGAACTATTAAGTCCATATTTTGCTGAGTTTGAAATAGATGCATCGCAATTCAGTCGCAAAGCCTCACGACAGCCCGTTGATCAGCAGGTAATTGATACAATTGCGACTTATAAACCTCCCGTGGTTAGTTTTCATTTTGGCTTACCTAATCAAGAAATTATCGCGCAAATCAAAGCATGGGGTGGCAAGGTTTTGTCATCAGCAACGACTTTAGACGAAGCTCGTTGGTTAAAAGAGCGTGGTGTTGATGCAATCATTGCACAGGGCAAAGAAGCGGGTGGACACCGAGGATGCTTTCTATCGATGGATTTATCGTTACAGCCCAGCACAGAACAGCTCGTTCATGATTGTTTATGTTTGGATATACCGATAATTGCGGCTGGGGGCATTAGTACGCCAGAACAGGTAAAAATGTTTAAAGAGCTCAACGTGGCGGCAGTACAAGTTGGCAGTGCCTACTTGTTATGTGAAGAAGCAACGACAAGCGCATTACACCGTGAAGCATTAAAAACGACAGCGGCAAATAATACTGAGCTCACCACTCTTTTCTCGGGTCGTCCTGCGCGCGGGATACGAAACAGAATTATGCAAGAGCTTGGCGCAATGCCAACGCAAGCGCCTGCTTTTCCTTATGCCTCGATAGCCTTAACAGCACTGCGCTCGAGAGCAGAAGCACAAGGAAACAGTGGTTTTTCACCGCTGTGGTGTGGTGAGCGTTTCAAAGCCAGAGAAGGCATTAACGCCAAACAAATAACCGCGCTATTAATGCAAGGGTGGCAATCTTGACGGATACTCAGTTACTGCCCTTGGGTGATAGTTACCATCACCTTGCTAATGAGTTTCGTAATAAGCTTGCGGGCATGATTGCACTCAAGCGATACGCTAAAGAGCATGTGCTGCTACAGCAAGGTGAGCAACAACAAGCGGGGTATTTAATTGTATCTGGAGTACTTGGCGCATTACATGTATCAGAGCAGGGCGCTCAAAAGTGCAAAGAGTTTTACTTTCAGGATGAGTTTGCACTGCTTTATGGCAACTGGCTAACCGGAACTAATGCGTTTTACCAACTTAAAGTAATGCGGGACGCTGAACTTATCAAGGTGCCACTGACTTTATTTGATAACCCAGATTGGCAAGCAATGAAGCATAAATTAATCACTCAACAGCTATTATTTAAAGAGGCAAAAGAAGCCTTTTTATTACTGAATACGCCAGAGCAAAGGTATAAATATTTGCTGGATAACAAACCGCATTGGCTCGCACAATTGAGTTTAAATGAGGTCGCAATGTATTTAGGTATTTCAGCTATTTCATTATCGCGAATTAGAGGGCGTCTTAACTTAAGTTAATGTGCGCGATTTTAAGGAACATTACACTGCTGATTTTTCAGGAGTTGGTATGTTTATTTTATCGCAATGCTTGGTCGCTATTGCCACATTACTCGATTTAGCGTCATTTCAATTTAAGCAAAGGCAGTTTATTTTAGCCTGTTTGTTTAGTTCTGTGTTGCTCACTTCTGTGCACTTTTTTCTACTTGATAACTTAAGTGCCGCAAGCTTAATGCTCATAGCCGCAGTGCGCTACGTATATTGTATTTTTGCCCGTAAAACCAGGATGATGGTTGTTTTCATGTTGCTGAGTATGACTGCTGTAAGCCTGACTTGGTATAACTGGGTGAGTGTTATAGCCCTCGCCGCAACCTTAATTCAGACTTATGCTTCGTTCCAAAGTAAAGACTTATCATTACGGCTGATGATGGTATTAGGTACGCTATGTTGGATAACACATAACGCGCTCTTGTTTTCGCCAGTCGCAGTGGTGATGGAAACGGTATTTTTATTGAGTAATTTAGTCGGAATATGGCGCTATTATGCGCCGCCTAAAGCTGTATGAGTATCAGTAAGGTATTAGCACGACATTATAGGCATACCGTGCTTTTCCATCGAAAAAACCTCAAAGCGTGTTAGCAATCAGCTTGAGTAAGTAGGTTTCTCGTTGAATAGATAAACCTTGTTTTTCGCTCATAGCCAAGGTGGTCTCGTTATGAGCGATGGCGTCATAAATATTAATCCACTTTGGTTGCATGCCATTTTGTACTTCGTAGTGCTCCATTTTGGGCGCGGCTAGCTCACCGTTGATCTCGCAAAAGTAGCAGTAAGATTTAATATGCACACAATCAAAATCATCTTTATACCACGGCCTAATTTCTTCGTATAAGCCTAGTGGGTGCGTTATGTTTATCTGTTGTGCACCGGTTTCTTCTGAAAGCTCTCTGTACAGGCCTTGTTCAATACTTTCACCGTTATCGACCCCACCACCCGGTAGACTATAGTCATCATAGCGTGCGGTGTATAAAAGCAGTATGTGTTCACCTTTTAGCACGATTGCACGCGCGGTGTTGCGAATAAATACCGAACCATAATCATTACTTAGGCTTGGATGAATAACTTTTCTTAATAATTTCATTTAATTACAACGTAGCAACTTCGCTAAAGTACAGCTTAGCTTAATATTTGGTGAGTTATGATAACGTGTTATGAATATTTAATTCATTATAATTACCCCAAATTGAAACTTAATGCGATAATATAGTTGTAATTAATAATAACTTAGCTACCTAACGCTCGTTGTTTTATTTTCGGAAAAACTGTGCGTAGAATGGTAAAAAAAGGCTTAGGGAAAGAATATGTTAAATGTGCTTTTAGTTGATGATGACAGTGAGTTTAGTGATGTCGTGTGTCACATTGTAGAATTCCTCGGGCATAATATAAATACAGCTGCAAACCTTGCAGAAGCAGAGCAATGGTTCGAAAACAATACATTCGACCACGTCTTTTTAGATTTTATGTTACCAGATGGCAGTGGTCTGCACCTACTTGAACACCTTAAAAAAATTGGTCAATCCCCGCGAGTGACACTCATTTCTGGCCACCCTTCGGTGAAGGGGAAATTAGCAGAAATGTGTGAGGCGAATGTAGGGCACTTAGTTAAACCCCTTCAGCGCGAAGACATCGAAAGGGTTCTCAACCCTAAAAAAGCAAATACAAAGAAAAAGTCTGCACCGAGTATTAAACGTCATTTTGGCACGCTCATTGGTGAATCTGATGTTATGCATAAGCTTTACACCATGATTGAACGTGTCGCAGCAACCTCTGCCAATGTCATGCTCATGGGGGAAAGTGGTGCCGGTAAAGAAGTCGTCGCACAAGCGATTCACAATGCGACATCCTGCGATGGCCCACTTGTTGCCACAAACTGCGGTGCATTTTCTAAAGAGTTGATTGGCAGCGAATTATTTGGCCACGAAAAAGGCGCTTTCACAGGGGCTGTTGCACGCAAAGAAGGGGTGTTTGAGCAAGCTGCTGGTGGTACGTTATTTTTAGACGAAGTCACCGAAATGCCCATTGATATGCAACCAAATTTATTGCGTGTCCTCGAAAATAAACGAGTGACCCGTGTCGGGGGGACAAAAGAGCAAGCGGTGAACTGCCGTGTGATTTCAGCAACCAACAGGACGTTGGATGACCTTGCGCAGAACAACGTGATCCGTGAAGATATCTATTTTCGCTTAGCTGTTTTTCCGATTGATATTCCTGCGCTACGTGAGCGCAAAGAAGATATCCCGCTACTTGCGAACGCATTTTTAGAGCAACTAAACGAAGAAAATGGCACAGACTTTAAATGGCAAGCAAGTCAGCTAAAAGAACTTGAAAGTCATGATTGGCCCGGTAATGTGCGAGAGCTTCGCCATGCTATTCACCGTGCTTTTATAATGAGCGACCCTAAAGGCAGTGCTATTACTTTACCTGAATCGCTCGAATCACCATTTTCTCGCGTCAATAAAGAAACACAGACCAGCCAGGTTATGGCCGGACAAACCATAGAAGAAGTCGAAAAAGAGCTGATCCACGCAACCTTGGATAAAGTACAAGGTAATAAAACCATCGCAGCACAAATGCTGGGGATCAGTACTAAAACACTCTATAACCGTTTAAATGCTTATGGCGGCATCGGAGAATACAAATAAGAAAGGATAAAAAATGAATAATCACGAGTCTTTACGTCAGTTGGTACACGATGCTCGCGCACCACTTAACCGTATTTCAATGAATGCAGAGTTAGTTAAGCTCGTATTAGAAAACGATATGCCTAAAGAAAAAGCATTGGCCGCGCTTGATAAGATTATCGCCAATTGCCAGCAATGTAGTGAGCAACTTCAGCAAATTAGTGATACGCATACCAGCGATTAACGAATAAGCCATTGGGAAGAAAATGCATAAACAAAAGGGAAAAATCACATTAAATTGGGCAGGCTTTATAGCGATTGTGCTGTGTATTGTGATAGCCAATGCCATTTTGGCAGTAAACACGATTCGCTCACTGACAGAGACACAAAATAGTCTTGATAACACCAATTCGCTAAATACTGCCATTGAACGATTACATTTATCGGTGGTGCAAGCTGAGTCGGGTCAACGAGGTTACTTACTGACAGACCGTGAAGATTATTTGCTGCCATACAATGATGCGATTGCGTCTATGCAAGCGCAAATTATGCTGGTTAAAAGTTTACATTCAGAGATACCCGGTCAGGCTGAGCGTATTGCGCGGTTTATTTTTTTAGTGAATGACAAAATCGCAATAATGAGCCAAATTACGGATCTTGCTTTGGCCGATAAAAACGTGAAAGCTCGGCGTTTGCTTTTAACAGATAAAGGGCGCGAACTTTACAAAGACATTCGCGCTGCTGTTGATGAAATTCATATGCGCGAACTTAATTTTAAAGTCGAACAGTTTGCTAAATTATCGCAAATCAAAAACGACGCAAAACTGACTTTTGTGATCACTGCGGTGACCAGTACGCTATTGATCATTGGCATGTTTATTTTGACGCGGATCAACTCACTTAATGCAGCAAAATACCGTGCAGATTTAGAAGTGCAAAATGAAACATTGGCCGCTAAAGTGTCAGAACGTACCCAAGAGTTAACCATTTATTCAGACGAATTAAGTCGCTCGAACCGAGAGCTAGAAGAGTTTGCGTTTGTCGCCAGCCATGATTTACAAGAGCCTCTGAGGAAAATTCAGGCGTTTAGTGATCGGCTCGAAAGTATGTTCAAAGACGATTTGGGTGAAAAAGGCCTCGATTATATTAATCGTATGAAAAATGCGGCGCAGCGCATGTCTAATTTGATTAATGACTTATTAGAGTTTTCTCGAGTTACAACCCGTGGCAAAGACTTTATTGATACAGACCTTAACGAGGTCGTTCATGAAGTGTTAGATGACCTTGAGATTGCCATTAAAGAGTCAGAGGCAACGGTAAACTTAGATACGTTACCGCATATTCAAGCTGATCCGAGTCAGATGCTGCAACTGTTTTTAAATATTCTTTCTAATGCCGTTAAATTTAGACGTGAAAATGTGCCACCTATCATTACCATTTCCTATCAACGGACTGAAGAGTTTAGCCCTGCACACAACAGCGATGTTGCGTGGGAAATTATTACTATTTCAGATAACGGTATTGGCTTCTCTGAAGAGTACCTAGAAAAAATATTTGTTCCATTTCAGCGCCTTCATGGTCGTTCGCAATACAAAGGCACTGGAATTGGCTTGTCTGTATGCCGACGAATCGTAGAACGCCACGGTGGTGAAATTACAGCAACCAGTCAAGTGGGTGAGGGTGCAAGCTTCACTATTAAACTACCTGTGGAAACATCACTTTTCACATTGCAAGGAGAGGCTTAGATGCCACTTAATAAAGTAAAACCCATAACTATTTTAATGGCAGATGACGATGAAGACGATCGTTTATTAACCCAAGACGCTTTAGCTGAAAGTCGCGTACTCAATGAGCTGTTTTTTGTTGAAGATGGTGTTGAGCTACTTGAATACCTTGAACGAAAAGGCAAGTTCAGTGAGAAAGAAAACTCGCCGCGTCCAGGGCTCATATTGCTTGATTTAAATATGCCTCGCATGGATGGACGTGAAGCGTTACAAGCGATTAAGTCTAACCCTAATTTAAAAGGGATTCCGGTTGTTATTCTTACTACATCAAAGCAAGAGGAAGATATGATCAAAGGCTACGACTTAGGTGCAGCCTCTTATATCACCAAACCGGTTACTTTTGATGGATTAGTCGAGCTCATGAAAACCTTAGGAAAATACTGGGTCGAGTTTGTTGAACTACCGCCATCAAATAATGATTAAAGGATAAGCAATGTTAGATAAGGTAACCCGATTACTGTTAGTAGAAGACGATGAAGATGATTATATTCTGACCTGTGATTACTTAGAGCAACTGGGTTCCCATACATTTGATGTTGAATGGTTAAGCTGCCCTGAGCAGGCGATTGGTGTACTGAGTGAGAACAAACATGATATTTGTTTGTTAGATTATCGCTTAGGGGCATCGGACGGATTAGAAGTGCTAAAACGGGCTGTTGCGAATGGTTTTCGCGGCCCGATAATTATGCTTACGGGGCAGTCTGACGAAATGCTTGATTCCGCAGCGCTCGATGCGGGAGCTGTTGACTACTTAGTCAAAAGCGAAATGAGCTCAGGGCGTTTTGCGCGCGCGATACGTTACGCACTAGCGCGACGAGAAGTCGAAGATGAGCGTGTTGAGCGTTTAAAAGCCGAAGCTGAAAACCGCTCGAAAGACCGTTTTTTAGCGCACTTAAGTCATGAGTTACGCACCCCTTTGTCGTCAATTCTTGGCTACACTGAGCTATTAATGCAAAGTGAAAAAAACCAGCATGCGCAGAATGAGCTCGGGGTGATTTACAGAAACGGTAAGCATCTTTTGAGTTTGTTAAACGATGTACTTGATTTGTCTAAAATTGCTGCAGATAAACTTGAGTTGAACTGCAGTGATGTAAACCTTGATAGCTTGATGGCTGATGTGTACACGCTGATGCGGGTATCTGCGATTGATAAGGGGTTATCATTGCGATTTGAATCGCAGCAAGCCCTGCCTTTGATCATTAATTCAGACGCCACGCGCTTACGACAGATTTTAATTAATATTATTAATAACGCGATTAAGTTTACGAACCACGGTGAAATTGTCGTGCGCGCATGGACTGCGTGGGTTAATGAGCGCGAAATGCTGTTTTTTAGTATTAAAGATACAGGGCTGGGTATTGCACCAGAAAAGCAAGCTATTATCTTTAAACCGTTTGAACAAATTGCCGATGTTGAATCACGCGATGTGGGCGGAGCAGGCCTAGGCCTTGCTATTTGTTCTGAGCTGTTAACGCGTATGCAGGGGTCAATCAGTTTGGAGTCAACTCAGGGAGTCGGGTCTGAGTTCACCTTGTCGATTTACCCTGGCAATATTCGCGATGTTGAACGCCAACGACTTCGCTTTGATTCGAATCCAGATTACCAACAAAAGTTAACGACCTTGACCACCCATGGCCGTGTGTTAGTTGTAGATGATTTAAAAGATTTGCGTATTTTAGTGGGCCATATGATCGCCAGCACAGGGGCTGATGTTGAATACGCTGAAAACGGCAAACAAGCGATTGAAAAAGTGGCCGCTGCTGAAAAAAATGGTAAGACGTTTGATATTGTTTTTATCGATTTACACATGCCTGTTATGGGCGGCAAAGAAGCAACTATAGAGCTCAGGAAAATGGGTTACCAAGGTCCTATTATTGCGTTAACGGCCGCCACAATGAAAGGCGTTAAAAGCGAACTTACCGCGCTTGGCTTTAATGACATGATAGCGAAACCCCTTGATTCAGGTCTACTTTACCATGTGCTTAACCATTATATTTGCCAAGGAAAAACCGACCCCGTCGTGGCACGTGATGATTGCCCTGCCATAACACAACAAAGTACACGCTACTTGCTGGTGGAAGATGATAGTGATGCCGCGCAAATTACGCAGCTATTGTTAGAAAGCTTGGGTGTCGAAACGGTGATTGCAGCCAGTTATAAGGCGTGCCTACAAACCTTACACACGGACCAACACTTCGATAAAGTGTTACTTGATATGCACCTGCCTGATGGTGAAGGACTTGATTTAGCACGCGAAGTTAAACAGCTTTACCCCAACTTAACGTTAGTTATTGTCAGTGGGGCTGAGCCAGAACCAGAAAAAATTGAACAGTTAGATATTGATCAAGTGCTGTTAAAGCCGATTAACTTAGGCTTGTTAACCCAGCTTATTGAGGGTTAGTGGTTATCGACTGCCTTACAACCAGCTCAGGTTCAAATACGGTTTGCAAAGGAGCCGTTTGCTTTTGATAAACGTGGCTCAACACCCAATCTGCCGCCATTTTGCCCATTTCGTTAATAGGGTAGTTTATGGTACTGAGAGGGGGGTAAACATGGCGTGTAAAAAACACATTATCGTAACCCATTATAGAAAGTTGATCAGGGAGTGTGAGTCCGAGCTCTCTGGCGCTCGCCATAGCACCGGTTGCCATCTCGTCGTTGGCACAAATAACCGCACTAAACGGCTTAGCGTGTTGATAAAGCGTTTTTAGGCCTGTAAACCCGCTGGCTTCCATAAAGTCACCTTGATAAAGTAATTGTTCATCAAAGGGTAACCCATACTCTGCGAGTGCTTTTTTATGGCCTTCAAGACGGTCTTGCGCGTCTTTTTTCCAAAGTGGACCACTAATATATGCAATCTGTTTATGGCCTTGTTCAAGCACATGTTTCGTTGCAAGGTAGCCACCTTTAATGTTGTTTAAAATAATGCACCGATCGCTTAATTCACTAATAAAGCGATTGATTAGCACAAAGGGTACTTGGCTTTTACTGAGTTTTATAAGGTAGTCATCACTTACGGCTTCAACATGTAAAATAAGCCCGTCACAATTACGACTAATAAGGAATTCAATGCCTTGTTTTTCACGCTCTTCATTACTGTGGCCTGCGGCGATAATTAAGTGCTTTTTTTGATTGCGAAATGTATTTTCTATACCGCTCATCATCGGTCCATAAAAGGGACCATGTAATTCAGATACCAAAAGGCCAACACTGTTTGAGCAATTCGACGCTAATGATTGAGCGATTGAGTTAGGTCTATAACCAAGTTCATCCATCGCTGCGGTGACTTTTTTGCGAGTGGCATCACTAACATTAGCGTTGTTATTCATTACTCTTGAAACAGTCGCAAGTGATACACCCGCTAGTTTCGACACCTCGTAAATGGTGGCCATGTTATTCCTTTTTAAAATCCAAATTATGGATGATTTTTCAGTGACAAGTCAGCACTGATCTGCTCAACTGTTTTATTATCGAGAATATACCTTTTCATGATTAAGGCGACAAGCACGCTGCCAATTGCAGGGTATAGCGTAAATGAAATCAAAATTCCCGACAGTGTTTGATTACTCAGCGTTGTGTTTGCTTCGTAACCGTAAAATGCGAGTAACCAGCCAGCAATAGCCCCACCCAAAGCAAGGCCAAGCTTAATGAAAAACACCACACTGGCATACACTAGGCCGGTTAATCGCTCACCGGTTTTCCATTGACCATAGTCAATCGTGTCGGCCATTTTGGCCCACAGTAACGGGGTGGCCATTTGGGTGAAAAAGCACCATAAAAAGTAAATAATAAAGGCAAGTGCTAACTGTTCGCTCGGTAACCAAAATGCCACGCAACTAATGATGGCCGAGATGTATTGTAAGCGAATATAGGCCGTTTTTTTATCGACACGTTTACTGAGTGGTTGCGCACAGGCACAGCCTAAAATATTACCTATCATGCCTATTGTAATAAAGTAAGTGACCAGTTCAGCTTCGCCAAGAACATACTTGACGTAATAAATTGCCAAGGTGGTGCGAAGTACCATACTGGTTAAAAGCATAACGGCGGCAAAACAAAGTACCTTAAACGGGCCGTTTTGCAATAAGGTGCTCATGCGGCTTTTCCAGCTCAGAGAGCTGTTATGCTCGGCTATAACACGCTCTTTGGTAAAGCGAAAACAGATTAAAAATAACACCACACCCAAGCCACTCATCAGTGCCATAGTAAGCTGATAACCTAGGGCGTTATCACCTTTACCTAACCAATTTACCAGCGGTAAAGTACAGGCACTGACAATCAATCCTCCTAACATACCGAATACAAAGCGATAAGACTGTATAGATACGCGTTGCTTAGGGTCTGGGCTTAATACGCCCCCTAAAGCAGAGTAAGGGATATTGATAGCGGTATACACAAGCATAAGGAGTGTGTAGGTGATAAAGGCATAAATGACCTTGCCCGACTCGGGTAAATCGGGGGTTGTGAAGGTGATCATACTAATCACCCCAAATGGCACAGCCAGCCACAGCAAATAAGGCCGGTAACTGCCATATTTAGTGCGTGTCGAGTCGGTTAATGCGCCCATAAGTGGATCGGTAATCGCATCAACGACTCTTACCACTAAGAACAAGGTGCCGACAACTGCTGGCGAGATACCAAAAATATCGGTATAGAAAAAAGTTAAAAATAACATCACCGTTTGAAAGATAATGTTACTCGCTGTATCTCCTAAGCCATAAGCTATCTTTTCTTTTGTTGTCAGCATGTGTGTTCTCGTTTGTTATTATTTTTTTCGCTGCTTTAACAGTGCGCGATACTGCTTTGCACTTTCTTTTAAAATGCGTTGTTGGCTTTGATAGTCGATATAAACTAACCCAAAACGTTTTTCATAACCATACGCCCATTCAAAGTTATCCATTAAGCTCCATGCAAAATAGCCTTGAATATTAACGCCTTGGCGAATTGCATTACACACAGCATTTAAATGAGTGTGATAATAATCAACGCGTTCAATATCGTATACTTCACCATCTACTAAACTATCAGCCATAGCTGCACCATTTTCGGTGATATACATTTTGGGTAAATTATAGTGCTGATGTAATGAAACAAGCAGCTCAGTCAGGCCTTCTGGGTATACTTCCCAGCCCATATCTGTGACACGCACATCGGTCAGCGGGGCTTCTTCAAACCAGCCATCAGGCGTGTTTTTGTAGTGTATGCGGGTATAGTAATTAACGCCAATAAAGTCGACAGATTGACTAATAATTGCCATATCATCGGCTTCGATAATGGGTTTTACATCCGCCGCTAAGTCATCAAAAAGCGGGGGATAGCATCCCTCTAAAACCGCTTTAATGTACCACTGATTATGGTATTGGTCAGCAAGCTTTGCTGCGTTGCAATCATTCTTTGTCAGTGGGTAGGTTGGACTGAAGTTTAATACGATACCTGCCTCGGTATTAGGGCAGTTTTTGCGTAATACTTGCATAGCCAAACCATGAGCCAGTAATAGATGATGAGCCGCTTGACGACCTGCTTGCTGGCTTTTTATGCCCGGAGCATGAACACCAATTTCGTAGCCTAAATACGCACTACAAAACGGTTCGTTCAACGTGGCAAAAGAGTCAACCAAGTCACCTAAGTGACGACTGACTTTGTCGGCATAGTCTTGGAACTTGTAGGCTGTTTCGCGATTCAGCCAGCCCCCTTTGTTTTCAAGGTGCTGGGGTAAATCCCAGTGGTATAAGGTGACATATGTTTTGATATTGCGTGCTTTAAGTGCGCTGAGTAACTCAGTATAAAATGCCATGCCTTGTGAGTTTACAGAGCCATCCTCGTTGATTACCCGAGGCCATGAAATAGATAAACGATAGGCATCAACGGCTAAATCAGCAATCATCTCAATATCGTGTCGCCAATGTGTAACATGATCGCATGCTATATCACCGTTACTGTTATCGGCAATGGCGGAAGGTTTTTCGCAAAAAGTGTCCCAAATACACGCTAAGCGTGTATCCCGTGCGCCTTCAATTTGAAATGAGGCAGTAGCAACACCAAAGGTAAACTCGGGCTTGAGTAAATACGAGTCGGGCAAAAGAGAAATAGTTTTAAACACAGTGGATAGTCTTCCTTCGCATTGATTGTGTAAGGCGGCTGGCATACAGCATAGTAGTCAGTTGTAAGCGCTTACAGTTTTTCTGCAAATAAATTGCTTAATATGATTTATATGTTATAAATGTAAGCGCTTACATTTTATGTTGCAACACTTTTTTGTTTTTTCTTTAACCATGAAAAAGCACTATATTTGCTGTAACAAACTGATAAATATAAATAACTAGAGAATAAAATTATGGCTCATGTTTCAACGCCTGTTGCGGCAACATCAAGTCAAGTGGCGATGCCCAAGCAAACTTTTGCACTGGCATCATTAACCACTTTGTTTTTTATGTGGGGATTCATCACGTGTTTAAACGACATTCTGATCCCGTATCTAAAAGGCATGTTTTCACTTAACTACACGCAAGCGATGCTGATTCAGTTTTGCTTTTTTGGCGCGTACTTTGTGATGTCTATTCCCGCCGGTAAGCTTGTAAGTCGTATTGGTTATCAGTTTGGTATTGTTGTAGGGCTGGTTGTAGCAGCAATTGGATGCGCACTGTTTTACCCTGCGGCTGTCGCACATGTGTATGAGTTGTTTTTACTTGCCTTGTTTGTGCTTGCATCAGGCATCACTATTTTACAAGTCTCTGCTAATCCGTATGTCAGTGTACTTGGACCACAAAAAACCGCGTCTTCACGTTTAACAATGACCCAGGCATTTAACTCGCTAGGCACCACGGTTGCACCTATTTTTGGTGGGTGGTTAATTTTAACGGAAGTGAGTCATGCGACTGCGGAACAAGTGAAGTTTCCTTATTTAATGTTATCTGCCAGTTTGCTGGTTCTTGCCCTCATTTTTGCATTCTTAAAATTACCTAAGTTAGGCAGAGAAGCTGATAACGAAGCGGAGCATCAAGACCTTGAAGACTTTGTTGATTTAGGCAGCGTTTGGCAGTATCGCCATTTGATTCTTGGTGCTGTGGGTATTTTTGTTTATGTCGGTGCTGAAGTCGCCATTGGTAGCTTTTTAGTCGGCTTTTTAACCCTTGATAACATTGCAGGCTTAACTGATAAAGAAGCCGCTCATTACATTAGCTACTATTTTGCTGGCGCCATGATCGGCCGCTTTATCGGCGCGCTGGTAATGCAAAAGTTCAATGCAGGTAAAGTGCTTGCGTGTCATGGATTACTGGCTGTTGTATTGATTATTGTTGCAATGACCGGCGAGGGCAGCCTTGCAATGTGGGCGATTTTACTGGTTGGGTTATGTAATTCAATTATGTTCCCAACCATTTTTAGCTTGGCACTGCATGGTCTGGGTAAATACACCTCAAAGGGGTCAGGTATTTTATGTTTAGCGATTGTTGGCGGCGCCATTATACCGCTTATGCAAGGTATGCTGGCTGATTCAATCGGTGTACAGCTCGCGTTACTACTGCCAATCGCTTGTTATTTATATATTACTTACTTTGCGCTTTCTGGCTCAAAAGTAGTGTCTCAGAACCGTCATTCTTAAAGGTGCAGACTATGACAATAAAAAAACCATTAACGCTGTGTTCGATAATGATTGCCAGCATCAGCATTCTTGGCTGTACAGGGCAAGATAAGGTGGCAAAAATGAACGCTGAGAATGAAATCTGGCCTCGTATCGAAACGGGCATTAACGCAGACCCAGAAATGGAAGCGCAAATAGCAGCTCTTTTGGCAGACATGACGCTTGAGCAAAAAGTGGCGCAGATGATTCAACCTGAAATTCGAGATATCACGGTTGAAGATATGCGTAAATACGGGTTTGGTTCTTACCTAAATGGTGGAGGCGCATTCCCTAATAATGATAAACATGCCAGCGCCGCTGATTGGATAGACTTGGCTGAAAAAATGTATCAAGCATCAATTGACGATTCACTTGATGGCAGCAAAATCCCTACTATGTGGGGCACCGATGCTGTGCATGGTCACAATAACGTAATTGGGGCGACCTTATTCCCACACAACATTGGCTTAGGGGCGACAAATAACCCCGCCTTAATTGAGAAAATTGCAGCGGCAACCGCACAAGAAGTGATGGTAACGGGTATCGACTGGGTGTTTGCACCGACCGTTGCCGTGGTTCGTGATGATCGCTGGGGACGCACATATGAAGGCTATTCTGAAGACCCTGAAATCGTTAAAGCTTACTCAGCAGCAATTGTAAAAGGATTACAAGGCGCAGTTGATGAAGACTTTTTATCGGATAAGCGCGTGATCAGTACCGTTAAGCACTTTTTAGGTGATGGAGGGACTGAAGGGGGTGACGATCAAGGTAATAACACGGCATCTGAGCAAGAGTTATTTGATATTCATGCCCAAGGCTATGTCGGTGGACTAGGTGCCGGCGCACAAACGGTGATGGCGTCGTTTAATAGCTGGCATGGAGAGAAAATTCACGGCAGTAAGTACCTACTTACCGATGTGTTAAAAGGTAAAATGGGCTTTGATGGCTTTGTTGTTGGAGACTGGAATGGTCACGGCCAAATTCCGGGTTGTACAAATGGTAATTGTGCACAAGCTGCGAATGCGGGTCTTGATGTTTACATGGTACCAACAGATGCGTGGAAGCCATTGTATGAAAATTTAATCAAACAAGTTAACAGTGGCGACATAGCCCAAAGCCGAATTGATGATGCAGTAACGCGTATTCTGCGCGTTAAAATGCGTGCCGGTTTATTCGATAAACCAAGCCCGGCAAACCGTCCGCTTTCAGGCAAAACAGACATCATTGGCAGTGCTGAGCATCGTGCAATTGCCAAGCAAGCGGTGCGTGAATCGTTAGTGTTATTAAAGAATAAGCAACAGCTGTTGCCATTATCGCCTAAAGCAAATGTGCTTGTCGCGGGTCTGGGTGCTGACAACATTGGTATGCAGTCGGGTGGCTGGACAATTACGTGGCAAGGCACTGGTAATGAAAACAGTGATTTTCCGGGTGGATCATCAATTTACGATGGTATTAAACACACGGTTGAGCAAGCTGGTGGACAGGTTCAATACGATTTAAACGGTGAATATACAACAAAACCTGATGTGGCCATTGTGGTGTTTGGTGAACAACCATATGCAGAAGGCAATGGTGACCTAGATAACCTTGAATATCAGCGTGGTAATAAATCAGATTTAGCCTTACTTAAAAAGTTGAAACAAGCCGGAATTCCAGTGGTATCTCTGTTTATTAGTGGTCGCCCAATGTGGGTGAATGCTGAGCTTAATGCCAGTGATGCGTTTGTAGCAACTTGGCTTGTAGGCAGTGAAGGTGATGCCATTAGCGATGTCATCTTTAAACAGGCTGACGGTTCAATTAATCATGATTTTAAAGGGAAATTATCGTTCTCTTGGCCAAATAATCCGGTAGAAAATTATAATCGTGGCGATAAAAACTACGCACCTCTGCTGCCGTATGGCTTTGGCTTAACCTACCAAGATGCCAATACCTTAACTGATGAACTAAACGAGGTATCTGACGTGGCCACTAAATTAGAAGATTTAGTGTTATTTGAACGCGCAGTAAAAGCCCCTTGGTCATTGCAACTGCAAAGCGGCAATGAGCAACAAACAATGACAAGTAGCCGTGCATCACTCAATGCGGTAAGCGTAAAAACCTTTGATAAAGACGTACAAGAAGACGCGCGTGCGATTACCTTTAATGGTAAAGAGCCTGCTGCGGTACGTTTAATGGCTGCGTTCCCGTCAGATTTGCGTTCATATGTTGAAAAAGCGGGTCAGCTTGAAATGCAAATTAAGATAGACCAAGCAGCAGATGCACCATTGATGTTAGGGATGCAGTGTGGTGAAAATTGTGACGGTCAATTTGATATTAGCAAACAGCTAACACGCACGTCTGAGTGGCAAACACTCACGGTTGATTTGAACTGTTTTGTTGAGCAAGGCGTTAACCTTGGACAAATATTCTCACCATGGCAGCTTGCAACTGACGGTGCGTGGCATGTATCTGTTGCTAAACTTAGTGTGAGCAGTTCACACGCACAGGACTCAACAATTTCATGTCAGTAAAAACCTATGCTGTTATTTTGCTAACAGGCGCATTGAGTGCCTGTCAGCAAACAGCAGAACCCATTAAAGCCAGCCTAGGTGAAGGCTGGCAGCTTGTTTGGCACGATGAGTTTGAACAAAACACCATTGACCCAACTAAGTGGCAGCACGAAGTTAATTGCCGTGGTGGTGGTAATGATGAGCAGCAATGCTATACCGCCAGAAGCGAAAACAGCTTTGTTGAATCTGGCTTGTTGCATATTGTTGCGCGTAAAGAGCAATACACTGGGCCTTTACATAACGCAGATGAAGTTACTCGCGATGCTGAAAGGGCGTTGGTGGCTACTCAGCCTTTTACGTCGGCACGGCTTCGTACTAAGCACTTAGGTGATTGGCGTTATGGACGCTTTGAAGTTCGCGCTAAATTGCCAGCAGGACAAGGGGCGTGGCCTGCTATTTGGATGCTGCCTACGGATTGGCACTATGGTCGCTGGGCGTCATCAGGCGAAATTGACATTATGGAAGCGGTTAATTTAAACACTCAAACTGATGATAAAACAGCCCCAGCTGGTAGCTTAGAAACACGCGTGCATGGCACCTTGCATTACGGTGGACCTGCTCCTGAAAATGTTTACAGTGGCACGCCTTATCGTTTTAGTGATGCAGATAACCCCGCTGATAATTTTCATGTTTATGCGCTTGAATGGCAGCAAGATGAAATTCGTTGGTATGTTGATAATGTGCACTATGCAACGTTTCGCCATGACCAGTGGTATTCAACATCACAGCAAGCCGATGGCTCATTTGTAGAAAATAGCGGTTTTGCCCCTTTTGATCAGCGTTTTCATTTATTACTCAACTTTGCAGTTGGGGGTAATTGGCCCGCCAATGTGAATGATAAAGGGGTTGATATGAGTGGTTATCCAAAGCAAATGCTAGTGGATTATGTGCGTGTTTTTCAGTGTAGTCAAAACAGTGAAACGGGCAAGGGGTGCGCTTCTGTGCAGCCATCAGCAGTGCACATAAAAGGCAAACGTCAGTGAATTATGAGCCAAGAGCCTGCAGGTGTTTCGCCGAACTCGTTGCATCTGCTGGCTTTTGGCTCATTCTATCGGTTGAGCTTTTGTAGTAATAATTGTCTTATTTTTCTTGCGGTTAATTCATCAATATCAGCCAAAATACCGTGTGCAGGCTGTGCAATATGGCTGGTTAAATCGACCTCATCAGCAAATACATAGTGATTAAACAATTGCTGCCATTTTTGTTTATGCTCTTTTGGTAAGTCCTTTATCGCCAACATGCTATGCAACATAGCATCAAAGGGGTTGGCCAAATACTCCGGAGCTTGTCGCCACCAATAATTAACTAACACATTAAATGGCTGTGTTGCACTGACTTGGTGCCACCAAAGTGCAGGAATATAAATAGCATCCCCAGGTGTTAATGTCGCTGTTTGCGCCTTTTCTGCTGCCTCTTTGAAACGTGGAAAACGCGTGAAATCAGGGTTATTAAAATCGACTAAGCTAATAGCCTGACCCGCGGGTGTAAACTCAAGAGGCCCAACATATAAATTATTTACCTGCTCAGTGGGTAGTAGGGTAAAGGTGCGCTTACCCGCAGCAACACACGCCAAGTTATCGGCATTGTCGTAATGAGCCGCAATATGACTGTGATTTCCCACCCAGAGACTTGTTAGGCAGTTATAATCGGTCACCTCTAATGGGTTGTCGAGGCTAAAGCCCGGCGCGCAGTATTCCACAGCGGTTGACCCCATATACAGCGAGTCAGCCTGTGTGTGCGCTAATTTATCGACTAACTTGTCTAGCACGCTTTTAAGTGAGTCGGCGTGTTGTGAAAAATTAAGTCCCGATAAATCAGCATTATAAAAATAGCGGCCTTGATGCATAGCATCGGCACTAAAACTGCGAACAGGCGCATTATTGGCCAGCTCTAAAAGGTAGCTTAATGCCTGTTTTTCGCCTTTTTTGGCTGCTGCAACCTGAGGCCAGTGAGCACACAGCTCCCTTATCACCAAAGGCTCAGTTAAGTCGGCTAAAAACGCTTTGAGGTTGGTAATCTCTGAGGCATTGCACTCATTAATTGGCGCTGCGCTAAACATTACTGCTGCGCCCACTTCTTATTCAGTAAGTGTGGGATCTGTTCCATTGATGCAAGTACCATATAAATGGCTTGTAAGTCGCCTTGCTGTTGCAACTGCTTTAACTGTTGCGGTGTTAAATCATTTAGTGCGTGTTGATTAATGGTATAAAAACCTGTCACTGTGACTTTTTCGCCATTCTTTTGGGCATATTCGATACTGAATGCTTCCAGTAGGTTGGCGGCAAGTAGGCGCTCAAAAAAACCATTAATTGTTTGATGCTCTTGATGTAGGGTATTCAGTACTTGAGCAATGTGATTTAAGTAATCACTGTTACCGCCATGCTCAAGGAAAATGGCTTCCCCCTGACTTGTACTAACACGAGGGCTGTCTAAATCAATATGCACCACTAATGATTGCTCAGGAATTCCATTGTTATATTGCGTCTGTTGGCCTATTAAAAACGGTTGGCGCAGCATGCTAAGCGGTAAGTAACTTAGTTTTAATTCGCCTTTTTCATCAAGCAGTAGGTTTTCACCATTTTCAAAACCAAATAATGCCAATGCTTCAAACTGGCCTGTTTGTGGCTGCTTACGAAATACGATCGGTTGGTTTGCTTGTATTTTTGCAAACTCGCTTGGGAAAATAGTGGCGCAGCTAATTTTATCGCCCCAGTCGGCACCGCGTGCGGTGATCACTTTCAGGTCTTTATGGCTAATATTATCAAGTAAAACGTGATTGGCCATTGGGCCTCCTAATGCTGATATTAAATAGGTTGAATACCAAATTGCTGAATATGGTTTAGCAGCTCACGATTTGTTGGTAGCTGCTGTAAAGCATGTTTGGCATGTTGTTGATTAGCAGTAAAGTGCTCAACAATTGCAGCAGGCATTGCCATGCTTGGAAATTTAGGCAGCTGTTTCATGCCATAGAGCACATACTGATAACTGGCCGCAGAGAATACCTCTTGGGCACGATCAAAATCGTTGAGCCATGGACTTTGATACTGCCACAGCGCTAAATTCTCTTGCAGTTGCGCCGGTACACTTGCGGCTTCTTTATGTGCTTGCCAGTATGGACTGGTCCGTTTTGATAACACGTAATGCAGTTTTAAAAATTCGATTATGCGCTGCCAGCGATAATGGCATTGGTCATCAAAGCGTTTGGCAAGCGTAGGCATCGCTGCACGGTGTGTGGGGAAATTAGCCAGTAAATTATTAAGACCAAGCTCCACCATCACGAGTGCAGAGGCTTCTAGCGGTTCAATAAAGCCTGCTGACATTCCGATTGCTAAACAGTTTTTATGCCAAAAGGTGCGCCTGTAGCCGGGTGTAAAACGAATCTCGCGAAATGTTAATTGGCTTTGGTCTGTGCCTGGCTGGGTGCTTTCAATGTAGCGGCCAAGCGCTTGTTTGGCATCATCACTGTTGGCAAAACGACTTGAGTAAACCATACCAAGCCCACGACGACTTTGTAGGCCAATATCCCAAATCCAGCCCGCATCTTGAGCGGTGGCTTTGGTATAAGACAAAATGTCTTGTTGTGGACTTGCATAAGGTACTTGCACTGCCACTGCGCGGTCGTTAAATAGCACATCTTGTTGCTCGATTAATTCAACGCCGTAATGTTGATGTAAGAGCTTTGCGTGTGTCCCCGAGCAGTCAATAAACAAGTCGCCGGTAATTATTCCATGATCGCGTGTTTCTAATGAGCTGATGTAGCCTTCATCATCGTTATTAATGCTTTCAACATGGCTTACAATATGCTCGACATTAAGTTGAGTGGTGCAGTGAGTTTGCAATAACATCGCAAACTTTCCAGCATCTAAATGATAACCATAGTTTGCTTCGCCTTGGTAGGCGCTGTGTAGGTGGTTTTTTGGGGCTTTGTGGTGATCGCATAAGTAGGTTTGACTTGCGACGGCATGGCTAAAACTTACGGCCTCTTTATTGGCGAACCAATAGGGAGCAATGTTTAGCTGCTGATAGGCAAAAGGCAAACTAAACGGGTGGTAATAATGGGTGCTGCCATCATCTTCGCACCAGCCATCAAAGCGTGAACCTTGTTTAAATGAAGCATCGCAGGTTTGAATAAAGTCACTTTCACTAATGCCGATGGTTTTCAGTGTTTGGCGCATTGTCGGCCAGGTACCTTCACCAACACCAATGGTGGCAATATCAGGGGATTCAATGAGGGTGATCTGTGCGTTATGGGTTAAATGTGGCTGTGCGGCAATTAAACCCGCGGTTAACCAACCGGCAGTTCCCCCTCCTAAAATGACCACTTTTTTTACATTATTCTGTTGCATGTTCAAAGCTACCTTAAACGCTATAAAGACAAACTAGCATATTTGTGAAAAAAAAAGCCGCTGTTGAGCGGCTTTTTTGACAACAAAATGCTAGAACGAGTAGCGGAAGCCGATGTTGTAGCGCGCACCGTACTGGTTTGCACGTAACAGCTGCTCAGAGTAACGAACGTAGGTACGCTGCGTTTCATCTGTCAGGTTTAGACCTTCAACAAACACCGTTAGCTTTTCGTTCACGGCGTAGTTCACGTTGATATCCCACTGGCCATAAGACTCAGTAAAAACAGGTGATGAGTGTTGATCAAAGCCTGTTAAGAATTCATCGCGCCAGTTATATGAAATACGCGCCGATAAGCCGTTTAAATCATAAATAGCTGAGAAGTTTGCTGAATCACTTAAGCCCGGTAAGGCAAATTGATAACCGATAGCATCTCTGTCTGCTTCAACATCACCAAATACAAACGTTGCGTTGGCTGCGATACCAAATCCAGTTTCACCAAACATGTGCTGTGCAGCAAGCTCCCAACCCCAAAGGTTAGCGGTCTCAACGTTGTTATCGCGAGATACAAAGAAGTTTGCCAGTGGGTCAGTGCTATTGCCCACAATCGGTGTGCCTTCTTCAGTGCCTTGGTTTTCGTTGATTTTATCGTGAATTGCTTGGTCAGACGGTTGCTCACCTGCTGCAGCTAGGTCTTCACGCGCTTGCTCAGCACGGTCACCAATGAATGGGTCTGTGATGCCGTCAATTGTTTCTTCTGTGGTGATGTTCACTAAGAAGTTATCAACTTGCTTACGGTAGTAACCAGCAGAAACATAGCTGCCTTCACCGTAGTAGTACTCAAGTGATAAGTCGATGTTATCGGCTGTATAAGGTTTTAAGTTCGGGTTACCTACCGCAACTTTACGTTGACCCACTTTGGGGTTACCCAAGAAAGACGTTGTTGAACGCAGTGCGCCAACAGGTGGGCGAGCTAGGGTACGACTATATGAGAAACGAGCAATCACATCTTCAACCACTTCGATGTTCATATCGATATTTGGTAAAAATTCTTTCGTGCTGCCTTCACCGTTTGAGAAGGTACGCTCATCAGCATAAATGTATGACCATTCGTTGCCGTTTACCCATTCCATTGCAACAGCAGGACGCTCTAGGCTGTTTGCTGTAACATCTGTCGATTCGTAGCGTAAGCCTGCGGTAATGTTAATTGGCATGCCGTTGAATTCTGTTTCGAAGTTAGCTTGTGCATAAAATGCCGTCGTTTCTTCGCTAACACGGTGGTCATCATCAATTGGACCCGCTTGCACCTTGCCGTTTACTTCCGCTGGCCAACTACATGCACCAATGCCGCCATCTGGGTGGTCACAGTCAATGCTTTCGGCGATTGCAACGATTTCATCAAAGTCAGCATCGTAGTAGTAGTTTAATAGCTTGTCGCTACCGCCACCAGAGAAGCCATCAAGTAAACCAGAGCTGTCAACGCGCGTAAACATGCTGTCATCATACCAATCAGCAGAATTTAGCCACCAACCAGCCGCTAACTGACCTGAATAAGCCGTGGTAGTACGGAAATCAACTTTTGTATGTGATACACCAAAGTTAATGCTTGAAAGCGCGCCTGTGTTTTCATTGTACCAAGTACCTTTTAACTGGTACTGGTCTAGATCGTTAGTGTTCGTGTCTTTATTAACACCAGCGAATAGGGTTCCCATATCGCTTGGTAATAGCTCTGCTTGACCGTTGGTCAATGTCATATCGATCAGTGGGATTTCGCCTTGGCTGAAGTCAGCCATTTTCTCATCAATATTCACTGTTGGGTTTTCACACCATGAACACGATGTATTACCAATGATCATAAATGCATCATGGCCAAGACCAACCCCAGCACTTTCTGCTGATGAGTTGTGAGCATCAAACTCGATGTTTAAGTTATCAGTTACTTGCCAATCAATGTTTAAACCCAGTGATTTGTTTTCGTTTTCTGTGGCACCACGGTTAAGGTTTGTCGAATAATCACCACCAATTTCAGTAACTTTTGTGTAAGTGCCATTTTCGTTGATGTTCGCTGAACTTACGTTACCACCATTATTGAACCACACACCGAAACTACGACCGTCTTTTTCAAATTCAAGTTTTGAGTAGGTGTAATCGAGTGTTGCTGTAATACGGTCTGTTGGCGCGTATTGCAATACAAGTTGACCGTTAGTACGTTTACGTGTGTTGTCCGAGAAGGCATAACCGGCATTTTGTGGATACCATGTTGCCCCATCGGCACGTTGATTGTTGTCTGTTAATGCTAAATCTGGAGATGACGAAATATCAACATTCGGGATCCAGTTATCAACCGCCATTGCTTGCTCGCGGTTGTTACGCTCTTGCACTGAACCTGAAATTAAAACACCAAAACGGTCATCATTGAAAGTGTTGCTGTAAATGCCAGAAACTTCAGGTGTAATATTATCGCCAGTTTCGTTTGATGTATCATGAACCGCTTTTGCACCAATTGATGCCTTAAGACCAGGGTTCGATAATGGTTTTGCTGTAGTGATATTAACGGTTGCACCGATACCACCACTAGGTATGTCTGAACGAGCTGTTTTGTAGACTTCAACACCGCTGACGCTTTCAGTCGCGATATCACCAAAATCAAATGAGCGGCCGCCCGTTGTTGGCATTTGGCGGTTGTTTAACGTGACTAAGTTAAACTCAGGACCAAAACCACGTACAGTGATTTTACTGCCTTCACCGTTACTGCGGTCTATAGACACACCTGTAATACGTTGCAGAGATTCTGCTAAGTTTGTGTCTGGAAACTTACCGATATCTTCTGACGTGATTGCATCAACAACACCTGCAGATTGACGTTTGATATCCATTGATTTTACAAGGCTACCGCGGATCCCCGATACTTGTATTACTTCAATATCACTCGCTTTCTCGGATTTTTCTTCGGCAGCAGCTGAGTGAGGAACTAGCGTGCTTAATCCCATTGCCATGGAAAGGCTAATGGCAAGCTGCTTTTTCTTGAATAGTGTGTGGTTCATGCAAATCTCCAGATTTGGTTTTATTTTTCGTGTTTGTTGTCTAAATGTAAGCGCTTACATTCTATTGCAAAAAAAATCGCCGAACCCGATTTTTATAAATGTAACCGCTTACAATAAGTTATTAGAAAGTTAAACAATGGTCAATATAAATCACTTTTTAGTTGGCAATTAATATGTATGTTCATGTTATTATAAGGAATAATTAAGTGTAACTTTTTGGCTTTTTAACGGGTTTTGCAGCTGTTTTAGGTAAAATTAGATAATTCAATTAATGTTAATATAGTACAAAAGGTGTTGTAGATTATAAGGAACCCACAATGCACTCAGTCAAATTTGTTAACGAAATAGTGACACCAAGTAAAGTGGTGTGTGTTGGTCGAAACTATGCCGCTCATATCGCAGAGCTCAATAACGAAACACCGACCAGTATGGTGTTATTTGTAAAACCGAACAGCGCATTAACGCAGTCGCTGTATGCTAAGCATGGTTCTGAGCAATTACATTACGAAGCAGAGTTGTGTTTTTTAGTTAAAAATAAACAGCTTGCTGGTGTTGGCCTTGGACTTGACTTAACCAAACGCGATTTACAAACTCAGCTAAAACAAAAAAGCTTACCCTGGGAGCGTGCTAAAGCCTTTGATGGAGCGGCACTTTTTACAGAATTTGTGCCAGTCAATGAGTCAGGGCAGTATCAATTTAGTCTACACATTGATGGTAAATTAGCCCAGCTTGGCGACACTCAGTTGATGATCCACACTGCTCAGCAGATTTTAGCTGAGATCAATGAATTTATGAGTTTACAGGATGGTGACATCATTATGACAGGCACCCCTGAGGGAGTGGGTAAAGTTATTTCAGGTGCCACTTTTAATGTGGCGCTAAAAGATGACACTACTCAAGTTCTAACCCATCAATGGCAGGCGATTTAAGTGGCGCTAAGATAAATCGTTGGTAGTAATTTAAAAAATCAGGAAAACTTTCCTCTAACCAAGCTCGTTGGTTTTGTTGATATTTTTCACTTGGTAATACGGTGTTTTTAAGCGCGTTATTAATGTCGACTAGCACGCGTTGTGCATAATTATTGGGGGCGCTGGTTGAGCAGCCAATCGCACCCAGCACAACATGTTGTTCAGGGTCACCGATGGCGAGTTTCTTTATATCTTGCTGGTATTTTTTATTGTAATAGTCTGCCACAAATGGGTAATCAATGGTGTAGTCAATATAGCCGTGCTCAAGCTGCGTGAGTAGTGCATAACTTGCTTGACTGCCGGTACTGCTCAGTGCTGCATAGTCATAAAGCTTAATGTTTTTTGCAATGTTATCCAGGGGGTTGCCAAACTTGCGTGCATCATTTTGACCATACATAAAGTGTGCATCCGTTAACAGCGAAATTAATGACACGGGATTACCGTGAGCTTTATAAATTTTTTCAGCTTGTTCGCTATTACTTAAGACAGTAAACGGCGGGTAAACCGTGGTCGGAATAGAGTAAGTAACGCGATGTGTTTTTTGTTCACGATGAATCATACACGCATAACAAGCCATGTGGCCTTCATCTAAATATTTATTTGCTCGCTTTTGTGGGATTGTCACCTTGGTATGTTTTATGTGTGGCAGGGCGGTGATGAGTAAATCGGTTATTTCGTTACATAAACCCGCGTGAGGAGTTGTTTCATTTTTTTCGATATAAAAAGGCCCGCTATCGTTTTCGAGCCATGTAATTGATAGTTGTTCAGAAGCATGCACATACGAGCCAAGTAATAAGCTAGAAATAACATAGAATGCTTTTTTTAGATGTTTTCTCATCGTTTACCTTACAACTCAATAACGATGATTAACTATACACCAAAGTATTGAAAATAAAATAAACAGCAATTAAAAATGGTCATATAGTATCGGTTTTGGCGGGATTAAAGCCTATCAAACGATAGGCTTTACAGCATTAAAATGGCATTGGGTAGCGATTAAATACCTGTGCTATTTTTTCAAGTGCCTCATCGGTGAGCGTCACTGAGAAAGCATCAATATTTTCTTTTAACTGCGACATTGACGTGGCACCGATGATGGTTGAACTGACACCATCGACCTGATCACACCATGCAAGCGCAAGTTGTGAAGGGGTTAGATTAAAGGCATTTGCTATCTCTACATACTCTGCGATAGCTTGTTGCGACTGAGGCGTGTCTCTAAATAGGCCATTGCGTTGTACCAGTGTCCAGCGGCTACCTTCAGGGCGCGCACCATTAAGGTATTTACCACTTAACATACCACCACCGAGGGGTGACCAAGGTAAATACGCAATATCTTCGTGAATACATTGCTCGATTAAGTAAGGCCAGTCTTTGGCATGCAGTAGACTAAATTCGTTTTGAATAGACACCATGCGCGGCAAATTATGTTGCTCACTTAAACGCAAGTATTGGCTAATACCCCATGGACTATCATCAGAAAGACCACAGTGTTTAATTTTACCAGCTTTAACACAGTCATTCAGGCCTTCAAGAATATCGAGCATACCTGCAATATTTTGCTCGGTGTCGGCATCTGAAAAACGCACAATGCCGGGCCATTGTTTACCAAAATGCGGCGAGATGCGGTTAGGCCAATGAAGCTGATATAAGTCGATAACATCGGTTTGTAATCGTTTTAATGAGGCATCAACGGCGTTAACCACCGCTTGACGAGTGATATCTTCGCCTTCACGAACCCAAGGTAAACCATTACCGGCAATTTTAGTCGCAATAACGAGGTTTTCACGTTTATCTTTATTACGTGCAAGCCAATGACCAATAATCTCTTCGGTCTTACCATAGGTGTCGGGCGAGGGCGGTACGGCATACATTTCTGCCGTGTCGATAAAATTAACGCCTTTATCTAACGCATAGGCAATTTGTTCATCGGCATCAGCTTGGTTATTTTGCATACCCCATGTCATGCTTCCTAAGCAAACACGGGAGACGTCAATACCACTTCGGCCAAGTGGGCTATAAAGCATATTAGTTCCTTGTTAATCGTTAGAGTGGGCTTTAAGTGCAGCTAAAAGCTCATCGCTTAGCTCTGCTTTTTTACCCGTAGTAAAGTTAAACATGACAACGTGTGATGAGCCAACAGTGGTAACTGCCTTTTGGCTTTCACTGAATACGGTGTAGTGCATCATAAAGCGGTCTTTTTCAATGTCACTTATGGTTACACCAACATGCACGGAATCTGGAAACGTCACGGGGCGTTTATAGCGAGCATTGTTCTCGCTGATCACCGGACCCACGCCTGTTGCTTGTAAATCTTTAAGAAAGCCTAATTGTGTAAAAAAGTCGATACGTGCGGTTTCAAAGTAACGAAAATAGACCACATTATTCACATGCTGAAGGGCGTCCATTTCACCCCATGCTACATTAATTTTTGTTCTGATAGGGTGTTGTTCTATAAACGATTGCATAGCAAATCCAGGTTAATTGTGAGAAAAGCTAGGTTAGCAACATGCTGCTTTTAGCTCAAGAAAATTAGAAAACTAAGTATATTGTGCTAACTTTATAAGTTCACGCTTACGTAAAGTGTGAGTAAATCGAACACACATGAAGGACCTAGTTATGCAGCAACTAACAGCGAAAATGATAAAGTGGGCAGTATTATTCATCTTACTGGCTCTGGCTCTACTGTGCTACAGTATGGGCACAATGTCTGGGTTTATCGTACTAATTGTCTTGGGACTTTTTCTCGAAGCCGCCTTTTGGTTATTTGGAGCACGGCTGTTTAATCGCAAAAAAACACGCGAGCAAACACGTCAAACCTCTTAGTATGTTCGCTTGCACTATCAGGTAGATTAAATAATAATAACTGTATAAATGAACAGTTGTTGTATGCCTGATGAAAAAATTCATTCATATTGATATGGATTGCTTTTTTGCTGCAGTAGAGATGCGTGACAATCCTGCACTTGCCAGTGTGCCTCTTGCGATTGGTGGGAACAGTCGCCGTGGTGTGCTTTCTACGGCCAACTATATTGCGCGCCAATATGGCGTTCGTTCAGCTATGTCTAACTACCATGCTAAACAATTGTGTCCTGATTTAGTCATTGTGCCTGGACGAATGCATGTATACAAAGAAGTCTCTCAACAAATCCGTGAAATTTTCGCTAAATACACTGACCTGATTGAACCCTTATCGCTTGATGAAGCTTATTTAGATGTTACCCAAAGCAGTGCATGCAGAGGCAGTGCGACTCTTATGGCTGAGCAAATTCGACAAGAAATTTTTACCACAACAGGCCTAACTGCATCGGCGGGTATCGCACCGATTAAATTTATTGCCAAAATAGCCAGTGATGAGAATAAACCCAATGGTCAGTGCGTGGTACTGCCTGAGCAAGTGGATAGCTTTTTAGCCAAGCTGCCGCTAGGCAAGATCCCAGGTGTAGGGAAGGTGACGCTTGAAAAGTTGCAACTTAAAGGCTTATACACGGGAGCTGATGTACGCGAAAAAGGGGTTAATTGGATGCAGCAACACGTGGGGAACTTTGGTGTTTCGCTTTATCAAAAATGCGCAGGAGAATACGTAGGTAAGGTGTCTACGGAACGCGTACGTAAATCGCTGAGTGTGGAACACACTTATGAATTCAACAAAAATAGCTTAGCTGAATGTTTATCTGAGTTACCCCGTTTAATGACAGAGTTAGTACGCCGTTTAGAAAGGCAGCAACTGAGTAACAGAATCAACAAATTATCAGTTAAAGTGAAGTTTGCAAATTTCACAGTGACCAGTGCCGACCAAAGCCATCATCAGTTAGATGACAGCATTTTTACAGAGTTAATGAGTAAAGCGTATGAACGCGGAAATAATAAACCCGTCAGACTCTTGGGCATTGGTGTGGGAATAAAGAGTGAAGCCCACGAGCATTTTCAGTTAAGTATATTAGACTAAAGGTTAACACCTAGGTTGTTTAAAGTTTGTTAGTGTTCAGTGTGGGGTGTTGAACCATTTGTGTTCACGGCCTCTAGACAACATTATAACTACATAAGAGAGATGACTATGCAATCGGTCGTGATCGTGCTGCTCGGAATAGTCGGTATGTTATTCGGATGGTTTGTTTATTCGAAATTCATCGCCGAAAAAATCTTTAAAATGGATGATAACTTCGTCACACCTGCTCATGAGCTTGAGGATGGTGTGGATTATGTACCCACCAATAAGGTCGTATTGTGGGGCCACCATTTCACGTCTGTAGCAGGTGCTGCACCGATAGTCGGTCCTGCTATTGCTGTTTATTGGGGCTGGGTGCCTGCCGTGTTATGGGTCGTATTTGGAACAATCTTTTTTGCTGGCGTCCATGATATGGGGGCTCTTTGGGCCAGTGCTCGCAACAAAGGTAAGTCGATGGGGGCTTTGTCTGAAAGCGTCATCGGTAAGCGTACCCGTGCGTTATTTATGATTGTGGTATTTTTAGTGCTACTGATGGTGAATGCGGTGTTTGGGGTTGTTATTGCTAAATCCTTTGTATCCCAGCCAAATGCGGTTTTTCCTGCTTGGTCAGCCATTGTTGTGGCCCTTGTTATAGGCCAGTTACTGCGCCGTAAAGTTTCTTTAATTCCTCTGTGTTTAATTGGTGTCGGTATCCTTTATTACACTATTTATCTTGGCAGTAGTATGCCCATTGCGTTGCCAGATGAGATGTTTGGCTTAAGTGCAAACGCAAACTGGATCATTATCTTGTTCATCTACGCTGCAATTGCTTCTTTACTGCCTGTGTGGATGTTATTACAACCTCGCGATTTTATTAATGGTATGCAGTTGCTGGTTGGTTTAGTGCTTTTATATGGCGCGGTCTTTATTTCAATGCCAGATATCACCGCACCTGCATTTAATACGCAAACGGCAGTGGATACGCCTAGTATTATTCCGCTGTTGTTTGTCACCATAGCCTGTGGTGCAGTATCGGGTTTCCATGGAATCGTGTCATCGGGTACCAGCTCTAAACAGTTAAACAAAGAAACTGACGGTCGCTTTGTTGGGTATTTAGGTGCTGTGGGTGAAGGCATGCTTGCACTTATTACGCTGGTGGCGGTAAGTGGTGTCGCATTGGCTGTATCACCTGAAGAATGGCATGAAATTTACAGCCACTTAGGAGCGGGGAGCGTGAGTGCCTTTATCAATGGGGGTGCAAACTTAATCGAAAGTGGTTGGGGTATTTCACAAGAAGTCGCGTCGACCTTACTTGCGGTAATGGTGGTGCTATTTGCAGGCACGACAATGGACTCTGGCGTTCGTTTACAACGCTACATTATTCAAGAGTGGGGTGATATTTATAATATCAGTATTATTCGCAATGGGATTGTCGCAACGCTTGTCGCTGTACTGTGCTGCTTGCTACTTGCCTTTGGTGCAGGTGGTGCCGATGGCAGCGGCGGAATGATCATTTGGCCGCTGTTTGGCTCTACCAACCAAATCCTTGCAAGTTTAACGTTACTGGTTATTTCGGTAATGTTAATCAAAGCGAATCGTCCTGCGAAGTACACGTTAATACCGATGAGCTTTGTACTGGTAATGGCATTTTTCGCGGGTGTGATTAAGCTAGGTGAATATTACCAACAAGGCAACTGGTTACTTGTAACGCTCGATTTACTGGTACTAGTGATCAGTGTCTTGGTGATGCTAGAAGCATGGTCTGTCATTGTGAAACATCGCAAAGACAACCAATCTGTGTCAGAGCAGTAAACTTTGCTTGCCAGCCGCTCATTTGCACGGCTGGCAATAGCGCGTTAAATCAATGATAATAAGGTCCTATGTTTCTAACAGCAGGACCTTTTTTTATGGCATACCCTCATGCAGTTGTCGCCTCTCAATTAGCTGATGCAGATCACGATGCATTGATTATTATCGGTGATAATTTTTCGTCTTTAGCCGATGCAAGCTTAAGCCACGCTATCAGTGCTCAACAAGCCGTTGATGCACGTATCTCTAAGCAAGTCACATTACTTGTGATTGACTCAAAGCGCGTTATTTTAGCGCCTACAGGTCCGCTTAATCGCGATTATGACGATGTACGTCGTTATTTTGATGCTGCTAAATTAGCCGTGCTAGAAGCAAAAGCTTCGGGCAGCACCAAGCCTGCTATTTTACTTGCGAGTGCACACCACGATGCGCGTTACAAACATGCACTTGAAGTTGCCTTTTTAGGTGCTTGCCAAGCATTATGGCAGCCACTTGAAGCGCGTGAGTTTCATGGCCAAGCGATTGAGCCAATCAGTCAAATTAGCTTAGTGGGTGCTGATGAGGCCATGGTTAAAGCATTGAATGCAATTGCCGCAGGCCAATATGCTGCGCGTGACTTATGCGGTACAGAGCCTGAGCGCATGGCACCGCCACGTTTTGCCGATTATTGTGTTGAGTTATTTGCGGGCAGTAAAGTGTCTGTTGATGTGATCTCAGATATCGACACTATCGATAAAGATTACCCAATGATGAGCACTGTAGCGCGTGCATCATACGCTGTTGAGCGTCATCATCCACGTGTTGTTAAGCTTGAATATGTTCCTGAGGGTGACATTGAGCGTACGTTAATGTTCGTTGGTAAGGGGCTTGTTTATGATACCGGTGGTGCCGACCTTAAAGTGGGTGGCTTTATGGCGGGTATGAGCCGCGATAAAGGTGGCGCAGCATCGGTCGCTGGTTTTATGAAGTCAGTGGCTGATTATGCACCTAAAGGTGTCAAAGTGATTGCTTACTTAGCCGTGGTTCGAAACTCAATTGGTTCTGATTGTTTCGTGCCTGACGAAATCATTACGTGCCGTGAAGGCGTTCGTGTACGCATCGGTAATACCGACGCAGAGGGGCGTTTAGCAATGGGTGATTTACTCAGTGAAATGAAAGACCGCGCATTAAATGAAGTAAATCCAGAGCTATTCACTGTTGCAACGCTAACAGGTCACGCAGCACGTGCGATGGGTCCTTACAGCGCTTATGTTGAAAATGGGCCCGCTCGTCAAGCGCAGGTTTCACGTAAAATTGCTGATTTAGGTGATTTATGGGCTGATGGCGCAGAGGTCTCTCGCAGCCGTCGTGAAGACTACGACTTTGTTAAGCCTCGTACATTAGCCGATGATGTACTTTCGAGTAACAATGCACCGTCAGCTGTGACTGCACGTGGACACCAGTTCCCAATGGCATTCTTAGCGATTGTAGGTGGTTTAGATAAGCATGGCACTGAATCAGCACACCCATTACCGTATGTTCACATGGACATCGCGGGCAGTGGTGTAGAAGGCGGTGATTGGCAACATGGTAAGCCAACCGCAGCAGCTGTCAGCAGTTTATTTGCACGTTATTGCTTGTAATATTTAAGCATTAAAAAAGCCCCGCAAAAATGAAGCGGGGCTTTTTTTCGTTAAAATTTAGCTTATACCAATCCGCAAAAATACTTAATCATTTTGAGTGATCAAACCAGTCGCTACCTGCGTTAAAAATTTCTGATTTACGACTGCATGGATGCAGGAGGTAGAGCAATGCAGGAGCAATTGCCGAGCACAACTAAATAACTAAATTTTTGCCTTGTTATCAACGCGGTTTTATTGCCTCAAAATAGACCACTTAATTAAGCGGAATGGTATTAATCAAGTCTAAAGCGATTTACCACATCGCTTAGTGCTTGTGAGCTTTGTTTTAAGCTTTCACTGGCATCTGATAGCCCTTGGGTATTTGATAGTGACTGTTCGGTTGATTGTGACAGCTCATTGATACGTAAGTTAACTTCATCTGCCGCACTCGTTTGTTGTTCTGTGGCGCGGGCTATTTGGCTATTCATATCTTTAATAATTGTGACCAAACGCTCAATTTCACTGAGTGAGCTGCTTGCTTCACCTGCTTGTAAGACGGTTTCGCTCGACAGTTGTTGACTGGCAGATACCGCATCAACCGCAGCTTTAGCGCCTGCTTGTAACTTACTGATCATGGCCTGAATTTCATCAGTACTTTTACCGGTACGGCTAGCCAGTGTACGCACTTCATCGGCTACGACAGCAAAGCCGCGCCCTTGCTCTCCCGCGCGAGCCGCTTCAATCGCGGCATTAAGCGCAAGTAAGTTTGTTTGCTCTGCTATGCTGCGAATAACATCCAGTACAGAGCCTATATTGTTACTCTCTGCTGCAAGGTCAGTGGTTACCTTACTAACCTGCTCAATATTATGCGACAGAGTTTCAATAGCGGTAATGGTTTTGTTGAGCACCTGTTTACCGGTTGAAGCATTTTGCGCCGCGTCGTTTGCTGCATGCTCAGCTTGATCTGCATTTTGGCTAACATCATGAATTTGATGAGTCATTTCTTCCATTGCGGTGGCAACTTGTGTTGAGCTGTCATTTTGCAGTTCAATAAAAGAATGATTGGTTTTAGTGGCATCATCCACATTGTGGGCGTACTGATTGACCTGTTGAGCATTTTGCGCGACTTGCTTGAGTGACTCTCGCATTTTTGCAGTGTATAGGTTGAAGTAACGCGATAGCCGAGAGACCTCATCATTGCCGTTTTCATCAAGTTGTTGGGTTAAATCACCTTCACCTTGCGAAATGTCTTTCATCATATCAGCAGCCAATTGAGTTGGTCGTAATATACTATTTGCAATTAAATAACTGAGCGCAATTAACAGACCAATAATAACCACCGCAGTGATAATGACGTGATTTCGTAGTGAAGCAAATGCATCTTCAATGGTGTCAATGTAGACACCCGAACCAATAATCCATTGCCATGGTGTGAAACCCTTAACATAGGCAATTTTATCAACGGGTTGATCCTTTCCAGGCTTAGGCCATTTGTATGGAACAAACCCTTCGCCTTGTCGTTTAACCACGTTCACCATGTCAACAAACAGGTGTACCCCGTCGGGGTCTTTATTGTTGGCAAGTGATTTACCTTCAAGCTCTGGTTTGAATGGGTGCATAACCATCGCAGGTTGATAGTCGTTTATCCAAAAGTAATTGCTTTTGTCATAGCGAAGTGCAGCGATAGTATCCAGCGCAGCTTGTTTTGCTTGTTGTTCACTGAGTTTACCTTGTTGGAATAAAGCATAATTGTGTTCAATAATGCTGTGGGCTGACTCCACTAGGTTTTGAGTTTTGGTGTATTGTTCTTGTTCTAAAGAATCATATTGCTTCATTAAGCTTGAGATACTTAAAAAGATCAATCCAACCACCACTACACTAACCAACATGGCAAGGCGTTGTAAGATTGTAAAACGGCGTAAGTAGTTCATGTGTATTCCTTGGTCATGCTTGTCTAAAAGCAATATGTTAAGTGTAGTTAAAACAGGTATTAAATCTAGTTGTGGATGGAATACATTGAGACAAAAAAAAGGCTGATTGGACAATCAGCCTTTAGTCTAAGTTACCGAATTTAAATTTAACTATTGTACGTTAAAGTGACGGTTGAAAAAGCTTGTGATAGTTTGGTGCAAGTGTGTTTGCACACTCTTACCACGTAAACTGTGCTTAGAACCTGGGTACGTCATCATCTCAAACTGCTTTTCTTGATCTTGCAGTTGTTTAAATAACTTCGTGGCGTGAGTAAATAACACGTTGTCATCAGCCATGCCGTGGTAAATCATTAGCGGTCCTTTTAAGCCTTCAGCATAAGGAAAAACGGCACTTGCTTCGTAGCCTTTTGCATTTGTTGCAGGGTGGCCTACGTAGCGTTCTGTGTAGTGTGTGTCGTAAAGTGCCCAGTCGGTCACTGGCGCGCCCGATACACCCGCTTTGAAATAATCACCGGCTTTAAACATGGTCATCAGTGCCATATAGCCACCGTAACTGTGACCGTAAATACCTATGCGCTCAGGATCAACGTAATCAAGAGTGCGTAAGAACTCAACCCCTTTAATTTGGTCAGCGACTTCAGCAACCCCTAAGTGTTTATAGATAACGTCTTCAAACTTTTTACCACGGTTGTAAGAACCACGGTTATCGAGTTGAAAAATAACGTAGCCTTGCTGTGCCATGTATTGGAAATACAAGTTTTTGCTGCGCCAGCTATTTGTCACTCGTTGGGCATGTGGGCCGCCGTATACGTTTACAATAACAGGGTGCTTTTTACCATCTTGATAGTTAGTCGGCTTGAATAAACGGTAATGCATTATTTGGCCGTCTTCAGCTGTTAATGTACCGTATTCAGGAGTGATTAAATCGTCTAAGTACGGTGTAAGTGGATGCGACTTATCGAGTTTGTTTTCTTCAAGCCAGGTAATAAACTCGCCGTTAATTTTACGAAGTGCGGCTGAACCTGGTTTATTAACCGATGAGCTGTTGTCGATAAAGGTTTTATTATCTTTGGCGATAACCACATTATGATAAGCACCGAGCTCTGTTATGCGCTTAATATCCCCTTTTTTGAATAACGGTGCACTGTATAAATGGCTTTCAAGATCGGTGTCTTTACGCGCTGCAAAATACACAATGCCTTTTTTCTCATCGATTCCTTTTAAGCTATCAACCACCCAGTCACCTTGCGTGATTTGGCGGATCATTTCGCCATTTGTGCGGTACAAATAAAGGTGTTTAAAGCCGTCACGTTCAGAGGCCCACACGAAGTGTTTTTTATCGTTTAGGAACTGTAGATCAAAGTGTAAGTTAATCCATGTATCGCTTGTTTCTGTTAGGGAGACCTTTTGCTTTTTCGTTTCACTGTTGTAAAAACGCAGCTCTAACGTTTGCTGTGAGCGGTCTTGCCATTGATAAGATAGCGTTTTGTTATCTTTTAACCAGTTGGCGCGAGCAATGTAGATATCTTCGTCTTCGCCTAAATCAACCCAATCAGTTTGTTGGTTGTTAATGCTAACAACACCGAGTTTAATTTTAACGTTGTCTGTACCCGTGAACGGGTAACGCTGGTTGAAAAGCTTTACTTCATCAGCGTAAATTTCGTTTCGAATCGCTTCTTTTACAGGGCTTTCATCGACACGCGTATAGGCAATTTTTGTTTCATCACCTGACCACCAGTAGCCCGTCATGCGGCCCATTTCTTCTTGAGCCACGAATTCAGCCATGCCGTTTTTAATAACGCCACCGCCGTCTTTACTTAACTGGATTTCTTGACCCGTTTTTAAGTTCAGTGCGTAAAGGTTTTGCTCGCGAATAAACGATACAAAATGACCTTTCGGTGAAAAACGTGCATCGGTTTCGAATGCTTCGGTATCGGTCAGTTTGCGGCTTTTAGCTGAGGCAAGTTCGTAGTAATAAAGGTCGCCATTCAGTGGGAAAAGCAGTGCTTTACCATCTTTTGACCATTTATACTCTAAAATCCCTTTACCAAAGATACGCTGACGCTCACGTCGTGCTTTTTCTTCATCTGATAGGTTTTCTGGGCCTGAGAATAGTGCCGCAGAGTCAACTAATAAGCGGTTTTTGTTATCTTTTAAATTGTATTCCCACAAGTCATAACGGTTGTAGTCGTCGGTTTTACCTTGTAAGTAGGTAACGCGGCTACCATCGGGTGAGAATTTAAGTTGTACAGGTGCTTTACCTGCTAAACTAGGATCGTCAAAAATACGCTCTAGTGATAGTGGTTCAGCATTCACACTCAGTGCTGTTGCCACTATTGGTAAGGCAAGTGAGAGAGATTTAATTTTTTTTAGCACAGGGGTACCTTCGCTCGAATAAAAACTGCCACGATGTTAATGGTAAGCTTAGGCAACTGCAACTAAATGCTATAAAGTAGCAAGGGTACAACTTAGATTTAAGGACTTATTGATGAAAAATGCTGATATGCCATTTTCCTTGGCACCTGAATTACAGCGTGATTGTATTGAATTAGCAGATTGGCCACTGTGTAAAGTATTGCTAATGAATGACAGCCAATATCCGTGGTTTATTTTAGTCCCGAGAGAAGCGGGTTTAAAAGAAATTATCGACCTTTGTGAAGCGCAGCAAGTGACACTTTTACGCGAGTCGGCCAAACTAAGTAAATTATTACAGCAGGTTTTTAATCCAGACAAGCTCAATGTGGCTGCTTTGGGAAATATGGTGCCACAACTGCATATTCATCATATCGCACGCTTTAAAACAGATGCTGCTTGGCCTGCACCTGTGTGGGGTAAGTTACCGGCGGTTCCGTATTCTGATGAGCAGATTACTTCGCTTAAAGCGTATTTTTAAACGGTGAATATCGAAAATATAGTCCAGCAAATATGAAAAAGTGGCACGTTAGCGCGGCAATAATAACACGTTGTTTTTTTGTGACGATGTTATCTTTGAGTGCCTTTGAGAGTGTGGCAAAAAGTTATTATTTTGTAGGAAGTCATTTTCCTGCCATTTTAGAACAGGATCAGCACGGTTCTCCTACAGGACTCGGAGCTGACATCGTTTATGAAATAGGCAAGCGATTGGGGCATACTATTGTGATTGATATTATGCCGCTTAAACGGGCTTTAAAAATGGTTGAGCAAGGTGATGCCGATGCCATTATTGGCCCTTATAAATCGTTTCAGCGTAACCAATACATGCTCTTTAGTGCATTACCCTTTTATGAAGACCCTATTGTTTTTTATACCAAACCGAATAATGAAGTTACTTGGCGAGGAAACTTCGCCAGTTTAAAAAAAGATGCAATAGGGGTTATTCGTGGCTGGGATTATGGGGTTGAATTTAAGCGCCATGAATCGAGTTTACTGTTATCAGAAGTCGCCAATGTGCGGGCAAGTTTTTTACAATTAATGTATGACAGGGTTGATTTAATTCTAACTCACCCCCGCGCAGCAAGGCCGGTGATAGAAAGTTTGGGTATTGCCGATAAGGTGATCATACTTTCTCCTATTTTAACGGTTAATCAAGGTTATTTTGGTTTTACTAAGCAGCGAGATTTAGCGCAATTTATTGATGAGTTTAATGCTGAGTTTCAAAAAATGTTGCTAAATGGGGAAATCGTAAAACTAAACAATAAATATGGGCTGAGCTTTGTGGCGCATTAATGACTGTTGTTTAAGCATAAAAAAACGCTGCTCGAAAGCAGCGTTTTTTGTTTAAACTCGTTATTACTCAGATGAGAGTGCGTTTAGTTTAAACCTAATACCTCTTTACCTTGTTTAAAGGTCACATCAACAGGGATGTTTGCTTGGCTTAGCTTTTCTAAATCTTTAGCAAGCTCGGCTTTAATTTCACCATGAGTCGCGATTAATTGGTCGACTTTTTGATAATCGCCGTCACCTTGAATCGTTAAGATAAGGCGCGATAGTTTTGCCATCGCTAAGCTCATTTTTTCCATATTTACGCTGTATAAGCCATCTGCATTTTTAGAAAATGCACCTTCTTCGGCAAAAAAGTTAAAACGGATCATGTTTGCTTTACCATGTGCACTTGATGCACCAAAACGCACTGAGCGGAATATACCAGCCATAAAGGTGATGTAGTAATCTTCTAGCGTACCGTCAGTGATTTCACCTTTTTTAAGTAACTGCTCAACCATGTAAAGACCAAGGATATCTGCTTTACCTTCTTCAAGCGCGCTGGCATGCTCTTGCAGTGATTGACGCACAGTCCCTTTGTTGGTGATGGTGTTTTTAATTCCTAAGCCATGTGCGACTTCGTGGAACATGGTGTTTGCAAAAAACGCATCAAAGGTGATGTGTTTACGCTGCTCAGGCACAATTAATTGCTCTGAAATTGGCACTAAGATTTTGTCGAATTTAGCGCGCATCGCGTTTTTAAGCTGTAAACGGCGGGTGCCTTTTTCAAGCTGTACTTGCTCATCATTAGGCAAGTTAATAGCAATTGTTTTGCTGCCGGCATTTGAGTGGCCCGCATAGTAAACAACATCATATGCATTAAGGTCAGCGTCTGAACCCGGTACTTCTTGCTTGTACTTATCGTCTACGGGTAAGCCTTTTTGTAGCTCTGGTAAGAAAGCTGCAAACTTAGCTAAACGCTCACTCCACGCAAGGTCTTTAATTAATACGTAAGACTCATAAGCGGCACGGTAACCAAAGAGTTGATCTTCGTAGGTTTCGATTGGACCAATAACAACATCAATTGGGTTGTTTTTCATGTCCATCCATGCGAAGTCAGAGGGTTGGAAGTTATCACTAACAAGTGCATCAGCACGCATGCTTAAGTAGTTTGCAAATTCTTTGTCATCGGCGAGTTTACTTGCTTCACGGAGTAAGTTTGCCGCTTTTTCTAGTTCCTGTGCGTATTCTACTGAGTAAGCCACGCTGTATAGTTTGCCATTTTCATCACGTTTAATAACTGAATAAAGGCCTGTTTTATCTTCAACTGTTGCGTTGTTTAACGCTTCTTTAGTGATATCGCTTGGGTAAAACTCTGCGCCAAGTGGTTTTTCTTCATAACCAGATAAGAACACCTGATCGCCGTTTAAACGGTCCCATGGGCCGTAGTTGATATCTGCAAATTTTTGCACTTTTTCGTCATTAATTTTTGCCAAAAATGCTTCTTTGTTTTCACCAAATGCTTGACGCCAAAATAATGCATCCATGATTTTTGATGCGTCAATAAGTTTGCCAACCATTTGCTTTTGGTTATCGCTTAAGTGGCTCAAGTCTGAGGTTAATGTAAAGTCTGTATAGATATCTAAGCGGTTTCTGTCTGCATTGATTAGTTGCGGATTATTTTCTTCAGTATTTTGAGTCGTTTGCTCTGCAGCAGGCTTTGTTTGAGAAGGGGTCGCTTGTTGGTCAGAACATGCACCTAGAAAAACTGCACCAGATAAGATAAGTGCGTGGCTAATTTTATTTAATGTCATTTTTTTGCCCGTTAAAAAGAGAGAGTCGTTGCTTTGAAAATAAATGTGTAAGCATTAAAGCAAACCTAACATATAAATGGCAAGTTTACTGCGCAGTATGTGATTTTAAGCAATTAAATCGGTGTCTTAAAATATAAAAGTAGATTATTACTGTGAATTTCTTAACTTTAGCGCTAACTTAGACAATACTAAAACAATAATTAATCTAACAATGTCAGTCATTAGTTTGATTTTATAAAAGCAAGCTAATTCAAGAGGATGGCAAAGATATGTCAACAGAAAATGCACTACTGACCATTTTGGTCGACCGAATTAATAATGACACCCTAGTGTTGCCTACTTTACCTGAAGTGGCTGTAAAAGTCAGACAAGCTGCAGACAATCCTAATGTCAATTTGATGCAAATGGCCGATGTGATTTCACACGACCCCGCGCTTTCAGCCCGCATGATTAAGGTGGCGAACAGTGCCTTTATGGGGCGCTCGGTTAAGGTGACAAACCTACACCAAGCTGTAACGCGGATAGGTTTACGGCAAATTAAAAACATTGCAACGGCCATGGCAATGGAGCAACTGTTTGTATCGCACAATGAGTTAATTAAAGGCTACATGGACAAAGCGTGGCAAAAAACGCTGAAGGTGGCTTGCCACTCAATTACCTTAATGGATTTTTTCCTACGCGATAATAAGAAGACGTCATTAAATCGCGACACCATTACGCTAGCGGCTTTAGTGTATAACATTGGCGTGTTACCCATTTTAACGGAAGCCGAAAAACACCCCGAAGTATTTGCGAACCCCAGCTTTCTTGCGCATGCAATTCAAAAATTGGGAGGCAAAGTAGGGGGAGCGATTATGCGAGCGTGGGGCTTCACTGATGAATTTGTTGAAGTTGCTGAGAGCTGGGCAAACCCTAACTATCGTCCTGAGCATATTTGCTATGTTGACTTTATTCGCATAGGCGCGATCTTAGAGGGCATCCTGCAAGTATCAGATAAGTCTTCAGCATTACAGACCTATTTAGATAAAGGTGTTATTTCGTCACTTGATATGTTTAATTCAGATGAATATCACGACATGTTAAATGATGTAAAAGCGGTGTTTACTGAATAACGCATTAAAAAGCGCAGATTACGACTAATCTGCGCTTTTAGTGTCAACAAGCTGATTATAAATCGCTTGCATCTCCTAATCCTTGAGTTAGTTCTTCAAGTAATTGCTTAATTTCTTCAGATGCTAAAATGAAGTCTGCATCTAATTTTACGGCCATATCTTCTTTAGGGATATCGGCGTTTTCTTCTTTAAGTGTTTCTGAGTAGCTTAGTCGTTTTATTGACCCATCGTTTTGCAGCATGAACTTAACTCGCTCTTGCCAATCAAGTGCAAGCTTAGTCACGCGCTTGCCATTTTCTAGATGCGATTTCACTTCATCACACGATAAATCATGGCCTTTAAGTTTAACCTGTGCGCCACTATCGTCTGCTTCTTCAAGTTCTGCATCGTTGCCAATAGCGAACCCCTCAGGCGCATTAAATTGTGTTAGCCAATCGGTTAGAAACACATCCAGATCATAGTTTGCAAATGCGGGCACTACAGGTAACGACCCTAACGATTTACGTAACAAGGCAAGAAGTTCTTCGGCTTTGTTAAAACTACCACTGTTAACAACCACCCAGCCATTCTTTTGGTCAATAAATGCAAACTGTAAGCTCGACTTTTTGAATGCTTGAGGAAGTAGGGTATGCAGAATATTTTCTTTTAGTTCGTCTTTTTCTTTTTTCTTAACTGGGCGGTTTTCTTCCGCTTCAATCTGCTCTACTTTTTCAGCAACCAGTTCGTTAATAACCGCAGCGGGTAATACTTTTTCTTCACGTTTTGCGCACACTAAAATGCTATCTTGAGAAAAGTGCGATAGGGTTTGACCATGTTTACCAAAGGCTTTGGTCCAACCAAACGTTGATAACTCTTGACCACCACATGAGCGAAACAGGTCTTGTTCTAGGGCTTTATCGAAGTCTTCTTGGTTGTATGATACGTCTTGTTTAAAACGGTAACAGATAAGGTTACTAAACCACATATTTAGGCTAATCCTTTCATTAAATTTGCCCAATCATAGCAATAAAAAAGTGATGCCGAAATGAATGATTTCGGCATCAGGGGGTTTTGTTTATGTATTAAACATTGAAAGTGGCTTTGGCATGTTTTTAGGGAAACTAATGTGGTAATGCAACCCTTGTCCAGGCTCGCTTGTTACTTCTATATCGCCACTGAGCGTTTGTTTTACTAAGTTAAAAGTAATGTGTGTGCCTAAACCGCTGCCGCCTTGGTCGCGCTTGGTAGTAAAAAATGGGTCAAATAGCTTTTCTAACTGCTCTTGAGTTACACCATTACCGTTATCTTTAAAGTCGATGATAACCTCATCGTCTTCTTCTTTTATAACAATCTCTATGATGCCGCTTTCTATGCCTTCGAAACCGTGAATGAGTGAATTCATGATTAAGTTCGTGAAAATTTGACTAATTGCCCCCGCAGGTAAATTGAGTGTTAAGTCTTCAGGGCAATCTAGGTTTATATGGTGCGATGTTTTTTTAAGTTTAGGGTGTAACGAGCGGATCACCTCGCCTAAATACTCTTTAAAATTAATTGTACGCACCGCTTCACTGGCTTGGTCTACCGCGATTTGTTTGAAGCTGGCGACCAGCTCAGAAGCACGGTCTAAATTACTGGTTAATAAGCTGGTGCTTTGTTTTGCGTCGTTTATAAACTCTTCTAATGCTTTCGGCGAAAGGGTTTTGTCTTTATAGGCTGCTTCAATTTGATTCAGGCGCTCTTGTAAAAAAGAGGTCGCTGTAACACCAATACCAATCGGGGTGTTTACATCATGAGTAATACCGGCAACAAGCCCGCCTAATGCGGCCATTTTCTCTGAGCCTACTAACCGCTCTTGGGCCATGTTCAGTTCATCAAGGTAACGCTGTAGTTCAGTTTGCTTTGTTATGAGCTCTTGTTCGGTTTGTTTACGTAAATCGATTTCTTCAGTTAAGGTGAACTTTTGTTTTTCTAGCTCGTATTTTTGTTGCTGTAAGTCCATCATTGCTTGGCTCAAGTTTGATGTCTTACGAGCGACTTCCTGCTCTAATTGCAGGTTTTGTTGATCCAGTTTTTCGTTGCTTATCAGTAATTCTTTTTGTGTATGTTCAAGCTCTTCTCGGTACAGTACCACTTTATCAATCAGGCGATTAAATGACTCTTCCATCACTTTTAATTCGTTATGCTCACTGGTTTGAATGTCGATATGGCGACCTTCTAAATCATTGAGTTCAAGATCTTCTATTTGTTCTGTGAGCTGGGCTAAGGGTTCTGTTAACTGTTTTCTAAAGGCAATTAAGAATAGGATGATCAAAAATGTTGTTTTGATCATCGCATTACCGATTAAGAAATAAATCGAGATCATAATACGGCTAAATACGACGTCTCGGCTTGAAAATAGGGTGACATCACCCACTTGGGTGGCTCTGCCTGAAAACTCAAAAATCAGCGGGAAAGTGTAACCAAATAAACCTGACGGGGTGTCTTCAATAATCGCCTCTTCTTGCACTAGCTGCTGACTGTATAACTCATGTATGTCTAAAGAGCGCCCTAATTGTGATAACACTTCACCACTGTCATCTCGCACAATAATGCCTTCAATCATAGGGATCGCAAGTAACCCCTCAGCAGTGGTGATCGTTTGCTTAGTGTTCAGCTCCCAAATGGCGCGTGTGAGGCTGCGACTGAATGTTTTTTGCAACGTGGTTAATTCATCGCGAATGTAATCTTTGGTATTAACGTACTCAGCAATAACCTGCCCACACGTAACGACAAACGTTAATAAAAAATAAACCGAGAGCACACTAGTTAATAATTTTTTTGACAGGCTTTTTTGTAGCATGGATTATCCATAGCTCCTTGGTGAGATTTGTAATACATTCAGCTAAATCTAAAGTTAGCTAATAAATGATTAAAAATAAATAAATATATCCTTTTTTACGGGATCATTTACAGATTGTAACTAAATCATGAAAAAACTTGACCTTACTGCCTTTTAAAAAGTGTGATATAAAATTAGTCATCTTTAATTTATCCTCTATTAACGCTGTGTTTGCAACAGCGAAGATGTATATTTCATGAGTAATTCTAATTTTTCAGTGCTTGTCTGTGATGATTCAAACGTTGCCCGAAAACAGGTCGTACGCTGTTTAGGTGACTGCATCAGTGCCGACATTAAACAAGCCAGTAACGGCCGTGAGGCACTTGCTTTATTGCGGCAGCAAAACTTTGATTTGCTTTGCCTCGACTTAACCATGCCAGAAGTTGATGGTGTTGCTGTACTTGAAACGATTAAAGCCGAAAAAATAGAGTGTTTTGTGTTGGTTATTTCGGCGGATATTCAAACAGAAATGAAGCAACGAGTCGCAAAACTTGGTGCCATTGATTTTATTGATAAGCCGATAGAACTTGTCCGCTTAAAAACAACTTTGCATAAATTTGGTATTCATTAAGTCTTTATATAACCTAATTGCATAATTTATCTTTTTATTAAGGGTTGACAGACTGGCTGTTTTTAAGGCAGTCTAGGGGCTATGAAAACATTTAATCACGCAACGACCATTATTATTACAACCATCATCCTTACGGGATAGTGGCATAGGTCGGTGCAACAAAATTAAAGGCCTGTGTTCACTAGAACACAGGCCTTTTTTCGTTTATGGGATGAGGAAACATAAATAATGCGAGTATTAAAATTTGGCGGGTCGTCCTTGGCTGACTTCGCATGTTTGCAACAGGTAGCTCAGTTAGTCAAACAAGAACTTAAAGATGAAATGCTATTAGTGCTTTCTGCACCGGGCGGCATGACTGATTCACTCGTTGCGCTAGCGAGTGCAGCAGAGCAGGGGCGTGATTATAGTGAGTTATGGCATGCACTGGTTAATCGTTGTGAGCAGTTAAAGGCGGATGTAGAAGCAGAGTTTGGCGCAGTTGATAATTGGCCTAATTTAAATGACCTAAAAAATAAATTGGATGGTGTTGCATTATTAACGTGCTGCCCAGACCAAGTTAAAGCTTATGTTATTAGCTTTGGTGAGCGAGTGAGTGTAGCGCTCATGCAGCGTATGTTAAAAGAGAGTAATGCGCACTACCTTGAGGCAACCGATTGTATTGCTTCTGTTGGTGGATATATTGATGCAGAAGCAGACTTAGCCGCGAGTAAGTTGCGTTTTCGTGAAGCATTAAAAGCAGCACCAAGTACCATTTACATCATGCCTGGTTTTACTGCGGCTAATGAGCAAGGCGAGCTTACAACACTTGGCCGTAATGGCTCTGATTATTCAGCAGCAATTGCTGCAGCCTGCTTAGAAGCCGATGTTTGTCAAATTTGGACCGATGTTGACGGTGTTTACAATGCGGACCCGCGTTATATCAAAAAAGCCTCTAAAGTAGATTCGCTGTCTTATAAAGAAGCGATGGAACTTTCTTACTTTGGTGCCAAGGTGTTACACCCAAAAACAATTTTGCCATGTGCTAAAGCTGGCGTACCTTGCGAGATCAAAAATACTCATAACCCTCGCGCTGAAGGCTCTGTGATCAGTAACGATAGCGTATCATCAGAACCTGTTAAAGCGTTATCAAGCTTACAAAACCTTGCAATGCTAACGGTCTCAGGTCCCGGCATGAAAGGTAAAGTGGGTATGGCATCTAAGGTGTTTAATGCCCTTGCTCATGACAATGTATCGATTGTGTTAATTACACAATCGTCGTGTGAATTTAGTATCAGTTTTTGTGTTCACGAAAGTGATTTAGCGCTGGCTTTAGAAGCGTTGCAAACGGCTTTCGAACTTGAGTCGCAAGCTGGGCTTATTGAACCCGTTCAAGTACAACGTAATTTAGCGATTGTTACTTTAGTGGGCGACAATATGCGAGCGCACAAGGGTCTTGCAGCAAAGTTCTTTGCTTCATTAGCGCAAGCGCAAGTCAACATTGTGGCGATTGCCCAAGATTCAACAGAGAGTGCTATTTCTGCGGTTATTGATGGTGAGCTGTGCAATGATGCTGTGAAAGTGTGCCACGAGAACTTTTTTACACATATTCCATCAATCGATATGTTCTTATTAGGTTGTGGTTTAGTTGGGCAAGAGCTTATCCAGCAACTTGAGCGCCAGCAGGCATGGCTTGAAAAGCGCAATATTAAGCTTAATTTGTACGGTGTTGCTAACTCAAAACAACTCTATCTCGACAGTGACGGTATTGCCTTTAGTGATTGGCAAGAAAAATTAGCGATATCGGAGCAAGGTTTTGACTTAAAACTCGTTGAGCAATTTGTAAAACAAAACCATTTAATCAACCCTGTTATTGTTGATTGTAGCTCAGCCGATAAACTCGCCGCGCAGTATGTTGATTTCTTAAATGCTGGTTTCCATGTTGTGGCTGCGAATAAAAAAGCAAATACCAGCTCATTTGCGTACTATCAAGATTTGATTTCTGCGACACAAAAGAATAACCGTAAGTTTTTATACGAAACCAACGTAGGGGCAGGTTTACCAGTCCTTGATAATTTAAAGTCATTATTTGGCGCGGGTGATGAACTTATTAAGTTCAGCGGCATATTATCAGGCTCGTTGTCGTACATGTTTGGTGCTTTGCAAGATGGCCTCTCGTTGAGCGAAGCAACTGTAAAGGCAAAAGAAAGTGGCTTCACTGAGCCAGACCCACGTGATGACTTATCGGGGACCGATGTTGCTAGAAAGCTGCTGATCATTGCGCGTGAGTCTGGACTTGAACTTGAGTTAAGCGATATTGAAGTTGAATCTGTATTACCAACAGGGTTTGCAGAGGGAGATTCGGTTGCTGAGTTTATGGAAAAACTGCCCAGTCTTGATGCTGCATTTAATGACCGTATCCAAAGTGCAGCAAGCGAAGGTAAAGTGCTGCGTTATGTTGGCACTATTGAAAATGGTCACTGCAAAGTAGGTATTGAAGCGGTTGATAGTAAGCATGCACTTTATGATATTCGTGATGGTGAAAATGCACTGGCGATTCTTAGCCAATATTATCAGCCTCGTCCGTTTGTTATCCGTGGCTATGGTGCGGGTGCAGAAGTGACTGCCGCAGGTGTATTTGCTGATATCTTAAAAACATTATCACGCTAGGAGAAGGTTATGATCCGTATTTACGCACCGGCTTCTATCGGTAACTTTGCGGTTGGATTTGATGCTTTAGGTGCCGCATTGGCACCTATTGATGGCAGCCTACTTGGTGATGTGGTTGAGGTATCTGCAGCTGAGCAAGACACATTTGTGTGCTCAGGAGAGTATGCCAGTAAGTTACCAGCTAACGCAGAAGAAAATCTTGCCTATCAGTGCCTTATTCATTTTAAAGCGCATGTTGCACCGGCCATGCCCACAGTGAAACTGGAGCTTAAAAAGAACTTACCAATCGGTTCTGGGCTTGGGTCAAGTGCATGTTCTGTGGTTGCTACATTTGCTGCGCTTGATCAGTTTGCTAAAACTGAGTTATCGCAAGAGCAGTTGATTGAACTTATGGCTGATTTTGAGGCGATTGTGAGTGGTGGTCGTCATTACGATAACATCACGCCATGTTACCTAGGTGGTTTACAGTTAACAGGCGATCTTATTCCCAATAAATCCATTGCGTTACCGGTTGATGAGCGCTGGTATTACGTGGCAGCTTTTCCTGGCTTTTCTCTTAATACGGCAAAAGCTCGCTCGGTTTTACCCACGCAACTATCAATGCATGACAGTGTCGAGTTCGCACAAAGATTGTCAGCATTCAGCAGCTTGTTACTGACAGGGCGTTTTGATGATGCCTTATCAATTATGCGTGATGAAATTGCTGAGCCACACCGAGCACCACTTATAAACGGGTTTAGCGAGGCGAAGCATGCTTTACCAGAACTTGGCGCTGAGATTGTGAGTATTTCGGGTGCTGGACCGACTCTTTTTACAGTGTGTAAAAGTCTAGAAGCCGCTAAGCAATGCGCAGCGTGGCTTAATGATAATTACATTAATGAACATGGTTTTTGCCATATTTGCCAGCTTGATCAGCTTGGCACACGACAGCTATAAAGAATTTAAGGAACTACAATGCAATTACATAATTTAAAAGATGCAACACAACAGGTGTCGTTTATTGAAGCTGTAAAAACGGGTTTGGGTCGTAACCAAGGCGTTTTCTTTCCAGATAGCTTGGCGCCTATTGCTGATATTGATGCTTTATTAGATTTGGACTTTGTTACTCGCAGTAGCAAAATCTTATCCCATTTGATTGGGGATGAATTACCCGCAGACACCGTTGCTGAGATGGTACAAAATGCGTTTAACTTTGATGTAAAACTTGTTGAAGTCGAAAAGGATATTTACTGTTTAGAGCTTTTTCACGGGCCAACATTAGCGTTTAAAGATTTTGGTGGGCGTTTTATGGCAGAGTGTCTTGCACAATTTAGCCAAGGAGAAAAAGTTACAATTCTAACCGCAACGTCGGGTGACACAGGTGCTGCGGTTGCGCATGCCTTTTACAACAAACCGAATATTGATGTGGTTATTCTATATCCGAAAGGCAAAATTTCGCTAGCACAGCAAAAACTATTCACTACGTTAGGCAACAACATTCATTGCTATGCGGTTGATGGCAGCTTTGATGATTGCCAAAGCATGGTAAAACAAGCGTTTCTCGATGATGAAGTAAAAGAAAAGCTAGGGTTAAACTCAGCGAATTCAATCAACATCAGTCGTTTAGTTGCACAGGTGTGTTACTACTTTGAAGCAATAGCGCAATTGCCAAAAGCGCAACGTGCTAAAGCGCATATCTCTGTACCAAGTGGAAACTTTGGTAACGTGTGTGCTGCGATGATTGGCGCTGTACTAGGGATGCCAGTGGCAAAACTCAGTGCAACAACCAACCAAAACGATACGGTACCTCGTTTCTTGCAAAATAAAGAGTGGGCTCCTAACGCAACGATTGAATCGTTATCGAACGCGATGGATGTGAGTAAACCAAACAATTGGCCGCGTGTTCAGCACATGTTAGATAATGCATGGTTTAGTTATGATGACTTTTATTCAAGCTGTGTCGATGAAGAGACAACCAAAGAGGTGATGAAAAAAATTCATCAAACAGGGTATGTTGCAGAGCCTCATACTGCGATTGCATACCAAGGCTTAAAAGAAAACATTGCACCGGGCAGTGCGGGTATCTTTTTAGCGACAGCACACCCCGCTAAATTTAAAGAAAGCGTGGAAGAAATACTCGAGATTGAGTTACCGATGCCAAAGCCTTTAGCAGATGCGTTAGCAAAGCAATGTCTTGCAGAAGATATTGTGTGTGATTACCAGCTTTTACGTACTGAGCTGTTAAAAAAACTGGCGTAAAAAACATAAAAAAGAGCGGCTGAGCCGCTCTTTTTTAATGCAATATTGAATGACTATGCCGGTTTAAAATTCGCATCACAAGAATCACCACAGCGGTAATACACAGTAACACGCCAATCACTGAAACCAGTTCATTTTGTGTCCATTGGATCAAGGTATATGCCGCAATAAAAACAATAAATGGTTTAAATTCATAGTAATAATAGAGCTTTCTTTGATTTACTCGTTGACTCGAATGATCTGTGCGTCTTGCATTCGAGCGCATTCGCCAAATATTTGCACCCAGTAAAAAGAGTACGATACCGATGACTGTAGGCACCACATTATTTGCTAATGTGATGCAACTAATGCCGAGGATAAAGTAGCCATAGGGGGCGGCTTCGTAAAGAGGTTTTGCTAACATGAGATTTTATACCATCCTTGATATTTATTAAGACTATTAGGGTAGTTTGAAAATAGTAAAAAGCAATGCCTGTGTGCTATTTTTTATGCAAATGACATTTTAAAAACCTATGTAATATTTTAAATTCATAAATTTTCGTTATGTATCAATAAAAAAATATCATTATTAAAACACTGTGAAATAAATTCAATCCCTGTTTAAATATGTTCATCTTTACACGATAGGCAAATGTGCGTTTTCAGCGTACAATATAGCCTTCAAAAAAACACCATACACGTTGCCTTAGGAGACCCCATGTTAGAACGTAGCATGAATATTTCGGATTTCGATCCAGAGTTATTTGCAGCCATCACTAAAGAGACGGCTCGTCAAGAAGAGCACATCGAACTGATCGCGTCTGAAAACTACTGTAGCCCACGCGTGCTAGAAGCACAGGGTTCTCAGCTTACAAACAAATATGCTGAAGGTTATCCAGGCAAACGTTACTATGGCGGTTGTGAGCACGTTGACGTTGTTGAACAATTAGCAATTGACCGTGCAAACGAGTTATTCGGCACAGACTACGCAAACGTACAACCGCACGCTGGTTCACAAGCTAATGCGGCTGTTTTCCAAGCGCTTCTTCAGCCACATGACACCGTACTAGGTATGAGCTTAGCTCATGGTGGCCACTTAACGCATGGTTCACACGTTAACTTTTCTGGTAAAACGTACAACGCAATTCAATATGGCCTAAATGAAGAAACGGGCGAAATTGATTACGCTCAAGTTGAAGCGCTAGCACTAGAGCACAAACCAAAAATGATCATTGCGGGTTTCTCTGCATACTCAGGTATCGTTGATTGGGCTAAGTTCCGTGAAATCGCTGATAAAGTGGATGCGTACTTATTCGTAGATATGGCACACGTTGCAGGTCTTATTGCGGCTGGCGTATACCCAAGCCCAATTCCTCACGCGCATGTTGTTACAACAACAACTCATAAAACACTAGCGGGTCCTCGTGGCGGTCTAATTGTTTCTGCGTGTGGTGATGAAGAGATCTATAAAAAGCTTAACAGCGCCGTATTCCCGGGTGGCCAAGGTGGTCCTTTATGTCACATCATCGCTGCTAAAGCGGTTGCGTTTAAAGAAGCATTACAGCCTGAATTCAAAACATACCAAGCGCAAGTGGTTAAAAACGCACAAGCAATGGTTGAAGTGTTACAAGAGCGTGGCTATAAAGTTGTTTCTGGTAAAACAGACAACCACTTATTCCTTCTAGACCTAATTGATAAAGATATCACAGGTAAAGATGCTGACGCTGCCCTTGGTAATGCAAACATCACAGTAAACAAAAACTCAGTACCAAATGACCCACGTTCACCGTTTGTAACGTCGGGTCTTCGTATTGGTTCTCCGGCAATTACGCGCCGTGGTTTCAAAGAAGCTGAGTCTAAAGAGCTTGCTGGCTGGATCTGTGACGTACTAGACAACATCAACGATGCATCAGTACAAGCAGAAGTAAAAGAGAAAGTTAAAGCAATCTGTAAAAAACTACCTGTTTACGCTTAATTGCTGGTTAAACCGTAATTAAGATAACAATAGTGTTGTTTTTTGCTATTATAAAGGCCGCTTATTAAGCGGTCTTTTTTTGTTTTTTATAAACGGAAGTTTAACCTTATGCATTGCCCTTTTTGCACAGCAAAAGATACTAAAGTAATCGATTCACGACTTGTTGGCGGTGGTCACCAAGTTAGACGCCGTCGCGAATGCAACGAATGTCACGAGCGTTTTACCACCTTTGAAGGTGCTGAACTTGTTATGCCAAGGGTGATAAAGCAAGACGGTAGTCGAGAACCTTTTAACGAAGACAAATTATTAAATGGCCTGCACCGCGCATTAGAAAAACGCCCAGTGAGTACAGAGCAAATCGAAGAAGTCGTTAACGTGATTAAATCACAGCTACGTGCCACCGGAGAGCGTGAAATCTCAAGCCATTTAATCGGCGAGTGTATTATGGAATCGCTCAAAAAGCTTGATAAAGTAGCTTATGTTAGGTTTGCCTCAGTATATCGCTCATTTGAAGATATTCGTGAGTTTGGCGAAGAAATTGCCCGTTTAGGTGATTAAGCATGTCGTTCACTGAACTTGATAGCATTTATATGGCACGCGCTATTGAGCTTGCCAAACAGGGCCGTTTTACCACGACGCCAAACCCTAATGTGGGTTGTGTACTTGTTAAAGACGGCCATATAGTTGGTGAGGGTTTTCATCAACTTGCCGGGCAGGGTCATGCCGAGGTGAATGCACTGGCCGTTGCTGGCGATAATGCCAAAGGGGCAACAGCCTATGTGACGCTTGAACCTTGCAGTCATTATGGTCGTACTCCGCCCTGTGCTGAAGGTCTAAAAGCGGCCGGTGTGAGTAAAGTGATTGCTGCAATGGTAGACCCAAATCCAGCAGTCAGTGGCCGTGGCTTACAAATATTGGCTGATGCAGGTATTGACGTTGCCTCTGGGTTACTTGAGCAACAGGCGCGCGATTTAAACAAAGGCTTTTTGAAGCGAATGGAAACAGGGTTGCCTTTCGTTACCTGTAAAATGGCCTGTAGTTTAGATGGAAAAACGGCACTTAATAACGGCCAGAGTAAATGGATCACGGGTCCGCAAGCACGCCAAGACGTTCAAGCATTTCGCGCACAAAGCTGCGCAATTTTGAGTGGTGCAGATACCGTTATCAGTGATAACGCCAAATTAAATGTGCGTACTGAAGAGCTGCCATTTGCAATGCCAACATCATTGCCGATACGTCAGCCAACACGTGTGATTATCGATTCGCAAAACAGACTCACCCCAGATCTCGCTTTATTTAGTATTGAGAGTCCGGTGATTATTTTCACAACACAGCTTGATAATCAGCAGCAATGGCCACATTTTGTAAAACACGAAGTGGTGGCAGCTAACAAGAATAAAGTTGATTTATCGGCCGTTTTAGCACGGTTAGCCGAATTACAATTTAATCATATTTGGCTTGAAGCAGGAGCAACCCTAGCGGGCGCTTTTGCACAGCAAGACCTAATAGACGAATACATTGTTTATATTGCCCCTAAGTTAATAGGTGATATGGGCAAAAGCTTACTAAACTTTGCAGAAGTAACAGCCATGGGTGATGTCACTCAATTAACGTTTACCGATACACAGATAATTGGCGACGATATCCGCTTAACAGCGTACAAAGCAAAGCAAGCCACACACACTGAAGATAAAGAGTAGCATTATGTTTACTGGAATAATTGAAGCAACAGGTAAAATTGTTGAATTAACACAAAAACAAGGTGATCTCGCTATTCGTATTCAAAGTAATGATTTGGATATGAAAGACGTAAAACTAGGCGACAGTATTGCAACAAATGGTGTGTGCTTAACAGTAGTTACTAAACATAGCGATGGCTTCAGTGCTGATTTATCAAATGAAACCATTAGCCTGACAGGGTTTGCGCACTATAAAAAAGGCCAAACCGTGAATCTAGAAAAGGCCATGCAGCCAATTTCTCGCCTTGGTGGGCATTTAGTGTCAGGCCATGTTGATGGCATCGCGACAGTTGAAAGCATTACCGCCAATGCCAGAGCAACAGAGTACTGGCTAAGTACCGACCATAATTTAATGAAATACATTCCGTATAAAGGGTCGGTATGTATTGATGGAATTAGTTTAACGGTGAATGAGGTCGAGCAAAATCGCTTCAAGCTGACCATTGTTCCACACACCGCTGAGCAAACGACGATTGCAGAATTTCAAGTGGGCACGCAGGTTAACTTAGAAGTTGATCAAATTGCTCGCTACTTAGAGCGCCTGATCAAAGGGGCTGAACAACCTTCCCGTTCAGACATATCTATGAGCTTGTTAGCGCAAGCTGGTTTTATTAAATAAGCGAAGATACGTCATTATTAATCATACTCTCATGGGCACATTATGAATTTACACAGCGCGCAAGAAATTATCGATGACATTAAAGCCGGTAAAATGGTTATTTTAATGGACGATGAAGATAGAGAAAATGAAGGCGATTTAATTATCGCAGCAGAGCACATAAGTGCAGATGCTATTAATTTTATGGCAACGCATGGTCGTGGTTTAATTTGTTTAACCATGACTCAAGAGCGTTGTCAGCAGTTAGAATTACCGTTAATGGTTAAAAATAACGGAGCGGCTTTCTCAACAAACTTTACAATGTCGATTGAAGCTGCAAAAGGCGTAACAACCGGTATTTCAGCTGCAGACCGTGCACGCACAGTGCAAGCGGCCATCGCGAAAGGAGCTGTGCCAAGTGATATCGTACAGCCGGGTCATATTTTCCCTATTATGGCACAACCTGGCGGCGTTCTTACCCGTGCGGGTCACACTGAAGCGGGCTGTGATTTAGCGCGCTTGGCTGGTCTTGAGCCTTCTTCTGTTATTGTTGAAATTCTCAATGCCGATGGCACCATGGCCCGTCGTCCCGACCTTGAAGTGTTTGCTAAAGAGCATGGTCTGAAGATTGGTACAATTGCTGATTTAATCGAGTACAGAAATCTAAACGAAACCACCATTGAACGTGTTGCAAAATGTAAGTTGCCAACCGATCACGGTGAATTCGATTTAGTGACGTATAAAGACACCATTGATGGTCAGCTCCACTATGCATTGCAAAAAGGCGACGTATCGAAAGATGACGCTACGTTAGTACGTGTTCACTTACAAAGTACGTTTAACGATATTTTACTGTCAGACCGCAGCGCAGATCGTAGCTGGAGTTTATCAGATGCAATGGCCTATATTGCTGAGCATAACGGCGTATTGGTTATCTTAGGTAAACAAGAATCAACCGAAGATCTTGAAGCAACGGTCAAAGCATTTGCAGCAGAAGATGCGGGTGAAAATGTCAGTCATCGTAAATTCCAAGGCACGTCACGCACAGTGGGTGTGGGGTCACAAATTTTAGCAGACCTTGGCATTGAGAAAATGCGCTTGATGAGTCGTCCGAAGAAGTATCATGCATTGTCTGGTTTCCACTTAGAAGTGGTTGATTACGTTGAGCCGCAGTCTTAATTAACGCACAGCTTAGTTAACAAATTTTACTAGCAAGCTAATTTTAAGGCCAAGGTATTCTTGGCCTATTGCATGTAAATTCAAGGCAGTAAGCGTTGAAAGTAACCGCTGGAGATAGATTTATTATCCAGAGTTCAGGTTAACTAGGCGACTTTTATATTTTTGTGGTATTATGCGCCGTAATTTTTGCGCAATCGCAACCGCTTAAACTTATTTTTTAGGGTTATTAAATGAAAATTATTGAAGGTAACAAATACGCACCGGGCAAAAAATTTGCCATTGTCATTTCACGCTTTAATGACTTTATTGGTAGCAGCCTTTTAGCAGGTGCTGTTGATGAGCTTAAGCGCACAGGTGGTGTATCTGACGACGACATTACTGTTGTTTACGTACCAGGTGCCGTTGAATTACCTTTAGCAGCGAAACGCGTTGCAGCAAAGAAAGAACATGATGCAATCATCGCCCTCGGTGTCGTGATCAGAGGTGGTACACCACACTTTGATTTAGTCGCTGGCGAATCAAACAAAGGTCTTGCACAAGTATCACTTGAGTACGATATCCCGGTTGCATTTGGCGTATTAACCACTGAAAGCATTGAACAAGCAATCGAACGCGCAGGCACCAAAATGGGCAATAAAGGCGGCGAAGCTGCTTTAGGCGCGCTCGAAATGGTTAATGTGTTAGACAAAATTTAAGTTTAAGGAATCTCTGTGAAACCAGCAGCAAGACGTAAAGCACGCATCTTAGCACTTCAGGCCGTATATTCTTGGCAGTTAAGTGCCAACCCAATTGCTGATATCGAACAGCAAATGTTAATTGAAAATGATGTGACTAAAATCGACGTCGAATATTTCAAAGACCTAGCACGTGGTGTTGTTGTTAACTGTAAGCAACTTGATCAGATTGTTGCACCACATTTAGCACGCCCTGCTGATGAGTTAGATATGGTCGAAAAAGCAATTTTACGTCTGTCTGCCTATGAGCTTAAGTTCCGTGAAGACGTACCCTATAAAGTAGCAATCAATGAAGGTATTGAGCTTGCGAAAATGTTTGGTGCTGAAGACAGTCATAAATTTGTCAACGGTGTACTTGATAAAGCAGTTAAAGAACTGCGTAAGTAAGTAACCCCGTAGAGGAGAGCCGGCTTGGGCCGGCTTTTTTGTGTATGAAGGAATTTGAATTAATCAATCGTTACTTTAAAGGTCGCGGTATTATCCGCCGTGATGTAAACCTTGGAATAGGTGACGATTGTGCGTTGGTCACCGTGCCTGAAAACTGTCAGTTAGCCGTGACAACTGATACCCTAGTTGCAGGAGTTCACTTTTTTGATGATATCTCTCCTCGTGCACTTGGACATCGAGCACTGGCCGTCAACTTAAGTGATTTAGCGGCGATGGGTGCAGAGCCTACGTGGATTTCGGTTGGTTTAACTTTGCCAGAAGCAAACGTTGAATGGCTTGAAGAGTTCACTGAAGGGATGCATGAAATTGCCGAATACTTTAATGTGCAAATTATAGGGGGAGACACCACGCAAGGGCCTCTCACCATTACTATTTGTGCAAAAGGTATCGTACCGCAAGGCAAAGCTCTGCGTCGCAGTGGTGCAAAAGTGGGTGATTGGATTTACGTGACAGGCCCCTTAGGTGATGCAGGTGTGGCGATTGAAGCGCGCAAGCAAGGTTTCAATATCGCACCAGAGCATTTATCGTATTTAAATAACCGCTTTGATTACCCCGCTCCTCGTGTTGCCGCAGGACAAGTATTGCGTGGTGCAGCATCTGCTGCAATCGATATCTCCGATGGCTTGTTGGCTGACTTAGGGCATATTTTAGCGCTTTCTCAAGTAAGCGCGGTTATAAATGTTGATAAAGTTCCGGTGTCTGACGCCGTGAATGCGTCAATTCCGCGTGCTGAGCAGTTTGATTATATTTTAAATTATGGTGACGATTACGAACTACTTTTCACTGTGCCAGAAAGTAATAAAAGCATGGTGGATATGAAGCTTCGTCAGTATGGCGTTGAAGCCAGTTGTATTGGACAAATCAAAAATGGCGTAGGCGAAATTGAACTTTTACTTGATGGTGAAAAATTTAACTATCAAGGTAAAGGATTTCAGCATTTTACGAAGGAGCCGGTTTGAGCAGTAACCGTTTATTCAATTTAAAACGTCCACATCAATTTTTTGGTTTGGGTTTCGGTTTAGGTTTAGCGCCTAAAGCGCCGGGTACATTTGGTACTTTTGCTGCGTTGCCACTAATTTTTACTACAATGTACTTTCCACTGTGGTTGCAAATTGTGTTTGCTGTGGTGATTAGTGTGTTTGGTATTTGGGCATGCGGTAAAACAGCTGATGACTTAGGGGTACATGATCATCCTGCCATTGTATGGGACGAAGTAGCTGGTTATTATATCACCATGATTGGTGCTGCTCTCAGTTGGCAGTCACTGTTAGTTGGTTTTTTATTGTTCCGTTTTTTTGATATCGCTAAACCAGGCCCAATACGTATTCTTGATAGACGTTTACATGGTGGTCTGGGCATCATGGCTGATGATATTCTAGCAGGTGTATTTTCATTGATTTGTGTTCAAGCTTTGTTTAAAAGTGGCCTTTTACCTTTTTAAGCAATGAATTAAGGTTTTCTTGGTGGCAAAGGTATGATGCGATTTCTAGTGGTTTGTTTGTTGATGTTTTGCAGCACGTCGGTGTTTGCATCTATCACTGAGTACGTTGTCAAACAATGGAATATCCAAAATGGCTTGCCATCACAATCATTAAAAAGCATTGCGCAAGACGAACAGGGTTATATGTGGCTAGGCACCCAGTTTGGTCTTAGTCGTTTTGACGGTAATACATTTACTAACTTTAATACACAAAATAGCGATTTTTTACCAAGCAATGGTATCAACAAGCTATTAGTTGATAGTGATGGTTTGCTGTGGGTTGGCACCAAAAATGGGTTAGTCACACTCGACCCCGAAACCATGATGTCGCAAACTTTCAATGTGAAAGGCCCCGTGCGGGACATTTTAGAAGACTCAAAGGGCAGTATTTGGATTGCTGCGAATGGTCTTTATTATGTCGCTCGTAACCAGGTAGCACTGCAACAGAACTCAGCGTTAAGTGTTCCGGTGTCTAACGCGACCGCAATCACGCAAATTGTGGGTTCTGTCAGTCAAATGGCGCTCTCTCCTGAAGGAATTTGGCTGGTAAATGAACGTCACTTACTGCGCTTAACCAATACCTCATCTGATTTTGCGAAACTGCGCTTAGAGTTAACCGCAAAAGTCTCACTTCCCGAGCGTTTAGCGCAAACGATTATTCATGATATGGCTTGGCTTGAAGGTAACTTGTATCTTGCTTCTGAGCTGGGTGCTTACTTTCTTGATTTAGACGATGAACTACGCCCATTTCCTTTGCCTAATGCGAGTAACTCGGCGGTGTATAAATTCATGAGTGACTCCGATGGGGCATTGTGGATCTCAACCTATGGGCGACTCTTGTTCCGTGATAACTCGGGTGACTGGCAATGGGTAGAGCCGAGCCAACTTGATCAAAGTATTTGGTTTGCAGATATCTTCCGCGATAACCAAAATAATATTTGGTTAGCAAGCTTTAGTGAAGGTTTATGGCTTGCACATGAAGGGCGTATTGAGCGCCACTCAGCAATTTCTAACATGACCGAGGCGGTAATGGCGATAAGCCAAGCCCCCGACGGCAAGCTGTGGGTTGCTAACCGAAGTGGTGTTGGCTATTTCGATTACAATAAAAACTTTGTTAACAAAATCCCTAGTAATCAATTTGGTCGTGCCGCTGTGCACGATTTGCAGTTTGATGGTGATCGCCTTTATATCGCAACAGGTCGTGGCGTTTTTTATTACGAGAACCAAAGTTTATATACGGTGCCCGGCCGTGCATTACGAGACAACCCAGTGTTTGCTATTAGTCGCTCCAATAAAGGAGGATTTTGGTTAGGGACTGGGCGCGGTATGTATCGTTTAAGTTACGGGGGGCTTACTCCATTTGCCTATAACGCGTTCCTTGGTAGTAAATTTATTACTTATGTACTTGATGAACAGAACTTTGGTCTTATCGGAACCAGTAAAGGAGCTTACTACTTTACCGACCGCGGTATTGAAAAAATAGGCGACCAAACAAGCTTAGAAAGTGCCTACGTCACCAGTATTTTAAACATTGAAGGGGTTGGCATTTTAATAGGCTCATTAAATGACGGCTTATTTTATCGCAGTACAAAAGGGCAGTGGCGGCAGCTTGATGCCACCGATGGTTTACCTTATGGCTCTATTTTTAGTCTAGTGTATGACAAGCAGTTGAAGCGTATTTGGGTTAGTACCATGAAAGGCGTATACCGTATGCCGGTTGAACAGTTTGGTACTGATATTGAAAGCTTGAAAGTGGAGCAGGTTATCTCATCGTTTGATCGTCAACTCGATGGTAAAGCGAGTCAATGTTGTGCGGGGCTTGGCCATGATGCGGTTGCAGATACAGGAAATTCAATTTGGTATCCAAGCTTGCAAGGTGTTGTTGAGATTCCGAAAAGTGTAGAGCTTTTTGGAGTGAAAGCATTAAAGCCACGCATTGAAAATATTGTTACTCCATTGCGCCATTTGAGCACCGCAACATTAGGTAACAAACCTGAGCTGCAAATAGATGAGCGTGACATAACGATTAAGTACACAGCGATTGATTATTATGCGCCTTCGAGTATTGAATTTCGTTATCGATTAAGCGGATTAGACAATGATTGGCGATACGCGAATACGCGACGTGAAGCTATTTATACTAACTTACCCCCAGGTTCTTTCTTATTTCAACTTGAAGCAAAACGCCGGGGTGAAGATTGGAAAAAAGCACGCCGAACAGAGTATTCATTTATTGTACCGCGCCGCTTTGATGAGACTATTTACTTTAGGTTGCTGATCACCAGCAGCTTTATTCTATTGTTTTATCTTGTATTCTGGGTGTTTAGAGCGCAAGAGAAGCGTAAGCAATTGGCGCTGGAAAGTTTGGTTACTGAGCGTACCGTAGAGCTTCGTGAGGCTAACGATAAACTTAACCAAGTGAACTCGCAGCTTAAGTTAGTCAGCCACTCTGATGAGCTAACGGGGCTTCGTAGTCGTCGCTTCTTATTTGATCAATTACCGAAAGACATTGAACACTTTCAGCGAAATTCACAGTCATTGCAGGCACAAGGTAAATCGTTGGTACTGTTAATTATTAATTTTGATAATTTTAGCCGTATTAATGACGCGTATGGTCCGCTTGCAGGCGACAGCTGTTTACAACAAATGGCTACGTTGCTTAATAGCCGTACTCAAGGTTCCGACTACGTGGCTCGATGGAGCGGCGATGAGTTTTTACTCTTACTGCGCGATTTTAAACGCACCGCGATAGATGATTATGTTGCAGAGTTATGTGAAGCAGTGGCGAGTAACTCATTTAGGTTACCAAATGGTGAGTCGACAACAATCACCGCATCAATCGGTTGGTCGTTTTATCCATTGCCTTTATTAGGCGGCCAAGTAATTGGCTGGGAAACGTCTGTCAATTTAGCTGATATTGCACTGCATCAAGTTAAAAAGCGCGGGGGTGATGGTGTGGCTAATATTACCTTTGATGAGCAGCTAGATGCATTTGAGTTTGAACAAACCAATAATGTTGATCAGCAACTCAGTGTTTTACAAGAGAATGGCCTAGCAGACATCAAGATTTGGATGCGCTAGATATGATTTTTTGATTTACTAATATATAGTGGTGATAACATTTTGTTGGAGTTGTATTTAAAAGGAATGAAATATGAAAACAATGAAAGTAATTTTAATTTCCCTTTTGTGTCTTTATTCGTTTAGTGGTGTAGCAGATATTCAATCTGAGGCTTTTTTTTGCAAGCAATGTACAAGTAAAGACATTGCTAGAACAATAGCAAAAAATGAGTACGTAAACCCTAAGAAGTGTTACCCAGAAGATCCTAACCGTCCAATGAACGATGCTAATATGATTTGTAGCTCTGTTCAGAAAAATGTGGTTTTAGTTAACCCTGACACGAAAGCTGTTTATAGTTTTTTATTAGGGCACAGTAACGTTGCTCCAATTTTTCCTACCCTAGCATTAGACATGACACTGAGCCAGAATCAAATTGAAGGCTACCAAGCTGTTGTTGATTACAATGCTGCGCTTAATTATGCAGTAAGCAATATTCAAAATTATAAAGCAATTAACTCTCAGTATTTAATGACTTTTAATGCAAAGGCTACGCGTACATCTTCATCGGCATCTTGCCCAGATAATTCAGCTTTATCCATCATAGTCGAGCCGAATAAAATAAATCAGCTCAAAGAGTTGATGAATTTATCTCTAATGTTTAACTTAGAAAGTTCTCCAAGCGCAGACGTCTTAGATCGTATTAACAATTCAGGGCGAGTCAGCTCCACTAGTGTTGGAGTTAACCTAATGGGTGTAAATTTCACCGTACAATACACTGATGAAACGAAAAAGCCTTCCCTAATTTGGGAGTTTGAACAAAGCGAAAAAGAAAGTTCGTTCAAAGATGGTTTAGTTTTTGATTATGAAATCTACCTTCATGATTCTAATGGCGCGCCACGTGCCCGTTACACTATTATTGATGAAGCATCGAGAGTTGCAGGCATGACTCTTTCAGCTCTAAAAGGGCATGATGCAGGACCTTCAGTAATTGACAATGAATGTACTCTAGATAAGTTAGCAGAATTGAATGAAACAGGCATGTTCACTAATTCAAATGGAGATGTTTTAGGTTTTAATGGTTCAGATGGGGCTACAAATACTGTAATTAACGGTGCTGGAAGCGGTAGAACATGCACAATCTTTTTTCAGCAATATGGAACTGGTGACACTATAGTATTCCGTGTTCCTAGGTCAATGTGTAATTAAAAATGCCTTGTCTATTACTAGAGAAGGCATTGTGAGGCTAACCAGGGCGCTTGTTACCTAAGCCCCCTTTTTAGTTTTAATGGTTAAGCCAAGCCGGTAAAATAGCCACTGACTCTGGTGCCGTGAATGAGTAACTCACAGTCGCGGCAATATCACCACTTGGGCTATTTAAAATATTATCGAAGCGCATTACCAAACCATTCGACTTTTCAGCGACATATAAATGGTTGCCTGTATACATAATATCAACGGGGTTACCAAGCTGACTAGCTGGCCCTGCAATGTTGACGCTTACATTGGTTAAGCCGCTTGCTTTTGATGCGTTATTTAACACGTAAATTTTACCGTCGGTAGCATCGGCTGCACTGCCTACATCTGACACTATCAATGAATCACTTAGAGGATCATAATCAATACCATGAAGGTTAGTTGGCGCTGCAAACGCCGTACCGCCGGATGCTGGTGTGATCAAACGGTCTTCTCCAGTGATGGTTGTCATGCCTGCCATTAATTTGCTTTTCACTTCGTCAAATACTGCAACTGTGCCATTAGTCAGGGCAACAAATGCTTTGTCTGTTGCAGGGTCATAATCAACATCCCATGGGCGAGCACCGCCGTTGGCTGTTAAAGTCATGAGTGGGCTAACATTGCCCGTTGCACAGCTCGAAAAGATTAAAATACCAGGGGTTGTGGCATTAAATTCAGCCACAAATACCATGCCATTATCAGAGGCCACATCGATACCTTTAGGTGAAATGATACCTGTATTTGCTCCAGTGATTAGCCTGTCTTGGCTGGTTGTAAATGTGTCGCCATCACGATGGGTTGCTACTTTGTTCGAGACAACGAGACCGCCTATTGATGTCGTTGCATTATCGTACGTGGCATAGCTTGTCCCTGATTTGTCGAAGGCGACACTTTCAATGGTTTGACTTGCATTATAGCTGGCAAGCTCTGCAGTCAAGGGGGCATTAATGCGGCTAATTTGACCGGTTGTAGCGCCTAGTACAGCTGGGTTGCTACTGACAGCAACGCCCAATAATGGCATGTTAATCATGACACTGTCAGAGCTATCTTGCATACCATTGTGCATGACTGTAGGTGTGATTGATTCAGGCTTTGTGGTTGCTGTCACTAAGTCAGGAGCAATATCACCGCTGTCACCAGCGAAAATATTGCTAAACACGAGTACGGCATCATTTGATTTTTCGGCAACACGTAAATCACTGCCTGTCAGACTAATATCAACCGGATTGCCAAGCATAGACATTGGGCCTGCGATATGGCGGTCAACTGTGACCATGCCATCAGCCTGTGATGCATTTGAAATAACAAAGAGTGCACCGTCGGTTGCATCAGATGCACTTCCTACATCAGAGAGCACTAATTTATTAGTATGTGATTCAAGCGAGATGCCATGAAGGTTCACTGATATTTTGGCGCCGGTTTCATCGCTAGGGGTAATTGTCCGCGCGGGTGTAGCTGCAAAGCCGCCCATCACATAGTTATCATATACGGCCACATCACCATTAGTGAGTGCAACGTATAATCGGTCGTTAATTTCATCGTAGGTTAAATCCCACGGTTTTGCGTCTGTCACTGTGCTGGCCAGTGGTGCAACATCTCCTGCGGCTTCTTTACCGAACACCGTTACTTGCATACCATTAAAGTCAGCAGCAAAAATTAGCCCGTGCTTGTTTGAAATAGTGATGCCTTTGGGGTTGACTAAGGTGCTGTTTGTACCTGATATCATTCTATCAACGTCACTGTTATACATCCCGCCATCACCTCGGCTGAGAATCTGACACACTGTGCTGATTGCCCCATTGCCCGAATCGGCTGCTTGTACAAGGTTACCTAAACTGTCGAATACGACACCTTCATTTGCCCCAGTGTTAAAACTTGAAAGCTTAGCGGCATTTTGATTGATAACATTGACTGTCCCCGCATTTTCTTGGCCATTATTAGCGAGAATAAAGGTGGCAGCTGCAAAACCGGGTGCACCATCGTTACCATCCATACCGTCTGAACCATCAGTGCCATTTGTACCATCTTGACCGTCAACGCCATTGGCTCCGTCAGCACCATCTTGACCTGCAACACCCTGAGCACCCATCGCACCGTCTTTACCGTCGTCACCACTACATCCACTTACGCCGAGTAACACGGCTAGTGTTAATGCACAAAGAGTAAATTTTGTTAGTGTTGAATCTGTGTGAGTATGTAGTGCTATTTCATCATTTTTAAACGCTTTCATTTGTTCATACCTTATTTAATAATCCATCAAAAAGTGAACAGACAACGTGTAGTGCTCAGAACCGCTTTCAAAAGCATAACCCTTGCTCACGAGTTAACCTCATTGAGTAAACGGGGAAGGAGGGAGATTGGATGCAGGAAAAAATAACTTTTTTAGTGTTTGTTTTTATATTATTGATTTTAAAATTAAAAAAAGGAGCATTATGCTCCTTTTTATTTGAACTGATTGTGTAAGTTAAGCAATAAAGGCTTTAATGCTGGCTAAAATACCGTTTGCATCTAGGCCCATTTCGGCATGCATTTCTTCCTGCGTACCGTGCTTTATAAACTCATCAGGGATACCCAAATTCAAGATAGATGCATTGGCTTTAATGGTAGCAAGGTATTCATTAACTGCAGAACCTGCACCGCCAGCAATCGCGTTGTCCTCGAGAGTTACAATCACATCGTGCTCGCTTAGTAAGTCGCTAATTGCCTGTGTATCGAGTGGCTTAATAAAGCGCATATCAAGCAGAGTTGCATTTAATGCTTCTGCGGCAAGCTGTGCATTATCTAACAAGGTTCCAAATGATAATATGGCCACCTTGTTTCCTTGTTTTATTGTACGGGCTTTACCAAGTTCAATTGCATGCATCTGTGCTTGCACTTCACAATGGCCAGCGCTACCGCGCGGATAACGTACCGCAACTGGTTGATTACATTGATAGCCAGTATAAAGCATTTGGCGGCATTCATTGGTGTCACTCGGTGCCATGATGATCATGTTTGGTATACAGCGCATAAAGCTTAAATCGTAAGCTCCTTGGTGTGTTTCACCGTCGGCGCCAACAATACCTGCACGGTCAATGGCAAATAAAACAGGGAGGTTTTGCAGTGCAACATCATGAATTAGTTGGTCATAGGCACGTTGTAAGAAACTAGAGTAAATAGCAACGACAGGCTTTAAGCCTTCGCACGCAAAACCTGCAGCGAGTGTCACGGCGTGTTGTTCTGCAATGGCAACATCGAAGTACTGGTTAGGAAACTCTTTTGAAAAGCGTACCATGCCCGAGCCTTCTCGCATTGCAGGAGTAATTGCCATGAGTTTGTCGTCTTGTTTTGCCATGTCACAAAGCCAATCACCAAACACGTTCGAGAATGTGGCTGCGCCCGGTTTTGATTTAGGCAATTTTGACATGCTAGGGTCAAATTTTGGTACCCCATGGTAGCCAATAGGATCCGCTTCAGCAGGTTTATAACCTTTGCCTTTTTGCGTTTTTATATGCAGTAATTGCGGCCCTTTAAGGTTACGCATATTACGCAGAGTATCGACCAACATATTCACGTCGTGGCCATCTATTGGGCCGATATAGTTTAAACCTAACTCTTCAAAGAAAGTGCCTGGAATGACCATGCCTTTCAAGTGCTCTTCCATTCGGCTGGCAAGTTCTTTTACGGGCGGTAAACCCGAAAGTAGCTTTTTACTGCCTTCTCGGATATTGGTATAGAAACTACCTGATAAAATGCGAGCGAAGTGGTTGTTTAATGCGCCCACGTTTTCTGAAATCGACATTTCGTTATCATTTAAGATAATAAGCACATTTGGGTTTACATCACCCATGTGGTTCATCGCTTCAAATGCCATACCCGCAGTAATGGCACCATCACCAATTACGGCAACTGTTTTTCGATCTTTACCTTCTTTTTCTGCCGCAATTGCCATGCCTAGGGCTGCAGAAATAGAGGTGCTAGAGTGACCTACACTGAATGTATCGTATTTACTTTCTTCACGGAATGGGAAAGGGTGTAAGCCATCCTTTTGACGAATCGTATGCATTTGGTCACGACGACCCGTTAAGATTTTGTGTGGGTATGCTTGGTGACCCACATCCCATACTAAACGATCTTCAGGGGTGTTATAGACATAATGCAGCGCAACAGTTAACTCAACAGTGCCTAATCCTGATGCTAAATGACCACTACTTTGCGAAACTGAGTTCAAGAGGTATTCACGTAACTCTTTACTAAACGCAGGTAATTTGTCTTGCGCTAAATCACGCAGTTGTGCTGGTTCGTCAACCAAACTTAATAATGGATACTTGCTACTATCAAGTGTCATGTTTTTTATACATCCTTCGCTAACCAGAGTGCATTATAGCCCATAGCGGCTCTGATTTTTTAGTTATTTTGTCTTTCTTTTGTAGGCACTAATATTTACGTTCAACTATATAGCTGGCAAGGCTTGCCAACTCATTTGTGTCGTAATCTATTGCCTCAAGAGCCTGATGAGCTTGGGCAAGTAAATCTTGCGCTTTTTGTTTAGCACCTGCCATGCCTAATAAAGCAGGGTAGGTTGCTTTATTAGCCGCAATATCTGACCCTTGAGGCTTTCCTAATGTTTCAGTATCAGCTTCAACGTCTAGGATATCGTCTTGTACCTGAAAAGCCAGACCTATCGCTTGACCAAATAGATTTAGTTGCTGCAATGTATGCTGATCACAGTGAGTCGCGCACAAAGCTCCCAGTGTAATTGCACAATTTAAAAGCGCCCCGGTTTTCAGTTGGTGGATACGTTCCAATTGCTCAACACTGATCACTTGATCGGTAGAGACAATATCCAGTGCTTGTCCCCCAACCATACCTTCAATACCTGAGGCTTTGCTTAATGAGGCTATCATTTTAACCTGTTGTGTCGCTGGCACCGTAAATTGATGATTAGCAATTAAATCAAATGCAAGCGTTTGCAGTGCATCGCCGGCTAAAATTGCCTGTGCTTCGCCATAAACAATGTGGCAAGTTGGTCGGCCTCGGCGTAAATCATCATCGTCCATTGCCGGCAAATCATCGTGTACAAGTGAGTAACTATGGATACACTCAATGGCTGCTGCAAGTACATCTAAATCGGCTTTGTTTGCTCCCATCATACGACCGGTTGCGTAAACAAGGTACGGCCGTAAACGCTTCCCCCCATTTAAAACACCATAATGGGTTGCGTCTTTAATTGTTTGTTCGGTATTAAGTGGCTGATCAAAATAGCGATTTAACATGGCTTCAACATCGTGTTGAGCACGTTGTAGTTGTTCTTTTAATTGCACTGAATTAGTCCAGGTTTGAATCAAAGTTGCTCAGAGGAGCTTGGCTATCGTTGCCCATTAAAATGGCCACTTTTTGTTCTGCTTGCTGTAATTTACCCGATGAGGCATTTGCCAGTGCAATACCACGTTCAAACTGTTTAAGTGACTGTTCTAAAGACAGTTCACCTTGCTCCATTTGCACAACTATTTGAGATAATTCATCCAGCGCTTCTTCAAAGCTTAAGTTTTCTGGTTTCTTTGCCGCCATTGTGGCCTCGATAGCTATTAGAAAGTGAGGCCAATTTTAGGGGGAATGCTAAACTAGGTCAAAGAATGATGTGTTTTTTTACGCATAAAGCGATTTCGATATGCTATTTTTACGCTTTTAGATACAGCTTAAACTTGTAGCTTAAAAATCTTACATTAAAATAAAATTAATTCATTTAATGATTTAAGTAATTCAATTGCTTGCCGATAAGCAGTTAATAATAAAAATTTGATGCCTGAGGGTGTCGTGTTATTTTCCTCTGGAGGGGTATGTGGATTTAGCAACCATAATAGGTATTCTTGGTGCCATAGGCTTAATTGCTATGTCGATGGTGTTAAGTAGTGACGGCCAAGTTGCAATGTTTTACAACACACCTTCGGTGGTCATTGTATTCGGTGGCTCGATTTTTATTGTGTTATCAAACTTCACCATGGGACAGTTTTTGGGGATAGGGAAGGTTGCAGCTAAAGCCTTCATGTTCAAAATTGAATCTCCAGAAGAGTTAATTGAAAAAGCAGTTGAACTAGCTGACTCTGCACGTAAAGGTGGCTTTCTCGCGCTTGAAGAGGCTGATATCCCCAATGCGTTCATGCGAAAAGGGGTTGATATGCTGGTTGATGGTCATGATGCCGATGTTGTGAGGGCTACGCTACAAAAAGATATTTCTTTGACATCTGCACGTCATGAACATGGTGCCACTTTATTTAAATCGCTTGCTGATATCGCCCCGGCAATGGGTATGATTGGTACGCTGATAGGGTTGGTTGCGATGTTATCAAACATGGATGACCCTAAAGCGATTGGTCCTGCTATGGCGGTGGCCCTACTTACCACCTTATACGGTGCATTTTTAGCGAATGTTATTGCTATTCCTATTCAGGTAAAGCTTGAGCTTCGTAAAGACGAAGAAGCACTAAACCAGCGCCTCATTTTGGATGCGGTTTTAGGCATACAAGATGGTCAAAACCCGAAAGTAATTGAAGGGATTTTGAAAAACTATTTAGCCGAATCTAAACGTAAAGTAGATACTGAGGAGTAGGCATGTCTGATCAAGAGTGCAAATGTCCGCCCCCTGGCCTGCCAGCTTGGATGGGCACATTTGCTGACTTAATGTCGTTATTAATGTGCTTCTTTGTACTCTTACTTGCTTTCTCTGAAATGGATGTACTTAAGTTTAAGCAAATAGCAGGCTCGATGAAGTTTGCTTTTGGTGTGCAAAATAAGATTGAAGTAAAAGATATTCCCAAAGGAACCTCGGTGATTGCAATGGAGTTCACGCCAGGTAAACCTGAGCCCACGCCGATTGAAACGATTCAACAACAAACCGTTGAAATGACTCAGCAAATGTTAGAGTTTCAAGCGGGTGATGAAAGCTCTGCTGGTGGTCGCCAAGAGCAACGAGGTAACAAGCGCGGTGGTGAATCGCAAAGTACAGCGCAAGAGCAAGCGATGGAGCAGTCAATTTCAGCGGCTGATCAAGAGCAAACTAATGAGCTTGTGAAAAAAATTGCTCAGCAATTAGAGCAACAGATTATGGATGGGGCGATTGAGCTTGAGTCGCTTGGTCAGCAAATTATTATCCGTATTCGTGAAAATGGCTCGTTCCCATCGGGCAGCGCATTTTTACAGCCTAAATTTAAACCTATCATTCGTGATATAGCGACCTTACTTAAAGACGTACCTGGTGAAATTACGGTGTCTGGCCATACCGATGATTTTCAGGTTTCTAATGAGCTATACACCAATAACTGGGATTTATCTTCGAAAAGAGCGGTGGCGGTTGCCAGTGAAATGGAAAAAGCCTCCGGCTTTGATAAGTCGCGTATGGTGGTTGTCGGGCATGCTGAAACACGGCCGCTTGTTCCCAATGTGACCGATGAAGATCGCCGACGTAATCGACGCGTCGAGATCTCTATAATGCAGGGTAAAGCGCACGAGTCAGACCCTATTGATGTGAGACCATAAATCCATTACAGTAAAACTTCGTTAACAGATGTAATGGAGTATACAAATGAAAAAAATAGATAAGTACTGCTACATGCCAGGTAATGGTAGTGGTGATGATGATGATAAAACTGATTAAGGTAGGTAATTTTGCCTGATTGGTTTGGCTCCATCATATCAATATTAAATAATAGCTGGGTATTCATGTTGAGCCCAGCTATTTTCGTTTTCTATCTACAAAAAGACTGGTTTGCCTTTCGGTTTGCACTAATCACAGCCTGCTTCTTTTTATACGGCACGTTGATTCATGACCATTTACGTGGTTTTGATGATATTTATGTCTGGCGCTATGTAGTGTGGGCTTTCAATGATATTGCTTGGATGGCTGTAATTGCGTATTTAGGGATCAAAGATAAAGTTTATTTGTGGCAGAGTGTGTTGGGTCAACTTGTTGTTATTATGGCCCCTATTTTACAACTCTTTCGTTTAGTCGATCGCCATCTTTGGGACTTATCGTACAGCACATATATGTATAAGACGCTGCTGCCTCTCATTAATATTGCTACTGTTATTGTGTGTTATTTACCACTGATTTACTTACTAACACGGCGAGCAAAGCACGCTTAACTTATTCCTAAGTTAAAAACCCTATGCTAGACTACTGTTCATATAAACAGTATCTAGTGTTGCTTTATGAAACTTTACATTGCCGAAAAACCTTCTTTAGCACGCGCTATAGCAGATGCGCTGCCAAAACCTCAAAAAAAGCAGGATGGTTTTATTGAACTTGCCAATGGTGATTGTGTTTCATGGTGTATAGGTCATTTACTTGAGCAAGCGGAACCTGATGAGTACGATGAACGCTTTAAAAAATGGCGTTTTGAACATTTACCTATCGTGCCAGAGCAATGGCAACTAAAGCCAAAACCAAAAACGCGCAAACAACTTACCGTTTTAAAAAAGTTAATCAAACAGGCTACTCAGATTGTACACGCAGGTGATCCTGACCGCGAAGGGCAATTACTTGTCGATCAAGTGATCGATCAAGTTAAACTTAGCCAAGCAAAAAAACAGCAAATACAACGTTTACTAATCAGCGATTTAAACTTAAATGCAGTAAAAAAAGCACTCAATAATTTGCGGTCTAATCGCGAGTTTATTCCATTAAGTGTCTCAGCTTTGGCTCGTTCACGCGCTGATTGGTTATTTGGCATGAATTTGACTCGTGCTTATACATTAGCCGGTCAAAAAGCTGGATTTGGTAATGTGTTATCTGTTGGCCGTGTGCAAACGCCTATTTTAGGTTTAGTCGTCAACCGTGATAATGAAATTGCTAATTTTACAGCCAAGCCTTTTTATGAAGTATTGGCCCATCTAAAAACCCAAAACCAGCAAACATTTACAGCTAAGTGGCAACCGAGTAAAGCGTGTGAGCCGTATCAAGATGACGAAGGTCGCGTGTTGCACCGAGGACTTGCAGAAAATGTTGTATCGCGAATAACTGACCAGCCTGCAACGGTATCAGAACTTGAGCAAAAGCAAAAAAAACAACAAGCACCTTTGCCTTATAACTTATCCGCTTTACAAATAGATGCAGCAAAAGCGTTTTCGATGCCAGCACAAAGTGTGCTCGATATCTGCCAAAATTTATACGAGCGCCATAAATTAATTACTTATCCTCGTTCAGATAATCGTTACTTACCAAAAGATCATCACCGTGAGGCTGCGGGCATTATTGCTGCAATTGCGCATAATAATGGACAACCTAATGAAGCATGCAATAAAGCTGATAGCAGTAAGCGAAGTAAATGTTTTAATGATAGCAAGGTCGCTGCGCATCATGCGATAGTGCCAACAGTTAAACAATTACGTACTGCAGCCTTAAATGCCGATGAGCAAAAGGTTTATAGACTTATTTGTCGCCAATATTTAGCTCAGTTTTATCCAGATTATATTTTTAATGAAACCAAAGTGAGTGTGATGATTGCGGGCGGGCTTTTTAAAACAACAGCTAAGCAAGATGTTAGTCTGGGCTTTAAAGCATTAATGGGTAAAACAGAATTAAAGGACGAACAAACACTTCCCCCATTAGAGAAAGGCCAGCAACTGCATTGTTACGAAGCCCAGCTCGTTGACAAAATGACGTCACCGCCCGCGCATTTCACAGACGCCACTCTATTAAGTGCTATGACGGGCATTAGTCGTTATGTAAAAGATTCAGAAATCAAAAAAATACTGAAAGAAACTGATGGACTTGGAACAGAGGCCACGCGAGCGGGCATTATTGAGTTACTCTTTAAACGACGTTTTCTAAAACGCCAAGGTAAAAGTATTATTGCTACAGAAACAGGGCAAGCGCTTATAAGTGCCTTACCTCTTGCGTTAGCGAGTCCTGATTTAACAGCGAAGTGGGAAGCTTCTTTGAGTAACATTGCTGAACAGCAAATGAGTTATAAGCAATTTTTAACACCGCTACTTGATGAATTGCAGCAACTTGTTGAACAAGCCAAACACTGCGATAGCCAGGTATTCGCGCAACTACCAAAAACGCCACCTAAGCGGCGTTTTAAAAGAAAAGCAAAATCTAAGGCTAAGCCAGCTTAGCCTTAAAACAGTTATTGATTGAATAATGCGACAGCGGCGTTGCTCATCGCAGTTATTCCTGTGGGTAGGGCTTTTTTATAATCTGGCGCAAATTTACTCGAGTGCAGTGAAGGTAAAGTGCTACCCGATTTTATTGCATCATTGTACTGGTTAGGTTCGACACCCCCTAACCAAAATAGCGTGATAGGGACATGGTGCTCTGTACGGCCATACAAACCAAAATCTTCACCTGCCATTACTGCATCTGCATCAAGTACATTTTCTTCACCAAGTGCACTGGAAATCGCATTACGTACAACATTTGTTTGTGCGGGGTTATTATAAGTTGATGGAATAGACTCATCTTCATGAACGTATACCTCTGGGATTAAGCTTTCATCCAAACCAGCACTCAGTGCAATACCTTTACTAATTCGTTTAATCGCCGCAATTTGCTGCAAACGTACTTCGGGATTATAGCTGCGAAGTGTTAATTGCAGTTTCACTTCATCAGAAATGACATTATGTTTAGAACCACCATGAATAGAGCCAACAGTAATGACCGAGGGTTCTAATGGAGAAAGCTCGCGACTGGTTATTGTTTGTAATGCTAAAACAATGCGCGAAGCGATAACAACGGGGTCAATTGTTGTATGTGGGTAAGCACCATGGCCCCCTTTGCCTTTTACAGTGATATCTACAGAGTCAACACTGGCCATGGTATATTCATTTTTCATACTCACTTTCCCCGCAGGGACGCTCGCACTAACATGCAGCGCAATGACATGATCTGGGGTCGGATATTGAGAGAAAAGTCCTTCTTTTAGCATGGCTTTTGCACCGCCACCAACTTCTTCAGCGGGCTGTGCTACCATCATTAGCGTGCCTTGCCATTGATCTTTGTGAGATATTAATTGCTCTGCGGTCCCAATAAAAGAGCTCATATGGATATCATGGCCACAACCATGCATCACACCAACAGTCGCACCGCTGTCATTTTTCACAGTGACTTTAGAAGCGTAAGGCTTTCCCGTTTGTTCAACAATAGGTAATCCGTCAGTATCTGTGCGGATCATGATAGTTGGGCCTTCACCATTTTTATAAAGGCCTACAACCCCGTAACCACCCACATTATCAGTCACAGTAAAACCAAGCTTTTTAAGTTCTTTTGCTAGTTTTTGACCTGTTTGCTTTTCGTGATAAGACAATTCGGGTGTTTGATGTAAATCTAAATAAAGCTTTTCGATATTTGGCATTGATTGCGTTAGATTTAAATCCAATGATGCGGCGTGAGCAAGTGGACTAAGGAGTACTAATGCAGCACATATGCGCGATAATTTCATAATGACCTCGACTGAGTGGGCTTGTAATTGTTATGTTCGTCACCATATAAAAACCTAAATGAATATATAGTGCAATCGATCACATGAACAATATGATAAATCTTACACCGCAGAATCTGCAGCAAGCATTGGGTGAAACATCTTCAGAAAAACTAGTGCTACTTAGTTTTTATTCTGCACAAAACCCAGAATGTCATCAGCAAGCTGCAATTTTAGAGAAAATAGCCAGCGAATATGGTGAGCATTTATTAGTAGCAACACTAGACTGTGATGTGGAGCAAGCGCTGGCGTCGCAATTGGCACAACAAATTGGCTTGCAAGCTTTGCCTACATTAGTATTGCTAAAAGATGCTGCTCCTGTTGATATGTTGCCAGGCGCACAGTCTGAGCAGCAAATTCGTGATGCACTTGCAAAGCATTTACCTGCACAACATGAGTTATTACTTGAACAAGCTAAACAAGCCTTAATTAATCAAGATCTAAACAATGCTTTTAATTATGCCAAGAAAGCGTATGAGCTAGACCCAAGTCATACGCGCGTAAAATTAGTGCTCGCGGATATTTGTATTCAAATTCATAAATTAGATGATGCGCAAGCTTTATTAGATTCAGTTGATGAAAGCGAGCGCGATGCTTATTTTACAAACATTAAAGCTAAATGTGAGCAGGCATTGGCAGCAACAGACTCACCAGAGATAAAAGCGTTACAAGTAAAAGTAGAAAAGTACCCGAACGATTTAGAAATAAAGCTGGAATTAAGTAATGCATTTAATGGAGCAGGGCGCAAAGAAGAAGCATTAGAGTTATTGTTTAATGTACTTAAGAAAGATCTAAACTTTGCAGATGCAAAACCAACATACCTAGAAATTATTGCTTCATTACCAGATGGTGATGCGTTAGCTTCAAAGTATCGTCGTAAACTCTATAGTATCTTGTATTAATATTTAGAAAATGAAAGAAAGCGTCATTTAAATAAGGGCGCTTTTTTTATTTTTAAAACTTGCTTATTACCTAATTTCGATAATACTTAAGATCCTCTCGAGAAAAGTTGGCTGTATTTTGTACAGTAAACTGTGTTTTTTACTGCCTTTAGCTTGTTTTTTGCGCGAAAGGTAAGTTTTTAGTAGTTTTCTGCAAAAAAGTGCTTGCGTAAAAAATCCATCTCCCTATAATGCGCATCCACTGACACGGCGGGCAGCAACGAAAGACGCTGAACAACGTAGCAGAGAGTTAAGTAAAACTTCGGTTTTAAGTCTTCGAAAGAAAGTTTGAAATTAAGTGTTGACTCGAAAAATTAAGGATGTATTATACGCATCCCTTGAGACGCGAAAGCAACTCGAAACGTTCTTTAACAATATAAAGCAATCATCTGTGTGGGCACTCGTACAGATTGAGTTCTAACAGTCGAGCTACTTAGGTAGTAAGACAAACAAATTTAGAGTCTCAATTTAAACTGAGTGACCAACGGAAATAAGTTTACTTATTTCAGCACAGTCAATTCAACATCGAAAGATGTTAAATAAATTCAGAATTCATTGAGCATGTCCGCTCCCTTATGGGRAGGACAGAAAAAACTTTTAATTGAAGAGTTTGATCATGGCTCAGATTGAACGCTGGCGGCAGGCCTAACACATGCAAGTCGAGCGGTAACAGAGAGTAGCTTGCTACTCTGCTGACGAGCGGCGGACGGGTGAGTAATGCTTGGGAATGTACCTTATGGTGGGG
>NZ_LYPI01000013.1:0-185102 GCF_001938575.1 Pseudoalteromonas sp. PAB 2.2
ACAGTTACAGTTTCGTTTCGGAATAAACTCATTCCAATTACAGACCACATAATAGCTTCTAGCGGTAACCGCCTTCTGCGAACAGTGGCAACTCCCGCATGTTCAAATGCTTGTTCAAGAATATCTGGGTCAAGAACCTGCTTAAGTTTGTCGAGTGTATGTACATCATCTAAAAAGGAGGACATATCATCGAAGTGTTGAATTAGAGACATAAAAAAATCCGATACTATTTCTAATATCGGATTGTGAAGCTATGAAAAGATCAGTCAAGTGATCATAAAAATATGCTTAACTGATCTGCATTACGCCCGTTGGCGTGCTTTTTAATTATAGCTCGAACGGGGCAACACCGACGGCTTTCATTTTATAGCCTACTTGGGCTATTTCACCGGACCAAGTCTCAGTGCTTATTACCCCTGTTACCACAATGGCATCATATAGGCTCTCGATTGGTACGCCACCTTTAATGGTTACATGAACAATTTGATTAGGCGGTGGAGGTGGTACATGAATACAAGCTCCAAAATACGGCACAAGTAAAAACTCAGTAATTACCTCACTGTCCCCTTCAAGCGGGACGACAAAGCCCGGAAGGCTGACTGATTGGCCATCAAGTTCTTTGACTACAGGAGCATCAAGGTCTGGTTGTACCCAGTTTTGCTCGCTGCCTTCATGGTTTGCTTGTGCTTGCGTGTCAATTTGCACGTGCCCTTTAGGGATTAAATCTTCCCAGAAGATTTCCTTTGGTGGTCCAGCATAAGCCCCTGTGCATAGTAATAATGTCGCTAAGACTGCGAACTTTTGAAAAAACTGCATAACATTCCTTAAATTTTAATACTCATACCATCTGCAAGTGAGTAGAAATACGCGCGGGTCGCAGGAATTAACCCAACAATAAAGCCTGCTGCTATTATCGCAGCTAATAGCATGAGTTCATAGGATGACAATAACGCTATATTTAGACTTATTCCTGCATGGCTTTGCAAGTAATCTGCGCTCAGTAGCATTAAGCCATAGAACAGTACAATGCCGAGCAGGCAACCTAACCCAGTGATGAGAATCGATTCAACACTGATCAAGGTGAATATATGCCACGGTCTCGCGCCAACAGAACGCAAAATTGCCAACTCTCTTCGGCGTTGGTTTAGGCTCGATAACAGGCTAGTTAGCATACCAAGTAAACTAATTAAGACCACGACGATGGAAAACAGCAGCAAGATTTTTTCGACAATTGACAGCATCTCCCACAGTTCACGCAATGTGACTCCCGGCATAATCGCTAATAAAGCCTCCGGTTTATATTGGTTGATATTACGGCGAACTTGTAATGTGTAAAGCGGTGAATCGAAGCCAAGCAAAAAAGCGGTGATTTGCTTAGGATTTCCAACCAAATTAATCTCGTCATGCTCATGCTCATGCTCATGCTCATGCTCATGAGATTCATCTTCGACATGGTCGGCTTCGTGCGTATGAGATTTACCATGAATCGTGTCAATTGCAGCAAGTGGTATATGGAGAGTTTTATCAACCGGCGTACCTGTTGGCTCTAAAATACCGACTACCGTGAATGGGTTATCATCATGATTATGAAAACTAGTGTTACCCATGCCATGCGCAATAACGACTTTATCGCCCAATTTATAATTAAGCGAACTGGCAACTTCTGAACCCAGCACCACTTCAAATAAGTGATTAAACTGCTGGCCTGATGCAAAACGAAGAGGCTGCTTTTTTCCGAACCGATAATGGTTGAAATAATCTTTATTGGTCCCGAGCACTGCAAGGCCTTTGTGACTATCACCCAACGACAGTGGAATGGCCCATTTTACGCCACGTTGTTGCGTAATGTATTGATAGCTGTGCCAGCTAACCCCGTTATTAGCATGGCCAATACGAAACACCGAAGATAACAATAATTGGATGTCGCCGGTGCGAGCACCAACAATTAAGTCAGTGCCGGAAATCGTGTTACTAAAGCTACTTTTAGCATCGACCCGCACTCGCTCAATTGACATCAAGAGCATGACGCTAATGGCAATCGTAAATAAGGTGAGTAAGGCACTAGCTTTGCGGTTTAGTAAACTTTTAATCGCGAGTTTAAGCAGCGACATGTGTGCCTCCTTGTAACTCAACAAGGTTAACACTGCGCTTAAAAAGCCCTTGCAGGGTTTCGTCATGGCTCACAAATACCAGCGTACTGTGCGTTGCTTTAGCTTGTTCAAACAGCAGTTTAACGAATGCTTGGCGATTTTGTGTATCGAGTGCGGAGGTTGGTTCATCGGCAATAATAATTTCAGGGCTGCCAATGAATGCACGTGCAGCTGCAACACGTTGTTGCTGACCGATACTCAGTTTAGAGACAGCCTGATGCTGTAACGCATCTGTCAAACCAAGTGCTGTTAAAAGACGACTTGCTTCAAGGTTAATAGAAGGGCTGTTATTAAGCGCCTGCTTTTGCCGTAATTTAGAAAATTGGCAGCCTAAAATTACGTTTTCAATAGGTGATAAATACGGCAATAAATTAAAGTTTTGAAAAATATAACCAATGTGATCGGCTCGAAAACGATCGCGTTTACTATTACTTAATTGGTTAACAGCCTTATCTAAAAGAGTGATAGTCCCTTGGTTGGGAGTGGTGACGCCCGCAAGCAAAGACAATAGCGTCGACTTACCACAACCACTCGGGCCATGTAAAAACACATGCTCACCTTGCTCAATATGCAGCGAAGCAATATTAATGGTGGGCGAAGCTTGTTGTGCGTGCCATTTAAATAGCACATTTGAAAGCGTGATCATAACGACCTATTCGTTGTTACCATCGCCAGTAATTTAACTTTTTACGCATTTTAAAATTACGAATAAAGTTACGTGGTTTTGGCTTAAGTACTGGATTGTTCAATAGTAATTCATTGCTTGCTGCAAGTACACGCTGACTCGATAAGCCATCTTGGTAGGGGTGCAACTGCTGACAAAAGTGCTCAATTTTTGTCATCAGCTCAGTAGGCGTTGTGAGCGCATAATCGATTGCTTCTTCAACTTTATCTGGGTTTGTTACATCAATAAGGTGCTCACCGGGTGCTTGATTACAAAAAGTTACCACGGGCTTTCTTTGCAGTAAAAACATCAGCAGAATAGAGGAGGTATCACATAGCATGACATCTGCCGCTTGTAGTAGCGGTAATACGTTATCGGTTTCTACGAAAGTTAAATTATCGTTTTGTAAGTCTTTATATTGCTCGACTAACTCACTCGGCATTTTTGGGTGGAATTGCACTAAAATACGCCACTTACCTTGCTGACTGTATGCTTTAATGTGTTCGTAAAGTTTAGGGGCTAGCGATAATCGCTTTGAAAACGTTGAGCAGATCAATAAGGTCTTTCTAGGATCATTTGGGTTTTTATAAGGGTTATTTGCGATCTGTGAAAAGAACGGATCGAGCGTTGGCCAACCGGTTTCTTTCACTTCAAAAAAGCCATGTTTTGTTGCAAGTGCCTTAAATGGAGCCGTCGTATTCGGTCCTTGAGTACAATATAAGTCAAAACAACCACGAATTTTAAAGTGATCATTCTCGCCTTTTCTGTTTAGCTTTCCGGCATCAAACCCATGAAAAACGCCGACTTTAATTCCTGGAATAAATGTAGGAATAATATTTGAAGGTGCATAAACAACATCAGGTTGCCAGTTGTGAACCTCTTCTATAGTACTCAGAGTCTGTTCACCCTCATTTAAGAATTCATGATTAACGTTGCTACCCTCTAAAAACCACCTAACTTGGCCACCGCGCGCTAAGATTTCTTGCTGTAATGGGCGCAAAATAGCGTACGAATAGTTTTGTGAAATATACATTAAGTATTTTTTTTCTGCGGTAGCTGTTAAGTAATCCAAAAAAACCTCCTATTGCGAGAGGCGTATTATAGCTAAATATTGTTTATGACAGCAAAATTACGGAGATTTTAATTTTTTTTGATTTTATCTGCGGAGCCTCGTAGCGGATCTGAGCGCAATGATTGAGCTTTCACAGCGTCTAGATTATTATAGGCGGCCATAACCCCAATCCCATACATGTGCTTTTAAGAGCATGCCAAATACTATCGGAGATAGCATGACTAGCTATAAAGTTTTAGACGTAAACGATGATTTACCGATCCGTACCAAAGGTGCGGTACACAGTGGTAAAGTGCGTTCAGTTTATTGGTTAACTGATGAGGACAGCGCGCGTTTAATTAGTGAAAAAGGGTATCAGGTTCCAAAGGGGACTGAGCTTGCTATTATGGTTATCTCTGACCGTATTTCAGCATTTGATTGTATTTGGCAAGGTGAGAATGGCTTAAATGGCGTGCCTGGTAAGGGGATCGCGTTAAATTCAGTTGCATCTCATTGGTTTAAATTGTTTGATAAAGCAGGCCTTGCTGGTAACCATATCGTTGATATTCCTCACCCTTATGTGTGGATTGTACGCAAAGCAAGTACAGTCAAAGTGGAAGCAATTGCACGCCAATACATCACGGGCAGCATGTGGCGCGATTACGCAAAGGGTACCCGTAACTTTTGTGGTATCGATTTACCAGAAGGTCTAACAGCAAATCAAAAGCTAGATAACGTACTTATCACTCCTTCAACGAAAGGAATTATTACCGGCGTAGCTGAAATCCCCGAAGTGGATGATGTCAATATCACGCGTGAAAACATCACTAATAACTTGTCAGTATTTAATTTTAAGTCGGCAGATGATGTTGCGAAGTACGAACAGTTACTGGTTGAAGGCTTTAAATTAATCAGCGAAGAGCTTGCTAAACTTGACCAAATTTTTGTAGATACGAAATTTGAGTTTGGTTACGTTGAAGACGTTGATGGTTCTGACAAACTTATATACATCGACGAAGTGGGTACGCCTGATTCATCACGTATTTGGGATGGGCAAGCGTATCGCGATGGTAAAATTATCGAAAACTCTAAAGAAGGCTTCCGTCAGTTATTAATCAATAATGTGCCTGACAGTGATGTGTTATTAAACAAAGATCGTATGGATGAGCGTGAGCAGCTTGCAAAAGACTACACCTTGCCAGAATCTGTGATGCTTGAGGTATCAGATACTTATGTGGGTATTGCAAGTAAGATCATTGGCCAAGAGATCACTATTCCAAGTGATCCACGCAGTGAAGTGATTGCCATTTTAGATACAGAGTACGGCTTAATTAAGCAGGGCTAAGCTGTATTCTTTCGTAAGTGACGCACTGATGTAGCGTATAAAAGCCAAGTTTGCTAAAAGAGCACTTGGCTTTTTTGTTTCGAGATGGGTTAAATATGATACCAACCCGCAATAGTGCTTAATCATTGTGAGGGATTAAACCCGTCACTACCTGTGTTAAAAATTTCTTATTTACGACTGCATGGATGCAGGAGGTAGAGCAATGCAGGAGCAATTGCCGAGAACCACTAAATAACGAAATTTTTGTTTTGTTATCAACGAGGTTTTATTGTCTCAAAATAGACCACTTAATTAAGCGAGTTGCTATTACTCGTTTTAAATAAGCTGAGTCACGGCATGACTAATCTGTTCAGGCTTTATATCGCGAATAAATTCACTTTCTTTAAGTTGCTGACCATTGGCGACTAAGGCAATATAATTTTTTTGTTTTGGAGCAACCGTGCTCCAAGGTGAAGTACCTAAACCAACAACGGCAATGAAAGGAACATTGACAGCTGCAGCTATATGCATTGGTCCAGAATCGATTGATATTAGCAAGTCTAAGCTAGCAATTACATCAACCATTTCAATAAGTGATGTTTTACCAACTAAGTTAGTGATATGGATTGTATCTTGTTGAAGCTGAGAAGTTAGAAGCTCTGAGTCTTTTTTTTCAGTTGGATCGCCGACAAGATAGAAATGACAACTTTTATATTCAGCATTTATTTTTTGCAAAGCGTCAATTGCTAAGTCTACAGGATAGTGACGGTGTCCTTTGTTTGTCCCGCCAAAATAAATACCAATATTTTTGCTTTCACTTTTCTTAATTATCAAGTTACTTTTTTTATAATGTAAATTGGTATTGGGAAATTGGGAGAAAGGCTCGCCGTGACTTTCATTGACTAAGCGACAATAACGATAAATATAATGGTGGTTTTTATTCAGCTTAAACTTATGTGTTAAGAGTGGAGAGCGGCCGTTTTGTGCATAACCAACACGAAACTTTATACACGCTGCGTAACATAGTAGTGCTTCAGAAAGAGAATTACGGAGTATGATTGCTAGTCCTATATTCTTTTCTTTTAACTTTTTCGCTTGGCCTAATAAAGAAGTAGGTTGGTTTTTGTTAAACCTTTCATCACTGATAACATGGATTGTTTCATCTCTAGCAAGAATATCAACTAGATGAGGACGAGCAAGAACGTAAATTTGTTTTTGTGGATAAAGATTTTTTAATATGCCGATTGTAGGGGTACAGTTGACAACATCACCAATAAATTTTGGTAATACAATTAGTACATTTCCGCTGATTGAGAGGTTATTTATAGTTGATAAGTTTTTCATTAGTATTTAAATATGCTTCAACAATCCGTTTTTATATATTCGTTATAACTATTTTCTCAATATCTGCAGTTTTCACTTTTCGTTGCAAATACATGTTAATTCTATACTTTAGGTTCCTAAGGAATGTGGATCGTGATGAGTGCCTTCCAGAATTTGCCATCACTATATCACTTTCAAAACTTCTGTCTTCTGAAATTGGATAGGGTTTGATACCGATCATTTGTAGCCCTACCTCGCTATGAAATTGCATATCCACATCGACAGGCCGGCAGAAGGGTTTTCGAATAAGTAATTTTTCTGCTCCAGATAAGCTTAAAAGGTAGCCTTGTGTGCCATTTGGGGCTTTTCGATAATTACCAAGTGTGAAATTATGTTGAAGGCTTTTGCTATCAATAAACGGAAAATCTCTGTTGTCAGAAAGCTTAATGAGATCCCAACCATGCAGCGAACTTGATAAGTCTATGATTGATATTAGGTGCTCTTCAATAAACAGGTCGTCTTCAAGCACTAAACAATGATTAATTTTTTCATCGACCATTTTTTGCCATATACGCATGTGGCTTACATAGCAGCCTATTTCGCCTAGCGTTAAGTCACGATGATATTTTTGTTTATTGTTTTGCGGTGAATACCACTCATCTAATTGCTCTTTAGTGAGTTCCTTGCCAATTGTCGCAGGAAACCTCTCGGCGCTGATACCTATGTTCGTAAGTCTATTATTGAGTGTTTTCCAGCGCTTTTCACTGCCTTGCATGTTAATGACAAATATAGGAACTGACATGACTTCTATTAATTAACCTTTTCTAATTTTTATTCTAACATTTAGAATAAAAGATACATCCAGAATTTGAAAGTTTGATGAATTGCGTGAGCAGCGTTTAAACACTTATGACTAAACAGGAATTAAATGAAAAATATAGTCTCAGCCTCATGGTTAAATAATAACCTGACAGCGAAGGATCTGGTTATTTTTGATGCGGGTATGGTTCGCCCAGGTCAGGAGGGCAGCTACGCTCCAGCCGCTATGCTACCGAATGCACAGCGCTTTGATTTTAAAAATACACTGGCTGATAACTGTAATCCGGTCCCAAGTATGATGTGTAGTAGCGAGCAATTCACCGAACACATGCAAGTCGCGGGAGTTAATCAGAATTCACGTGTTGTTATTTATGAAGACCAAGGTTTATTTAGTTCAGCACGGGCATGGTGGATGTTTAAGGCTATGGGCTTTGATAACGTAAAAGTCTTAAGTGGAGGTTTAGCAAAGTGGTTGGCTCAGGGATTTGATGTTCACTCTGAGTATTATACGCCGACAACAAAAGGTAACTTTGTTGCACAGCCCCGTAAAGATTATTTTATCACGGCAGAACAGGTACTAAATTCACTTTCAGATACGAGTATTATCACGCTAGATGCAAGGCCTACAGCTCGTTTTACTGGCGAGCAAGCAGAGCCACGTGATGGCATGCGCAGTGGTCATATTCCGGGTAGTCGTTCTTTACCTTTGTCAGATTTATTGAATGGCGGGGAGCTTAAGTCTCTTGATGCATTACACACATTGTTCAACTCACATGTAAATGGACACACTCAGCTGCAATTTAGCTGTGGTTCAGGAGTGACGGCCTGTGCCCTTGCTTTGTGTGCGGATGAGTGTGGTTATACTAACCTTCGGGTTTACGATGGTTCATGGAGTGAGTGGGGAGCTTGTCACGATTTACCTATTGAAAAAGGCCCGCATCAATAAATGCAGCGTAGTTATGCCAGCTGCCGATACTATTTTTGTTAAGTGGCTGGCGAATTTGCTTTTTACTCGCTGTCGCAGATGCTGCGTTATTTTTATAAAATGCCAAACAGCTTGCTTGCCAATTTAAGTTACAAAATGCATAAAGCTTTTGGGTTTGTTTAATTGGCTCTTCGACTAACTGCTCGTAACTCTGTAAATACACTTGTTTAGGGTACTTAGTGGCAAAGTGCGTCGCTAAAGCGGTGTAGTCTTGGTGAAAGGCGACAATATCGTAAAATGTAAAGCTGTAATGGTGAAAGACACTTTGCGGGTTATATAACTGCCTGTAATTGGCTACGCTGCAATCATGCCAATTTCGTTGCATACACACTATTTTGGCGTGAGGAAAAGCCGCTAAAATAAAATCAATATAGTAAAAATTAAACGGTTGTTTATCACAACTGCGCAGTGTGTTACTGAGTTTTTCGGCTCGTTGTTGGTAGTGGGTTATTGTTTGGTGAATGTCAGCGCTAGCGTAAGCCTTGGCGAACATTTCACTATCAATAACACGGTTTGATTGTGTGCCATGTTGCATGAGTTGTGCGATATCATTCAGTTCGCCAATCCCTTGTAATTCATCACTTTGGTTAAGTATTTTTTCAACGAGAGTGGTGCCTGAGCGCGGCATCCCTACAACAAACACAGGGGCAAAGTCAGAGTTACTAGGGGATAATTGACTGTGTGTGCTGTGTCTCATTAATGTTTGGCAAAACTGACGATGTTGCTGTGATTGATAGTTAAGTTGTTGCGCAATAGCTTGTTTACTGTGCGTAAAGTACTTAAATGCATTCTCGTAGTCGTTTAAATGCTCATAATTTAAAGCAAGACTATGGAAATACGCCTGTTGATCACTCGCTGTATGTACGCGTTTAGCTTGGGGGTGTAACACGTTTAAGTGCTGCTTAGCTTCTTCGGTATTGTTCAACTCGGCCAGTGAATAATGGGCTTGATAATAGTGCTCGTGTTCAGTAATAAGCTGCTTTAATAGTGTTTTAGCTTCGCCAAACAGGCCGTGAACTTTTAAGGCCACTGCTAAGTTATAGCTTATTTGAGGTGTTTGCTTATCAAGTTGATAGGCTGATTGTTGAAATGTAAGGGCATCATCATAATAGCCTAAGCGAGTTGCAATGTTGGCGAGTGTATCTAACTCCAACGCACTGTAATGCTGTGTTGCCATTGCACTTTTATAATGAACAGTGGCGCGACTTATCTCCCCTCGCAATATAAGGTGCTTAGCGAGGTTTAAATGATAAATATTTAAAGGCTCAATACTGAGGGCTTTTTCAATTAACTTAACCGCTTTATTTAAATCACCGGCAGCTGTATTTACTTCACTGAGTAAAAAGTAGCTAACGTGATCATGCGGGTTTTGCTGCAGGCGTAAAACTAACTGCTGGTGGGCTTCAGCCAGTTGTTTATTCGCTAGAAGTTGATGTATATGTGTGCGAAGCGCGTGTTGAGTACTATTAAGCATGGTTCATCTTAAAAGCCTTGCGGTAAACCAGCAAGGCTTTTATGAGATAGGCTAATTATAGCTCAAAGTTATAACTAAATTTTAAGCCAATAGTACGGGGTGCTGTTGTGTAGTGGCCATATACACGTTGTAACTCAGGTAACTCTTTGTTTAGCTCAGCATATTGAGACTGTCCTGCCCATGACTTATCACGGCGTACAGAGGTAAATGCATACTTATCAAACAGGTTATCGATGTATAAGGTTGCTGACCACATATCGCCTGTAATTTTTGCTGATAAATTGCTAAGAGCGTAACCTGGCAGTATTTCACCGTCGGCTTTTAAACCTACTTTTGTGATTACATCGCTTTGGGCTGTAATCCCGTAGTTTACGCTAAGTAACTTATCACCGAGGATGTCTTGCTCATAACGCAGACCAAATGAGAACTGATGTTCAGGTGCTCCCGGTAAACGGTCTCCTTTTGCGCCGTCATAGTAGCTTTGATAGTGTGCAAGTTTGTCATCAAGAACACCAAATAAGTAAGGTGTATCTTCAGTTAGCTCTGCTTTAGCGTACGCGTAGGTTGCATAAGCAGCCCATCTGTCGCCGATCATGGCACGGGTAGACAGTTCAACACCTTTTGAATTGGCAGAGCCTGCATTTGACGTGATAAGTTCTTGGCCGTTAACAGTACTGCTGCCGACTTGTGCATCTTTCCAATCAACGTTGAATAGCGCGGCATTAAAGTGCAAGCGATTACGCAACCACGATGATTTAAAACCAAGCTCGTAGTTAACGGTGGTATCCGGTTTATAATCTTCTTCGTTTGGAAGTGCACAAACGATTTGTTGCTCTGGTAACACGTCTGGGCATGGTGCAATCCCATTACCACCACCAATACGGAAACCTTCACTGACGGTAAAGTAAGCAAGAATACCATTATCAAACGTGTAATTAGCATTAAACTTAAATAAGTTACCACTATCGCTTGCACTGACATTTTCCATTACTAGGTTATCAAGTGAATCAAAGTCGCCTGAATATAGTGGTGTTGCAGAGCCCGACGTAGTCGATACGTCATATTCATAAAAACGCGCACCTAAGGTGACATCAAACTGATCAGTGATGCTGTAGCCAATTTCACCGAAAATAGCTTTTTCAGTGGTTTCACTATCTGAAATGAGAATGTATTCAAGATCTTCTTCTACATTTAAAATGCCACCCCCCCAGTACTCAGTAAGACCCGGCGTATACTCGCGGTCATCAGAGTGGCTTTCTAGTTTGTTGTAGAAACCGCCGACAATCCAGTTGAGATTACTACTGCTGTTTGATACGAGGCGCAGCTCTTGAGTGAAATTATCGCGCTCTGATGTATCGTGCGTGTAACCAACAAATGCAGGGAAATCAGCATAGCCAGACCAAATATCGTAGAGTAGGTCTGTTTGGTCTCGTTGGCCCGACTGCTCGTAGCTTGACCAGCCAGATGCTGAAACAAGTTCAGCAAAACCAAGATCTGCCTTTATTTCTAAGCTTAATAAATCGTTTTCTTCTTCACCAGGTTCAAGCACTCGCGCGACATTGTCGTATTTACCTGATACGCCTTGCAAAGCACTGCTATCAGCCAACGAGCCGTATTGCGATGTTGAGTTGCCGCCATTTTCTTGTTTTTGATAGAAGTAGTTAAGCGTTGCATCAACTGTTTCTGTTGCTAACCAACGCAGTGATAAGCGGGCAGTGGTAATTTGCTCATCGTTCACGTCACTGACGCTTTTAAGGTTCGCATTAACGTCGCTACTGTCGCTAAAGTCAGGATTTGGGTTAGACACACCCGGCTCTTTAACCACGTGGGTGTAATCAATGTAACCTGGGTTATCGTAATAGTTCAAGCTGGCACGTAATGCGAGTTTATCGTCAATGAGTGGGGTGTTAAATACCACACCAAACTCACCGCCAGTGCCATCACTTTCATTCATGCTGAATACATCACCGGTTACTTTACCTTCAGTGATATCAAGTTCTGGCTGCTTTAATAAATAGCGAATTGCGCCACCTAAAGTACCTGCACCATACAGGGTGCCCTGCGGACCAATGAGGACCTCTACACGGTCAACATCAGTTAAACGCAAATCGATGCTGAGCGGTATTTCACCAACATAAGTTGCAACAGTGCCACTGTCAGAAATACGGTCTGAGGTATTTGTATTAAGACCACGTACAATGATCGGAGACCCTTCACGACCACCTTGGTCAGAAATTGTTAAACCGGGTACCCAGCGTGCAACATCTTCAAGATCGCCAATATTCTGATCGCTAATTACATCACCATTTAAAGCGGTGATATTAAGTGGCGCATCTTGTACTGAACCTGCTCGTCGCGTTGCAGTGATTTGAATAGTTTCAATTGATTTATCAAGTTCAACAGTATCATCAGCAGCGAGTGCGATGTTGCTATTGATTAAAACCGCAGAAATTGCACTGGCAAGTAGAGCAGGCTTAAAGGTATTCATGTTTGATTCCGATAAAGTTACAATAAAATTATGCTTAAAATACACACTAAGTTAATAGTTTAAGCAATAAATAAGGGATATTAAGTGAATTTATATCCAATTATAATGTATTTTTATTCTTTCAGTCATGCGTTATTTGCAATTAAATGCAAAATAACTGAATAAATACTCTACTTTACTGTTGTTTATCGGTAAATGGGCAGTGAGTGCAGCCATTGGAACAGCAATGACCACGCTTTAAAAAGAACCAGCGGCTAAATACCATGTAGTTGTTCTGCATTGTGTAATCGAGATTTTCTATTAAGTTTCCATGATGCGAAAAGGGTTTAGCAAAAGCCAATTGCTGTGCAAGGGGCTGTTCATATAGCGTAGATAAAAATAGATTTATCTTTTTAATTGTACAATCACGGCATAAACAGGATGTTGCGGCGTCATCAAGTGGTAAAATAGCAGGTAATTCATTACACCAGCATGCGTTTATATCGTCGGCACGGCATGTCAGTGTCGCATTACACTGTGAGCAACTAAGGATGGTCATTGGCTAGAAGTAATTTTTTGATATTAATAGGTAAGCATAGCAAATGGATAAATTAGACGCACTAAGTCAGTTTGCGAGTTTTGGTAAGAAACGCGAGCAAGCTGTGGCTGTAATCGTTAATACCGCAGATGATCAAGGCGCTATATATACACTCACAAAAGCAACTTTTTGTAATGTACTAGAGCGTGTGATCAGCAATGAAATTGATATTGATGAGTTAGAATTATGGGCGAGTGTTTTAGAGTCACGCCAAGATATCGATGAAAGTGCTGTTGAAGGGGCTATTTTTGCGTTGAGTAATGCTGAGCAAATGGGCGAGCTGAGTAAAGAGACGCTGATTACGTTATTAGCACTTATTAAGTAACTTTTTTGGCCGCCAACGCGGTGATTGCACAACCGGGAGTGAGTAATAAAAAACCGTGCTGCTTTAACAAACACGGTTTTATTATTTTTTATAGCTGTCGCTACTTATGATAACCCAAGCAAGTTTCTACTTCGTTTTTGGAACCTAAAATCACCGCAACACGTTGGTGAATGGCATTAGGTTGGATATCCATAATGCGCTCAGTGCCGGTAGAAGCAATACCGCCAGCTTGTTCAATTAACATTGCCATAGGGTTTGCTTCGTATAGTAAACGTAATTTGTTTGGTTTATTGGGATCTTTTGTGTCAGTAGGGTAAGTAAAAATCCCCCCTCGACATAACACGCGGTGAACATCTCCGACCATTGCGGCAATCCAGCGCATGTTAAAGTTGCGTCCACGAGGACCTGTATCACCAGCAATCAAGTCAGTAATGTAGTTTTGCATAGCCGGTTGCCAATGACGTTGGTTAGAGGCGTTAATTGCAAACTCACTGGTCTCTTCAGGGATACTGGCAAAGTCTTCTGTTAATAAAAAGGTACCGTGTGTTTTATCTAACGTAAAAAAGCGAGTGCCTTTACCCGTTGTTAATGCCAGTACTGTCGATGGGCCATATAAAACATAACCAGCCGCAACTTGGTTTTTACCTGGTTGCATGAAAATACTTTGGTCAGCTGGGTCTGCACCTTCAGGGGCTTCCATTATTGAAAAAATAGTACCAACTAAGGAGTTTATGTCGGTATTTGATGAACCATCAAGCGGGTCAAACGCCACAATATACTTTGCGTCCGGATTCCCTGCTACAGTGAAATCTTCTTCTTCAGAAGCGATGGCTTTTACGTAGCCCGATTCTAATAAGATATCTTTTAAAAGCTGGTTGGTAAGGACATCAAGCTTCTTTTGTGTTTCACCTTGAATATTTTCATCAAGAGTTGACCCTAATACGCCAGAAAGGGCGCCTTGGCCAACACGGAATGAAATTTCTTTACATGCCGCAAGAACCGTTCTGATCAATGAAATCAGTTCTCGTGGGCAGCCATCTTCTAGCAATACCGGTGGGAGTCTACGCATTCTATTTTCCTGATAACGTTGTAGCTAGACATTTTTTAGTGTGAGAGAGAATGTCTTAGCAAGCGCTGAATTTCGTCTTAAATAGCTGTTTTTTATCGGCGATACTTTATACTGCCTAATACCTGTACAGTATTTAAAACGCGAATAACAAAGATAAGATTATGCAAAAAATACCATTACTACGATACCTGCTCTTAGCTGTGTTACTTACTATGATAACCCAAGCACACGCAGCAATTAAGTCTATAAATGATTTTACTGAAAAAATGACACATTTTTCAGGTTACTTTTCCTTTTATTACGACACTGAAAACGGCAAAGTCTATGTTGAGGTAGATAAACTCACGCAGCCGTTTTTATTACAACAAAGCTTGCCGTATGGCGTTGGCTCGAATGATATTGGTCTAGACCGAGGGCAACTTGGCAATACCCACCTTGTGCAGTTCGAGCGTTTTGGCGATAAAGTCATGTTACGTGCACTCAATACGTATTATCGCGCTAACACTACCAATGTCGCTGAACAACAAAGTATAAAAGAGGCATTTGCGTCAAGTATTCTTGCCGGCTTTGATGTTGTCGCCCAATCCGATTCTGCCACCCTAATTGATTACACTCCTTACTTATTAAGTGATGTACATGGCGTTACTCGCAGCTTAGCAGCTCGGGGGCAGGGTAGTTTTAATGTAGACGCCAATCGAAGTGCGGTGTATTTAACGCGCTCAAACGCATTCCCAGAAAATACTGAGCTTGAAGCGGTTTTAACCTTTCAAGGTAGCAACCCTGGTAAGTATGTTCGTCAAGTTAGTGCGCACCCTTATGCGCTGACAGTGCACATGCATCACTCTTTAATTAAATTACCCGATGACAACTACACGCCGCGTAAATTCCATCCGCAGGCTGGTTTTTGGAGTATTGAACATAAAGATTATGCGGCACCACTGGATGAAACCATGTATGTGCGTTATATCCCGCGTCACCGTTTAGCTAAAAAAGATCCAAGCTTACCAGTTAGTGAGCCCGTTGAGCCGATTGTGTATTATTTAGATCCAGGTGTGCCTGAGCCAGTGAAAACAGCACTGATAGATGGGGCTAAATGGTGGAACGATGCTTTCACAGCAGCAGGCTACAAAAATGCCTTTATTGTGAAGGTGCTGCCTGATGATGCTGACCCTATGGATGTGCGCTACAACGTGATTCAATGGGTGCATAGAGCAACCCGAGGATGGTCATATGGCAGTTCAGTGATTGACCCACGTACGGGTGAAATTATTAAAGGCCACGTGACTCTTGGTTCATTGCGTGTACGTCAAGATATCTTACTAGCAGAAGCATTAGCTGCCCCGTATTTAGAAGGGAATGAAGTGGCAACGCGTTTACATGCGATGGCGCTTGACCGTATTCGCCAACTCAGTGCGCACGAAGTAGGGCACACACTGGGTATTTCTCACAACTTTGCAGCGTCTGTTGCCGACAGAGCCTCTGTCATGGATTACCCGCATCCTTTATTAAGTTTTAATGAGCACGGTAAATTGGATGTTAGTCGCGGCTATGCATCTGGGATGGGCGTTTGGGATACTCAAGTCGTTAAATATGGCTACAGTGATTTTAGCAATCAAGATGAAACAAAGCAGCTTGCTGCTATTCTTGCCGAAAACAAAAGTAAAGGTCTTGAGTTCATCTCAGACAGTGATGCTCGGGCACAAGGTGGGGCACACCCTACGGGACATCTTTGGGATAATGGCAGTTCGCCCAGTGATGAATTAATGCGTGTACTTGCTGTGCGCAAACAAGCACTCGCTAGTTTTGGCATTCATAATATTAAAACGGGTACTGCATTGTCGCAGTTAGAGGAAATGTTAGTGCCGTTATATTTGTTCCACCGCTATCAAGTTGAAGCTGCAGTAAAGCTCGTAGCTGGCGTAAACTACGAATATGAAGTACGAAATGGCTCACAACCTAAAGGTGCACAGGTGGTTGCAAAACAAACGCAACAATTAGCCGTTAATGCGCTTCTTGAAACGCTTAAGGCTGATAATCTTGTCTTGCCTGAATCGATATTATCGCTTATTCCGCCGAAAGCGTACGGAGAGTCAAAATCACGTGAGAGTATTGTTGGTCGTACAGGACTGACCCTTGATGCAATGGCACTTCCCGAAGTGGCGGCGACACATAGTTTAAGCTTACTGTTTAATAGTCAACGTGTTAACCGTTTGGCACAACAACACGCTAGAAGCGATGCGTTTTATGGGTTAGATGCGTTATTAGCACAAACGTATCAGCAAATTTTTGAGCAAAAAATGGGTGACGGCCTAGCGGGTAAAATAACTCAGCGTGTACAACTGTTAACGGCAAAGCAGTTCGCTGATTTAGTTGCCAGTGATGAGGTTGATCCTGAGGTGCAAGCGCAGTTTCGTTATTACTTGGCAAAGCTTGCAAAAAGTTATCAGCAAGAGTCAATGCTAGGCAGTGCCTCGGTAGGGAACAGTGCATTTAAGCAATTTTTGAGCGAGCAGGTGTCGCAATTTTTAGACACGGGGAAATGGCCGGATAACTTTAAGGCATTACCCATGCCTCCGGGCTCGCCAATTTAACTTATTAGTCTAAAAAGTAAAACGCCAAGCCTTACCATGGATGAACGTTTGAGCTATTGCGAAAGCGACGTTAGGCCTTGGCGTTTTACTTGCATAAAATTGGATATTTGCTAATCTAGCGGCCTCTCTTTTTTGTCTTTTTGGGGTGTATATGGCGTTACTCTCTCGCTCGTTATTGGCAGCGGCCATTGCATTCTCTAGCTTTTCTAGTTATGCCTCGTTAGAAAAAAAACAATGTGAGGTCGAGCTAAGTCATGGCTTAATTATTACTGACGATGTCATTCGTATTGTTGATAAAGGCCAAACTCGTGTGCAAATTAATAATAATAACCAGCTGTTTATTCGTGGTTATTGGGTTGATTTAAATCCAGAAGAAACCAAAGTTGTTGAGCAATTTAGTCTTGGTATCCGAGATACGGTGCCAGAATTAGTTGAACTGGCCACTGACGGTGTGAATTTAGGGTTGAGCGCAATTGAACAAGTTGTTGAAGGGATGTCTGATAAAGAGCCTGAAGTATTAAAAACTCAACTACAATATGTAGAACGCGCGTTGATGGATAAATTTAAGCGCGGTGATGACTTTTTCTTTATTGCTCCGCAATCATTATCGAAAATTGATGATTTCTTTACTAAAGAGATCAGTCAAAAAATTCACTCAGCGGTGCATGGTTCATTAGGCGCTATTTTAGTTTCGTTAGGGGATGCCTTTAAATCTCGCGAAGGAAATATTGAAGACCGCATCAACGACATGGGACAGCGTATGGATATTATATCTAAAGAAATAGATAAGTCCCTCCAAAAGAAAGCAGAGCAACTTGAAATGAAAGCTTCTGAGTATTGTGAGTGTTTGAACTCGTTAGATGTTACCGAGTCACGGTTGCAAAAAATAGTACCAGGGATGGCTGACTTTGATTTGGTACAGATTAAATCCTAGTACAGTTAAGGTCTTAGTTAGGTAATCAATAATAAAAAGCCCAGTTGTTTACTGGGCTTTTTAGTGTCATGTACTGTGTTGTTTTAAATGTGCTGACACATTGAGAACTCATTATGACAAATGCACATAAATAACACGTTAAGTGTACTCATTAGCTAAACTTAGCTGTTTCGGTTTCTAAGTTTATGGTGAGGCCTTTAATTAAATCAGTCGCAGTGTGTGCTTGATTTGATACATTGGCTGTTTGTGCTGCGGTATCAGAGATGGTCACAATACGTTTTGCTGTATCTTCACCTGCATCTAGCTGCTCCTTCGCTGCAATTGCAATTTGGTGACTCATTTGAGCAATGGCACTAAGCGAGCTGGCGACGCGATTAAGTGCTTCGTTCGCTTTAGTCGACTTTTCTACCGTTTGTTCACTGGTTGCAATACTTAACGACACGGATGATTTAGCGTCTTGCGTTGCTGATTGCAGTTTCCCAATCATATTACGTATTTCTTCGGTACTGGTTTGAGTACGCTGCGCAAGACCACGCACTTCATCGGCGACAACGGCAAAACCACGACCTTGCTCCCCCGCTCGGGCGGCTTCAATGGCTGCATTCAAAGCAAGTAAATTTGTTTGCTCAGCAATACCTTGAATAACGCTAAGTACGTTAGCGATATTATTTACCTCATCATCAAGTACTTGAATGTTATTGCCCGCATTGTCAATTTGCTTCTCTAACAGGGCAATGGTTTCGGCTGCTTCGTTGGTTAAATGGCTGGCACTTTGCCCTTGATTCTCAGCTTCTTGGACTGAATAAGCGGCTTGCTCAGCATGCTCAACGACGGTTTGCGCTGAGGCGGTTAATTCGGTAATTGCAGAGGCGACTATCTGCGTTTCCTCATTTAAGCTGCGAGTAAGTCTATCAAGTTCAATTGAACGTGATTCATTGTCAACACTTTGATTTTGTAAGCTGTCGGTCACGTCTTTAATACCGCCAACAACGCCTCGCAAACCTTGTTGCATATAATGCATTGCGGCAATAATGCTTTCACTAGGAGCATCTTGGCGAATAGGCGAATGTAAATTACCACGCGATACGTTTTTAACAATGCCAATTACTTCATCAATTTCACCGCCTAAAGCATTGGTGAGTGATGAGCCAAACCGAGCGATAGCAAACGTGAGAGCTATCGCAATGAGCATTGATAAAGCGAGCAACCATTTTGCGGTGCTCCAGTAGCGCTCATCAACTTCTTTTGCGCTGATACCAGTACCAACATACCAACCGAACAGAGGTGTTTTTTGCACGACAGAGGTTAAGTCGACGGTTTCACCGTCACGGACAGAGTCCCAATGATAAGTAATAATTTTATTGGTAGTATTACCCACCAGTTTTTCAACCATGCGACCAATACTGTTACCACTGGCATCTTTAAAGTCATTAAAGCTCGTACCATGCAACTCGGGATCATGCGGAGTAGCAACAAAATCAAGGTTGTTGTCGACCACATACACGTATTCAGAGTCGTGATATTTATTTTCTCTAAGTACTTGGATTGCGAGTTTTTTGGCTTGTGCTTCTTCAAGTTGACCGTTTTTAACCATCAACTCAAATTGTTCTACAATGTTGGTAGTACTTTTCATTAGTTGGTTTATGCGAGCGATATTGTCGCTTTCACTGGCATGACGTAATGATTGCAAACCTAGTAAAGCTATCGCTGATAACGCGATAAAAATAGCGATAGCAAAAAAGGTGATTTTTGTTTTTAAAGCTAGTCCTGATAACACAGTCAGCCTCCTTTATTATTTCCCCTTTAATCTTCTACCATGTTTATCAGCATTAATTAAGAAAAAATGACAGCGTTATCATGATTTTTACTCAAGTCCCTATTTAGAGTATCAGTTCAGCGTCTGTTAGCGGACGATACTCACCACTATTTAAGTTTTCATCAAGGTGAATGTCGCCTATTTTTTCACGATGTAATTCAACGACTTTATTGCCAACAGCGGCAAGCATTCGCTTAACTTGATGGTACTTACCTTCGCAGATTGATAAACGTAAACTGTAACTCGCAAGTTGCTCAACAATGGCTGGGCGAGTTAGCTCTTTTTCGTTATGTAATTGCACACCTTGCTGCAGAGCTAAAATAGCATCTTCATCGATAGGCTCTTGTGTTTCAACTAAATACGTTTTGAATTTATTGTGTTTAGGAGCCGTAATTTTGTGTGACCAATCGCCATCGTTAGTGATGATAACAAGACCTGTCGTATCGATATCTAAGCGTCCGGCAACATGAAAATCACTCATGTTTGGTTCGTCTAATAAATCAAACACAGTTGGGTGTAAGTCATCTTTATTTGCGCATACATAGCCTGAGGGCTTATTGAGCATAAAGTAGCGTTTACCTAAAAATACTAACGGTTCGCCTTGCCAACGTACATCGTCTTCTTGAGTTATTGAATAATCAAACGAGGTGATCACCTCACCATTAACGCTAGCGTACTTACGCTTTATACCCGCTCTGGTTTTACTGCGAGGTAACTCTGCAATATGGCTGATAAATTTATCTAAACGGCATGGAAATTTCATTGGGATCACATTTTTAGTCGGCTACAATGGCGGCGAGTATAGCGGATACTAGTGACCTATGACAGTACAGCAAGGACAAATTTTACAGTACTACAATGCGCAAATAGAGCAGGGAGTCTTAAGTGATGATGTTGCTCAGCGCAATGCCATTACTGCGCTTGATAGTTTAGCCTTTGAGTTAACAGTCCCAACACCTTTCTGGAAAAGACGAAAGCCAATTAAAGGCCTTTATCTGCACGGTCCAGTTGGACGCGGTAAGTCGATGCTGATGGATGTGTTTTTCCATCATGTCGATATCGAAGCAAAAGTGCGGTTGCACTTTCACCATTTTATGAAGCAAGTGCATGCACGTTTGGGAGAATTACAAGGACAAAAAAATCCGCTGTCTGTTATTGCCAAAGAGTGGGCCGCGCGAATTAAACTACTTTGTTTTGATGAATTTTTTGTCTCTGATATTGGCGATGCAATGATTTTAGCAGGGCTTTTTGAAGCGCTATTCGAGCATCAAGTTGTACTGGTTGCCACCTCAAATTGTCAGCCTGAGAGGCTATATTGGAATGGCCTACAACGTGCACGTTTTTTACCGACTATTGATTTATTACAACAACATTGCTGTGTGATGAGTATTGCGGGCGAGACAGATCATCGGCTTCGCTTTGGAAAACAAAATAAACATTTTGTTATCAATAATGATGAAGCAATAAAAGAGCGCTTTTATGCGCAAGAGCAAGCAATTACTGAGAATCAGGCTATAACGGTTCACAATCGACATATTCGCTCCGTGCTAAAGGCAAAAGAAGCCATTATGTTTGATTTTATGGCGCTGTGCTCAGGAGCACGCAGTACGGCTGATTATATCTATTTAGCTGAGCAGTTTAAGCGAGTGTATTTACTTAACGTCCCCGTTATGGGACGAGGTGCGACAGGTAAGCAGATAGTACACGGTATTGAAGATAGTTATCAGCGTGAGAAACAAGATTTGCAAGAACATTTTTTAGATGATGAAGCGCGGCGTTTTATTGCTTTAGTGGATGAATTTTATGATAGAAATAGGCTGTTGATTATATCAGCCGAGGGGAGCATAAGTGAGTTGTATCAAGGGCACAAGTTAGCATTTGAATACGCCCGAGCAGAATCACGCCTTATTGAGGTACAAACATGGTGAAAAAAAGACGAAGCCATCACGCTTCGCCTTTACCAGGGATTGCTTGGGAGCATTAAAATATTTTTTTAGAAGCTATATTGCGCTCCAATAAACATATAGCGGCCTTTACCACCACCCCAATCAGAGTTGAAGTTACCTGTTCCATGTGGGAAAAACGCCCCATTGTTATCAAAGATGTTGTTAATACCACCTGATAAACGTAATTCGCTGTTATTATCTAGTTCCATAGTGTATGAAGCTGCTAAGTTGTGTTTTATAAATGAGCCAAACTTTTGAAATGCAAGTGGCTCAGGGTTACTAATACAATCAGCTGATTCATTTGCACACTTTTCAGTATTTTTAGCAATCGCTTTTTCGTAATCTCGATCTAGCTGTTCATCTTCTCGGAAGCTTCCTTGGAACTGAGAGCTCCAACGAATACGTAAGTTTTCATTGCTCCACGAAAGCGAGAATGCAGCTTTATCTTTACCTCGTCCATAGCCAACATAGTTGGTTGTTACGAAATCACCATCTTCACCTAAAAATGTTTGAGAGTGTTCAATGATATGGTTGTAATCAAGTTTGACTGCGATATTACCCATGTCATCTAGGTCAAAGTTATAGGTAGCTACAACGTCATAACCGCGAGTTCTAATTTCATCAAGGTTATATTCACGCTGCTGTATCTTATTGATTTGTCCATCACTACCGCGGGTAATATCATTACAAAATGGGTTAGTCGTACCATAGCCAGTATTTGATGCGTAACATTGATATAGAATATTCTCATTACTTATTTCATCAATTGCATCCTCAATTGCGATATCGTAATAATCAACCGCTAAATTGAAGTCTTTTAGACTCTCTGGTGAATAAGTAAAGCCAGCAGTATAAGTATCTGCGGTTTCTTCTTTTATATTACTGTTACCAGATGATGGAGAATAACCACTGTTGTCATCATCAAGTTCAAAACTAGCATCCTCTGTAATTAGAGCTGCGATAGCTGGATCTAGACGACAGTTATTGTGACCTATATCGTCAGAAGTTGCTGTCACCCCATCACAGATGTCTTTGTATGAATCGTAATCACCACGTTCAGGTGACATGAATTCGGTAATTGTAGGAGCGCGTTGAGCTCGTGCATAATTTGCACGTAAAGCGAGTGTATCAACAGGTTTCCAAAATAACCCTAACTTATAACTAGCAACAGTGCCTACTTCGTCAATGTCGTAGTTAGAGATACGTATTGATGTTTCAGCGTCTAAACTTTTTGCTAAAGGAGCATCACGTAAAAGGGGAATACCAAACTCTGCGAAGGCCTCAACTACATCAATTTCACCGTAAAATTCTGGCATGTAGTTATAAGTAATACCGCCCGTTTGCATGTCTGTAGATGTTTTAATGTCTTGCGAATCTCTACGGTATTCACCACCAAAAACAGACGACACATAACCCGCTGGTAATTCGAATAAATCACCACTAATGTAACCCATTAAGGTAAGTTGTTCATTGGTTGTTTCAAGTACTGGTGTCGAGCGGATCCAGTCAGCCATTTCAGGTGTGATAGAGCCTTCACCAAATAAATTAACAGCCACACAACCTTCATCACGTGCATCACTGTCAGCACATTGAATAGTGCCATCATTTAGCTTTTCAGCATCAAGGGCTTGTGCTAAACGTACTAAGCTAAGTTCATTGGCGCGTACTTGTTTTTGCTTGTATCGACCATAACCTACAGAAACATCCCAATCCCACATTTCATCAAACATAGTGCCTTGTAAGCCCGCCCATGTTCGAATTGTCTCGCGGTTATTGTCAGTGCTAATATTGCCCACTTCATTGAATCTTCGGTCCCAATATATACGGTCTTTATACGGGTCGCTATCGATAATTCTTTGCGGTACGTAAGGGTTATCAATAGGAATATAACCAGCTGAGAATGGTTCTGCTTCACCAGTCGTTGGGTTAATATAAACGACCTCACTGCCTTCTGATGTGTCTTCTGGTGATTTGTTATTAAATGAACCACTTTTACTAAATTGCACTTGCGCATATGCAGTAGTGCTATCATTGATATCAAAATCAGCTTTTAGAGCAAGTGATAAGTTATCACTCGGTACGTTTAACATTACATACTGAGCTGAGTTGATGCCGTATAATTCTTCGTTTCCAGCCCAATCATCACGTAAATTTGTACCGTCATACCAAAACTGCGTATCATTCTTTGAGCTTTCTAAGAAAACACCGCCAGGAAGACCGTCACTTCTATCTCGCCAGTCAGCACGTGTGGTATCGCGCATACATTGGTCGCCCGTAGTTGTGCCAACACCATTACATAGTTCATCTTCGTTATAGAATACGTCGGCTTCCATCTGGGCACGCTTTCTATCGTAGTAACTAATACCAAAATCGCGGTCCCAGTTTGCACTGACATACATATAACCACGATCTTCTGCAAATGAACTGCCGTAGTTTGCATCTATGGTAAAGGTTTTACCTCCACCTTCATCAGTGCGGCCAGTTTTAGCCGAAAAGTCAAAGCCTTCTTTTTTCGACTGGGTAATAATATTAACTACACCGGCTACGGCATCAGCGCCATAAGTAGCAGAGGCACCACCACTAATGATTTCAACACGTTCAACCATACCACTCGGGATAGTGTTAAGGCTTACATAGTTACCACTGTAACTATTTGCTACAACACGACGACCATCTATTAGGGTAAGAGTTCTATTAGCACCTAGATTACGAAGTTCGACAGTTGATAAACCTGTATTAGAGTTATTTGATTGGCTAGTTGTGTTACCAATATCTATACCTAAACCGGGCATATTATCCACAAGTATATCTGATAAATTAGATAAACCAGTGTCTTCAATCGCCGCTTTGTCCATCGTTACTAAGGGGGTTGTTACAGAAAAACTATCACGCTTTAAGCGCGAACCAGTAACAATGATTTGCTCAACGTCTTCTTTGGCTTCGGGTTTAACATTAACAGAGTTCGTTGTTTGTTGACGGTCAATTTTAACTTCTTCAGCTTCATTTGCATAAGCTTGCTGGCATAAAGCGCTCGTTACAGCAAGCGCGATAGCACACGGTTTGATTAGTTGATTTCTCACGGGTGTTCCTACTTATGTTGTGTTTATTTTTAGTTCTAAAAAACCAGAGTGAAGCTCAATTAAGGGCAGTTAAGTATAAATGTACAGCGAGCAACACTCTGGTTGTCAGGTATTGACGTTAAAACTTTTATATAAATGTGAATGCAACTACAACTAATCATGACTCGTTTATGTCTCTATTTAACATCTATTGAATGTCTATTTATTTAAAATCAGTTGGTTAACTGTGAAGGTGCTATTAACTAGTTCTTAACTTTAAAGCTGGTTAAAAGGGAGGATTTAAGATAACTTGAATAAGCTATATACTGCTGCATACCAACAATGAGGGTTATTTTGAGTTAATGGAAACAACTAATCGTGCTTATCAATTGGGTCGTTGTGTTATTAACCCGCTAGAAAACAAACTGATCCATGATAATAGCGAGCAAATCCTACAACCAAAGTTTATTGAATTACTCGCTTGTCTTGTTGCGCGTTATCCTGAAGCTATTACCCGAGAAGAGTTAATCAATATTGTATGGGAGGGGAATTTTTATGTTGGTGAAAAAGCATTAACCAATGCAATATGGCATTTACGTAAAGCATTTAAAGAGCTTGACCCTGAACAGACTTATATAGAAACGTTGCGTAAAACAGGATATCGACTGGTTCAACCTCCCTCTGAATGTGCGTTAAGTGGAAACGAAAAAAACAAAAGTAGGCGCTTATCATTGATTAGGCCGATTCTTGCGGGGGCTTTTGTAGCCATTTCTGTTATTAGTGTTGTTGCTTTGTATTGGCAGTTTTCTACCCAACCTGATAATCAAGATAATACTGCATTTTCACTCCCCCTTAACAGTATCGAAAGCGTAACAGCAAGTCCCGGGCGAGAAATATACCCTGCGATATCAAACGACCAGCATTATTTAGTGTATTTATGGCGACAGTTAGGCAAACCGACCAACTTATACTTACGTGATTTGCACTTTCCTGAGCACCCAGCAAAACAACTCACTGACTCACCTTACACTAAAGGCCACTCTGTATTCAGTCCTGATGCAAAGACTCTCTATTATTATCGGTATCAAACAAATAAGTTTTGTGAGATTGTTAAACTCTCTTTAGTGAACGCAACCAGTGTGGTACTGACTGAGTGTAGTCGTCAGTTTCGAACTGATTTAGACATTAGTGCTGATGGTCGTACATTAGTTTATATTGATGAACAAATTTCTGAATCTGGTAAGTCTGTTAGTCGCTTAAAACTACTTGATTTACATGCTAATCAATTAAGTGAAACATTTATACCCTGTACAGATCACTGTGACGTAATCGATGAATCAGTGTCATTTTCTCCGGATGCTCAGCAAGTAGTGGTGACTCGAAATGTTGAAAATGATCAAAAAGCATTGTTTTTAATCGATGTGTCTTCTGGGGAAAGCCGCCGCATTACCGATAATTTTGTTGATATTCATGGCGTTGATTGGCATCCACATAAAGATAAACTGGCTTTTACAGCTGTGGAAGCAGGAAAGCGTTATGGGTACTTTTACGACATAAGTGACAACTCTTTAATAAATACACAAATTGCAGGTATGAGTTCACCTAACTTTAGTAGTGATGGCAGTGTGTATTATCATCAGTGGGATCTCGATAGAGTGATCACGCGCTTGAAAATAGACGAGCAAGTTGCAAGTTCACCTTTTTCAATGCTTTCAACTAATTTTAGCTCTCGTTTTCCTGAATATAACGAGCAACAGAATAAACTTTTATATGTATCTGATGAATCTGGTAGTTCACAATTATGGATTGTGAACCCTGATAGTAGTTCTCGCAAACAGCTTACTGATTTTAGTCATGTTACAGGGCAAATACTCGATCCTACGTGGTCACCTGATGGCCGCTATATTTTGTTCTTTTTGGAAAACAAAGGACGCACGTCTTTATATTTTTATGATTTCAAAGTCGAGCAAAGCCAAGCGCTAACGCTGCCATTTAAGCCTGATATTAAGCCGAGATTTTCAGCAGACAGTCAATCGTTTTTGGTGTCGGATGGTGATTATTTATACCGTTATGATTTAAATGGGCAAATTAAAGGCAAGGCTGTAAATACTAAAGCTCGTTATGGTATTGAGACATCGCAAGGCGATATATTATTTAGTAACTCAAATGATGCTATTTGGGTTAAGCATCACGACACAGGTGTAGAAGAATTACTGGTACAGGATATTAATTTAGCGCATCACTATACATGGTTATATGTTGCTGAAAATGCTTTTCATGAAGGGCGTATTTATTACTATAAAGTGCGCTTAGGCGACTATCGTATTAGCTATTATGATTTAGAAACACAACGTCATTTTGATTTAATTGCGTTACCTGAACGAGCATACAGCCGCTCATCAGGTTTAACCTACATACCTAATGAGCGTTGGTTAGTCTATACCGCTTATTTATTGCCTGATATAGAGATCAAGCGTTTACCTGCCGAGTTTATACCCTAGTTTCTCTAACTCTAGTTTTGCTGCCACTGTTTTACAGCTTTGCCGGTAAGTATTAAAAGAAAAGGCATGTATATGTAATTACGGTGTCTTTATCTGATAGCCAAGGCAGCGAAATAGGGGACAAATTCTGTGTAAAACAAGAGGGCTTAAGGCTAAGCGCGTACAAGACTAAGTGGGTTTTAACACTGTGGGTTTAAAACTAAATGCCTTAAGTGCAAGTACGTCTTAATCTGTTCAGTTACCTGTTATTCATTACCCATTCTCATTAACGGTGTAGTTAACTGCAACATTAAGCACTCCTTTAAGCATTGGGTGGTTAATGTTGCAGCTTTAAATTGCATTTATTACAGTGGCTTTTTTTCACCGGTAAGCGTTGCTCTAAAAAACTGGTTGTTTTCCCATAGGAGCAATTCACCTTCTTTTCCTCGTTTGATTGAGCTGTCGATCGCGATAACCTTACCATCGAAACGCGTTTCGATTGATGGCATTGAAGTATGGCCTACGATTACTTTACTCGCTTGTAACTTTCTTAGCACGCCAGCAACCGCTTCATCTTTAAGTTGCTCATCTCTAAAGTAGCCTCGATACCAGATAGGGCCTGTTTTTCCATGTAAAGTAGCCCATAAAGGATTGGCTTTTAATTCCTTCTTACTTTTAGATATGCTGTCTCTAAACGCTTGGTTTGCACTTTCAAGTGTCATGTTTAGATTCAGAAAGTCCTCATGAATGCCCCCATGTAAAAAAATAAAGTCATTTAATTTTATAATGGTTGATTTACTTCTTAACCAGCGGCCTAACACACTTTGCACGCTGTATTGCTCTGTTAGATTATCGTTAAAAAACGAGACGGTATGTTTATATTTGGGGTGCAGGTAGCGTTGGTCATTTCGCAAAACTAGATATTCATGATTACCGAGAAGGTAATGAACGTGACCTCCGGCAATTGCTGCTTGTTGCTCAAGCTTGAATACTAGCCAAAGTGCTTCTGTAACAGTGTCGCCACGGTCAAAAATATCGCCAGTTATGATTAGGTGCCCAGTACCATACTGCCAATTTAATGCGTCGTTTATTACACCATTGTTGATGAGCAATTTTTTAAATATTGCAAATTGCCCATGGATATCACTGATTGCAGCAAACTTTTTTACATCACTATATTGATCCTTGTCTGTCGCTTTAAACTCCTCAGGAATAGCAAGTGGGCCAGCATAGTTTGTAATTTCTAGCTTGCTGTTAATCACATCAAATTGTTGGATGTGATTGTTATTATAAAATAAATAAGGGCCATCATCATACTTGGTGCTTTTTTCATCGTTATTGTGTGCCAATGCTGTGGTGATAAACAATGAGTTTGTAAGAAGTAATGTGTAAATTAAAAACTTAGAAAAGAGCATGTTAATACCTCGGGTTCTCTTTAATTGCGTATTACAAAGCTTTAAGTGATATAAAGCAAAGTGAGTAAATATATAAAGAGCAGATTAATGTAACGAAAATAATAAACGTAAAATCAAGCATTAAAGCCAGTACACCTTTTTGCTCTTCACGATACTTATGCTTTCGCTTTGCTATGGAGTGATTATTCATTTTTACCTCCTAATTTTCTATGTGCGTTACGTTATTTGTCTCTATCATCAGGTGCTAGGGATGTACTCGAAGGTGTTAATTCATTGCAACATCCATCACTAAGGTAAGGCGAAAAGAGCACCTGTAATGAGTTATCGCAATTACAGAATGAGGTAACAAATCATTTAAACTCTATTTTTGATGGCTTATATGTCTTTTTTACATCTATTTTTAAATATTGTTTAATAAAAACAATTTGTTATGTTTTTGATGATTTTAAAGAGAAGCGAATAAGATTGTAGCTATGTAACTCATTAGTCTAAAGTGAGTACGTTAAAGCCAGTACCTAAAAGCCAGTACCTAAAAGCTAGTAACTATGTAATATTCGCTCTCTTTTGATGGTTTATTAGCTTGTTTTATTACTGAGTCACACCTTGAAAAAGCGACTACTAAGATAAGAGCATTCGGCGCTGAAATAGTGTTAGAGGGAGAGTAAAGCATTGAGTGAGAACCACGACACTAATCTAAGTGTACTGAGGATGTTCGCTTAATGACTAAGCAAGCAAGTTATTATCATTTTTAAACAGCACATTCTTTTGATTTAAAGGGAGAGCTGAATATGCACAGAGTTGCTCATTGGGTTTTGTATTGTTGCCCAATGAGCGTGGTGAGTGCTTACTGCTTATTTGTTGCCTTAAATAGAAATGAAATGCTTATGAACAGAGTTTCTAACTCAGCAAATTGTTTAACACTTGCAGTAAATGTCTGGGTTCATGTCGGAAATGTTGACACTTAAGCTGTACGAACGACGACAGTATGTTCTTAAACAATTCAGCAATTGCTCACTCAAGAGTTGCTTTTGTTCAACGGTACGACCTTGCATTATCGATGCGCTAATGTGAATAAAACCGTCTTTTCCTTCACCTAGCTGGTAGTGTTGATAAGCGATGGCACGCGTTTTTATGGTTGATAGTTCGAATAAACCAGAATCAAAGACTGCCAAGTGTACTTTTTCAACCAGCACTTGCGGAAGAATTGGTAAGTCTTCAGAGTGTTCAATAACAATATGCGGCATGGGGTGTTCCTTAAAAGCGGTAGCTAAAACCGATGTTTGTCTGAAATTGGTTCAACACATCACCGTCGAAATGCCAAAGGCATTGTTCGTTTTCTGATGTGGGCAAGGTACATGACACATTACTTGCATTATTTACAATAGTCGCCAACCAGCGACTTTCAACATAAACACGTACATTGTCGGTAAATAAGTACTCAGCACCGGCATATAAGCCTGTGGTAAAAAAGGTATCAGACTCTGTAAAGTTGGTACTAACATGGTTTGCACCAATTTGTGCACCGACAAAGCCATTGATGTTTTTACCTAGAGGCACTTCAACAGCACTTTGAAATAGTAGGTATTGCATCTCGATTTTCTTATCACTCTGTGCTTCCATATTCAATGTTGTTGCTGAGTAAAATAGCCCATACCGTGCTGATTCAATAGTTCGGTCAATGCTGAATGTAAATTGACTATCATCGTCGAGATCAATTTTTAGGTTTTCTTCGGTTTCTAATGATTGACTGAAATTCTTGCCAAAACCTGCACTGACAGAATACCCAGCAGAGGCGGTGAAACTCGTTAGCATTAAGCACAATACAGTTAGCGACTTTTTCATTGTTTAGGTGCTCGTTGTTGAGGATGTTTTGAGATAGTATTGAAACATAGCAGGCAAATTGTTGTAAATGCATAACGCGCGTTTTTATAAGGATAACTAACATGAAGTTACTGAAATATGTAGCCTGTGCAGCGACTTTGGCGTTGCTCAACGGCTGTTCGGATGAGGCTGCGTCAGTCAGTTTAGGGCTATTTACGACTAAAGATATTAAAGTTGTATCACAACAAGACCCACTTATTAGCGGTGTAACCTGTCATATTAGTCATATTGAGGCTAACCTCGATTTTGCCGATCCATCGGATATGTCGATATCGTGTCGTCAAACGGGACCAATTACGGCTCAGCAGTTACAAAGTATCGATCGTAGTAAATCTGGTGACGTGGTGTTTAAGTCATCGAAAAGTATTTTATTTAAATCGTTAAAAGTCCGTCGCATTTATGATGCGCCAACGCGTACTTTATTGTATCTGTCTTATTCAACCAAAGAGTCAACAGGCAGCCATCATCACGCCTTATCTACGGTGCCTTTGTATAATACCGAAGCATGGCAGTGGGCACTTTCACAAGAGTAAATTATGTTAGCACTATTTAAATCAGCCCCATTAGTTGATGAACAAGAACAACAATGGTTAATAGACACGTTTATGTGGGCTGTTGAGCACTTTGACAGCGATTACTTTTTAAATCAGACACAAATAATTTTGCCGAATAGTCAGTTCTTTCCTGACAGTGTGTCTAGCATTGAAGACATGGCAAAAAAGGTATTTGCCCGCGTTGTTGATTATGCCGGCATGCAAGCGTGGCCAGTTAATTTGGTCTCGCCCTCGCAATTAACACCACAGGTATTTCCTCATTTTGCGTTTCAAGACTCATTAAGAGGGGAAAGTGCAACGCTTATGGTACCTGCCAATCATTTGATTAATGTGTCGTTTAACCAAAATCAAATTAACCAACCACAAGATTTAGTGGCGAGCTTTGCTGGTACGTTGGCAACCATATTGATTCATCATGTTGGCGTGTTACCGCCAGGTGGAAAAGAGTTTTTACCACAGGCCAGTGATGCACTTGCGTGTTATTTAGGGTTTGGGGTTATGATGAGTAACACGGTCTATCAGTTTAAAGGTGGATGTGGGTGTGGTTATAATCCGTATGCAAATCGTCAGGCTGCATTAACAGAGCCTCAAACGTTATTTATGCATGCACTGGTCACGCACTTTAAAACAGACAATCAAACTAAAAAATATTTGAAACCACATTTACGTAGCCAATATAAAAAAGCACAAAAGCAGATAAAAGCCTTTATTAATGATAGCGCTAATCCTTTGCTACTTGCTTTAGATGAACAAAAAGTAGGTTAGTTAGCACGTGCAATATGTTGATGAATTTTTATTAATTGCTGTGGCGCATTTTTTTGCTGTGGCAAGCCCCGGCCCTGATTTTGCTGTTGTGCTTAAACAAAGTATTCAACAAGGGCGTAAAAATGCGCTTTGGACTAGTGCGGGAGTGGGCGCGGCAATACTGCTGCATATTGGCTATTGTGTTTTAGGCGTGGCGCTTATTTTGTCACAATCACCCAGCTTATTTATGGTGCTTAAATACGTGGCAGGTGCATATTTAGCTTATTTAGGCGTACACGCAATTCGCAGTGCTAAGCCCGCTCACACTGATGAACAAACACTCACGGAAACTGCACCTGAATCCTACTTCAAAGCGTTTCGACGTGGCTTTTTTACTAATGCGCTTAATCCTAAAGCGACATTATTTTTTATGTCGTTATTCACACTTGTAATTAGCCCAGATACGCCAGTTGGAGTGCAAGCTAGCTATGGGGTGTATATGGCTGTGGCTACTTGGCTGTGGTTTTCATTTTTATCACTGGTGCTTTCTAAGGCATCGGTTCGCGCATTTTTTTTAAAGCGTGGTTATTGGTTTGATAGAGGCATTGGTGTGGTGCTAATTGCCTTAGCCATTCGTGTAGTCGTGTGAGGTGATTATGACAGTATATAACTTTTCATTTGGGTCAAACATGTCGTCAAGTCGTCTATTAGCTAGGCTGCCTGAAGCAAAGCGTGTCGGGACAGCGGTATTGAAAGGCTACGAACTGACGTTTGATATGGTGAGCACAGATGGCTCAGCTAAATGCAGTATTCGTCAAACCCACGAGCCTGAAGCGTTAGTTTATGGTGTGGTGTATCAGTTAAGTTTAGCTGAAAAAGCGATATTAGATGAAATTGAAGGTCCACGATACGATTGTGTTGATGTGTGTGTAGAATTAGTTGAAGGTGAGCAATTGACAGCGCATTGCTACATTGCAAATACATTAGACAGCGCGTTACTGCCATTCGACTGGTATCTTCAGCATGTTCATCGCGGCGCACTTGAAGCTGGCGTGCCAAATCATTACAGTGAAGCTATCCTATCGCGAGACAGTCGCGATGATCCAGATAAAACCCGAGCAGCGAAAGAGTTCGCTATTCATAACAATAAAAATCACCAAGGTACATTATGACATTCCGTAAATTAGCCGTAGCAGCTGCGCTGTTAACTAGCTGTGCATTTAACAGCTATGCCGATATCGACACGAAAAAAATAGAAAAAGTTATTGAAACCTCAATGGCACGTTTTGATGTACCGGGGATGGCTGTTGCGATTGTTGAAAATGACAAGGTAGTGCTAGCTAAAGGCTTTGGTATTGCGAACCTTGATACCGGTAAAAAAGTGAACAAAGACACGTTATTTGGTATCGCCTCTAATACAAAAGCGTTCACGGCAGCCGCGTTAGCAAAACTGATTGATGAAGGTAAGTTAAATTGGGATGACAAGGTGATTGATCACCTACCTGAGTTTCGTTTATACGATTCGTACGTGACCCGAGAAATGACCATACGCGATTTATTAAGCCATCGCAGTGGCCTTGGTTTAGGCCAAGGCGATTTAATGATCTGGCCTGACACGGATAAATCGATTGATGAGATTATCGCAGGTCTAAAATATTTAAAACCGGCAAGTAGTTTTCGCAGTAAGTATGCGTATAACAATTTAATGTTTGTTACGGCAGGCGAAGTCGTTGCACGCGTATCAGGCATGAGCTGGAATGATTATATCGAAAAAAACATACTACAACCCCTTGCGATGGAAAATTCACGAGCAGGTTTTTCACGTATTCCTAAAAGCAATAAAAACTGGGCAATAGGCCACATTCCGATGGATGGTCAGTTACACCCATTTTTCGTTAATTACTTAGAAGATTTTCGTGGTGCAGGTGCAATAGCATCCAGTGTAAACGATATGAGCCAGTGGCTACGTACACAACTTGCTCACGGAAAAATGCCTAACGGTGAGCAATTATTCACAGAAAAACAACAGCAGCAAATGTGGCATCCACACATTACCTCACTGGCATCAAAAAGTGCCTATGACATGTATCATCAGCAATTTAGAGGTTATGGCTTAGGGTGGAGTATTGAAGACTTTCATGGAATTAAAAAGCTAGGCCATGGTGGGGGGATTCTTGGCATGGTTTCGCAAGTAACGTTACTCCCAGAGAAAAACCTTGGGATTGTCATTTTAAGTAACCAGCAAGCATTCAGTGCATTATCAGCTGTGACTTACGAAGTATTGGAAGATGCCCTTGAACTTGACGATAAAGATTGGGTGGAAGAGTTAGCGAAAAAGCATTTTGAGAACAAAGAAAAGGCCTACGCGAACGCTACGCCAGAAACCCCCGCTGATTATCAACCTAAACTGCCTAATATTAATTACACAGGCACATTGCATGATAACTGGTATGGCGATGTAATAATTGAAGAATTAAATGGTCAACTACGTATTGATTTCACTCATACCAAACGTTTAAAAGGCCAGCTTGAGCATTACACCGGTAATACGTTTATTGTTAAATGGGATGAGAAGCTGCTTGAAGCAGATGCGTATATCGAGTTCCAAATGAACCCCGATAACCGTGTCAGTAGCGCGACAATGCGTGCCGTTTCGACCGAGGTCACTGACTTTAGCTTTGACTTTAGAAACCTCGATTTACAGGCTAAAAAGTAAACCAAAGTCGCAAAGCCGCCACATGGCGGCTTTGTTATAATCGGAGAAAATTGTTCAAGGAGCATGTTATGAGAACGGCTGTTATCTCACACCCAATGTGCCGTAAACACAAAATGATAGAAGATCATCCAGAGTGTCCAGCACGATTAGATATGATCACTGATCGCTTACTGGCAAGCGGTGTTGATATTGCGGTAACTCATTTACAAGCGCCTAAAGCCACCCGGAATGACTTCTTACGTGCTCACGATGAATCCCTTGTTCGGCATGTTGAGCAAACGATTCCAAGCTCAGGCCTTGCTGAACTAGATGGTGATACATGGTTATGTCCCGACTCGATGAAAGCCATTGAGCGAGCCGTAGGGGCGGGCATACTTGCGGTTGATGAAATTCTTGCTGATAACATTGATGCGGCATTTTGTTCTATAAGACCCCCTGGCCATCATGCTAACCGCACCACTTCTGCAGGGTTTTGTGTCTTTAATAATTTAGCAATTGCGGTTAAGTATGCCCAAAGTAAAGGGGTTCAGCGCATTGCAATTGTTGATTTTGATGTCCACCATGGTAATGGTACGCAAGACATCTTTTTAGACGATGAAAATGTATTATTTTGCTCTTTGTTCCAACATCCTTTTTATCCGAATACGGCTGTTGAAAATAATCAAACTCTGGTTAATTCCCCCTTGCCAATTGCCAGTGATGGTAATGATTTAAAAGCTGTTTATCTTGAGCAATGGCTTCCTAAACTGACTGAATTTCAGCCTGAGTTATTATTCATAAGTGCGGGATTTGATGCTCATTTAGAAGATGATATGGCAAGCTTAAAGTTTGTAGAAGATGACTATGCATGGCTAACATCTCAGCTCGCTGAGCTGTGTGAGCAACAACACTGCCGGGGTATTGTGTCTTTTTTAGAAGGGGGATACGCTCTTTCTGCATTAGGTCGCAGCGCCGTTGCTCATGTAAAAGCGCTGGTGGATGCGCCCTAAGACTCCAGCAGTGAAAATGCTTGTTGCGTAGTCAGTCTCGTTACCTTACTGAGACAACAAATACCTTCTTGAGTTAAATGTTGCGTTACGCGCTTTGCCAGATCTGTATCACTCAATGGGGCGAGTTGGTTATTATTTAAGTCAAAGTGCTGGCCGTTTTTGGCTATTAAAATGACCTGATTTTTTTGATTTTCATCTAAATTAAATAAGAAACTCTCCAGATCACTCTCATCTTTTAAGTAATCCAACTCCTGCTGTGCGCAGATGATCAAGGGAAATGATTGGTGCATTTATTGTCCTGCATCAAAGCTACATAGGTTGAAATGATTATAATTGCTAACTCCTTTCAAAACTAGGTAAGTTTGCTTATGAATCAACCAAGACGCCATCAAAAGGTCGGTGATGTTTTCTCGCAAAAGCTGGTATCGTGCCCTGCGCATACTCCGCTGGTTGATGCTGTGCGGTTGATGCATGTTCATAATGTAACGGCTATTTTTGTTAAACACGAACAATCAATTGTCGGTATTTGGACCGAAGCTGACTGCTTACAGGTAGACATTACCAGCCCTGTTTTTAAAAATGTGGCGATTCACGAGGTGATGTCGGCGCCAGTTGTTTCTGTGCCAAGTCAGTGCTTGCTGAGTGATGCGACATTACGTTTTCAGCAGCATGGGATTCGTCACTTGTTGGTATTGGATAACGATAAGCAGCCTGCGGGAATGCTCAGCCTTTCTGATATAGTTCATAATCAAGGACTTGATCATTATTTACAGTTTAGACCCATTCATGAGCAATACCGCACCGATTTAGAAATTGTGGACTCAGCGATGTCTATCGAAGGCGTAGTTGAGATTATGCGCGCGAAGCGCCTTGAAAGCGTTCTTGTTTATAATCAAGCGTTAGATATTCATGGCATTATTACGCAGCGTGATATTGTTGGGTTGATCATTCAAACTGAATGGCTCAATCCTTGTTGGCAGTATGCAAGTTATCCATTGATTGAAATTGATAGTGAAAGCAGCCTATTTGATGCGTACCGATTGATGTCTGATCGAAATGTACGTCATCTTGTTGTGAGAGATACCGATATTTGTGGCGTTATTTCATTTGCCGATTTGATTACTGAAATTGAATCGGCTTATTGCTGTGAATTAGAGCGTGCAATTGAACAACGCGACATTGCACTACAAAAGTCTCAGCGTAACTTATTCCTTGCTAATAAGATTATTGATGCTTCACTCGATGGCATTATGCTGACTCAAAGAGACGGCACGATTATTCAAGTAAACCCCGCGTTCACAAAGCTAACAGGTTTTGCTGAGCATGAAGTCATCGGCAAACGGCCGAGTATTTTAAGTTCTACAAAACACAGTCGTTCTTTTTATCAGAAAATGTGGCATGCCATTGAGTACGACGGAGTTTGGCAGGGAGAAATTTGTAACTGCAAAAAAGGGGGGGAAGAGTTTGTTGAGTGGTTGACCATCATTAAAATTAAAGACCCTAATGTTGATGAAATTCTTTACGCTGCTATTTTCAGTGATATCACGGAGCGTAAGCGCGCAGAAGAAAAGATTTCACAGCTTGCCTATTACGATGAATTGACCGGTCTGCCTAATCGACGCTTATTTAATGACCGGCTTTCAATCGCATTAAGTGCGGCTAAGCGAAACGATGATCTACTCGCTGTGATGTTTATTGATTTAGACCGCTTTAAAGAAGTCAATGACAGCTTAGGGCATGATGCTGGCGATAACTTATTAGCGCAAGTTGCAGATCGTATTTTATCTATTCTCCCCCAAGGAGACACTCTAGCGCGTTTAGGTGGCGATGAGTTTGTATTGCTGTGCGAAGTGAGCCGTGTTGAAACTTTATTGGGCTTCGCAGAGCAAGTATTACAACAAGTCAGTATGCCACTATTAATTAATGAACATGAGGTTGCGATTACTGCTTCAATCGGCGCGGCTGTTTACCCCGATGATGGCATTGATAGTGCAACGTTGCTTAAACATGCCGACATAGCGATGTACCGTGCTAAAGAAGTCGGACGAAACTCATTTCAGCTCTTTAAGCCCGCGATGAATGCACGTTCTTTAGAGCGTTTAGCGATGATGAGTCGTTTACAAAATGCTATCGAAAGCGATGAATTCGAATTGTACTTTCAGCCTAAGCAGCATTTAAATAGCGGTAAAATATTAGGCGTTGAGGCATTATTACGCTGGCAAGAGCCGAGTTTAGGTGTGATATCGCCTGCCAAATTTATCCCCCTTGCAGAAGAGCTTGGTTTAATTGTTAAGCTTGATTTATGGGTGATCGAGCAAGCCTGTAAGGAATTAACCAAATGGCGGCAATATGATATTGAGGCAGGCCGTTTAGCGATTAATATTTCGGCCAATCATTTACGTCAGGGGTTGCTGGCATCTAATGTTGCGCGTTTACTTGAACAATATGATGTAGACCCCCGCAAGTTAGAAATTGAGCTAACAGAAAGCTGCTTTATTAGTCATTTTAGTGAAGCGAAGCAAGAGTTACTTGCACTAAAAAAACTCGGTGTGCATATTACGCTTGATGATTTTGGCACGGGGTATTCTGCGCTAAGTTATTTAACCAAGTTACCCATTGATACATTGAAAATTGATGCCAGTTTTATCGCCAAAGTGCCGGATGAATATGGCAATAGTGAGATTGTAACTGCAATAATTACGCTTGCAAAAAGTCTAAGTATTCATGTGGTTGCTGAAGGCGTGGAGAAAATAGAGCAGCTAAACTATTTGCAAATGCTTAACTGCGATACCATCCAAGGGTATTACTTTTGCCGCCCCATAGCGAAGCAGCAATGGTATGACTTTTATCTTGCTAAAGCCCAGAGTGCTTAACCCAGAGTGACTTCATAAGACGTAAATTTACGAATATTAATGACGCCAGTATCAAAAATGAGGTACTGACCTTTAATACCTTGAAGTACGCCAGATACCTCAGGGTTTTTATCAAAGTTAAAAGAGCTAACCTTTGTCGGATACTCGCTAACAGGGTAGTCTAGTTCAACAACGTCTTCGTTAAGTTTTTCAATGGCTGTTGCACCAAAAAGCGCTGCAAGTTCAGAGAGCTTAGGCTCTATTTGCGGAATAAGTTCTGCAGCAGCAGCTTTTAAATCGATGACTTCTGATTGGCCTTTTAACATGTTTCGCCAGTTCGTTTTATCGGCGATAAACTGTGCTAAAGCAACTTCAACAAGACCCGATTGAAGTCGAGTTTGCACTTTAAAGATAGGAAGTGCTTGGGTCGCGCCTTGGTCAATCCAACGAGTGGGGATTTGCGTGTGACGGGTAATACCGACTTTTAATCCAGAAGTGTTTGCTAAATAGACATAATGAGGGATCATGCAGTTTTCTTCCCCCCATTGTGGCTCGCGGCAAGTCCCTTTATCAAAGTGGCATGTTTCTGGTTTCATAATACACATATCACAGCTAGCGAGCTTACGCATGCATACAAAGCAGTGACCTTGCGAGTAACTTTTTTTGGTTTTCTTGCCGCAGTTGCTACAAAAAATATTGCCTGTAAAAGTCAGTGTCAGTGTTTTGCCAATGTAATCATTTAAAGAAACGAGTTCATCACCAATTGGCAGGTGGTATTGAACGGGTGCAGCGTGCGACGATTTTAATTTGCGAAGTGTGCCTTGCATCTTTACATAGCCCCTAAAGATGTAAAAAAGGCTAGTGTAACATGCTCTATTTAGAATGTGTGGCAATTAACGACAGGTACTCATCGAATGGAATCGCTTTGCTGTAATAAAAACCTTGTCCTTGGTCGGCGCCCATTTTAATTAATAACTGTTCTGTCGTTTGATCCTCAATGCCTTCAACGGTGATATTCATATCCAGGTTATGAGCCATATCAATGGCTGTTTTAACGATAACTTGGTGTGTCTCGTTGTTGGTAAGGTCGAGAATAAATGACTTATCAACTTTAATGGTACTAAATGAATAATTAACTAAATAATTCAATGAAGAGTAGCCTGTACCAAAGTCATCAAGAATCACTTGGCTTCCTAATTTATTTAATTCATTTACGAAACGCACCATATCAGTGTGATTTTTTATCAGTGCAAATTCAGTTAACTCAAATTTTAACTGCGCAGCAGAAACCCCGTGCTTTAAGATACTGTTTTCGATTTTTTCGATTAATTTAGGAATGGCTAAATTTTTAGCACTTAAATTCACACTAATCGTGTGATCGTAATAGCCTTGTTGATTCAGTTTTGCCACTGTCTGACATGCTTTTTCGATAACCCATAAGCTTAGCTCGTTGATAAGGCCTGTGCGTTCAGCAAGTAAAATTAGTTGCTCAATATCAAGGTGCTTATCGGCTGATGGCCAGCGCAATAGCGCCTCAGCACCCACGATAGTTCCGGTGCGTAAATTGACAATGGGTTGCAAGTAAATGGCGAGAGAGTTGCTGCGAATCGCGTGTTGTAATGACACCGCTAAACTTAAATCCATGTCGATATGTGGGGCGGTTGTATCTGTATTTTGGTGCTTTTGTGACAGCCCTAAATAGCCGCGTTGTAACCAAGAGTCAAAACCATCATTTTCCACAGGTTCTGTAATACTGAAGCGGTAATAAAGCTGTAAATCTAGCCCTGATATTTGATACTGCTTTGGCAGTTGTTTGCAAAGCGTATTGAGTTCTTCGTTGAGCTCGTCTTGCGGTTGAATTTTGGTTGAAACAAAAGCCAGTATGCCGTTGCCTAAATCGGCTACCTTTGGGGCGGTATCCAGTGAGGATTCTAAGCTTATAAACTGTCTTTGTTTGCTAAGTTGGTGCTCTAAAGATTTAGCAACTGTGGTAATGATATGACTGCTTTGGGTCGGATTTAAAATGCTCATTAAGGCATTAAACTGCTCGATTTTTAACAAGCATAAGTTGGCGTTTCTATGCTCATTTATCATTCTCATGTAGGCTTGCTTTAACATGGCCTGATTAAGTAATTTTGTTTGCTGCGAATGAGTCGCATGATACAGCGCTTTCTCTCGTTGGTACCGTACACGGTCGGCCAAAGCCATTGCCATTAATACGATCTCGCATAAAATCGCAATTAAAAATAGGTGGCGAGTTGCAAAACTGTAAGGGATAAAACCCGTTAATTCGAGTGGTTGCACAGCAGCACCTATTATTAACGGGACCCATGACATCACATAAAACTTTGCCCAACGAAAGCCACTCACAAGCTTTTTGTAAATCATGCAAATACATAAAATATACAGCGGCACCATTAAGGCAAAGAAAATCTTTGACGAATGGTACTCCAACATAAAGAAGCTAATTAAGCTAAAACTGAACAGTAAGGCTAAAAAGCTAATGCTGAGTTTGTAGAGAAGACAGTTGTCTTTGTGGTAACGCAAAAACATGGTGCAAAATGCGACCGTGAAAAAGGCAATGGCATAGTTACTAAAAACGACGTGTTCATTAAAAAATAGTTGCCATGAAAGAGGCCATAAATAAAAACCAAAACCCAGTACTGAGCCCATAAGTAATAAGGCTGAAATGATATAACCAATGTAAATTAGGTAAACACGGTCACGAATACCAAAAAATAACACTAAGTTATAAAGGGCCGCCATGATAAGCACGCCAATAAATATCCCCCAAATCCCCACTTGTGAGCGAATAAGGTGTTGAAATTCGTTTTTACCATAAATTTTGATGGGGGTTTTGCTGATACCAACCGTATCAATTTTTACAACCAGAGTTGTTTGTTCGTTAGCCTGTAATGTGAGTAACGCATGAGGCGTACTGTACTGAAATAAGTTAAGCCCAGTAACTTTATCGCCTAATCTCGTTTTTTTGATCAGCTTTTGATCAGCATCCAATTCAAACAGGGTTAAATAGTCAACCATGGGATTGTCGAAGTGGATAAATAAATCAATTGCTTTCGATTGTCTATTTTCCAGGTCTAGCTTGAGCCAGTAATCTTTTGCCGCTAAATCCCATTCTATGTACTCGAAGGGTTGCTCAATTAATTTCTTTGGCTCAGAAAGGAGCTCTTTAAGGGTTAATGATTCAGTGTCGTCAATACGGTAAGCTGTGTGGGTGTATACAGGCGCTGTTTTATCAATAGTATAACGAGTAGGGCTTGCAAGATGAGTCGACAAAGTCGTGATGATAAAAAACAAAGTTGCAAGAATAAAAAATGAAACAAAATGATATTTCAGCGTTTTATTATTCAAAATGGGTTCTTTAACAAATTAATACTTTACTACAGTGTAGCATTAAAAAAGCGCAGTTAAACTGCGCTTTTTTCACAAGGGTACAGGTTCGACCTTAATGCTGTTCACGTGCAATAGCACGGTAAGCGATGTCGGTGCGATACTCCATACCATCCCAGCTGATTTGCTCAACTAGCTTATACGCGCGTTGCTGTGCTTCGGTTACCGTATTACCTAGTGCGGTTGCACATAATACGCGACCACCCGCGGTTACAACCGCATCAGCATCTTGCTTAGTGCCAGCATGGAATACCTTTTCGCCTTCAGGGTAATTAACAAGTAAACCGTTAATTGCATCACCTTTCGGGTAATCACCAGGATAACCTTTCGCTGCAAGAACAACACCCACTGCTGCACGCGGATCAAATTCAATGCTTGTTTTATCTAATTCTTCACGGTTAGCCGCTTCAATTAATTCAACAAGATCTGATTTCAAACGCAGCATCATTGGTTGTGTTTCAGGATCACCAAAACGACAGTTATACTCGATCACTTTTGGTGTACCGTCTGCAGTGATCATTAAACCTGCGTACAAGAAACCAGTGTAAGGGTGGCCTTCTTGCGCCATACCTTCAACCGTAGGGTTGATCACTTCATTCATAACACGTTGGTGAATTTCATCTGTAACAACGGGGGCAGGTGAGTATGCACCCATACCGCCAGTGTTTGGACCTTTATCGCCATTGTAAGCACGTTTGTGGTCTTGGCTTGTCGCGAATGGCAATACGTTTTTACCATCAACCATGACGATGAAAGACGCTTCTTCACCTTCTAAGAACTCTTCGATAACCACACGGCTACCCGCTTCACCAAAGCTATTACCTGCAAGCATGTCGCGGATAGCTTCTTCAGCTTCGCTCTCAGTCATTGCAACAATAACACCTTTACCTGCCGCTAAGCCGTCTGCTTTAACAACAATTGGAGCGCCTTTTTCTTTTAAATAAGCAAGAGCAGGGTCGATTTGTTCAAATGTTTGATAATCAGCTGTTGGAATATTGTGTCGTGCTAAAAAGTCTTTCGTGAATGACTTTGAGCCTTCCAGTTGTGCCGCACCAGCTGTAGGGCCGAAGATAGCAAGACCGTGTTCACGGAATGTATCAACAACACCCAGTACCAATGGCACTTCAGGACCTACAATGGTGAGCTCTACAGCGTTTTCTTTTGCAAACGTAACAAGACCTTCAAGGTCTTCAACATTGATTGCAACGTTTTCAAGTTTTGGCTCTAGTGCCGTACCAGCATTACCTGGCGCAACGAATACCGTGTTTACTTTACTATTTTGGGCAGCCTTAAACGCAAGTGCGTGTTCGCGGCCGCCACTGCCGATGACAAGTACATTCATGGCGAAATAATCCTATTTAAAGCGGTTTTTTAAACTTCAGCGTCATGCGGTCACTTTCACCAATCGCTTTATATTTTGCAGCGTCTTGTTCGTCAAGCGCTAAGCGTGGTGGCAATGTCCATACCCCTTTAGGGTGATCTGCTGTGTCGAGTGGGTTTGCATTAATGTCACTAGTTGCTACCAGTTCAAAGCCTGCTTGTTTTGCAATATCAATCACATAGCTTTGTTTCATATAACCTGAAGATTTCTGATCGTCATCACTACGAGATTCAGGAAGGCGATGTTCAACAACGCCTAGTGTGCCACCAGGTTTAAGTGCTTTATAAAATGCTTTAAATGCACTTAAGGTGCCTTCTTTCTCTTTACCCATGTACCAGTTGTGTACATTTCTAAATGTGAGTACTAAGTCAGCACTGCCGGCTGGGGCAATATCAAGGTGAGTAATGGGAGCAAATTCAGTGAGTTTCACTTCACTAAAACGTGCATCATCGCTCATCTTTTTCTTAAAACCCGCTAATGAACGTTGATAATAACCGACTTCTGAATCAGCTGGGAAATGTGCCGCGTAATAGACGCCATGACCTTTTACAGCCGGCGCTAAGATTTCGCTGTACCAACCACCACCAGGGGCAATTTCTACCACTGTCATTGTCGGTTTGAAACCAAAGAATTCAAGGGTTTCAATAGGGTGGCGATATGTATCGCGCGCGCTGTTTTTAGCGTCACGTTCACTTGATTGTACAGCACTTGTAAGCGCTGATTCATGGTTGTGACTGAGTGCGTGTGCAGATGCAAGTGCTAGGCTTGCAACAAGTAGCGATTTTACGGCAAATTTCATCATCTATTCCTTCATTTTTAGGGTTATTAATAATCAGAATACGTGAATTAGTAGCAAACAAAAAGGGTTAAACAATTTGCTTAACCCTTTATGTGATTAGTGGCGGAAATGGCGCATACCAGTAAATACCATTGCCATACCCGCTTCATCAGCTGCCGCGATAACTTCTTCATCGCGCATTGAACCACCAGGTTGAATAACCGCTGTGATACCAGCGTCGCGAGCTGCATCAATACCGTCACGGAACGGGAAGAATGCATCAGATGCCATTACAGAGCCTTTTACTTCAAGGTTTTCATCAGCTGCTTTAATTCCTGCAATTTTCGCTGAGTAAACACGGCTCATTTGGCCGGCGCCTACACCAATAGTCATACCGTCACGAGCGTAAACAATTGCGTTTGACTTAACGAATTTTGCAACCTTCCAGCAGAATAATAAGTCTTTTAATTCTTGCTCAGTAGGCTGACGCTTAGTAACAACTTTAAGGTCACCTTGGGTTACCATACCTAAATCACGGTCTTGAACTAAGATACCACCATTAACACGTTTGATATCGTGACCAGTTGTCTTGGCAGACCATTCACCGCATTCTAATAAACGTACGTTTTGTTTAGCTGAAACGATCTGTGCTGCGGCTTCTGATACTTTAGGAGCAATGATAACTTCTACGAATTGACGAGAAACAATCGCTTCGGCTGTGTCTGCATCTAGCTCTTTATTAAAAGCAATGATGCCACCAAATGCTGATGTAGGGTCAGTTTTGAATGCACGGTCGTAAGCTTCAAGAATATTTTCACCGATAGACACACCACATGGGTTCGCATGTTTTACGATAACACAGGCGGGTACGTCGAATTCTTTAACACACTCTAATGCAGCATCCGTATCTGCGATGTTATTGAATGATAATGCTTTGCCTTGAAGTTGTACTGCAGTTGCAACAGATGCCTCTGCAACGTCATTTTCAACATAGAAAGCAGCATCTTGGTGTGAATTTTCACCGTAGCGCATGTCTTGCTTTTTAGTGAATTGCATGTTGATTGTACGAGGGAATTTAGTTTCTTCAGCAGCTTCCTCTGTATAATCAGGAACCATTTTGCCGAAGTAGTTTGCAATCATACCATCGTATTGTGCTGTGTGCTCATACGCAGCAATCGCTAGGTCAAAACGTGTTTTATACGTTGTTGAGCCATTGTTGCTTTGCATTTCGCTGATTACACGGTCATAGTCTTTCGCATTAACAACGATAGTCACGTCTTTGTGGTTTTTCGCTGCAGCACGCACCATTGTTGGACCGCCGATATCAATGTTTTCAATTGCATCTTCAAGGCTGCAGTCTTCTTTCGCAACTGTATTTGCGAAGGGGTATAAGTTAACTACAACGATATCGATAGCAGAGATATTGTTCTCGCTCATTACATCTTCATCTTGGCCGCGACGCGCAAGAATGCCGCCATGAATTTTTGGATGAAGTGTTTTTACGCGACCATCCATGATCTCAGGGTGACCAGTATGGTCAGATACTTCAGTGACTTTAATGCCATTATCAGCAAGTAATTTGCAAGTACCGCCTGTTGATAAAATATCTACGCCTTGAGCTTCAAGAGCGCGAGCAAATTCAACGATACCGGTTTTATCTGACACACTTAATAGTGCGCGACGAATTGGACGATGTGTATCCATTGTAGTTTTGATTACCTCAATGTTTGAGCTAGCTTAGAAAGGCGGTATTTTAACTGAATATTGCTGAGAAAACGATGTTTTAAGCGTGAGGAATTTGCATAGTTTTTAACGGTTATAAAAAAAGCACCCTAAGGTGCTTTTTTGTCGAGTATGCAGTGACCCACATACTCGCGTTGTATTGGATTGGTAACCTATTAAAACGACAGCGCGTTAGAATGATTACGATTTCAATATAACGGTATTAGTTCATGCCATATTTTTTAAGCTTCTTACGTAAAGTACCACGGTTGATACCTAGTAAGATTGCTGCACGAGTTTGGTTACCACGCGTGTACGTCATTACTTCTTCAAGTAATGGTGCTTCTAGCTCAGAAAGAACAAGGTCGTATACGTCTTGTACGTCTTGACCATTAAGTTGCTTCAAGTAGTGATGAACCGCTTTTTTCACTGCATCACGCAACGGCTGTGGTTTCTCGTGTGACTGTACATGAGGGTTTGTGATAAATGGAGAAGTCACGTTTTGTTCGAACATCGTTATATGTCTCTTTCTTTCTTAGTTAGCTGCTAGTGTTTTAAAGTATTGCTCTAATGCGTCGACTTGTGCCTGTGGGTTATCTAACGCATTAAATACTCGCCTAAACTGACCGTCACTGTCATGGGTTTGCAAATACCAAGATACATGCTTACGAGCGATACGCGCTCCCATTGGCTCACCGTAAAACTGATGAAGGTTTGCTAAGTGCTCCATCAAAATGCTACGCACCTCTGCAATTTCAGGTGCTGGCAAATGTTCTCCAGTTCGCAAATAGTGGTCTATCTCCCTAAATATCCAAGGGCGACCTTGGGCGGCTCGACCAATCATAATGGCATCTGCACCCGTATAATCCAAAACCTGTTTTGCTTTTTCTGGTGATGTAATATCACCATTGGCAACGACAGGGATCGACACTGAACGTTTAATATCCCTAATCGTGGCGTACTCTGCTTCACCTTTGTACATACATGCGCGCGTACGCCCATGTACAGCCAAAGAAGCAATGCCATAACGTTCAGCTATTTTCGCAATCTCGACACCATTACGGTTATCCTGATCCCATCCAGTACGGATTTTTAAGGTGACAGGGACATCGACAGCATTAACAACTGCATCGAGTATCTCTTCCACTAATTCAGGAAACTGTAATAAGGCTGAGCCTGCGAGTTTCTTATTCACTTTTTTAGCTGGGCACCCCATATTAATATCTATGATCTGTGCACCGTTGCTAACATTGAATTGTGCTGCCTGTGCCATAAGCTCAGGATCGGCTCCGGCAATCTGCACCGAGCGAATACCCGATTCACCGCTGTGATCCATACGGTTCATCGACTTTTCGGTTTTCCACACTTTTGGGTTTGACGAGAGCATTTCAGATACCGCAAGCCCCGCACCTAAGCGACGGCAAAGTTGTCTAAATGGTCTGTCTGTAATGCCTGCCATTGGCGCGACAATTACGTTGTTCTCAAGTTGGTATGAACCGATACGCACTGTTATTCAATAGGCCTCTTTTCAAGGGGCGCTAAGTTTACGGCTTTTTTTGCAAAAATCAAAGGCTATAAATTGAACAAAAGTGACTTTTTTTTGCCTATTTTGTATTGACTTTTGATAACAGTTTGACGAGCGGGTTGATTTGTTTGTTATTTAACCAGAAAAAAATTCGCGTGAAAATAGATAACAAATTGAAGAGTGTAAAAATAAGGTAAAGCCTGTTAAATACTGGCTTTACCTATTAAATGTTCAGATGTGTATTATGACTTTTTGGTACCACTAACACGTGTCCATTCACCTTCAACAGCAATCTCGTCAAGTGCTAAAAACGGTGCGTAAACATCGGCAACAGATTGTGCTTGTTCCTCTAAAATACCCGACATAGCAATTTTACCGTTGGGCTTTAATAGTCCCAAAATGACTTCATGAAGCTCTTTGAGAGGTTGTGCTAAGATATTCGCAACAACCACATCAGCACTAAAATCAGGTTGATCTTCAGGTAAATACACTTCGAGCTTGTCTGCAACACCATTGCGCTCAGCATTATCGCGACTGGCCTCAATTGCTTGAGGATCAATATCGATGCCGATCATACGTTCAGCACCTAATTTGATCGCTGCAATTCCTAAAATACCTGAGCCACACCCGAAGTCGACGACCGTTTTTCCGGTTAAATCTTGGCTTTCTAGCCACTTTAAGCATAGCGCTGTCGTTGCATGTGTGCCCGTGCCAAAAGCAAGACCAGGATCAAGCAATACATTGACTGCATCCGGTTCTGGAATATCACGCCAGCTTGGACAAATCCATAAGCGCTCACCGAACTTAATCGGGTGGAAGTTATCCATCCACTCACGTTCCCAGTCTTTGTCTTCAAGTTGCTCAATTTTGTATACGAGTTTGTCAGCGAGCGTCGGTTCAGCCTTAAGTACGGCTACGACGCTGTCCATATCATGATTAGCATCGTATAAACCAATCACCGTGGTATCAGCCCACAGTTGTACTGTACCAAGTTTTGGTTCATAAATAGGGGTGTCTTTCGCATCAACATAAGTAACCGATGCGCTGCCAGTGTCCATAAGTAAGTCGCTGATCATCTCGGCATTATCAGCGTTTGCATTTATGCGAATTTGGATCCAAGCCATGGTCGTCTCTCAAATAGAAAAAAGGCCGCAACAGCGGCCTTTTAGTTAATATATTAATAATGCTATTTATTTAGCATCTAAGAAGCTTTTTAGTAAGTCTGAGCGAGAAGGGTGACGTAATTTACGTAACGCTTTCGCTTCAATTTGACGAATACGTTCACGTGTTACGTCAAATTGTTTACCTACTTCTTCTAAAGTATGGTCGGTGTTCATGTCGATACCGAAACGCATACGCAGTACTTTAGCTTCACGTGCTGTTAGACCTGCTAATACGTCATTGGTTGCGCCTCGAAGAGATTCCATTGTTGCAGAATCAATTGGCGAATCAATGGTTGTATCTTCAATGAAGTCACCTAAGTGCGAATCTTCATCATCACCGATAGGAGTTTCCATCGAAATTGGCTCTTTAGCGATTTTAAGTACCTTACGAATTTTATCTTCAGGCATTAACATGCGCTCAGCTAACTCTTCTGGGCTCGGCTCACGGCCCATCTCTTGTAACATTTGACGAGAGATACGATTTAACTTGTTGATCGTCTCAATCATGTGCACAGGAATACGGATGGTACGCGCTTGGTCAGCAATTGAACGCGTAATTGCTTGACGGATCCACCATGTTGCATAAGTAGAGAACTTATAACCACGGCGATATTCGAACTTATCAACCGCTTTCATTAGACCAATGTTACCCTCTTGGATAAGGTCTAAGAATTGTAAACCACGGTTGGTGTATTTTTTAGCAATTGAAATTACAAGACGTAAGTTGGCTTCAACCATTTCTTTCTTTGCACGGCGCGCTTTAGCTTCACCAATGCTCATACGACGGTTGATATCTTTAATACGCTCAATGCTTAAGCCTGTGCTTTCTTCAATTGCAGATAACTTGCTAATACAACGAATTATTTCTGGTTTTACTTCTTCAAGTGCTACTGAGTACTTCTCGTTTGCAGCAATTTCAAGATCAATCCAAGCAGTGTCTGTTTCGTTGTTAGCGAAGTGCTTCACAAAGTTTTTCTTTGGTAGCTTCGCAATTTGTACAGCTTGCTTCATGATAAGACGTTCTTGTACACGAACGCGATCCATCATTTCACGCATGTTGTTTACCATGCGATCAAACTGTTTAGGAACTAGTTTAAATGTTTTAAACAGTTCACCGATTTCAAAAATAGCAGCTTGTGAATCAGGGTGTGAGCGGCCTTTTGCTTCGAATGTATCGCGTGCTTTATTGTAAAGCTCACGCAAATGTTCGAAGTGGACACGTGCTTCTTCAGGATCTGGACCTGTGTCACCATCTGCATCATCATCGCTGTCATCATCGTCGTCGTCGTCGTCATCGTCGTCTTCGTCGTCGAGCTGTTCTTCATTTAGATCTGAACCGATGTGAGTCGCAGAAATTTGTGATTCGTCTTCATTATTAGGATCAAAGAAACCAGAAATAATGTCGCTTAAGCGCATTTCTTCTGCTTCAAACTTGTCCCATTGCTCGAGTAGATATGTAATTGCTTCAGGGTATTCAGCAACAGAAATCTGAACTTGGTTGATACCTTCTTCAATACGCTTGGCGATAACAATTTCGCCTTCACGTGTAAGTAGCTCAACAGTACCCATTTCGCGCATGTACATACGCACAGGGTCAGTCGTTCGACCGATCTCTTTTTCTACAGTCGCAAGTGCAGCGGCTGCGGCTTCTGCTGCGTCTTCGTCTGTCGTTGTTTCTTGCATCATTAATTCATCGGCATCAGGCGCGTTTTCACTTACCTTGATACCCATATCATTAATCATGCTAATGATATCTTCTACCTGATCTGAGTCGATAATGTCTTGTGGAAGGTGATCATTAACTTCTGCAAAAGTTAAATAACCTTGCTCTTTACCTTTTTGAATCAGAAGCTTTAATTGTGACTGAGGAGTTGGATCCATAGAGATTTTTTCTTCCACTCTGAAAGTTGATACAACAGGCGCCAGCTCGCTTAAAAAATAAGCGACACGAAAACTAACTAGACGCAGTGAATAGCACAGTATAACAGCTTTATTCAATTCTGACTAGCTGTTGCTGCCTTTTAACGCTTGCGTCAGTAAGTGGCATTCTAGCCGTTCTTCGCTGCTTAAGCCTTGGGTCTTGTCTTTTATTAATAGGGTCTCTAGTCGATAATTTAAACACTGGTCTTCAATAAATTTAAAAGTATTTTTGAAAACTGTCTCTAAACGATCGTCATTTATTTGATGCTGCCAAGTTGCTAATTTCACTAATGCATCATATTCAGCGCTATCTCGGAACGATTCTAAGATTTGCGCGGTTGTAATACCATGTCGTTCAAGTGCTAAATGCTGTATCCGTAAAAATAGCTCAATGCCGGCAATTTTCATTTCAGCAAGTTCAGGCATGTAAGCGATGCTCGTTGCTAGATTCGGATGCTGCAATAAAATACCTATAGCTTGACGCATCGGCGTTATTTTAAATTTACGCTCAATTGCATGTTGCTGCTTCGGGGTTTTAACCCGATTACTCAATTGCTCTCGTGTACGACCAATTAATCGGCCTAAATGTTCCAGTATATTTTCTTGGTAAAATTCACTCGGTATTTTTTCGATTAAAGGTAAGGCATCACTGAGTAACTTTGCTTTGCCAGCGTCTTTCGTTAGGTCAATCTCTTGGCTTAGCTTGCTGAACAACACTTTGCTGAAATCATCGGCCTCTGCTAGGCGTGCTTCGAATGCCTCTTTTCCTTCTTTTTGTACCAATGAGTCGGGGTCTTCACCGTCAGGTAAAAAGACAAATTGAAGTGATTTGCCATCAGCTAGATAAGGTAGGGCATTTTCGAGTGCGCGCCATGCTGCATCACGACCCGCTCTATCACCATCATAGCAGCATATCACTTTATCAGTGGTTCTAAACAAGGTGTGCATGTGCTCAGCTGTGGTTGCTGTGCCAAGTGCTGCTACAGCGTATTCAATGCCTTGCTCTGCTAAGGCAACCACATCCATATACCCTTCAACAATTAAAATATGTTCAAGTTTCTTATGTGCTTGTTTCGCTTCGTATAAACCATAAAGCTCAAAACCTTTGTGGAAAATACGTGTCTCAGGAGAGTTAAGGTATTTTGGGCCTTGATCGGCTTGCATCACGCGACCACCAAAGGCAATAACCCGGCCTCGCTTATCACGAATAGGAAACATGAGCCGATCACGAAAAAAGTCAAATTGGCGACCCGGCGACTTTTCAGACGCGAGTTTTAGCTCAATTAATTGCTCTTTTTGCTCTTTATTTCGGCCTAATTGCTGGCACAGTGCTTCCCATTCACTTGGCGCATAACCAATCATGAACTTTTTAGCAGTTTCACCGCTTAGGCCACGGCCTTTTATGTAATCAATTACCGCTTTTGAGTTGCTATGGTGTTTTAATTGGTGCTGATAAAAACGGGCGGCATGAAGCATTAAATCGTAATCGGAACGTTTTTGCTCGGCGGTACGCTGTGGACCTGAACTAGTGCCTTGCTCACGTGGTACGTCTAAATTTAGAATACTAGCCAGCTCTTCAATAGCATCAACAAACTCTAATTTGTCGTATTCCATGACAAACGAAATGGCATTACCATTCGCTCCGCAACCAAAGCAGTGGTAAAACTGTTTATCTTGAGAAACAGTAAATGACGGGGTTTTTTCGTTGTGAAAAGGGCAACATGCTTGGTAGTCTTTCCCGGCTTTTTTTAGGCCAACTTTTGAATCAATTAGCTCAACAATATCTGTTCGTGCGAGCAAATCATCAATAAATTGTCGAGGGATTTTTCCGGCCATAGCTGTTGTTTTTCCTGCGCTATTTTTGCGTTCTAAAGTGAGATTTGAACACAATTACTCTCTTTATGAAAGACTAAAAACAAGAAACCGAGCACTAGGCTCGGTTTGCTTGAATCATACGTCTGTATGTGGGGGTTAGGCAGTTAATCGTTGCTTGATTAAGCCAGAAATCTTACCTAAATCGGCACGACCTTCGGCTTTGCTTTTGATTACTCCCATTACCTTACCCATGTCTTGCATACCTGCTGCGTTTGTATCAGCAATAGCCGAGTCAATAAGAGCAATGATTTCTTCTTCACTCAATTGTTGAGGTAAGAATTCTTCAAGAGCTTTAATCTCATTGGCTTCAATTTCTGCTAAATCTTCACGACCCGCATCAATATACTGGGTGTAAGAGTCGCGACGTTGTTTTACAAGCTTCACTAAAACAGCGGTAATTCCGTCGTCGTCTAGCGTGATTTGCTCGTCAATTTCACGTTGCTTGATTGCAGCAAGTACCATGCGGATTGGCTTAAGACGGTCTTTGTCTTTTGCTCTCATCGCATCTTTTTGCGCATCTTTTAGCGTTAATAAAAGGCTCATTTATACAAGACCAAATACTGATTAGTATAATTTAACGCGACGTGCGTTATCGCGAGAAAGCTTCTTCATGTGACGCTTTACTGCAGCAGCTTTTTTACGCTTACGCTCAGCTGTTGGCTTTTCATAGTGCTCGCGACGACGAACTTCTGAAAGGATACCTGCTTTTTCACATGAACGCTTGAAGCGACGAAGTGCTACGTCAAACGGTTCGTTCTCTCTTACTTTAATTACTGGCATTAAAAATTCACCTACCTAAATAATGAGCGTTGCTCAAGTTGATCGAATAACGATCAAGTGGTTCAAAAATGGTGCGGTATTGTAATCCGAAGCAACACCACATGTAAAGAATAATATTAACAGAAACTGAGGCGGCTAAACAGTATTAATTTAGCTCTCGTTGATACAAACGACAAATTACCTGCCCTGCAGATTTCTCCTTTAAAAGCAGCCAGTTATCTGGGGGAGTGAAGCTGCTTAGCTCACTTTCAACTTCCACATAAATCAACGCTTGCTCAGTTAACCATTGATTTGATTCGAGTAATAAACAACTTTTTTCAGCTAAATTTTGTCGGAATGGCGGATCAACAAAAACAAGATCAAACTGCTCATCTAGCGAATTATTTGCCAATAATGCGAGGCTATCGCCCTGTTTAATTGTGGCATTTTCAAGTTTGAGGGTGCTTATATTTTGTATAAGTTGAGATGCAGCACTTTTATCAAGCTCAAAAAATACAGCACGTTTAGCAAAGCGTGACAACGCTTCGAATCCTAACCCGCCAGAACCTGCGAAGCAGTCAAGGACCGCTGCATCACGCGTATCTTGCATTAACCAGTTAAACACGGTTTCCTTAATGCGATCAGTCGTTGGACGTAAACCTTGTACATCTTTAACAGGAAGTTTTCTGCCACGAAATTGTCCGCTAATAATACGGATAAAGCCATTTGCTGATTTATTATTGCTAGCGTTTACTTGGCGGTTAGCTGTTGATTTTTTTCTCATTTAACTCACTAATTATTGGTAACTGACCCCCAGCTCAGATAATATTGCAAGCAATAGCTGGTGTGTCATTTTTCTACTGCGCTAAAAATGGTAGTATTGCGACCTTAGCGATAGATGGTACCCGTTTCGGTTTGGCTGAGCATAGCTGAACTATCACCAAACTATTATTCATGTAAGTTTATCAGATTTTTATAAGTGGTTATTAGCAAGTATGGCAAAAAAAAGTAAATTCTTGTCTTGGTTTGGTTTTGGCAAATCAGAAAAACAACAAGCAGAGCAAACAGCAAATGAGGCTGATAACCAAAAGCAATTAGAAGAACAACAGTGTATTGAAGCTGAAAAAGCGCAAGCGGCGAGCTTAGAGCAGGAACGTATTGCAGCAGAAAAAGCTGAAGCCGAGCGTGTAGAACAAGAACGCATTGCAGCAGAAAAGGCTGAAGCTGAACGTATCGCAGCAGAACAGCAAGCAGCAGAGCAACGTCGTCAAGAACAACAAGCGCGTCTTGCAGAGCAAGAAGCGGCCATGAAGTTAGAACAAGAACGTATTGCAGCGGAACAGGCACAAGCTGAGCGCATAGAGCAGGAACGCGCTGCGGCAGAAAAGGCTGAAGCTGAACGTATCGCTGCAGAACAGCAAGCAGCAGAGCAACGTCGTCAAGAACAACAAGCGCGTTTTGCAGAGCAAGAAGCGGCCATGAAGTTAGAGCAAGAGCGTATTGCAGCTGAACAGGCGCAGCGTGAAGCAGAGCAAATTGCAGCACAAAAAGCTGAAGCCGAACGTGTAGAACAAGCACGCGTTGCAGCAGAAAAAGCAGAGGCCGAACGTGTAGAGCAAGCACGTGTTGCAGCCGAGAAAGCTGAAGCCGAACGTGTAGAACAAGCACGCATTGCAGCAGAGAAGGCACAAGCCGAACGTGTAGAACAAGAACGCGTTGCAGCCGAAAAAGCTGAAGCTGAACGTGTAGAACAAGCACGCATTGCAGCCGAAAAAGCTGAAGCTGAACGTGTAGAACAAGCACGCATTGCAGCAGAAAAAGCTGAAGCTGAACGTTTAGAGCAAGAGCGTATTGCAGCCGAAAAAGCTGAAGCTGAACGTTTAGAACAGGAACGTATTGCAGCAGAAAAAGCTGAAGCTGAACGTGTAGAACAGGAACGTATTGCAGCAGAAAAAGCAGAAGCTGAGCGTGTAGAACAGGAACGTATTGCAGCAGAAAAAGCAGAAGCTGAGCGTATAGAACAAGCTCGTATTGAAAAAGAAAAAACAGAGCAAGTTACTGATAAACCGAAAAAGGAAGGCTTTTTTGCCCGCCTTAAAAAAGGCTTATTAAAAACTCGCGTTAATATTGGCTCGGGCTTTGCCTCTATTTTTAGTGGTAAAAAAATTGATGATGAGCTATTCGAAGAGTTAGAAACACAGCTATTAACGGCTGATTTAGGTGTCGATACAACCATGAAGTTGATTGATAACCTAACAGATGCAGCCGATCGAAAACAACTTAAAGATGGCGATGCACTTTACGAGCTAATGAAGCAAGAAATGGCCGCAATGTTAAAGACAGCTGAGCAGCCATTAACTGTGCCAGAAAATAAAAAACCGTTTGTTATTTTAATGGTGGGTGTAAATGGGGTGGGTAAAACCACGACCATTGGTAAGCTTGCTAAGCAATTCCAAAATGAAGGCAAATCAGTCATGCTGGCTGCGGGGGATACTTTCCGTGCCGCCGCGGTTGAGCAATTACAAGTGTGGGGCGAGCGTAACAGTATACCTGTTATTGCACAGCATACTGGTGCAGACAGTGCATCGGTTGTGTTTGATGCCTTTCAAGCGGCGAAAGCTCGTAATGTAGACGTATTAATCGCGGATACAGCAGGGCGCTTGCAAAATAAAGATAACCTCATGCAAGAGCTTGAAAAAATAGCGCGTGTAATGAAGAAAATCGACCCAGATGCGCCGCATGAAGTCATGCTAACAATTGATGCGGGCACGGGGCAGAATGCTATTAGCCAAGTAAAACTATTTAATGAATGTGTTGGCTTAACGGGTATTACCTTGTCTAAACTGGATGGGACAGCAAAAGGGGGGGTTATCTTTGCTGTGGCAGATAAGTTTAATATTCCAATTCGTTACATAGGCGTTGGCGAGGGAATCGACGACCTGCGTACTTTTAATAGTAATGACTTCATTGATGCGTTGTTTAGCCAAGATGAGGACGACGTATAATTCATAAAAAAGGGAGCATGCTCCCTTTTCAGCTGCAAGATGATTGATAACTAAAATGATAAATTTTCAGCAAGTCAGTAAAACATACCCCGGCGGTCACCGTGCGCTGGAAAAAGTCAGTTTTCATATTAAGTCAGGCGAGTTGGCTTTTTTAACTGGGCATAGTGGCGCAGGTAAAAGTACATTATTAAAGCTGATTAGTTTGATGGAACGTCCATCGGCTGGCAAAGTACTAATTAATGATATTGATTTAAATGCTGTTAAGTCTCGTCAAATTCCTTATGTACGCCGTGATATAGGGATTATTTTTCAAAACCATCGTTTGTTAGAACGCTATTCGGTATTTGATAATGTCGCTTTGCCGTTGATTATTGAAGGCACACACCATAAACAAATTGCAAAGCGTGTGCATGGTGCGCTTGATAAAGTGGGCTTACTTGATAAAGCCAAATGTAACCCTGCGACTTTATCTGGAGGCGAGCAACAACGTGTGGGAATTGCGAGGGCTATCGTAAATTCACCGCCTATTTTGTTAGCTGATGAACCGACCGGTAATTTAGACCCCGAACTTTCAATGGATATTTTACGCTTATTCGAAGACTTTAATAATCATGGTACGACGGTGTTAATTGCCACCCATGATATTGGTTTAATTGCACGGATGCGCTATCGCAGCCTAACCCTTAAAGATGGACGTATGATCCAGGATCCATTAGCTGAGGGAGCGCTATGAGCCTATTATTTAAAAGTAGAGCCAGTCACAATGATCGTCAGCAGAAATCAATTCTAGCGGCGCCGTATTTCTTTTTTATTAACTTAATCCGTCAAGGTGTGCATAGCTTAGGTGAAATGTGGCGCACGCCACTTGCCTCCTTGATGACTATTGCGGTATTAGGGCTAAGCTTAACGTTACCAGCGACCTTGTATTTAGTCGTGAAAAATGTGTCTCAGGTAAGCAGCGGGTTTGAAGATGCCGCTGAAATTTCGTTGTTTGTTAAAGAGTCTATGACAGAGCAACAAACACAAACATTAGTCAAACGTTTAGCGCTTTACCCTGAAATCGATAAGGTTGAGTTTATTTCTAAAGCAGATGCGCTTGTTGAATTTAAGCAGGTGTCAGGATTTGGACAAGCATTAGAATACTTAGATGCGAATCCACTGCCCGATGTTGTTATTGTGACACCGACGGCACGGTATCGTCAGCCAAATGCTGCTGAACAGTTACTCAAAAAACTTGAAGATGAGCGTGAAGTTGATTTTGGTAAACTGGATATTGCATGGCTTGAGCGCTTAAACGCACTGTTAAGCTTATTAAAAGAGAGCGTCATTACCATTGCTTTACTATTATTAACCTCGGTGACTTTGATCATTGGAAACACGATTCGTTTATCTATCATGGATAAAAAGGAAGAGATCCAAGTTATGAAGTTAGTGGGGGCAACCAATGCATTTATACATGCGCCATTTTTATGGACGGGTATTTGGTATGGCATTATCGGTGGACTATTTTCATTTATTTGTGTTGCTTTGATGATGTGGTGGCTAGGTGCAGCGGTGAGCGAAGTCGCGGGAGTTTATGGCAGCCGTTTTAATTTAATCGGTTTGACGTTATCTGAATTTGCCATTTTAGTTGCACTTGCAACGGGGCTTGGTTTTGTCGGCTCGTATTTGTCTGTAAATAGATATATAAAAGAAATAGAACCCGATAAAGTATAACAATAAAGTGTAACAATTCGTTGTTACACTGCTTTATTAGCACTAAATAAAAGCAGTAATAAATTTATCGCTCTTTCAATTAAAGCTAGAATTCACCGCATATTCAGCGTGTTAGCGTAGACTAAAAATAGATACAAAAACCACTTGATTTGAGCTTTAAAAAAGTTTTTAATTGAAGTTAGCACTCTCGCTTAAAGAGTGCTAAGATGGTTTCAAATGTTTATCACTGAGGTGAAAAATGAGTAAAGATTTATACGCAATGGCACTTACTGCAGGTCAACAAAGCGCGAGTATGGACGGCTATCTTCAAGCTGTCAGTACGATTCCAATGCTTGATGCCGAGCATGAAAAGCAGTTAGCGACACGTCTTCAGGAAGAAGGTGATCTTGATGCTGCGAAGCAACTCATTATGTCGCACCTTCGTTTTGTAGCTCACATTGCAAAAAGCTATTCAGGGTATGGTTTACCGCAAGCTGATTTAATTCAGGAAGGTAACATCGGTCTAATGAAGGCTGTAAAACGCTTTGACCCGAGCGTCGGCGTACGCTTAGTTTCATTCGCTGTACATTGGATTAAAGCGGAAATTCATGAATACGTACTAAAAAACTGGCGTATCGTGAAAGTTGCAACGACAAAAGCGCAACGTAAACTATTCTTCAATCTACGTAAAAACAAAAAACGTTTAGGTTGGTTTAACCAAGCCGAGGTTAGCACTGTTGCTAACGAGCTAGGGGTTAGTGAAAAAGAAGTACGTGAGATGGAATCGCGTATGAGTGGCCAAGATATGGGCTTTGATTTAACGGGTGACGACAATGACGATGCACCTACAAGCACCTACTCGCCAGTACAATATTTAACTGATGGCAGTGCTGACCTTGCTGACGATATTGAAGAGCAGCAATGGCAAGAACAGTCGCATGCACGTTTATTTAGTGCATTAAAAACACTTGATGAACGCTCGCAAGATATCGTAAGTGCTCGTTGGTTAGCTGATGATAAAGCAACACTGCAAGAGCTTGCTGAAAAGTATAACGTGTCAGCAGAGCGTGTTCGCCAGCTAGAAAAAACAGCGATGAAAAAACTGCAAACAGCCATGAGCTAATGGAGTCACGAGCTAATTAAGAGCTCGGACTTCAGAGTTATCTCTACTATAAAGCCTCGCAAATGCGGGGTTTTCTGTTTTAAGGATACAGTATGCCAGATACTGATTACCAACACGTACTTAATGAAATTACCAAAGAAGTTCAGCCATTATTGAGTCAAGGCAAAGTGGCAGACTACATTCCTGCACTTGCGGATGTTGAACCAAACCAATTTGCAATTGCTATTCATACTGTCGATGGTCACACTTTTTGCGCTGGTGATTGCCGTGCTCGCTTTACCATTCAGTCTGTGTCTAAAGTGATGACATTAACGCTTGCACTGCAGCGTTATGGTGATGAACTTTGGCAACGCGTGGGCAAAGAGCCTTCTGGTACTGCATTTAACTCGCTCACTCAGCTAGAGTTTGAGCAGGGTATTCCCCGAAACCCGTTTATTAATGCTGGAGCCATCGTGACTTGCGATGCCTTATACAGCCGACTTTCAGCGCCAATGCACTCGATGCTTGAATCTTTTCGTCAACTGTCAGGCAATCCATCGGTTGTGATAGATAAAAAAGTTGCTAATTCAGAGTATGAGTTTCGTCATCGCAATGCCGCTATGGCACACTTAATGAAATCATTTGGTAATTTTAATAATGAAGTCGATGATGTTTTGTGGGCTTATTTTAATTTTTGTGCCATTGAGCTTAACTGTGTGGAGCTCGCTAAAGCGTATAATTATCTTGCAAACCAAGGCAAAGACACTCGGGGTAATAAAGTACTGAGTACAAGACAAAATAAGCAGCTTAATTCGTTGCTGTTTACCAGTGGTTTATATGATGCGGCGGGAGATTTTGGTTACCGTGTTGGGATGCCCGGAAAATCAGGGGTATCGGGCACAATATTAGCCGTTTTACCTAATCAGTTTACAGTTGCTGTGTGGGCACCACGTTTAAACTCATACGGTAACTCAGTGGCTGGGATAGCCGCCCTTGAGCGTTTATCCCAGAAACTGGATATTTCGATTTTTTAATGAGTATTACTGATCCCAGTATACTTGTTCTAAACAATCTTCACGTTCAGGTAAACCACGCGATAGACGCGGAGAGTGCTGTACGAGAACTTCATAACTCGCACGGTTGGCATACTTGCTAATTTGCGCCAGTGATGAGTAAGTCATCGCTGGTTGCTGGTGTTTCGCCGAATTAGCAACATTAAGCTTGTGGTACACATTTGCAGATAAATCATGTAGCACAGCAGCGAGTGCACAATCACCCGCGCCATTGGTGTTTTTAATGCTATCAGGGCCGCCCATGAATGGGGCAGTGTGGCTGTATGCACGGATTGGGTTTTGACAATCGTCTTTTCTCATTGCACGCGAAAATTCATAGCGATTAAAGTCAGCGATAGCGCCTGGTAGCAGCGGGTACTCTGTTTCGCGTTTAAATTGCTCGTCAACATAACCGGCCATAAACAAGCCTTTTTCACCTGCAGTACAAATCACTAAGTCGGTCCAATCAAGTGCTTTATCTGCCGCAAGAAGTGGGTCTTCGAAGCCTGTAATCGCAAGGCCTTCTTCTTCATTCATTGCTAAGATATCGACATGCTTTTTAACAAAGTCGGCCCACCATAAAGGGTCTTGCTCAATTAAGAATTTAGTGCCTAGAGTCAATACCACTGGCACGTCTGCATCATTGGCATATTTAACTGCCTGCATGGTTGCTTCAGTCATGGTTTCATCACCTTGGGTACGCATTAAGTATGCGCTGATCACAAGTGCTGATGAATTTTCAATTAACTCTTTATCAATTGATTCAGGACGTAGATGATTCATTAAACCTGCGCTTATCGCGAAGGTGCGCTCACCAGTTTCATCAATCAGTGTAAAACAGCGACCAATTGGGCCATCAACAGGTTGTAAATAATCTAGATCAACCCGGCTTGATGTATTACATAAAAAACGGTACGCATAGCTGCCAATTTTAATGTTTTCACTCATTACACCTAACAACACAGAGCGATCATCAGCAAGTGTTGAGTAGTTATGCATCGTGTTACCGATGGTGCCACCTGCGAACTCGTAATCGATCATATCGTCAAGCTTTAGGCGGTCATATAATGCATTGGTAATGTCGCTATCAATTACCTGTGACATGCCACGGCGCAATTGAAATTCATCGAGGAAAGCTTGATCAACTTTCGCTTCAATATCGACAACTATTTGATCGATACCCGTTATATAACTACGTTGTAGCCGCTCGGTTGAGTTCAGTTGATTTGTTAGTGGATCTTTGGCTTCCACTGGAAAATAATGTTTATGCCTGCGGCGTCCAGGAAATTTCATTTGCTACCCGTGTATTGATATCAATTGCAAAGTGTAAATCAACAAATTTACCTAGTTGAATTGCTATTAGCTAAATAAAAAAAGCGCGAGATTATAGCGCAATATAGGTTCATTGAGCCATGATAAAGCCATTAAAATTTACTTTAATTTTTTAGTGTAGTCTTAATTATCGCCCTTTTTATCGACTAACTAGGTATAATTACAGGCAGTTTACAAGTTTTGTGTGATTTATGAGCGAACAATATAGCGACGAATACTGGATGAAAAAAGCCCTCGCTTATGCAAATGAGGCGGGAAACATTAATGAAATTCCTGTGGGGGCGGTATTAGTCAAAGACAATCAATTAATAGCGTATGGGTATAATCGCTCAATTACTGATAACGACCCTTCTGCTCATGCCGAAATGATGGCTATTCGTGAAGCAGGTAAGGCACTTAATAATTATCGGCTTATTGATTGCACTTTATATGTCACTTTAGAGCCTTGCTCTATGTGTGCAGGGCTATTAGTTCATAGCCGAATTAAGCGTCTGGTATTCGGCGCAAAAGACGCTAAAACAGGATCGGCTGGGTCTATTATGAACTTACTGCAAGAACCGCGTCTTAATCATCAGGTTGAAGTAACCGGTGAGATAATGGCTGAGCAATGTGGGGCTGTAATTTCGGCATTTTTTAAACGCCGCAGAGAAGAGAAAAAAGCGGCTAAACTCGCTGCTCGCAACGCCTAGTTAAACAACTGGCGTTGCAGGAGTTTCCTGTGCTTCCATTAATTGCATCGCGAATAAACGACGACGCCAAATAACTTTTTTGTGGGTATTGCGTAACATAATACGACGGCGAGTCGCTGTCGAATAGATAACATTCCGTTTGAACTTATGTGTGGTACGTCTTCTTTTTAACATGTGTGCTCCTTAAGTGAGAGTAAAGCATGACATTGTCCATTCCATCAATACTAGAAGATAATGATCATTTGATGACAAGTAAACAGGTTTCTCTGGCTTTAGGCTAGTTGTTATCTGGCTTTTGCTGTTCAGAGCTGGTTTGTTGTTGAGTGTCAGCTGGTTGAGCCGTATTTTCATCTAACTCAGGCGAAATGACGGGTTGTTCTTCAATGTTTTCTTCGGTGCTTGGATTGGCAATCGCATCATTTTCATCCAACCAAACCAAAGCATCGTAGTAACGGCGAATATTATCAACATACTTCACGGCAACATCGCCACGCGCGTAACCGTATTTAGTTTGACGATAATAACGCTTTTTAATGAGCAGCGGTAAGCGTTTTTTTACATCAGCCCATTTATCAGGGCTCGCGCCTTCTTGTTCTGTGATAATTCTCGCATCATTTACATGCCCCCACCCGACATTGTAAGAGGCTAATGCAAACCAAGTACGATCAGGCTGTGGGATGCGTTCTGGGATCCATGAAATGAGTTGAGCTAAATATTCGGCGCCCCCTTTGATGTTTTGCTCTGGGGCTAAGCGATTTGTTACACCCACTTGTTTCGCAGTCGCTTGTGTAAGCATCATGATACCACGCACTCCGGTGGGCGATTTTGCTTTAGGGTTCCACATCGATTCTTGGTAACTGAGGGCTGCTAACAAGCGCCAATCAATATTGCCTGCATACTGCTCAAACCACGGTTGGTATTTGGGTAAGGTTTCTTTTATGGCCTCAATATATGCCAGTGTATTTACATAATTGAACTGCCTTACATGGCCAAAATACTTTTCTTCGAGGACGTATAACTGATTATTTTGTTTTACCTCGCCGAAAAAAGGCACCATCAAAGCGTATAAAGAATCATCACCATCTTTTCTGAGTAGCCAAGCTATTGGGTCATTTCTTGTTACTGAAAAGCCAATACTCAAATTAGGGTGATAGCGTCTAAACAACGATAACGTGTGTGAATCAGCCAGTGTGTAATCTATTTCATTATCAATCACCGCCTGTAGTAGCTCTTCCTCATCCATGTCTTCTGTTTCGTGCCAAGTTAGATTGGGATGAAGTTGCTTTAGCTGTTGCAGCGCTAAGGAATGGCTGCTTTTGGCGAGTACGGTTAGGTTACCTGTTAAATCTGCAAACTCACGAGGACGAACATGCCCTTGTTTATAAACAAGCTTTTGACTAATTGTGCGGTAAGTCGGGCCGAATCGGTAGTGCTGCGCGCGAATTGTATTGTAGGTAAGACCCGATGCAATCACATCTAAATCGCCACTTTCGAGGCGAGCAAACATGTCGGATAAATTAAAAAATGGCACCATTTCAAGCTCAACACCGACGTAGTCAGCAAACTCTTGCGCCAATTCATATTCGAAACCTTGTACGCCTTGAGGGGCTTGGTAATAATTACTCGCACCCGCTAATGTGCCAATTCTAATTTTATTTTGTGCTTTGATTTGCGCTAATTGCGATGGTTGCTGTTGCATATCACACGCGCACAACATGAGCACTAGGCTAAAAATAGCGAGTAACTTTTGCATAAAAAATAAATGCCCCTTAATACATTACTTTACCGTTATAGCAAAACTTCGTTGCTGCGTCACTTGGCGAATAGTACTAACAAAAATTATGAGCGACCTTATCGTTATTTTATCAACTATAACAAGGGTCTGTATTATGACGACTGGTGAGCCTATCAACGTGAAGATTTATAACAGCTTTCATTGTGTTTAATTCCAACTGAAACTCGCATTTATACGGCGTAATTGATTTTAATAAGGGGGTGACCATTCTTTGCAATCAATACCTTGCCTAAATCGCGTTTAATTCCAACTGAAACTCGCATTTCGAGGTGGTTTGGGTATATAATACGCGCCTAAAATATCGTTCAATCCCTAACCCCGGATGAAAATACCTATGTTGATCCTTCGTGGTGCACCAGCACTTTCCGATTTTAGAGTTCAGAAAATTTTAGCGCGTTGCCAACAGGCGCAACTTCCAGTCACCAATGTTTATGCAGAATTCATGCATTTTGCTGATCTTACTGCTGAGCTTTCAGCTGATGAGCACACTAAACTGGAGAAGCTTCTTACTTATGGTCCAACTATTGCCGAGCATACACCAGCAGGGTCGTTAATTCTTGTAACGCCGCGTCCTGGTACTATTTCGCCTTGGGCATCTAAAGCAACTGACATTGCACACAACTGTGGTTTGAGCCAAGTTCACCGTGTAGAACGTGGTATTGCATATTATGTTGAAGGTCAGTTAAGTGCTGAGCAGCTTGCAGACGTTGCTGCGTTATTGCATGACCGTATGACAGAAGCAACACACGCTGAGATGGCTGATGCTGCTAAGCTGTTCCGTCATGATGAACCACGTCCTATGTCATCAGTTGACATTTTAGGTGGTGGCCGTGAAGCGCTTGCGACAGCTAATGTTGAGCAAGGTTTTGCACTTGCTGATGACGAAATTGATTACCTGGTAGAAAACTTCCAAAAGTTAGGGCGTAATCCGAACGACATCGAATTATTCATGTTTGCACAAGCAAACTCTGAGCACTGTCGTCATAAAATCTTTAATGCTGATTGGACAATTGATGGCATCGAACAGCCAAAATCATTGTTCAAAATGATCAAAAACACCTACGAGCAAAATCCTGAAAACGTACTATCAGCTTATAAAGATAACGCTGCGGTAATGAAAGGCTCGGTAGCGGGTCGCTTCTTCCCGAATAACGAAGGTGAGTACGCGTATCATCAAGAAAACATCGAAATTTTGATGAAAGTTGAAACTCACAACCACCCAACAGCTATTGCGCCATTCTCAGGTGCATCAACAGGCTCTGGTGGTGAAATTCGTGATGAGGGTGCAACAGGCCGTGGTTCTAAACCTAAAGCGGGTTTAGTTGGCTTTACGGTATCTAACTTACGTATTCCTGGTTATGAGCAACCGTGGGAAACTGATTTCGGCAAACCAGGTCGTATCGTTACTGCACTTGATATCATGACAGACGGTCCATTAGGTGGCGCGGCATTTAACAACGAATTTGGTCGTCCTAATCTACTTGGTTATTTCCGTACATACGAAGAAAAAGTATCAAGCCATAATGGTGAAGAAGTACGTGGTTACCACAAACCAATTATGCTTGCCGGTGGTTTAGGTAATATCCGTTCTGAGCATGTTCAAAAAGGTGAAATCCCAGTTGGTGCAAAACTTATTGCACTAGGTGGTCCTGCGATGAACATCGGTCTAGGTGGTGGTGCTGCGTCAAGTATGACATCTGGCCAATCGAATGAAGATCTTGATTTTGCCTCTGTTCAACGTGAAAACCCTGAAATGGAGCGCCGTTGTCAGGAAGTTATCGACAAATGTTGGCAATTAGGTGATGCAAACCCAATCGCTTTCATTCACGATGTGGGTGCGGGTGGTTTATCAAACGCATTCCCTGAGCTGGTAGACGACGGTGGCCGTGGTGGTAAATTCCAACTACGTGATATCCCGAATGATGAGCCGGGTATGGCACCACACGAAATTTGGTGTAACGAATCACAAGAACGCTATGTACTTGCTGTTGCGCCAGAAGATTTCCCACGTTTCGAGGCAATTTGTAAACGTGAACGTGCAGAATTCGCAGTGATTGGTGAAGCCACTGAAGAGCGTCACTTAACGGTTGAAGACAGCCACTTTGGTAATAATCCTGTAGACCTTCCTCTTGATGTATTACTTGGTAAAGCACCAAAAATGCACCGCGAAGTTGAGTCTAAAAAAGCACAGTCGCAGCCATTAGATGTGACGGCAATTGATGCAGCTGATGCAGCACAGCGCTTATTACGCTTACCAACGATTGCAGAAAAAACTTTCTTAATCACCATTGGTGACCGTACGGTAACGGGCTTAGTTGCACGTGACCAAATGGTCGGTCCTTGGCAGGTGCCAGTTGCAAACTGTGCGGTAACAGCTGCGACGTATGATACTTATCACGGTGAAGCAATGTCATTGGGTGAGCGCACGCCAGCTGCACTTCTAAACTATGGTGCGTCTGCACGTTTAGCGGTGGCTGAGTCATTAACTAATATTGCATGTGCTAACATCGGTGGCCTTGATAATATCAAGCTATCTGCAAACTGGATGGCAGCAGCGGGTCACCCAGGTGAAGATGCGGGTCTTTACGAAGCGGTTAAAGCGGTAGGTGAAGAGTTGTGTCCGGCACTTGGTTTAACGATCCCTGTGGGTAAAGACTCTATGTCGATGAAGACACAGTGGGATGAAAACGGTGAACAAAAATCAGTAACAGCTCCATTATCACTGATCATCACTGCATTCGGTCGCGTTGAAGACGTACGTAAAACAGTAACGCCACAGCTTCGCACTGATAAAGGTGAGTCATCGCTATTATTAGTCGATTTAGGTGCGGGTCAAAACCGACTGGGCGCATCAAGCCTAGCACAGGTTTACAAGCAATTAGGTGATGTAACCCCAGACGTTGATAACCCTGCGTTATTAAAAGGTTTCTATGAAGCGATGCAAGCGCTTGTTGCTGATAACAAGTTACTTGCTTACCACGACCGTTCTGATGGTGGTTTATTTACCACAATCGCTGAAATGGCGTTTGCTGGCCACACAGGCGTAACGGTTGACCTTGCAGGCTTAACGGGGTCAGACATCGAAGCACTTTATAACGAAGAACTAGGCGCAGTAATTCAAGTTGCTAACGCAGATTTAGACGCAGTTAAAGCGGTACTTGCTGATCACGGCTTAGCGGCTATTAGCCATGAAATTGGTGCATTAAATGCCGATGACCGTGTGGTATTTACTCGCGGTGATGCAGTCGTGCTTAATCACACACGCACAGAGCTTCGTACAATTTGGGCAGAAACCACTTACCAAATGCAAGCACGTCGTGATAACCCAGAGTGTGCTAAGCAAGAGTTTGATGCAAAATTTGATGCCAAAGACCCAGGTCTAAACGTTAAATTAAACTTCGACTTAAACGAAGACGTAGCTGCACCTTACATTGCAACAGGTGCAAAACCGAAAATGGCTATCTTACGTGAGCAAGGTGTTAACTCTCACTTAGAAATGGCTGCGGCATTTAACCGCGCAGGTTTTGCAGCGGTAGACGTACACATGAGCGACATTCTTGAAGGTCGTTTAACACTTGAGCAGTTTAAAGGCTTAGTGGCATGTGGTGGTTTCTCTTACGGTGACGTATTGGGTGCGGGTGAAGGTTGGGCTAAGTCAATCTTATTTAACGAGATGGCTCGCGAGCAGTTCCAAAGCTTCTTCCACCGCGAAGATACATTCAGCTTAGGTGTGTGTAATGGCTGTCAAATGCTTTCAACATTGAAAGAGTTGATCCCCGGCACAGAGCACTGGCCACGTTTTGTAACCAATAAGTCAGAGCGTTTTGAAGCACGTTTTAGCCTTGTAGAAGTACAAGAAAACCCATCGGTATTCTTTAATGGTATGGCGGGTTCTCGTATGCCAATCGCTGTTTCTCACGGTGAAGGTCATGCTGAGTTTGCTAACAGCGATGCAGTAAAAGCCGCGCTTGAGTCAGGCACTGTGGCTGTGAAGTTTGTTGATAACTACGGTAACCCAACAACGCAATACCCAGCTAACCCGAACGGTTCGCCAGAGGGTATCACAGGTATTACGTCTACAGATGGCCGTGCAACGGTTATGATGCCTCACCCTGAGCGTGTATTCCGTACAGTAGCGAACTCATGGCACCCTGATGAGTGGACAGAAGACAGCCCGTGGATGCGTATGTTCCGCAACGCACGCAAAAACGTGGGGTAGAGTTTAAGTAATCTACTTAGGTTCATATAAACCGGTTAAACTAAAAAGGCTGCACTATTAAGTGCAGCCTTTTTGTTTATAATGGGTTGAGAAGCGAGAAGCGAGAAGCGAGAAGCGAGAAGCGAGAAGCGAGAAGCGAGAAGCGAGAAGCGAGAAGCGAGAGCAAAGGCAAGGAGAGTTTTTTGAAGTTTAAACGTGCTATTACAGGCTTGTTAGGTTTAGTGCTCGGGGTTTTTCTGCTTGCCTATATTTTTAGATTACCACTGACCTCATGGTACTTAACGCCTGTGCTGAGTGCTAATGGCATTGAGCTGCATTGTATTGATTGGTCATTAACAAGAAAGCTTGATTTAAAGGTCGAAAAGCTGTGTTTGAGTTATCAAGGTCAGCAATTAGAAGTTGCGGGTATACGTGCTAATAAGCAGCAAATTATCATTTCTCGTGCCAACCTTACGATCAATAGCCCCTTATCAAAAAGCGACAATCAGCGTACAGAATTAAAAAAACTTGCTTTAGACCTTCCAAAGCAAAGACCGCTTATAAATATTGAGCAGCTTGATATTTCGTCGGGTTTTAGCGCCGAGCCGGTTAGAGTTACCGTGCAAGAAAATCGCTTAAATCACTTTACAGTCAGCCGTGATATTAATGCGGATGTCACGGTTACTGGTGGTGAGATAGTCACCAATATAATGCTTAATGATGAACTTGCCGGAAGGTTTATTGCGCTGCCAAAAAATGCCCATTTTTCGACTGACTTACAGATTAAGTTCGATGGCATAACACTCAATGTGGCCAGCTCAGTTACTGCCGATTATCAACATGAACATCAGTATCAGCAAAATAAGCAAAGCATTGAACACTGTGATTTTAGCGCACAGAGCCGTGGCCAAGTAACGGCTGAATTTCAGCTCAATCAACAACAGCTCACTGCTGATTTGAGTGGTTTAAAGAGTCAAGTCGTTGTTTCACCTATTTGTTTAGATAAAATCGAACAGCAGCAATACCAAGAGTTTGCACGAGCACACACCCCCCTTACTTGGCATGTGCAGTTTACACAACCCATTGCGCTGCAACAAAAGCAGCTTTCTTTACCCGAGTTGGAACTGACTTCGAGTAATAAACAAGGCCAATTGGTGTTTAAAAATACCCAATTAGCGCTAGATGCTCCCCTTAAAACGCTTTACTCACACGCTGTAGTAAATTTCACCAGTGACGAGATAGATAAGCTAATGTTGAAGGCTCGTATTGAAGCAGGGCGCGTTAACTCTGAATTTCAACTTTCAATGGCATCACTGCCTGATTTTATTGATGTACTAGCGGATGGCGTGAGTATCAAAGGTGAAGTAGAGCTTGAGAATATACTTACTCGTCCTATAGCGGGTAATCTCAATGCTGATATATCCGTTAAAAGAGCTCAAGTTTTTGATGCGAAAGTGACTGATTTAAAAACTAAAATAAACGTGCATCTCAGTGATTCACAGAACGTAACAGCGAAACTCAATAGTGCTATAAAGTCAGCGACCTATTCAGATATGCAGATGTCGGGACTAACAAATGAGCTCACAGTGAAGAGTGATTTAAGTGTGGGAGAGTTATTTGCTGATATTAGCGCGACCAGTAAATTAGCTAAGCTAGTGACTCCTAAACTGACATTAACGAATTTGTCTGTGGTGTCAAATGCAACCCAAAGTCGCGCATTACAGGCAACGCACCATGTTTTTGTCGACGGTATTGAAGCGCTGATAACACATCATATGTCTAAGGTTGCTCATCCATTTGAGTTGGTGATACCTGAACAAGCTATGTCAAAACTCAACCCTATTTTAAAGCAGTTTGAGCCATTAGCGACGTTAACCGATGGCGTTATCTCGGGCCTTATAAAAGGTGACGTAAACTTACTGCAGGCAAGCGGGGATATTCGCATTGCTAAGCTCAGTGCGCTTTATAATGATTATCTCGCTAATGATTTTAACGTTGAGGTGAAGGGAGAGTTTAATTCAGGTCAGCTTAATATTGCCCCAACTAAATTTACACTTAATGAACTGCGTGCAGGTGCTGTGGTTACAAAATTACAAGGCCTATTACAGGTTGACGCAAATAAGCCATGTACATCAAATGTCACTGGTCTTGTGATGGGGGGAGCATTTGTTGTGAATGAATTTTGCCCGCTTGCAACAAGCCAAACTGCAATGATTAAGTTCGAAAACATCGACGCCAGCAAGTTGGTAACGCTGGATGCGGAGTCTGGTATTAGTTTATCTGGGCGCTTAGCAGGGACCTTGCCTGTCATTATAAATGAGCAGGGCATTGCCGTTAAGCAAGGGCAACTGGTTAATCAAGGCGATGGTAAATTATTGATTACTAACAATGCAGGTTTTGAAGCGGTAAAAGCACAGCAACAAGAACTAAGTACCACGCTTAGCTTGTTAGAGAATTTAGATATTAAACAATTAAAAAGCAGTGTTGATCTTAAACCGGATGGGTGGCTGCACTTAGGTGTTAACTTACAAGGCTTTAATGAAAAACAGCAGCAAGCCGTTAATTTTAACTATAATCACGAGGAAAATGTGTTTACGTTATTAAGAGCACTGCGTTTAAGTGATGAGATTACTCAAAAGGTTGAGAAAGAGTATGCAAAAAAAGGAAGCAATAATGGCTAAATGGTTAGTAATGCTAACAGCCGTCGGTTTGTTAAGTGCTTGCACACACCGCGTTGAGGTAGCAGCAAAAGAACCTATTACAATCAACTTAAATGTGAAAGTTGATCACGAAATCCGCGTTAAAGTGGATAAAGAACTCGACACGTTATTCAGTGACGACAGCGAATTATTCTAAGGAGCAAACATGCGTAAATTCCAACTTAAAAAATTGAATGTGATCACTTTAATCAGTGCTGTTTGTTTATCATTTTCTGCTTGGGCTATTAGCCTAGATGAGGCTAAAAACCAAGGATTAGTGGGTGAAGATAGCTCTGGTTATCTCGGATTAGTCGTCAATAACAGTGAAGCGAAAGCCGTGGTTGATGAAATCAATGCGAAGCGTAAAGAGCAATACTTGAAACTTGCCAAAAAGAACAATTTATCTTTAGCGCAAGTAGAGGCATTGGCGGCCGCGAAAACTATCGAAAAAACAAAACCTGGTCACTATATTGAAGTGAATGGTCAATGGGTAAAAAAATAACCTATTAAAGGTGCTAAAAGCCAGCGAAAGCTGGCTTTAGCCTTTATCAATACAGCTTTTTAACAGCTGCTGCCAAAAGTCGATACCCTTGCGTCTTGCAAGTTTAATATTATGCTCAGGAATAGATTCAGGCTCATCGTAGTTGGCGAGCGCTTCGCTCATACTCGCTTCACGAATTAAATGAAGTGTCGGGTACGGAGCACGGTTTGTATAATTTGCAGCATCTGTCTCATCACTATCTGCAAACACATAATCGGGATGAAAATTAGCGATTTGATATTTCCCTTCAAAGCCTTGTGCAACCAGTAGTGCGTTGGCTAGGTCAACCAAATCTAAAAACTCGTCAAAATCACTAAAGCCTTGCTCAAACATTAGTAAAGTTGTTTCGCGCTGCTCATTGTGGTCAAGTTCCGTGCATTGCTCAAGCATATCCATGACAGCATCATCTAGTGTTACTGACGGACTGACTTGATAGTGAATACAGTTGTTTTCTACTTCTTTACGGGCAAATGGGCAAAAGTTGTATTTCACAATGACACTTGATACCCATTCGCGCATTTGTAGTTCGGGACGGCTTTTTGGCAGGTTATGATTCACGTTGTTTCTCTAAAAATTGCTCAATTAATTGCACTGTTTTACGAATAGCACCTTGATTATTAACAACACATTTTGCGGCTTGTTGACCTAACTTAACGAGGGCCTCGTTATCGGCACTTAAAGCGATAAGTGTTTCGGCAAGGTGCTGTTCATTGTTAACTGTTTTAGCACCTTCAGCGTTTATAAGCTCAGGGTAAATATGGTCAAAATTATACGTGTGAGGACCTGCTAGTACGCCAACTGAAAATGCCGCAGACTCGAGTGGGTTATGGCCACCTCGTTCAATTAAACTGCCGCCAATGTAGCTTATGCGAGCAACGCCATACAGGCATTGTAGTTCACCTAAGGTATCGGCAAGAACGACTTGTTGGCTCGTATAATTATTCTCGCTGCGACGACTAAAAGTCATGTCTGAATGTTTAAGGAGTGATGCTACTTTATCAAATTGTTCAGGATGACGCGGAGCTATAATTAACAGGGCATCGGGTACTACACTGAGCAACTGCTGATGTGCACTTAGAACACGCTCATGTTCAATTGGGTGGGTTGAACCTGCAACCCAAATAAAGCGCGCGTTGTTATATTCGCTTTTAAGAGCGGCGACTTTATCTAATTGCGCGCGCGTGGGGGTTATATCAAACTTAATTGAGCCAAAGACACGCACCTTCTGCGGCGCTAAACCTAACTCAATAAAACGGTTAGCATCATCTTGGTTATGACTGGCAAGGGCGCTAATTGAGTTCATAATCACGTTTGTTAAAGGCATCACTTTTTGATACCCCTGCTGCGACTTAGCTGAAAGCCGCGCATTTAAAACAAGTACTTCAATATTGCGTTTTTTACATTGCGCCATTAAATTGGGCCACAACTCTGTTTCCAGAATGCACAGGACGCGAGGCTTAATTCGCTTTAAAAACCGGCTGGTGGCACACGGGAAATCAATCGGTAAATAACAGCAACTGAGCGTATTTTTAAAGTTGTTCTTTATTTGCTCACGACCAGTGGGTGTATTACAGGTTACTAAAATACTTAGCTGCGAATTTTTCTGTTGCAGCGCCTTGATAAGTGGCGTTGCTGCTAAAACCTCACCAACAGACGCGCAATGTATAACCACGTCATGCTGTTGTAATGATGAAACACCAAAACGATGTGTAAAATGCGCACGGTAGCCTTTATTTTTTTTTCCACGCAAAGCGTAAAGGTAGAAAATAATAAGCGGGCTAAGAATGTATAAAATGAGAGAATATAAAATACGTGCCATTGGTTAGCCTATCAGTGTAAAACATTATGATAGCGTGTTAGCCAATCGAGCTAAATATAAAATGTTAAAAAGGGTTATCTTGCAGAGTTTTAAGTGTTTCGTCGCCGCTAATTTGGTAGTATTTCAGTTACTTTATATTTAGTCTTTATAGTTATGAAATTTAAAATGATAAAAGCCACGGCTATAAGCGTGTTACTCAGTTGCTCTTCTCCTTTATTGGCAACACCCACCGCTTACTTACCGATTGGCATGGATGCACAGCTTGATCATCAATTAGATACTTTATTTGCATTAACCTCAGGCACACCTATGACGAAGCCATATCGTTTGGCTGAGGTAGAATACGCACTTAATGAACTTGAAAATAAAGCGCCAAGTTTGGCTGCAGCGATCCGCGCTAAGATTAAACCCTATCAGCGTGAAGATGCTATTACGCGTGTGGGTCTAAAATTTCAGGTCGATGGTGATACTACGAAGAAAATTGCTAATCAACGTGGTTTAAGCTCAGATGAGTGGGGCCAAGGCTTTTTTGAAGGTATTTGGCGTGCAAACGATTATACCTTAGTACAAGTTGGTGTTGATTACAGAGCCAAGCAAAATAAATTTGTGAATTACAATACTTTTGTAAGTTTTGCTGGAGATGATTTGCAACTGAATGTTGGTTATAAAGAACATTGGTTTTCACCGTTTAAACATTCAGCTCAAATTATTTCTACTAATGCAAAAACAGCCCCTTCTATTTCATTAGGTATGGTGCAACCTGCGCATAATTGGTGGAATTTTGACTTTGAGCTGTATTATTCTGAATTAGAGCATGTCGAAAACGGTATTTTATATCAAGGGGAGCTGCATAGCGGCACGCCAAAGCTTGCTGGTACGCATTTCAGTATAGAACCCCTAAGTGGTTGGAAAATTGGCATCAACCGTATGATGCAATTTGGTGGTGGTCCTCGAGAGGTTGATGCAGGTGATGTGTTTGATGCATTTTTTGACCCAGCGGGTAATGATAATAGCGAGCTTGCAGGTGGGCCAGATAATGAGCTAGGGGATCAGTTTGCATCTATCACTAGCACTATCAATTTTGATTTTGGCTTTCCAACCGAGTTGTATTTTGAGTACGGTGGCGAAGACACAAAAGAGCACCAAAATTACCAATTCGGCAATATTGCTTATAGTATCGGTGCTTTCTTCCCACAAATAACGGATACCGTTGCGCTACGCTATGAGCATACAAATATGCACAGTTTGTGGTATGAAAATTATATATATCCAACTTTTGGGAACACCGTTGATGGTTTTGTCGTAGGACATTTTGCAGCGGATCAACGCTATTTCGGAGATGGTGTTCCATCTCAAACTCATGTATTAGAGCTGAGCTACTTAGAGTCTCTGAGCTCTTTATGGGTAGCGAAATTAACAAGCATTAAAAATGAGAGTAACTACCATTATGATATTGGCGGTTATAGTAAAGAATACGAAAGTGCCATTGAACTTCAACTGAGCAATACGCGTCAATTGAATGAACATACACTCGAAACCACCCTGACTTATGGCGAAGATGTGTTTGGTGAAAATTATACTTGGCTATCTGTTGCATTATACTGGTAGGTCTAGCCGTTTTTTTTAAGGAATTTATATGTCTAATCTTGATTCTGTAGCGGCAAGCTACCTAGAAAGTTTAAATCGTCATCAAATGCTGTTTGAGACCATGGAAACTTATCATCCTGAGGTAATGCAATTACTTGAAGCATGCCACAGCGCTTTGCAGGCAGGTGGTAAAGTAATTTGGTTTGGTAATGGTGGCAGTGCCGCCGATGCGCAGCATTTAGCGGCAGAGTTTGTTGTACGTTATAAGTTAGAGCGTGGGCCGCTTGCTTCAATCGCATTGACAACTGACACGTCAATTTTAACGGCGCACAGTAATGACTATCATTTTGATACTGTGTTTGAACGCCAAGTTCAGGCGTTGTGTAAACCTGAAGATTTAGTGATTGGCTTAACGACTTCAGGCACTAGCCCTAATATTAATCTTGCGCTTGCTGCGGCTAATGAAATAGGCGCTTTCACAGTGGCTTTAACTGGCCGTGACGGCGGTAAAGTGAAAGATATCGCGAAGCTGCCAATTATCATTAAAAACGATGAAACAGCACGCATTCAAGAAGCACATATGTTTATCGGTCACTGGTTATGTGAAGCCATTGATATGGTTGTAGCGGAGCAACAGTAATGGATTTAGCGTTACTTAAAAACTTATCTAAAGCGCGAATTTTAGTTGTTGGTGATGTGATGCTAGACCGTTACTGGCATGGTGACTCGGGTCGTATTTCACCAGAAGCCCCGGTGCCCGTAGTTAAAGTCAGTAAGTTTGAAGACAAAGCGGGTGGCGCTGCAAACGTGGCTAAAAATATTGCCCGTTTAGATGGTAAGGTCGGTTTATTAGGGCTTGTTGGTGAAGATGAGAGCGGGCAAATTCTTGAAACCATTTTGAGTTCTGAGAAAATTGATTCGCAGCTTGTTAGCGTCTGTGATTTACCCACCATATCTAAAATGCGCGTGATAAGTCGTCATCAGCAAGTGGTTCGCCTAGATTTAGAAGAAACCTTTACTGAACAACACAGCCAGTTGCTTTTGAATCGTTTAGAGTTAGTGTTAGATGATTATGACTTTGTACTATTTTCTGATTACAACAAAGGCTCACTAAGCTTAATTCAAGCCATGATCCAAGTGGCTAAAAATGCAGGTAAAACGGTTCTTGTTGATCCTAAATCATCGGATCTAAATTTGTATCGTGGTGCCGACTATATTACGCCAAACTTGAATGAATTTAAGCTGGCTGGTGGTAAAACTGAGTCTGAGCAAAGCTTAACCGAGAGTGCGCGCCAGCTTATTGAAGATGCGGGCGTTGCGGCGATGTTATTGACTCGTTCAGAGCAAGGAATGTCGTTAATCAGTCAAACTGAGAAGCATGACTTTGCGGCGCAGCAATTAGAAGTCAGTGATGTTACTGGTGCCGGAGATACTGTAATTGCTACATTAGCGGTGATGTTAGGCGCTGGCATGCAACCTAAAGATGCCGTTGAAATTGCTAATCTTGCAGCGGGTATTGCCGTAAGTAAACTAGGCGCAGCGACGGTATCTCCTGAAGAATTGAGTCGTAAATTGGGTCAGTACTTACAGCAAACCGGCGAGCATTATCAAACGCCATTTGAAGATGTGTTGCAGCATATCGAGTTTGCAAAACAAAATGGCGAGAAAATTGTCTTTACCAATGGCTGCTTCGATATTCTACACGCAGGTCATGTACGCTATTTAGCGCAGGCAAAAGCCAGAGGCGATCGTTTAGTTGTTGGTTTAAATAATGACGAATCAATCACGCGCCTTAAAGGACCTGAACGTCCAATAAACCCGCTTGAAGAGCGGGCTATGGTTCTCAGTGCGCTTGCATCGGTTGACTGGGTAATTCCATTTGGTAGTGCACAAGAGAGTGACACGCCAGCTAAGCTCATCGAGCAAATTAGCCCCGATGTACTGGTGAAAGGGGGTGATTACACGGTTGATCAAATTGCGGGTGCAGACCATGTATTACGCCATGGCGGTAAAGTTGAAGTGCTTGAGTTCCTTAATGGTTGCTCGACGTCTAACGTCATCAGCAAAATTAAATCTTAAGCAATGCTTGGTAGTCACAATACAGTGACTGCCAATCACTTTGTTGCCAGTGCATTATCTCATTACGGCCTTGTTCTTTGGCAAATGAACGGGCAAGGCGTTTAATATTTTCTTGTTGCCACGCAATTTCGGGCTGTCTTATTTCACCACGGTCAAAATCGATAATAAAGACCTTACCCGCTTCGTCAAATAAAATATTATTGATATTCAAATCAGCGTGATAAACACCGCGGTTATGAAATTCACTGAGCGTTGTGGCCACATTCTTTAATTCGTCATGAGTTAACGGGCGAGTCACCAAAATATCTAAAAGGCTTTGTGCTCCTTTTACTGCCTCGGTGATAATATCGCCTCGATAAATAAAACCACTTCGTGTGACTTTTGCAGCGATAGGTGTGGGCACATTTAAGCCTAACTCAGTTAAGTGCATCATCAACGAAAACTCTTTGTAAACCCGCGTGTGCTCTAAGCCGACATACACATATTGATCTGTTAATAGTTTGCCTATGAGTCCGCCACGCCAATAATGACGCAATACACCAGTCAGTTGTTCATGCTTAAAAAACCAGGCCGTTGCTCGGCCTTTTTTAGCGCCAACTATTTTATTTTGTTGTTGCCAAAAGTGAGCATCAAACCAGTCATATGTAAGCATCTGAGTGTATGCAGGGTGGCACAAAAGGGTCGAATTTTGCAGATGCTGAATGTCGAACATAACAACTTAAAATATAAACAGTGAATAGCTATATAGTACCGCATTTTTAGCTTTTCGCATAAGTGCTTGCAATAGCATCAGGTTAATTTAAGATCGCCTATTATTTGCTGTTGCTAAGGGTGCACGTGACTCAATCAACCTCCTATTCAGATATTTGTATATTAAGGCTTTCGGCTATTGGTGATGTATGTCATGCGGTGTCGGCGGTGCAAGCAATTCAAAAAGCGCATCCTCATGCGAAAATTACTTGGGTTATTGGTAAAGTGGAAGCGATGCTGCTTGCTGATTTACCGGGTGTTGAGTTTGTTGTATTTGATAAAAAGCAGGGTAAGCAAGCATACAAACAACTTAAAGAAACCTTTAAAGGGCGAAAGTTTGATGTGTTACTTCATATGCAGGTAGCGCTCAGAGCTAATCTTGCTGCACGTTGTATACCTGCTAAAGTTAAAGTGGGCTTTGACTGGGCACGTTCAAAAGAATTACATAGCCTATTTATCAATAAGCGAATTGCAGCTCAAGCAGAAGCACATGTTCTTGAAGGGTTCCTAGGTTTTGCAAAAGCAATCGGTGTACCAGAGTATGAGCCTAGCTGGCAGATGCCAATAACAGATGCTCATCAACATACGGCAGATACTTTACTCGGTACAGAGCGGTTAGCAGGACGTATTTTTGTTATTTCACCTGCGGCCAGTAAAAAAGAGCGTAACTGGCTTCCTGAACGTTATGCTGCGCTCGCTGATTACGCTCATAATCAAGGATTCTCAGTTGTGATTACGGGGGGGCCAACACCTCTTGAAAATGAACTGGCTGAGCAAATTATTGCGCACAGTCACGTGCCTGTACTCAACTTAGTTGGTAAAACTCAGCTTAAAGAGTTGTTGTGTGTGCTAAAGCGTGCCTCATTAGTGCTTGCGCCTGATACAGGACCTGCGCATATGGCCGTTACAGTGGGTACACCGGTGATAGGTTTATACGCTCACTCAAATCCAAAACGCACGGGGCCTTATTTATATCAAAATTATGTTGTTGAGGTTTATCACCAAAACTTACTTGAGCAAACAGGTAAAACAGCAGACCAGCTGCCGTGGGGGACACGCGTTAAAGGTGCAGATTTAATGGCGCAGATACGTGTTGAAGAGGTTACTTTAATGTTTGATCTTGTTTTATTAAAAGAGCAATTGTGATGAGTAAAGTGCTATTTTTAGACCGCGATGGTGTTGTAAATATTGACCATGGTTACGTATACAAGCCAGATGATTTTGAGTTTGTGCCAGGGGTCTTTACGGCGTGTAAAAAGTTCACTGATGCAGGTTATGAAATTATCATCGTGACGAATCAATCTGGAATTGGTCGAGGCTATTACTCAGAGCAAGATTTTCACCACTTAAGTGAATGGATGAAAAATGAGTTTTTAAAACACGGCGTACACATTCTAGATGTCTATTTTTGTCCACACCATCCAAGTAAAGCGTTGCCTGCCTATTTACAAGAATGTGAATGCCGTAAGCCAGCACCTGGCATGTTGTTGCAAGCGATTGAAGAGCACCACATAGATCCCGCTCAAAGTATCATGGTTGGTGACAAACTTGGCGATTTACTCGCTGGCGAAAGAGCCAATGTGGCAACGCGTGTTTTAGTGCGCTCTGGACAAAATTATGCAGAGTCAACGGAGCAGCATGCGCACTATGTATGCGACTCGTTAGCTGAATTACCTAATTTGATTTTACACTTACAGCAGGTATGACCAGTTTTTTCCTATCTACCGCGCCTAATTTAGGTTGTGCGACGAACTACAAACAGTGCAATTGTTCGCCTAAGCTTTTACAATAGGCGCAAATTTCACAGTCACAGCTAATCGGCTCTGATTACTTAAAAGATTATTTGGAGATTTCAGATGAGAGCATCTGCGTTTTTCACTCAGCTTCAGCAACAAATAGATGAAGTAAAAGCTGAGGGTTTATACAAAAGCGAACGTGTTATTACTTCACAGCAACAAGCTCAAATTGAAGTTGCATCAGGTGATAAAGTTATCAATTTCTGTGCAAATAACTACTTAGGTCTTGCAAATAGCCCAGAGCTAATAAAAGCCGCACAACAAGGCCTTGACGATCATGGTTTTGGTGTTGCTTCAGTGCGTTTTATCTGTGGTACTCAAGATATTCATAAAACATTAGAGCACAAAATTTCTGAGTTTCTAGAAACAGAAGACACGATTCTTTACTCATCGTGTTTTGATGCTAATGCAGGCTTATTTGAAACAATTTTAGGCCCAGATGATGCCATCATCTCAGATGCGTTAAACCATGCTTCTATCATTGATGGGGTTCGTTTATGTAAAGCAAAACGTTTCCGCTACGCTAATAATGATATGAGCGACTTAGAGAAGCAATTAATTGCAGCTGATGAAGCCGGGGCAAAAACCAAGCTTATTGCCACTGACGGTGTGTTTTCAATGGATGGCGTTATTTGTAATCTTAAAGCAGTATGCGACCTTGCTGATAAATACGATGCATTAGTTATGGTTGATGATTCTCACGCAGTGGGCTTTGTGGGTGAAAACGGTAAAGGAACACCTGAATACTGTGGCGTATTAGACCGTGTCGATATCATTACCGGCACATTAGGTAAGGCGTTGGGCGGCGCATCAGGTGGTTATACATCAGGTAAAAAAGAAATTGTTGAGTGGTTACGTCAGCGTTCACGTCCATATCTTTTTTCTAATTCATTAGCTCCATCAATTGTTACAGCATCAATCAAAGTACTTGAAATGTTGAGTAACGGTGGCGAACTTCGCGCTAAATTATGGGATAACGCTCATTACTTCCGTGAGCAAATGGAAGCAGCAGGGTTTACCTGCGCAGGTAAAGACCACGCGATTATTCCAGTAATGCTTGGCGATGCGAAGGTCGCTTCGATGATGGCTGACAAGTTACTTGCTGAAGGTATCTATGTAACAGGTTTCTCATTCCCTGTTGTACCTAAAGGCCAAGCACGTATTCGTACGCAAATTTCTGCGGCGCATACAAAAGAGCAATTAGACACTGCAATTGCTGCCTTTACCCGTATTGGTAAAGAAATGGGTGTTATCTAATTTTATTTTCTAAACCGAAGCACCTGCTTCGGTTTTTTTAATTGAGTGTAAATCATGAAAGCATTATCTAAATTAAAAGCAGAACCAGGGATCTGGATGACCGATGCGCCAAAACCTGAGGTTGGCCATAACGATCTGCTTATTAAAATCCGCAAAACAGCAATTTGTGGAACAGATGTCCATATTTATAAATGGGATGAATGGGCACAAAACACTATTCCAACACCTATGGTTGTTGGCCACGAATACGTGGGTGAAGTGGTTGATATGGGTCAGGAAGTACGTGGTTTCCAAGTGGGTGATCGTGTTTCTGGTGAAGGCCATATTACCTGTGGTCACTGTCGTAACTGTCGCGCTGGTCGCGTGCATTTATGCCGTAACACAACAGGTGTGGGTGTGAACCGTGAAGGTGCATTTGCCGAATACCTCGTGATCCCTGCATTCAATGCATTTAAAATTCCAGATAATATTTCTGATGAATTAGCATCAATCTTTGACCCATTCGGGAATGCGGTACACACAGCGTTGTCGTTTGATCTTGTTGGTGAAGATGTCCTTATCACCGGGGCGGGTCCAATTGGTATTATGGCAGCAGCGGTTGCTAAGCACGTCGGTGCGCGTCATGTAGTGATTACTGATGTAAACGAGTACCGCCTAGATTTAGCGCGTAAAATGGGCGCGACACGCGCTGTAAACGTTGCGAATGAAAACCTAGAAGATATTATGAAAGAGCTCGGCATGACCGAGGGCTTTGATATTGGTCTTGAAATGTCAGGTGTACCGGTTGCATTCAACAGCATGTTAAATAACATGAATCATGGTGGTAAAGTTGCCATGCTGGGAATTCCACCATCAGATATGGCAGTTGATTGGAATCAAGTTATTTTCAAAGGCTTAATTATCAAAGGTATTTATGGCCGAGAAATGTTTGAAACGTGGTACAAAATGGCGAGTCTAATTCAGTCTGGTCTTGACCTTAATCCAATTATCACGCATCAATTCTCAGTGGATGATTTCCAAGAAGGCTTTGATACAATGATTTCAGGCCAATCAGGTAAAGTAATCCTAAACTGGGATTAATACCGTAGAGTGTGATAAGGCGGCTTTCGGCCGCCTTTTTAGTTTAGAGAGTGTTATGTCATATAAACATATTTCAGTCAGTGAAACGTTTGCATTATTAGATAAAAATGATGTGGTGATTGCTGATATTCGCGACCCTAACTCATTTCAAGCTGGGCATATCCCTGGTTCTGAGCATTTATCAAATGCTAATATCAGTGAGTTTATGATGAACAAAGAGTTTGATCAGCCTATTATTATCGTTTGCTATCATGGCGTAAGTTCTCAAGGCGCAGCAAGCTATTTAGTAGAGCAAGGCTTTGAAGACGTCTACAGTATGGATGGCGGCTTTACAGCATGGCAGACACAACAACCGGAGCACATTGAACGATGATTGAATTGGGCAGCATTAATAATCCTCGCGCCGCGCAAGGCTTTATCGATTACATTAAAAGTAAAGGCTTGCAGGGTGAACTGCGCTCACACGATGGTAAGACAGTGATTATTTGTGTTGCTCCTGAGCATTTTCATCAAGCTCAGCCACTGTGGCAAGCGTTCACCGCGAATCCAAATGACGAAAAGTACCTTCAAGCATCGTGGCAAGTTGGCAGTACTGAGTCGCCGTTGTTATATCAAGGCCAGTCACTTAACCTAAAAGCACGCTTTAAAGCATTGAGCTGGTTAAACCGTACTGTGACCTTGGTTTCAATCGCTATTTTTGTGGCGTTTTTACTGGGTGGGTTTGAAACTCTTTATGGTATGTTGCAATTTAACCCTGCTAAGCCGCTAACCTGGTTTACCCCTGCGATTGTTCATTTTAGCGCTATCCACCTCATTTTTAACCTGATTTGGTGGATGACACTGGGTAATGACATAGAAAAACGCAGTGGTAAATTAACCTTAGTTGGGCTTTTCTTGGTGACGGCATTTATCAGTAATTGGGCACAGTTTTTAGTAGTTGGTCCGAACTTTGGTGGGCTCAGTGGTGTTGTGTATGGTTTGCTCGGTTTCTGTTGGATTTACAGTGTAATGCGACCTCAACAACCCCCGCTTGTTAGCAACAGTATTGTTGGCTTTATGCTGGTGTGGCTAATTTTAGGCTTTGTGGATATGTTGCCGGTTAGGATGGCGAACTGGGCACATTTAGCAGGGCTTATTGCGGGTATGGCTTACGCCATGTCAGATAAACTATTGTCGCGTAAGTAGTTTTATTAAATGTGACGGCCTTTGCCGTCACGTTTAATGGTATAAATACTTAGTAAACAACACTTCACGTACTATTTCTTGTCCAGTCTCTTGCTTTAACAGTGCTTTGAGTTTTTCTGTACAGCGCTTTCTAATTTCTTCACGGCCCGTGAGCGACTTGATATTTTCTTCAGGTTCTTTTGACAGTATCTCGACAATCGCATCACGCAATAGTGGAGTATGGTGCTCAACCACACCAATATCAGAAATATCATTAAGCATTAGATCAACAGTGATCCGTACATAACCCAGTTTTTTATTTCCTTGGCCAATATAATTAGTGATAATGTCAGGCTCAAAACCGAAGTAACCGACATTTGATTCTGCGCGTGTCGAGAAACTTGTCGTAGCGCCAATAACGAGCATGCTAATCAAGTAAATTGATAACAATGACTTTTTCATAGTTTAAGAATATCCCACCTATTCAATGGTTTTTAGTCTATACCCAAATTAACTTAAGATACAGGTTGTTCTCTGTTTTTTAACCCATGTAGAGATTAAATCATGACTTTTTCGAAACGGGTTGCAGTGATATCATTTACGCGGTTTTTATAATTATTGAGTCGTTGTGATTACATTCCCAGTTTCGTTAGCTGCGCATTGGCAGCCTGCTTCGGCATACCCTTATTTAACGCAACAGCAGCAAGGTTGGTTGCTTGAAGCAGGGTCATTGACGGCCAAGCTTAAGCGTCATTGCCAACACTTTTCGGTTAAAGTGCTCAATGAAGCCCCTTTTGATCTTACAAAGGAGCAACAAGCTTTATTAAATACGCCGTTGAGCCAAGCGCTTAACCGCGAAGTGCTACTATTATGTGATGATAAACCAATGGTTTATGCACAAAGTTGGTTACCCGCAGATGATACCTTAAAAAAGCAGCAGTTGCTAAGTATGGGAACACGGCCATTAGGGGATGTTATTTTTCAAGACCCAAGCTTATCTCGCACAGAGATAGAAGTGGCAGAGTTTAATGAGCAGCACACTATTCAAACTTTATTAGCTGTGCTTGGCAAAGAGTCTAAACCACTGTGGGGAAGACGAAGTGTATTTTCATTGTCAAATGCCCATTTTTTAGTGGCCGAAGTTTTTCTGCCAGAGGCTTATATTTACTTATGAAACTAGCTGCATTAAAAATCGCACACATTCCTTATTACAAACAACTTATGCGAACAGATAAGCCGATTGGTACTTTGCTATTGCTTTGGCCAACGTACTGGGCGTTATGGCTTGCAAATCAGGGAGCACCAAGCTTATTAAATTTTGTGGTGTTTAGTTTAGGGGTGTTTGTAATGCGAAGTGCAGGCTGCGTTATCAATGACTTTGCTGATCGTAAAATTGATGGTTCAGTAAAGCGCACAGCAACGCGTCCCCTAGCCGCAGGGCGAGTGTCCAGTGGTGAGGCGTTGAGCTTATTTGTGTTGTTAATTGCCGTGGCATTTGGATTAGTTTTAATGCTGGGGTGGTCGACGATTTTGCTCTCTTTGGGGGCTCTTGCGTTGGCATTTTGCTATCCGTTTATGAAGCGTTATACCCAATTACCACAAGTGGTACTAGGAGCCGCATTTAGTTGGGCTATTCCAATGGCATACATGGCCTCAATTGGCTCAGTGCCAATTGAAGCGTGGCTGTTATTTATTGCAAACCTCGTGTGGACTGTGGCTTACGATACCATGTACGCCATGGTTGACCGTGATGATGATTTAAAGATTGGTGTTAAATCAACGGCCATCTTATTTGCACGTTTTGACAGGCATATTATTTTCTTACTGAATGCGCTATTCATTGCGATACTCAGTTACATTGGCATAAGCAATCAGCTTGATATGCCTTATTGGTTAGGCTTAATAGCGGCGATTGGATTTTTACTTTACCAGCAAACGCTTATTCACTATCGCGACAGAGAGCACTGCTTTAAAGCGTTTCTAAATAATCATTATGTCGGGCTGGTTATTTTTATTGGCCTTGTAGCATCCTTGCCATTACCGTTTTGATTATCGCGGTGGGTCGATAATGCCGCTTATTGAGGCATTTTTTCTGAACCAACCAGCAATTGAATAACGCACATCGTCTGCGGGTAATACCTCATGCATAAAGCGTTCGCTTTCAAACATGACTAATGTGCCTGCCTTCGGTTTTATGACCACTTCAATGTCTTTACTTTTAGGTTTATAAATAACCAACTCGCCGCCAGACGCGGGGCTATTTAGGTAGCAAACCGTTGTAAAAATACGGTTTGAGCGTCCTTTAAAGGCATCGTAATGCTTTTTATAAAAGTCACCTTGTTGGTACTTCGCATAGTGGCATTCATAATCAAACAAGCCCAAGAAAAACTCTCTATTTAACTGGGTCTTAATTGCTTCCATGGTCGCGAGATAAGTTATTTGCGCTTGGCTTGAGCTATCAAACCAAAAGGTCTTATCTTTGCGTACCGTTTTATCGATTTGCTGATCGTTTAACCTACCGATACCTGCAACATGAAAATGGGGATTAATTCGGTAACAATCTGCAATTAAATCATTTATCAACTGCTCATCAATTGCGTTTTCAACAATGGCATAACCAGTATGTTCAATTGCATTTAAATAAGTATTGGAAATAAGCTGCGCGGTCATTCATATGCACAATCAAAAAAAGGTGCGTAAGTGTATCTGAAAAAAAATTACATGCACGCTTTTTATGCAGTAAAACAATGAGGATGTATAAGCTGGCCTAACGTAGTCAAGCCAGCTTGATATGTACATTTAGTTGTGGCTAGATAATGCTGTTTTTTCAATAAGATCTAATAAATAACTCACGTGCGAGTTTTCATTAATTTGTTGATTAGTTTGGATCACTAACTGTTCGTGAGCGATTCCTTTATTGGTTTTTAATACTAGCAATTCAGGGTCTGAAGAAACGCTGTTGGCATGCTCAATACTTGCAATCGCAATATGGTTTGACTTTTTCAAGCCTTCCATAACTTGTTCAATACTACCGACCTTAACGCTGGTTGATTTATTGAATGAATCAATTGCTTCGTTTAGCATCGATTGAACCGGCTTCGATTGTGAAAAACAGCTGTACATTGGGTAGTCTGTTAAGTCTTTCTTGCTAATGTCTGTTTTATTAGCAATTGGATGATTTTTTGATACAAATAAAATTAGCTGATCAGGCAAATGGATATCACTACCAATGCTATTCATGGCTTGTGAGCAAACGCTGATATCAATTTCACCAAGTTGCAGTTTGCGAATTAACTCACTTTGTTCTTGCAACTGCATTTCAATTTTAACATGTGGGTATTGTGCTAAAAATTGCCCACACGACACAGGTACAACTGCACTTGCTTTAGTTGTGTAGCCGATAACGAGCTTTTCGTTTTCACAACCATTTAATGACTCGAATAAACGTTTTTTTGTTTCTTCTAAATTATTAAGTGTTTGTTGTGCGTACTCGAGGAAAAGTTCACCTTCTTTGGTTAGCTTTACAGAACGAGTAGAGCGAGTAACGAGTTCATAGCCCACTTCATCTTCAAGTGTTTGAATACTACGAGTTAATGCTGAAGTGCTTATCTGGGTTTTTTCAGCAGCTTGGCGGAAGTGTCTGAGTACGCCGAGTGCAACGAATTGTTCAAGTTGTTCAAATCTCACTTTATATAGTCCCTTTTTATTAAGTAAGCCCTTACATTGAGTTAAAATAATAATACCTAACATTGAGTATAGTAAATTATTGTACCCATTTTTAAAAGTGTTGTTTTACAGGTAAGTTACAACTAGTCAGGGTAACGGTCTTTAATCTCCAAGAAAAGTGGTAAATTTTCAAGTAATAAGTCGACTAAAGTTGGATCAAAATGTTTCGAACGTTGATTTTTTATTAGTGCAAGTGCTTCATCGAGTGGCCACGCTTTTTTGTAACAACGGTCACTGCATAGAGCGTCAAACACGTCAGCAAGTGCAGTTATACGACCAACGATATGAATATCTTTACCTGCTAAACCGTGTGGATACCCAGAGCCATCCCACTTTTCATGGTGCTGAAGTGAGATCATTGCACCGCAAGTCATGATCTCGTTACTTGAATTTTTTAGAATTTCATAACCTACTTCAGCGTGTGTCTTCATTATTTCCCATTCTGTATCATCTAATTTTCCGGGCTTATTTAAGATGTTGTCAGGGATACTTATTTTTCCTATGTCGTGTAAGGGGGAGGCAAGCTTGATGATTTCACACTGAAAGGGATTAAGTTCTGATAGTTTTGCAAGTAACTCGCTGTATAACGCGACACGTTTAACATGTGAGCCTGTTTCTTTAGAGCGTTTTTCTACTGCTTCACCAAGAATATAGGACAATTCCTTTTGCGATTCTTTTACCATTTCGCGCAATTTAAGATTGTCATAGGCCAGTGCAATATTGTTTGCATAAAACTCAAGAAGTTGATGATCGGTAGCATGTAATTTACTTCCTTTATTTACATACAGCATAGTTTCAAGGCCCGCTTTGGTTGGAAAGTAACCAATGTAGTCGGTACTTGTTTTTAGTGATGACTTACGATCATGAGCATCAATAAATAAACTTTTAACTTCGTCAGGAATATTATTTTGACTGGGGATAGGCCCAACGCCTGAAGCCGCCAATAATTGAAAGTCTGTTGCAGGAGATGATTGTAAATTAACCGCGGCAGCACAATAAATTTGAGTGTCGTTTATACCCATCACATTTGTCACGTGGCTTAAAATAGTGGATGCAAACTCTTGCACACTGTCGCATTTTAAAAAGTTAGCTGAGGCATTTATGATTTGTTCGAGGCCATGTTTATGGCGATCAATAATTTGGATATCACGATGAGATCTCAGTGCAGAATAGAGCAGTGTTTTAATTTTTATGGCTGTTAATTCGGTTTTGTTTTTGTAATCGTTTATATCGTAATCACGGATAATAGATTCTTCAGGTGCTTCACCTGGTTGTCCGGTGCGCAGAATTAGGCGGATATGGTGGTTATCAATGTCGTCCCTAATATACTGAATAAGTTCAAGTCCCGCATGGTTTGTTTCCATGACGACATCAACAAGTGCCACTGAAAAAGGGATATCTTTTTTCAAAAGCTCTTTAGCCTCTGCTGCAGAATAGGCATCGTAGAAGCGTAAGCTTTTATTTTCAAATTGAAAACCAGCTAGTACAAGCTTGGTAACTTGATGAATATCTTCTTCGTCATCAACAACAAGAATATGCCAGTATTCTGGTTCTTCAGTTTGTACGTTATTTTCTTCTAACCGTTCTTCAGAAAATAAAAAATCATCCACACAAGCACCACTTATTGTCGTATCAGGTAACAATAAGTATAGAGGCAGAAATTTACTCTGCCTTATCCACTAAGGGTTTTTTTTCTATATTTCTTAATTCAATTTCTATTGCATCACATGAAATATGAATCTCATATAAAGAGGTAAGAAGCGATAAAGTTAAGCAAGCAAGACTGAGTCCAAATAATATGATGCCTGTTGTATTAAACTCAATAAACAAAGCGAACATTGACAAGGTACACATGAGAAATGATGCCACGCCGTAAACTTGCATTATACGAATCAGTTTAATACGCTTTCTGAGGTTGGCGATTTGTGCAACAACCAAAGGACGAATACTTTCTCCTTCTCGCGCATTCAGTTCTCGAATGAGTTGGGCAAGTACCAAAAAGCGATTGGTGTATGCAAGTAATAGTAAAGAAATGGCCGGGAATAACAGCCCAGGCGTTGTTAATGTCATAAGGCTACCTTCAATATAGGTTGTAGCAGGGTCAATTGCTAGGGTAGCTTAGGTTGCTAAAGCTGCAAAGTAAAAGAGAGTAAATTTGCATAAAAATAATTTAAATCAACCAACTACGTCAGAACCTTTTTCATGGGTACGTATCTACCAAGCCGCTAATGGGCTTGAAGCTAATATTATAAAAGGGCTTTTACATACCGCAGGAATACAATGCCAACTGCAAGGTGAGCTTCTGCAAGGTGCATTGGGAGAGATTCCCTTTGAACAAACGGGGGTTGATATTCTTGTTTACGCATTAAAAGAGCGCCATGCACAAGAAATATTGGTAAACTACCGGCAAGTAAAACAATCGGCTCCAGACTGGGTTTGCCCATCATGCAGCGAACTGAATGGCCCAACATTTGAAATATGTTGGTCTTGTAGGACTGTTAAGAATGACGAAAGCGAATAATTTTCAACGCATTAGAGAATTAAACTATTTGCAAAAAGCGGTATTAGGCGGCGCGCTTCTTGAGCGTATGTTGCCTAATTACAGCTTATTTAGTGAAGCAACTGGCTTTGGTGACGCAGCGGTATTTCGCAGCGCACTGAATGTATGCTGGGAAAAAATATTACTGCCAAAAAGTAAGATAAGCCTTGAAAAGCAAATTGAAAAAATTGAGCCTAATGTACCAGAGCTCAGTGACTTTGATATGTTTGGCACTTACCCCGCTATTGACACTGCAACCGCATTATTGGGAATGTTGCATGGTCTGATGGCTAAAGATGACCAAGAGTTTTTAAACATTAGCAAAATTTCACAAGCCTCTGTTGCACGCTTTATTGAATACCAATTAACGGTTGAAGGTGAAGTGGCTGATAACAAATCAGTCCGCGAACACCCGCTAATGCAGTACGAGATGGATGTGCTTGCAGAGCTAATTGATTTTGTTGAGCAAATGGGCCGAATTACCTCAGAAAACGTAAAAGAGCTCAAGCAGCTTGCTATTTCAGACGGTCAAACCAACATTGGTATTGCAATTTAGTGTTCAGTAATGCGTATTTTAGCTGTAAAATACGCGCTTATTTTTCTTGGCGGAGTAATTGATGCGAATTTTAGGTATTGAATCATCATGTGATGAAACAGGTATTGCCATTTACGATGATGAACAAGGCTTATTAGCACATCAACTATACAGCCAAGTTAAAGTGCACGCAGACTACGGTGGTGTGGTACCTGAGCTTGCATCACGCGACCATGTACGTAAAACTTTGCCATTAATCGACGCAGCTTTTGCGCAAGCCGGTTGTGGTCCTGACGATATTGACGGCATTGCTTACACCGCAGGGCCAGGTTTAGTGGGGGCTTTGTTAGTGGGCACCTCTATCGGTCGCTCTCTTGCTTATGGCTGGAATATTCCTGCTGTCGCTGTGCACCACATGGAAGGGCATTTACTGGCGCCAATGCTTGAAGAAGATAAGCCTGAATTCCCGTTTATTGCGCTACTTGTGTCGGGTGGGCACACAATGATGGTGAAAGTGTCAGGGATTGGTGAGTACGAAGTACTGGGTGAATCTGTCGATGATGCGGCAGGTGAAGCATTTGATAAAACAGCGAAGTTATTAGGACTTGATTACCCAGGGGGTCCTCGTTTAGCAAAACTAGCTGAGCAAGGCACGCCTGAACGGTTTGTGTTTCCACGTCCGATGACAGATAAACCTGGGCTTGATTTCAGCTTCAGTGGTTTAAAAACGGCTGCATCGCTTGCTATTCGTGACAGTGCTGATGATGAGCAGACTAAAGCTGACATAGCCCACGCATTTCAAACTGCAGTAATTGATACGTTGATTATTAAGTGTAAGCGTGCCCTTAAACAAACAGGTATTAAACGCTTAGTGATTGCCGGTGGAGTGAGTGCTAACGTTCAATTACGTGCGCAATTAGAGCGTGTAATGCAAGGCATGAAAGGTCGAGTGTATTATCCTCGCACTGAATTTTGTACAGATAACGGCGCTATGATCGCCTACGCGGGCATGCAACGCCTTAAAGCGGGGCAGTTTGCAAGCCTTGATATGAAAACTAAGCCGCGCTGGCCAATCGACTCATTAGAAGCGCTGTAACTTAGTCGTTGTTATTGTCAGGGGCTTTTTTCTTAGTCCCTACTTTTGGCTCTTCACCACTTAATAAACGGGTTATGTTTGCTCTGTGACGGAAAATAATCAACAGTGTTAAAAACGTGACTGGCAACGTATAAAGTGGTTTTATCCACCATGTATAAAGTGGGGCAAGCGACACTGTAATAAGTGCTGCAAGTGACGAATAGCGCGTTATTGCGATTATTAATAGCCAAGTCGCGATTAATAATCCACCTAAAGATAATCCAATAGGTAGTAAAGTACCAAAGGCCGTAGCAACGGCTTTACCCCCTTTAAAGCTGAAAAATACAGGGTACATATGCCCTAAACACGCTGCGACGCCAATTAAACCTAACATCAGCGGTTCGATTTTTAAGAAATAAGCGCCCCACACAGGGATGGTGCCTTTTAAAATATCAAACACCAGCACTAATACAGCCGGGACTTTTCCACCAAGTCGGTACACATTGGTGGCACCGGGGTTATTCGATCCGTGACTGCGTGGGTCTGGTAGTTTAAATAACCTAGACACGAGGATTGCGGAGGAAACCGACCCCAGTAAATAGGCTAAAACTAACATTAAAACTTCTAACACGCGCTTCCTTATTTTTTAATCTGCACTTTTGGGCTATCATTGGCGGCAAAACCATCTGCCGCTACTTTTGAGTAGATAGTACGCTACATTTTGCAGTGCATCTACCCGTTATTGTAGAGGGAATTTTTATATATTAAAACTTTATGACAGCTCTGTGCGCATTATTGAAATTAATACGCGTATACGATAGGTATTGGTTTTAATATTTATGTCGCTTGGAGTATCAATGGACAAGGTATACATATCACAACTGCACGTAGACACCATTATAGGCGTGTATGATTTTGAAAAAGAAACGAAACAAAGCCTGTATTTTGATATTGAAATGGTGTGTGATATTTCAGCCGCAGCGGCAACCGATGATATAAACTTAGCGCTTGATTACGCTAAAGTCAGTGAACGCGTTATAGCGCACACGACGGCAAAACCCGTCGAACTTCTTGAAACCTTAGTTGAACAACTCGCCGCGATTATTTTAACCGAATTTACAACCAGCCAAGTCACAATTCGTGTCAGCAAACCAGCTGCGGTTCCTCAAGCTAAAACGGTGGGAGTCGAAATCACCCGTCACAAGGCAAGTTAATATGGCACAGATTTTTATCAGCTTAGGCTCGAATGTAAATAAAGAGCATTATATTCGCCAAGCATTAAAGACGTTAAAGCCGTATTTCCCTGATAGTGTTCATTCATCGGTATATGAAAGTGAAGCGGTGGGATTTGCGGGTAATAATTTTTATAACTCAGTGCTTGGTGCGAATACTGACATGCCACTGCCTGAGCTGTGTACATTACTGAAGCAAATAGAGTTAGATAACGGTCGTACTCGTGAAGATAAAAAGTTTAGTCCTAGAACATTAGACCTTGATTTATTGTTTTATGATGACATTATTTGCGATTCGCCAGCGCAATTACCGCGTGATGAAATAACAAAAAATGCGTTTGTTTTAAAACCGCTAGCAGAAATTGCCCCTGATTTTTTTCACCCTGTAGCTAAGCAAACACTGGCTGAGCTATGGAAAAATTATAACAACCCACAACAAAAACTATGGAAGGTGGAGTTTACTAACCCATGAGTATTATTGAGATAATTGTTTTAGCCTTAATTCAAGGATTGACTGAGTTTTTACCTATTTCGAGCTCAGCGCATTTAATTTTACCTTCGCAAGTTTTAGGCTGGCATGATCAAGGTTTAGCATTTGATGTTGCAGTACACGTAGGTACGCTTGGTGCGGTGGTACTGTATTTCCGTAAAGAAGTGGTTGATATTTTGGGGGCTTGGTTTAAGTCGTTTGGCTCACAAGGCGCAACCGATGACAGCCGTTTGGGCTGGTGGATCATTGTTGCCACGATTCCTGCGTTATTAATTGGGTACTTATTTAAAGACTTTGTAGAGAGCTATTCACGCAATGCGTGGGTGATTGCCACTTCAACTATCGTTTTCGGCTTGTTACTTTGGTATGCCGATGTAAAAGCAAAACAAGTAAAAAATATCTACCAAGTAAATTTTTTTAGTGCGTTACTATTGGGCTTTTCGCAAGTGCTGGCAATGGTCTTTCCAGGCACGTCGCGCTCTGGCATAACGATAACCGTGGGTTTATTGCTGGGTTTAAATAAGCAAAGCGCAGCACGTTTTTCGTTTTTAATGTCGATTCCGGTCATTGCTGCGGCAGGTTCATATTATATATATCAACTTGCAACTGCAGGTGAAGCGATTGATTGGCAAGCTATTTTACTCGGTGCAGGTCTATCGTTTGTTTCGGCTTATGCCTGTATTTTCTTTTTCTTAAAAGTAATTGAGCGCATGGGCATGATGCCATTTGTTATCTATCGCTTGTTACTTGGTGTCGGTTTATTTGCATTTTTAATGCTGTAAAAACCGTTTTACTCACTTTAAAAAACACCTCGGTCTTGAGGTGTTTTTTTATGTTTGCTATTCGGCAAAAGTCTATTGCCGTCTAATCATGGTAAGTAAAGGTTATATTTGGCATTATAACGCTTTATTTTTTCGTAATTCATTTTGTTCAGGACAGTAGATGCATATTCATATTCTTGGAATTTGTGGCACCTTTATGGGCGGGATTGCCGCAATCGCTAAATCGTTGGGTCACACAGTGACAGGCTCTGATCAAAATGTTTACCCCCCAATGAGTACGCAGCTGGAAGAGCTTGGCATTACGCTAACTCAAGGTTATGACATTACACAATTAGACCCCGCGCCCGATATGGTGGTCATTGGCAATGCGATGAGTCGTGGTAACCCCTGTGTGGAATATGTGCTCGATAAAGGCTTACCTTACACCTCAGGCCCAGAATGGCTTAAGCATAATTTATTGCAAAACTCATGGGTGCTTGCTGTCGCAGGCACGCATGGTAAAACGACAACCGCGAGTATGTTGGCATGGCTGCTAGAATATGCAGGTATGAAACCGGGCTTTTTGATTGGTGGCATTGTGCAAAACTTTGGGGTATCAGCACGAGTTGGTGAGACGCCGTTTTTTGTCATTGAAGCCGATGAATATGACACCGCCTTTTTTGATAAACGCAGTAAGTTTGTGCATTACTTACCACGGACCTTAATCCTCAATAATCTTGAATTTGATCATGCTGATATTTTTGAAGATTTAAATGCGATTAAAAAACAATTTCATCACTTGATGCGTACATTACCCTGTAGTGGCAAAGTTATCTGGCCAAGCCAAGATGAAGCACTGCAGGATGTGATTGAGCGCGGCCTTTGGAGTGACAGCGAAACGCTGTCAGGTGATTGGGATTATCGCTTACTTAAAGCGGATGGCAGCGAGTTTGAAGTGTTGTTAGCGGGAGAAGTACAGGGCGTTGTGTCGTGGCAAGCCATGGGCGAACATAATGTCAAAAATGCGATTATGGCGATTGCAGCTGCGCGTCATGTCGGTATCGCTGTGCCCGTGAGCATTGCAGGTTTAGCTGAGTTTATTTCACCTAAGCGTCGTATGGAACTCAAAGCTGATATAAAGGGCATTAAAGTGTATGACGATTTTGCCCATCACCCAACCGCGATAAAAACGACTTTAGCAGGCCTGCGCGCTAAAGTCGGCAATGAGAAAATTATTGCGATATTAGAGCCCCGTTCGAACACCATGAAAATGGGTGTGCATCAGCAAACGCTTATTGACTCGCTTAGTGCAGCCGATGAGGTGTATTTGTTTGAGCCAGAAAATTTGAGTTGGTCATTAAAAGACTATGCTGACAAAGCGGGTATGTACTGCAGCACAAGTACTGAGGAAATCATTACGTTGGTTGCAAACAGTGCGGCTGCCCATCACCATATTTTGATTATGAGTAATGGTGGCTTTGAAGGTATTCATCAGCGCTTGATCACGGTATTAGAACAAAATTAACCAGTATACGGAGTTAACTGTATGCAATTTAAAGATAAAATAACCCTAGCGTTTAGTGGCGCGTCGGGCGCGCCTTACGGTTTAAGGTTGTTAGAAGTATTATTAGAACAACAGTTTCAAGTGTACGTGTTGATCTCAAGCGCTGCGCGTGTGGTACTTGATACCGAATCAAATATTAAGCTTTCAGGTAATGAAGACAAAGCGACAGAGCAGCTTAGTAAGCTGTTCAATGCAGCCCCAGAGCAGCTAAAAGTATTTGGTAAAGATAATTGGTTTAGCCCCGTAGCATCGGGCTCGGCAGCCCCTAAAAAAATGGTGGTGTGTCCTTGCAGTGCAGGCTCAGTCTCGGCCATTGCCGTTGGCGCATCTGATAACTTATTGGAACGTGCTGCTGATGTGGTTATTAAAGAACGTGGTCAGCTTATTTTGGTGCCACGCGAAACACCTTTTAGTGAAATACACCTAGAAAACATGCTCAAGTTAGCAAAATTGGGTGTCACCATTATGCCTGCAGCACCCGGGTTTTATCATAAACCTGAGCACATTTCTGACTTGGTCGATTTTATGGTGGCACGTATTTTAGATCATTTACATATTGAACATACTCTAACGAAACGTTGGGGTTATGGAGAGGGCAAACAGTGAGCGAACAGACAATCGCATTAAATATTGAAGGCCTTAAAAAGGTTTATAAAAATGGCGTTGAAGCCGTAAAAGGGATTGATTTACAGGTAAAACAAGGCGACTTTTTTGCTTTGTTAGGTCCCAATGGGGCGGGTAAATCAACCACAATTGGCGTGATTTCATCACTTGTGAATAAAAGCGCAGGCCGTGTTGAAGTCTTTGGTCATAATATCGATACAGATCTCGAAGCTGCAAAATCAGAGCTCGGCTTAGTACCGCAAGAGTTTAACTTTAGCCAGTTTGAAACGCTTAACCAAATATTAGTTAATCAAGCTGGCTACTATGGCGTACCAAGAAAGCTTGCTCATGAACGTGCTGAAAAATACCTAAAACAACTTGGTTTATTTGAGAAAAAAGATAAACAAGCTCGCACGTTATCGGGGGGAATGAAGCGCCGTTTAATGATTGCCCGTGCGCTTATGCACGAACCAAAGTTACTTATTCTTGATGAGCCTACGGCGGGGGTTGATATTGAACTGCGTCGCTCTATGTGGGATTTCTTGCGTGAAATCAATAAACAAGGCGTTACCATTATTCTTACCACGCACTATTTAGAAGAAGCGGAATTGTTGTGTAAGAACATCGCTATTATTGATAGTGGTGTGATTGTCGAAAACACCACAATTAAAGCGTTACTTGCCAAGCTTGATAAAGAAACCTTCGTGCTTGACTTAAAACAGCCAGTTAACCCTATCAGCCTTGATGGTTATCAGTTTACTTTAACCGATGATCATACCTTAGAAGTTGAGGTGGCTAAATCGCAGGGGCTAAATCAGGTGTTTACGGCGTTAACCGAGCAAGGCAATACAGTGCTCAGTATGCGTAATAAGGCCAATCGATTAGAAGAGTTGTTTGTGGGTTTATTAGAACAAGGGCGAGGCGAATAATGTTTAAATATGGTGTAGCGCTAAAGAGTATTTGGATTAAAGAGTGTATTCGTTTTTTACGTATTTGGGTGCAAACGCTGGTACCGCCAGCAATTACGATGAGCCTTTATTTTGTTATTTTTGGTAACCTAATTGGCTCACGCATTGGTGATATGGGTGGTTTTTCCTACATGGAATTTATAGTACCTGGCCTCATCATGATGTCGGTGATTACTAACTCTTACTCTAATGTGGCGTCGAGCTTTTATTCCACTAAATTCCAAAAAAGTATCGAAGAGCTACTTGTGGCACCGGTGCCTAATTACATCATTGTACTAGGCTACATGGGTGGAGGTATGACACGAGGCATGTTGGTTGGCTTAATTGTTACGTGCGTGTCTTTGCTATTTGTTGATATTCAAATTCACAATATTTTCGTGATTATGGCGACTGTGATTTTAACCTCAGCCGTATTTGCTCTGGGGGGCTTAATAAATGCAATTTACGCAAATAGCTTTGATGACATCAGTATTATACCTACGTTCATTTTAACGCCATTAACCTACTTAGGTGGGGTGTTTTACTCGATTACCCTGTTACCTGAGTTTTGGCAGGGGGTATCGCAAGTAAACCCAATTATATATATGGTTAATGCATTTAGGTATGGCTTCTTAGGTGTGTCGGATGTCGACTTATCGGTCGCGTTTGGTGTACTAGGGTTATTTATTGTGGGGTTATTTACGTTAGCTTTAACGCTAATTAAACGCGGTGTGGGGCTTAGACACTAATGACAGATGCAAATTCGAGAAGTATTGTATCGAATCAACCCGGCTTGCATGACAAGCTAGACGAGATTGTTTTAAAGCACTTAAGTGCAGAGTTTAAAAAACCAATTGCAGCGCACACGCAAGCTGCATTTGACCAAGTGAATGACAAAGTTCACGCATTCAATGGACCAATTATTCTTGATTCATGCTGTGGGGTGGGAGAGAGTACCGCTAATCTTGCTAAGCGCCACCCAGAGGCACTTGTTATTGGAATTGACAAGTCGTCACATCGTTTAGATAAGCACGATATTGAATATAAACAAACAGACACTGGCCAGTATATTTTGGTACAAGCTGATTTAAATGATTTTTGGCGTTTAGCGGTTGCAGCAAATTGGCAGCCAACTCACCATTATCTGCTTTATCCAAACCCTTGGCCAAAAGCTAAGCACTTACAAAGGCGCTGGCATGGGGCCGCAATTTTTCCATTTATTGTTAAACTTGGCGGCCGATTAGAGCTCAGAAGTAACTGGGATATCTACGTTAAAGAGTTCGCTCGCGCCCTTGAGTTGGCTGGACATCCATGCCAAGTTGAACGCTATGAACACGATGTGCCTATTACGCCGTTCGAGCGAAAGTATTGGGCCAGTGGACAGCAGAGCCACCGCTTAGTCATAAACCTTTAAATTTGCGTGTTAATGTAGGGAGTGGGTGGGGCAAAATAATTACCTTGCATGAGTGTGATACCCGCACGTGAAAGTGCATCGGCAATTTGCTCACTTTCTACTTGCTCAGCAATAACCGCTAAGTTTAATTGCTGAGCATACTTCACTAAATGCTCTATAAACATAAAACTATCGGCATTATTGTGTATTTGGCTTACTAGGTCTTTGTCGAGCTTTAAGCCATCCACTTCAAGCTTTAAAATGTGAGACAAGTTTGAGTACCCCGCGCCAAATTCATTGATCATCACTTGCGCCCCTTTATTCTTTAATAAACTAATAAAGGCTTTCACTTGGCTAAAGTATGCAATGGCTTCAGTTTCATGAAACTCAAAAATAATATTGTGTGGTTTTGGGTAACGCCTTAATTGCTGCTCTAGAAATTCACTTAAACTTGGATCGAGAATATCTTGCGCGGTGATATTGATACTCCAGCGCACATTTGTCTTTCTGAATTGCTCAATACATCGTGAAAACATGGTGCGTGTTAACAACCCGTCCATGCGTGAGCGCTTTAATACAGCCATAAAGTAATCAGGGCAATGAATCCGACCTTGTGCAGTTGCCATTCTGGCTAAGCTTTCATAGTGACTTATTTGCTTCAGTTCCGTGTTATAAATTGGCTGAAAGTAGGGCACGATTCGATTGTTATCGAACGCTTCTCTAACTTCTTTAGCGAGAGTGACGTTGTGTCTAAATTGCTCTTCAACTTGTTTAAATACATTCTCATAGCGAACAATACGTTGGTTATTTAACTTGGCTTGTTGCAAGGCTATATGTGCATTTTCTATGAGCATGAGTTTGTTACACGAGGCGACTCCAGCATGCAAAGTAATATAAATAAATGGCTCGCTTAGCACGGGAATTGCGTGATTAAAGGTATTGATAATATCGTCAATACGTTGCTCAGCGTTGCGAATATTCAATAATGCGATTTTATTCGTCGCTAAACGAAAGGTTGCGCTCTCGCTTGGTATGCGGGATTGAAAATATGTGAGTAAATTAGCCATCACTCTATCGCTGACATCGGTGCCATAAAAACTACTAATATCCTCAAGCTCATTGATACTGATAACAGCAAGTTCCATGCGGTGTCTGGTTGTTCTTTCTATGTAATTCTCGAGCGCAATATGATTGGCAAAGCCGGTGCGAGCATCAGTCAGGAGTGAGCGTTTAAGCTGTAAAAAATAAAGCCACGCGATTAAAGCAACAATAAAGAAAAAGAAGCCGCTTGTAATGGTTGCTTTTGTTATGCTGTGTTGCAGTTGCTCATTGAGATCATCAATAGCAATGTCTGCACCTGTAATATAAGTGTGGCCGTTTTTGTCAACAAAGGTCACAAAGATACTTTTAAAGTTGCCCCAGTGATCTTGTGATATTTCAAAAACGGGTTCTGTCGAAAAAAAAGCTTCTTTATTGATGTCGGTGGCTTCAGGGTACGCATCTAAAAAGTGTGTCACGCGTCCACTGTTGTGATCTTTTTGAGTATAGCTAGAGGCACTAAAGAATACCGTATCATCGCGCAGCACCATCGCATATACATACGCTACCTGCATTTGCTTAGCGTAGTCAGATAAAGCCCTGCTCTTATCTTTATACAGCTCAGGTGAAATAGTTTGGCCTGCATTCACACGGGTATGATAATCATCCCCTAAAATATGCTTAACACTGATTGCCGCATTGAGTAATTTGGCATCAACATTCGCCATTATCTCACTACGTGTTGATTCATAGGTGTAATAAATATAGCCAAATAAGCTAATAAAAAATGCGGCAAAACCATAAATAAGCCAGCGTGTTCTTTGCATTCCATTCGGCATAGGTGTTCCCTTTGCAGTTATGACTTGATTATACTTAAAAAATACGCAGCTGATAGCAGAAAATTACGACAAAATTCACCCATCGATCATTTTTTTGTCACCGAAAGCATGGCTTTTTGGCTTTAAGCGAGACATTTTCATGATATTCCAGTAAAGTTAGCCAATTTCATAGAAACAGTGCCGCAAAATGTAAACCTCAATGTTCCTGCATTGGGTTCATTTTTAAGCTGCTTATAATGGGTATTAGGATGGATCAAAAGCGTTGTGCCGTCGCCTCTAAAGAAAGTTTGATTCGTATTTTTACGGTGCCAGAAGCACCAGACTCGACACTGAGTAAAATTGAATCAGAGATTTCAAGCAACCTTGCAGGATTCTTAAACGAGAATATTGCTGCGATTGAGAAGCCTCTTCATGAGATAGAGAAAGACTTTCAATCGGCAATGATTCCAGAAGAGCCCACATTTGTATCTGACTATGCTCAAGATATTATGGAGCAACTTGTTGCGCATTCAGTTCATACAGCCGCGCCTAGCTTTATTGGCCACATGACTTCTGCTTTACCGCACTTTGTACTGCCGTTATCAAAGTTGATGGTAGGTCTGAATCAAAACTTAGTAAAAATTGAAACCTCAAAAGCGTTTACCCCACTTGAACGACAAGTGCTTGGTATGATGCATCACCTTGTATATGGACAAGATGATGCGTTTTACAGTAAGTGGATGCATAGTGCAAAAACGTCACTCGGTGCATTTTGCTCAGGGGGGACAGTTGCCAACATTACCGCACTGTGGATTGCACGAAACCGTTTATTAAGAGCGGATGGCGATTACAAAGGAATTGCAGCTCAAGGCTTAATTGCGGGTATGTTGCATTATGGCTATAAAGGGCTTGCTGTACTGGTTTCTGAACGAGGTCATTACTCTCTTGGTAAAACAGTCGATTTATTGGGAATTGGTCGCGACAATATCATTGCAATAAAAACCGATAAGAACAATAAAGTAGACATTCAAGCCATGCGTGAAAAAGCGCAAGAACTGGAAGCGGCAGGCATTAAGGTAATGGCGCTGGTAGGTGTTGCGGGTACTACGGAAACAGGCAGTATTGACCCCCTTAATGATATGGCTGATTTAAGTGAAGAATTGGGCTGTCATTTCCATGTTGATGCAGCATGGGGAGGAGCAACCTTATTATCGCAAAACTATCGTCATTTATTGAGTGGTGTTGAGCGAGCCGATTCAATTACAATCGATGCCCACAAACAGATGTATGTGCCAATGGGCGCTGGTTTAGTGTTATTTAAAGACCCAGCAGCAACCGATGCGATTGAGCATCATGCAGAGTATATTTTACGTAAAGGTTCAAAAGATTTGGGGAGTCATACGCTTGAAGGTAGTCGACCAGGCATGGCAATGTTGGTGCATGCATGCTTACGTGTCATTGGTCGTAAAGGTTACGAGATGCTGATTGACCGCAGTATCGTTAAAGCACGTACCTTTGCTGAATTAATTAGGCAAGACGAAGACTTTGAGCTGATTTCAGAACCTGAATTGTGTTTATTAACCTATCGATATGTCCCTAAACAGATTCAAGAAAAACTTAAAAATGCTGACGAAGAAACTAAACTCGATATTTATGCTTCACTGAACCGTTTTACGGCCAGTATGCAAAAACGTCAGCGTGAAGCTGGGCGTTCTTTTGTATCGCGTACACGTTTAACCCCTGCGCAATACGATTACCAGCCTACCGTGGTGTTTAGAGTTGTGTTAGCGAATCCGCTTACGTCAAAGGCTATATTAAAAGATATTCTTGCAGAGCAAAAAGAACTGTCTAAAACAGATCCTGTATTTAAAAAGTATTTAAGTAAGTACATGGATTAGGTGATATAAATAAGTAAAAAGGAGCTTGAAAGCTCCTTTTTTTATACCAATTTGCGTATTTCAATGAGCAAGGTTGAGGCAATAAAAGCTCGTTGATAACAATGCAAAAATTTCGTTATTTAGGTATTCTCGGCAATTGCTCCTGCATTGCTCCTGCATTGCTCTACCTTCTGCATCTATGCAGTCGTAAATCAGCAATTTTTAACGCAGTTAGCGACTGGTTTAATCCCTCAAAATGATTAAAAATTATTGCAAAATGGTATTATGCCTTTTGAAAACAGCTAGCCTTAATCATTTCACTGATGATCTGTTGCGATGGTTTGATTTTTTCCATGGCTAAAAACTCATCAGGCTGATGTGCTTGGTTGATTGACCCTGGCCCCATAACAATCGTTTCACAGCCTAATTGTTGAATAAACGGCGCTTCGGTGCAGTAGTTAACTGCAACCGCAGGTTGGCCTGACACCTTTTCTGCCAGTTTTACTAAAGCGCTATCTGTGCTGCCGCTGAATGCAGGTATTGGGTCGTGTAAGTCAATAACGCTGACAGCGTTTGGATACTCAGTATTTATTTCATTGGCTGCATTAATCAAAATGGCTTGCAGCTCTTGTACGCTTAAACCGGGTAGTGGGCGCATATCAATGTGCATTTCACAGCAGCCACAAATACGGTTTGCGTTATCGCCGCCATGAATATGACCTAGGTTTAATGTTGGGTACGGTATTACAAAGTGCTCAACTGAATATTTATTCTTTAATTCGTCTTTAATGATTAACAGTTTTGTAATCATTTTATGCATGACTTCGATGGCATTTAAGCCTCGCTCAGGGTCTGAGCTGTGACCCGAACGACCCACAACGCGAATCGCTGAACTCATGTGGCCTTTATGAGTAAACACCGGTGTCATGTCTGTTGGCTCGCCAATAATACAGCGCGCGGGCTTTAAATTAGGGTGGCGACATATTTGCTGAGCACCCGCCATTGTCGTTTCTTCATCGGCTGTGGCTAAAATTAATAAAGGCTCTGTTTGCTGGCTTGCATCAAGCTCACTAATGGCCTGCAGTACAAAAGCAAAAAAACCTTTCATATCAATGCTGCCTAAACCGAATAACTTGTTGTCATGCTCGCTTAATTTAAACGGATCATAATTCCAGCGGCTGTCATCAAATGGCACGGTATCGGTGTGGCCCGCTAACATCAGTCCCCCTTCACCTTCACCCCGTCTCGCTAATAAATTAAAGCGACCTTTGCCATGCTCAAGCTCTGTAATTTCGCAGCTAAAGCCTAAGGTTTCGCACCAATTGGCAAGTAAGGTAATGACCTCTTTATTGCTCATGCATAAAGAGTCTTCAATTGCACTAATTGAAGGCGCAGCAATCAATTGTTGATACATCGATAAAAAAGAGGGAAGCGACATAAAAAAATCCAAAAATAATTATTCAATCTAATTGCATAACAATATAAAAGTATTTATTATGAATATCAATTCACTTTTTGAGCATAAATATACTTTAAAGTAGCGTATGAACACAAAACGACGATAACCTTATTTCATTACTTTAGATAGTGTTTTTATTCGCTAAACAGCGAGTAGTTTTAAATGTGTAAATAGATAAGTTAAATAGGTAAAACCAAGCAATGAATGTAGTGATTATTGGCGCAAGTGGATATAGCGGCGCAGAGCTTGCGAGTTTAGTCGCCAAGCACCCACAACTAACTTTAAAGGCATGTTATGTCTCTGAGGGCAGCTTAGATAAAAATAAGTGTTTAAGTGACTTATATCCTGAGCATTTAGGGCTTTTAGACCATCCATTACAGCCATTAACAGCAGCCGCTTATACCGACATCGAACAGCATGCTGATTACGTGTGTTTATGTACAGATCATGAAGTGAGTGTTGACCTTGCTCCTCGATTTTTAGCAATGGGTAAAAAAGTATTCGATTTATCAGGCGGCTTTCGTTTAGCTGGGAATGAGGATTACCTCACTTACTATGGCTTTGCGCATCAGCATCCAACGCTTTTAACACAAGCAGCCTATGGACTAGCAGAGTGGAATGCGGATGCAATCAGTCAGGCAAATTTGGTTGCGGTTGCAGGCTGTTATCCTACAGCCGCACTTAACTCATTAAAACCATTGAAAGAAGCCGGCTTATTAGCAGAGCAAACAATTATTATTAATGCCGTGTCAGGCGTCACGGGGGCGGGTAGAAAAGCGAGTGTTAATACGCATTTTTGCGAAGTATCACTTGCGCCTTATGGGTTATTTAACCACAGGCACACACCTGAAATTGAACAACATTTAGGCCATCCTGTGTTATTTACCCCGCATTTGGGGAATTTTCCGCGGGGAATTTTAGAAACTATTTATGTGCAATTAAAACCCGGTGTAACACCAGAGCAAGTAACAGAAGCGTATCAGGTGTTAGCCGATGAACCGTTGATTCGTTTACTTGGAAGCAAAATACCCAGTATTAAAGGCGTTGCTAAACAGCCGTATGTTGATATTGCGTGGCAACAAAAAGGCGAACAGCTCATTGTTATGTCGGCCATTGATAACCTGTTAAAAGGGGCGGCTGGGCAAGCATTGCAATGTATTAATTTAGCGATGGGTATACCTCATCATACCGGATTAGTAGGAGCGTTATGATGAAAACATGGGTCATTAAAATTGGCGGTGCGGTATTAAATACTGCCGATGCTGCAAAAGCCCTATTTGATGTTTTAATCTCACAACAGCAAGCTAACTTTGTGATTGTTCATGGTGGGGGTGCATTAGTTGATGCATGGCTTATGGATGCGGGATTCGCCAGTGCTAAGCACCAAGGTTTACGTATCAGTCCAAAAGAACAAATGCCATACATCGTTGGGGCGTTAGCTGGCTGTGCTAATAAACAACTAATGAGTCAAGCCATTGCCTCGGGTCATAAACCTGTGGGTATGAGCCTTTATGAAGCCGGTGTTGTGGTTAAGCAAAAATTAAAAGCGTTGGGGCAAGTTGGGCAATGCTGTGACAGTATCGACAGTATTTTACCCAGCTTAATTGAACAAGGCCGTCTACCATTAGTCAGCTCTATTGGTTTTGATGAAGAGGGACTTTGGTACAACGTAAATGCAGATGAAGCGGCCGCAGCGATTGCGAAAGAGCTTGATGCAGAACTTATTTTTATGACTGATGTAGAAGCGGTACTTGATGCAAATAAGCAACCATTACATCAACTTAATACGCAGCAAATAGATGCATTAATTCTTCAAGGAGTTATTCAGGGCGGGATGGAGGTCAAAGTTAAGACCAGTCTTCTTGCTGCCCAACATTTACGACGTGGTGTGTATATCTCAAGCTGGTTAAAGCCAGAAAATTTAGTCGCTTTATTGCAAGGCGAGCACGTTGGAACAAAGATTACACCATAGGTATTACATGTTAACTCACTTTTTATCGGGTCTTGAATTAGACCAAAAAGGCGCGCTTAAATTATTAGACTTAGCGCAAAAAATTAAAGCAAACCCTGTTGATTTTAGCCAAGCGTTAGCGGGCAAATCAGTGGTGACATTATTCGAAAAACCAAGCTTACGCACGCGTTTATCATTCGATATAGGCATTAATAAATTAGGTGGCCATGCTGTGTATTTAGACTCACAAAATGGGGCTATGGGTGCACGTGAATCGGTGAAAGATTTTGCTTTAAATATTTCTACTTGGGCCGACGGTATTGTGGCTCGTGTATTTGCACATAAAACATTAACTACGCTTGCTGAATTTTCGTCAGTGCCTGTGGTGAATAGTCTGTGTGATTTATACCACCCATGCCAAGCATTAGCGGATTTCTTAACGCTGCAAGAAGTACACGGCGATGTCAGTAAACTGAAGCTTGCTTATTTAGGTGAAGGCAATAACGTGACGCATTCACTTATGTTACTTGCTGCAACGTTAGGGACTGATTTTGTGGCGGTTTGCCCTAAGGGGAGTTCTCCAGATTCACAGATTCTCAAACAAGCAGAGCAAATTGCAGCCATGAATGGTGCATCTGTGATGGTCAGTGACAGAATTGAAGCGGCAGTCGGCGCAAATGCAGTCTATGCTGATACGTGGGTATCTATGGGAGATAAAACCCCACTTGAGCAAGTTAAGGCTAAATATATGCCGTACCAGTTAAATCAAGCGTTGCTTGATCAAACGGGCGCGCAAACAGTGTTGCATTGCCAGCCAGCTCATCGCGAATTTGAAATTACCTCTGAGGTAATGGATGGCCCTGCATCAAAAATTATTCAACAAGCAGAAAATCGTATGCATGCGCAAAACGCACTGCTTGTCACATTATTAAATCCAAATTTTGTTTAAGGAACACCAATGAGTTCAATCAAAAAAGTCGTATTAGCCTATTCTGGTGGTCTAGATACATCGGCAATCGTGCCGTGGTTAAAAGAGAACTACGGCTGTGAAGTTATCGCATTCGTTGCTGATGTAGGCCAAGGTGCTGAAGAGCTTGAAGGCGTTGAGGCCAAAGCAATCGCCTCAGGTGCATCTGAGTGTTATGTGGTTGACCTAAAAGACGAAATGGTCAGTGATTATATTTATCCGACATTAAAAACAGGCTCTATCTACGAAGGTACCTATTTACTGGGTACGTCGATGGCGCGCCCTATTATTGCAAAAGCACAAGTAGAGATTGCGCGTAAAGTGGGGGCTGATGCACTGTCGCATGGCTGCACAGGTAAAGGTAACGACCAAGTGCGTTTTGAATCATGTTTCGCAGCATTAGCGCCTGATCTTAAAGTGATTGCGCCATGGCGTGAATGGGATTTATCAAGCCGTGAATCATTACTAGATTACTTGGCTGAGCGTAATATCCCTTGTTCAGCATCTGCTACAAAAATTTACAGCCGTGATGCAAACGCATGGCACATTTCGCACGAAGGTGGCGAGCTTGAAGATCCATGGTGCCAACCGAGCGATCAAGTGTGGACCTGGACTAACTCTCCAGAGCAAGCACCAAACGAGCCTGAATATGTGACATTAAACGTAGTAGAAGGTGAAGTGGTTGCGGTTAATGGTGAGACATTAAAACCATACGATTGTTTAGTTAAGCTAAATGATATCGCAGCGCCACATGGTGTAGGCCGTGTAGATATTGTTGAAAACCGTTTAGTCGGTATGAAATCGCGTGGTTGTTATGAAACACCTGGGGGCACAGTAATCATGGCTGCACTGCAAGCTGTTGATGAGCTCGTGTTAGATAAATCAAGCCGCAAGTGGAAAGAAGTGCTGGGTGGTGAGTTCTCACACTTAGTGTATGACGGCCGTTGGTTTACGCCGCTTAAAGATTCAATTCTTGCAGCTGCTGAATCACTCTCAAAGCTGGCAACAGGTGAAATTGTTCTTAAACTGTATAAAGGTCAAGTAACTGCAGTACAGAAGAAGTCACCTAACAGCTTATACAGTGAAGACTTTGCAACCTTTGGTGAAGATGATGTATACGACCAATCACATGCTGAAGGGTTTATTCGTTTATTCTCACTTTCGAGCAGAATCTCTGCATTAACGAAAAAATAATTTTATTTTGCCCCGTTCAGCGGGGCAATATCAGCGTTTGGAGAGAATTCAATGGCATTATGGGGCGGACGTTTTTCTACGGGTCCAGATGAAGCATTTAAGCAATTTAACGATTCACTTCCCTTTGATTATCAGCTTGCAGAGCAAGATATTATTGGCTCAGTTGCGTGGGCCGGTGCGCTTAAACAGGTTGATGTGTTAAATCAACAAGAGTACGACGATCTTGTCACAGCACTTAATACTCTGTTGGATGAGGTTAAAGCTAATCCACAGGCTGTTGCTGTGGCAGGGCATGAAGATATTCATTCTTATGTTGAGTCGGCATTAATTGACAAAGTTGGCGACTTAGCAAAAAAACTTCACACAGGTCGTAGCCGCAACGACCAAGTTGCTACAGATTTCCGTTTATGGTGTCGCGACACAGCGGATCATATTCTTGACGCTATTGCTGATTTAAAGGCCGAATTTATTGCTTTAGCAGAACGTGAGCTGGGTACTATTTTACCGGGTTATACACATTTGCAACGCGCTCAGCCCGTGCTCTTTAGTCATTGGTGCATGGCGTATGTGGAAATGCTTGAGCGTGATGAAAGTCGTTTAACAGATGCGAAAAAGCGTATGAACTTTTGTCCATTAGGCAGTGGTGCACTGGCAGGTACGGCGTACCCAATTGACAGGCAAACGCTTGCCGAGGGGCTAGGTTTTACCGCTGCAACGCGCAATAGTCTTGATGCAGTGTCTGATCGCGACTTTGTGGTGGAGCTATTAAGCTGTGCCTCTATCTCAATGATTCATTTATCTCGTATGGCTGAAGATCTTATTTTCTATAATTCTGGTGAAGCAGGGTTTGTTGAATTGTCGGATGGTGTGACGTCGGGTTCATCATTGATGCCACAAAAGAAAAACCCAGATGCACTTGAGCTAATTCGGGGTAAGACAGGGCGAGTTTTTGGTGCTTTTAGTGCCATGATGATGACCTTAAAGGCCTTACCACTTGCATATAATAAAGATATGCAAGAAGACAAAGAAGGCTTGTTTGATGCGATGCCAACGTGGCTTGCGTGTATTCATATGGCACAAGCATGCATTAAAGGGATTAAAGTTAATGCTGAAAAGACCCTAGCCGCAGCAAAAGGGGGGCACTCTAACGCCACCGAATTGGCTGACTATTTAGTGGCTAAAGGCATCCCCTTCAGAGAAGGCCACCACATCGTAGGCACCTTAGTGCAAATGGCTATTACCGAAGGGAATAACTTAGAAGATTTAAGTTTAGAGCAATTCAAATCTGTGCATAGCATTTTCGAATCAGATGTATATCCTGTATTAGAAATAGATGCATGTATTAAAGCGCGACAGGCTTTAGGGGGTACCTCGTTAGAACAAGTAACGAGCGCCATCGATAATGCCAAGAAGTCTGCTAATAAAGATGTGTAATGCACATTAAGCTGATGCCGAATTAACGGTTCTGTTATTTCGGCTCAAAGCTATGGATGGCTGAATTCTTGCCGCACCAAAGTGACAGCGTACACAGACATTTTACAGTGTGGTGCTGATGGTTTATAAACAATAGCCAAAAATTTGGCACGATGTCTATTAACTCAACGCCATAATGTATTACTCGTTGTGCAAAAAGTGTGATGAGGCTGTTTGTCTTATACACGATGAAAATAATGTGTGTCGCTCACGTTAAAAGAACGAAATTCATTTTGAAGTCTTGTGATAATGCGGTGATCCCGTGTAAAAACGAGGCTTAACTCCCTGGATAGGAAAAACGCACGGTTACCCCTGTGCGTTTTTTTATGCCTAAAATTTACAAAGGTCAGCGGAAATTGATCAAAATGATCGTTGTTTCTAAAAAGTTGGATCACTAATTGCAAAGTTAGAGACAGCAGTTATTTTACTGCAAAAAGCGTCAAAAGAATGAGAACGCTTAACTCAGCTTACAACCTGTTGTAAGCTTATTGTAAACAACTAATAATTTAAAGGATTTAACTGATGCAAGTTACGAACAATAGCCAACTTCAAATGCAAGCTTACAGCCAAATGCAACAAACAAAGCCCGCTTTGGAACAAACTACTAGTAATAAAACCCTGCAATCTGATACAGTAACTTTATCAAACGAAGCGCTGTCTCTATCAAGTGGTATTGATCTTCAACGCGGTGGCGGCGCTGTTTTTCCAAATAAGAAGAAAGAAGAATAAATGACGGGTAATGGATGTTTCTAACTGAGCTTTTTGGTGTTTTTTCATTGTCGGCCTTTGTTGTATGGGGCATGTTAATGGCGTTCTTTTTTAATGTATTTGTGTATACATTAGGAGTGAAGAGAAAAACGACCTTGTTGCTCAGTTCATTCATAATGGCAACCTCTTATATGGCAGGGGATTTTTTATTCACTTGGTTATCACCAGTCCCAGCTACTTACCTCGATTGGGCATTATATGATGTTGTGACCATAGTATTCTTGGTTTCATCTTATTTCGTTTTTAAAAAAACTACCCCTTCATTTCTTTACCTCATAATTGGCTTAAGTATTAACACAACGTTATTCTTGCTAATGTATCTGGACCTATTTATTTACGGAAATACTCAACCTTGGTTCTTTTGGGATATTTATTCTTTTGGTGTAAATATAGTTGATTTATCTATGATTGTTGCTTTGATTGTTGATCGTGACTTTCTTGGATTGAATAAGTTTAAAACATTTATACATAATTCTCTCAAAACTCATAAGTTAGCTTAAAAAGTTAAGCTATGTATATCAGTGATGTAGTAGGAAGCCTGATAGGAGCCTTCATTGAATGGGGATTTTTAATGGCATTCCTTTTCAATTTAGTAACCCACATTAACAAACCAGATAAACGTCTTGTCGTTTTGTCCTTGATAATGATGCTTTCATACTTCTTGAGTGGAGTATTAAATTTATCAAGCAATATCTATCTGAACTGGTTTTACTTTGATGTTATAACCATCGCGACCATATTTATTTGGATTTACTGTGGGCGAGCCGACTCTTTCTATGCCATTTATTATGTCGTTGTAGGCTTGTTTTTAAACTCTCTTTTGATGCTTTCTATTTTTGTAGATATCGTACTTGTTGAAAATCGTACTCCTTGGATTCTTTGGAGTATCTATTCGTTCGGCGTAAATATTATTGATCTTATGATGATAGTCGCATTACTTACTAACAAGGATTTTTTTAAGTTTGCAGCAGTAGCGAAACGTTTTCGTTCTAAAGCGACTAGAAGACTGCCCAGTGCTTAAACTCTTGCAAGAAAACTTTGGTCTTTATCTCGCTACTTTCATCATGTGGGGATTTTTAATGGCCTTTTTATATAACATGGTGAAGAAGTCTTCATCGCCAAATGGTGATAAAACAGTGATGTGGATGGCGCTGGCTATGTTTATCTCTTACATGGCTAGTGACCCATTACTTAATATAGCGTTTGGCTACAATATGTTAGATTCGAGTTTTGCATACGTCATTTGGGCTGGCTCTGATTTATTGATGTTGGCCGTTATCTGGTTAGTCGCCCACCAAAAAACCTTTCTTGAAGTGCCTGCAAAGCTGTATATTTACACGGGGCTTTTAGTAAATACATCGCTGTTTTTAGGGATGTACTATGATATTAACTACACTTATACGGGTGAGTGGTGGTTTTGGGATTTTTACACTATTACAGTGAATCTCATGGACATGATGATGCTTATAGCGCTGTTTTGTAATAAGGATTTTTTAGGGTTAGTAAAGCTTTATAGAAGCATGCGAGGTCAAACCAAATTAGCCTGACCTCACCCGCTCTAGAAACGGTATTCCCAGCTTGTTCTAAGTGCTGTATTCGTGTTTGAGTCGTTGCCCATCTCACCTTTTGAGACCAGCCCTGTTACTTTCCAAAGACCATTGAAGAGTGCTTGTTGGTAGCCAAGTTCAAGTTGCAATTGGCTTACGCTGGTAATGGTTTCGTTATCAAGGCGTTCACTATCAATCCATCGTAGCTTTGCATGTCCACCATAGCCATCTAAAGTATGGTAATAGGCTCCAAGGATAGCCGATTTACTTTGTTGTGGTATTGAGCTTCCTACAAGTCGCTGGCGTTGAGTATAGCTTCCTGAGCCGTAGACACACTCGCTATGTAGTTCACATGTTTGTTCTGTATTTGAGTACTCTAAATACGTTTTTAATAAACTATCCGATGTACCAAAATAACTTTCAACGCCTAACGTGTAGAACGGATCGCTGGGTGCTAAACCACTTTTGTTTTGACCCATTACCTCTGCGTAGAATGCCACAGGGTGCGATAACGCACTTGTTGAGTACTTAATATCAAAACTTGTTAAACGGTGAGTCGATTCGTTATTTTCTAATGCAATGACATCACGCTCTGTTGATGTTAAATAGTCAGAGCCGGCAGTATTAAAGGCAACTTCTAGTCCCATAAGTGGTGTACTGGCAAATCTGAGGGCCCAATAATCACCTTGTTCACTGTTGTTTAGATACGGTTTTTGCTTGGCATATATCCCCGTTAACTGCCAATTCCCCACAAACGATAACCAATGTGGGCCAACATACTGGCTATTAGCTCGACTAAAACGCAGTCCTTTCATGGGCGCGGCATTATTAGAGAGTAACAGCGCATTTTCGTTACTAGGCCCCCACCAGTGACTGACTTGTTCAGCACTAATAGACCAGTTACCGACAAGCACAGCTAAATAGCTGTCTTGGTAATTAACATGCTGTGTATCGAGTGCCTCATCGGCGTAATTAACACTGACTTTTGCACTGACACGCTGACCTGTGATTGAGCCGTAACTATTTATACCGCTTTTTTGCTGGTGGCGTTTACCAAAGCTTTGGTGTGTTTCAGGCTCGCTATTGTAATTTAAGCGCACACTCGAGCTGGTTTTTTGCTTCGCATTATCTAACGCATGTTTTACATGCTGATAAGCAAACAAGCTTTGCGCGTTAAGTTGGCTGGTATTTACAGACGCTAAGTCTCGTGCAATTCCTTGCCACATAAGCGGGTAGCTATTAATTGGTTGCTTAATAACGCCTTGATTAAATAGCATTTCGATTGATGCGCGTAGCAGTGGGTCATCGCTTTCTATCCATGGCCCAGCAATACTTGGCGCAGAGATCATTAGTAATGCACTTAAGCTAATGAGCTTCTTTAATTTCATCCGTGTATTTTTTCCTGTAATGCTTTACCAACTATTGGGTCAACAAATTCACTTACATCGCCATGATGACGTGCTACTTCTTTCACTAAGGTTGAAGAGATAAAAGAATTTTTTTCGGCAGGCGTTAAAAACACGCTCTCTAAATCAGGGTTTAGGCGGCGGTTCATGTTTGCTAATTGAAATTCATAGTCAAAGTCTGACACCGCACGAATACCGCGAATAAGAACTTCTGCTTTATGCTCGCGCGCTAAATCAGCCAGTAAACCAGAAAACCCGATAACACTGACATTATCAAGGTGCGCTAATATTTTATTAGCCAGTTCAACACGCTCATCAAGTGTAAAGCAAGGTTGCTTACTTGGGTTGTGCGCAATTGCAACAATAACGTGATCGAACATTTTTGCAGCGCGATGAATTAGGTCTGTGTGGCCATTTGTTAGCGGGTCGAATGTGCCCGGATATATTGCAGTAACGTTCATAACTATCAGCTATCTATAAATTTGCTTGTTATATTAACAGTGTTTGAGTCTGTATGCAGCTTAGAAAATACGCGTATCTTACTAGTTTTTGTCCCTAAAAAGGAACGGTAAACCGATTGAGGTTAGATTTTTTCAAGGTAGTATTTTATTGCCGCGCATTTGTTTATACTGCTTGGCTTTCAGTACTTAATAATCATAAAAAACAGAGTAATCAGCATATGAGCACTAAGGATAAAATTATACACACCAGCATTGAGTTATTTAACCTCCATGGTGAGCGTGCCATAACAACCAATCATATAGCTGCACATATGGGTATTAGTCCGGGTAATTTGTATTATCACTTTAAAAATAAAGAAGATATCATCCGTCATATATTTGCTTTATATAGTGAGCACTTGCACACTCACTTCAAGCCGTTAACCCCCGATGATGATGCACTCGAAAACTTAGCAGGGTATTTAGACTCCTTGTTTGAATTGATGTGGCGATACCAGTTTTTTTATGACAACTTGGGTGACATTTTGTCGCGAGACGAAGCCCTTAAAAAAGATTACATCGAATTTCAGGCGGCATTACTTGAACAAGTCAAAGAGGTTTTATTAGCGTTGAGAGCGGGTGATATTATCACCATTGAAGATGATGATGTAACAGAGCTTGCTCATATGTTAAAAATGACAGTGAGTTTCTGGACACCTTATATCAAAGCGCGTCGCTTAAGTGGTGAATTGGCAAGACAAGATATTTACCACGGTATTTTAAAGGTGTTATTACTATTAAAAGCCCACTGTACTGAGCATAGCCTAGCGCAAGTTAACCAATTACGCGCGAAGTACTTAGCTTTAGCTAACGCTGAACCAACGGCACAATAATCCGTCTGAAGCAGTTTATTTCCTAGACGCTATAATTTTTGTTATAATCGCGCGCCCTTGAGGTTGGTATGTCTCAAGGCGTGTGAATTCCACAGTCTAAGAGTGAACTATGCTTAAATTTATCGTCAAATTACACCCAGAAATCGCTATCAAGAGTAAATCTGTACGTAAGCGTTTTACCAAGTTATTAGAAAATAACATTAAGATCGTTTTACGTCGTGTTGACGAAAAAGTGCAAGTAAGAAACAACTGGGATAATATTTCAGTTGTAAGTCTCTTGGAGTCAGAACAAGTCCGTCTCGATATCATCGATGGCTTAAAGCGTATACCTGGGATCGTACAGTTTATAGAAGTAACAGAGACTGATTTCGAATCGCTTGATGACATCTACCAAAAAGCCAAAGAATTAATCGGCCACACCATTGAAGGCAAAACATTTTGTGTTCGTTGTAAGCGCTCTGGTAAGCACGACTTTACATCAAGTGATGTTGAACGCTATGTAGGGGGTGGGTTAAATCAACATGTAGAGGGCGCGCGCGTTAAGTTATCTCACCCAGAGGTAACAGTACGTTTAGAAGTGCGTGACGAAAAAGCCTACATTGTTACAGAGACTCATTTTGGTATGGCTGGTTTCCCATTACCAACGCAAGAAGATGTGCTATCACTGATGTCAGGTGGTTTTGACTCAGGTGTTGCTAGTTATCAAATGATCAGAAAAGGGGCTCGTACTCACTTTTTGTTCTTTAACTTAGGCGGTGCAGCGCATGAAATTGGCGTGAAGCAAGCAAGTTACTACATTTGGAAACAGTTTAGCTCAACCCATAAAGTGAAATTTGTCACTGTTGATTTTGAACCCGTCGTAGCGGAAATACTCGAAAACATTGAAAACAGCCAAATGGGCGTTGTACTTAAACGTATGATGATGCGTGCTGGCAGCCAAGTGGCTGAAAAACTAGGTGTACAAGCACTTGTTACCGGTGAGAGTATTGGCCAAGTTTCGAGTCAGACGCTGGCAAATTTAAGTGTGATTGACCGTGTCACCGAAACGCTGATCATTCGCCCACTTATTCAACACGACAAGCAAGATATTATTAATATTGCACGTAAAATTGGCACAGCAGAAATGGCAGAGAGTATGCCTGAATACTGTGGTGTAATATCTAAAAAACCAACAGTTAAAGCAAAAATTAAAACCATCTTAGCTGAAGAAGCTAAATTTGATTTTGATGTACTTAATACGGTGGTTGAAAATGCACGTGTTATGGATGTCCGCGACATTGATACCGAAGCAAAACAAGAAGTGAAAGAAGCAGAGTCAGTCTCTGATCTTCCAAAAGACGCAGTGGTTGTTGATATTCGTTCACCAGAAGAAGAAGACGCTAACCCGCTAGAGCTTGAAGGTATCGAAGTAATTCATTTACCATTTTTCCGCTTAGCGACTAAGTTTGGTGATTTACCAAAAGATAAAGAATACTACTTATATTGTGCTAAAGGGGTAATGAGCCAGCTACAAGCGCTTATTTTACACGAAGAAGGCTTTAGCAACGTAAAAGTGTATCGCCCATAAGTAAACGGGTATAGAAAAGCGCGAATTTCGCGCTTTTTTAATGCCTAACGAAAGACGCTGACTTTTCAATTTGCTGTTAATTGGCACACCTTCCAGCCGCCATAATAGAAGAGGGGTGTTGTTAAAGCCCTGCTGATTTGGCTTTTATCATACTAAGCATGGCTTGATTGTAGGGGGTTTTCACTCCAAGCTTAGCGCCTTGCTCACATACATACCCACAAATAGCGTCAATCTCAGACGCTCTATTATGGCTAATATCTTGTTGCATCGACGAAAAGTTTGCGGCGGTTGCACTCATTACACTGTAGGCATTGTTTAGCGCGTCACTTAATGAGAGTGAAATACCTTGTTTGTTAGCAACTAAGCACGCCTCACTGAGTAAATTAATAATTCGTGAGCTAAAGTGCGGCGTACGAAGTTGACCGTTTTTTACATTATGAATAGCGCTTAACGGATTAATAGCGATATTCACCAACAGTTTTTGCCAACGAAGGGTATGAATATCATCGGTAACACTAAAATTAGGTAAGCTGCTAAAGTGCTGCTCGATCTGCTTTAGCACTTTGCGCGCAGCATCATTACACGTACCTAAAAGACTGGCACCGTCACCAGTATGATTCACGCTGTATTGAGTTGCTTTGAACCCCGCCTGCTGAGTGGTTAAAAATGATAGACCTTGATGGGCCGAAAGCGCGGCGTTAAGTTCATCCACATTGCCCATGCCATTATGAGACAAGATAACTTGGCAGTGCTCAGCTAGATAAGGTTGAAGTTGCTTAAATGCAGCTTCAACCTGAAAGGCTTTCACCGTAAATAACACCCACTCGAATGGGGCAAACTGGTTAAGTTCTTTATGATTAATTAGGCGTGCGTTAATAGGTTGTGATTTACCATTTGAAGATTGATAAAAACGGGTGGTCAAAGTGGGCTTGCGCGTTAATAAGGTAACAGTATGTTGAGCTGATAAAAAATGACTGAATAACAAGCCAATAGCACCATCACCTACAATTAAAATATTAGCCATTGCGCTGTTTATTACCTAAATGAAAACCAAGTTTAATAATAAAGTAGCTCGAAGCACCTATAAAATCGGCAACAAAATCGGCAACTGAAGCTTGACGATAAGGCAGCATATCTTGCATAAACTCAATGGCAGCACCGTACCCTGCAAGCAATAATATTTGCACTATAAGGGGTAATTTAAACGCTTTATCCATCACCATAGCCAGTACGAAGAAAATGCCAAAATGCGCGACTTTATCAACATGTGGGAATAGGTTACTTACGCCTTTAATTTCTTTGGCGAAAAGAATAGTGAAGCCAATAATGCTGACTAAAAATATAATTTGGTATATGCGCCTAGTCACAATAAACCTTTAAACTGCCTAAAAAATGAATGGGCAGTATATCAAACAATTTTCGTATCGCACCTGAACGGTGTGCAGAAAAATGTAAAGATTTATAAAATTGACGTTATAATCCTAGGCATATTTATTTTAAAAATCTTGTTAGGAGAACCCCATGCCTTCATTTGATATTGTTTCTGAAGTAGAAATGAACGAAGCGCAGAATGCAGTGGATAATGCTAAGCGTGAATTAGAAACACGTTTTGACTTTCGTGGTGTTGATGCATCAATCGAATTAAACGACAAAGTCATTAAGCTAAAAGCTGAAGCACCACAGCAAGTTATGCAATTATTCGATATTCTTGCTGCGAAAATTTCAAAGCGCGGTTTAGACGTATCTAGTTTAGAGCTTAGAGATGAGTCGCGCAGCGGTAAATTCGTCATGCGTGATGTGGCACTTAAGCAAGGTATCGAAAAAGACGTTGCAAAGAAAATCGTCAAGTTGATTAAAGACTCAAAAATTAAAGTACAAGCCGCTATTCAAGGTGAAGAGTTACGTGTAACGGGTAAAAAGCGTGATGATTTACAAGAAGCAATGCAAGTTGTTCGTACTGCTGATTTAGGTCAACCATTCCAATTCAAAAACTTCCGCGATTAATTAATTTTATTGCGAAAGCACTGTCTGACTACGAACGCACAGCTCTACTAGAAGAGCGGTGAAGTTGTGACTAATCTAAAGCCAAACATAAACGTGTTTGGCTTTTTTATTTTACTTTCTATCTAAGTTCATTTAGAAGTTTAGACGTCCATTGACATTTATTCCTAAAATCATCACAATAGCAGCCTATTTTCAAGGTGCTTGCTGTATCTGCTTAGATACATGCTATTTCAAAGGCTGAAATAACAGCAAGATAATCGGGAAGCTGGTGCGTTTTCAAGGAGAAAACAATGCCAACACTGCCCCCGCAACGGTAATGCGTATGCTCAGTATATGCAGAGTCCGGAGACCGGCCTTGAATTAACTTACTATTTGCGTGTGCGGTGGGCACAGGCTAGGGGATATCATGCTATATAAATCTACGTTAGGCGTAGCGGTTGCTGCTGCGTTGTCTTTTTCTGTGTCTGCGGATGAGCAATCAATCGAGCACATCACAGTGACTGCCAATAAATTCGAACAATCTATTAATGAAGTCTTAGCGAGCGTTACAGTCATTGACCGTGCTGATATCGATGCAAGCTATGTTCGCGACTTACCTAGTTTACTGGCAACACAAGCCGGTTTCCAAATTAATGCTAATGGTGGTTTTGGGCAAAGTTCAGGTGTTTCACTTCGGGGTGCCAGCTCACGTCATACGCTTATTTTAATTGATGGTGTACGCACAGGTTCGGCAACGCTGGGCTATAAAAGTATTAGCAATATTCCGTTAAACAGTATTGAACGCGTTGAGGTCATTAAGGGTTCTCGTGCTGCTGTGTATGGCTCAGATGCGTTAGCGGGTGTGATCAATATTATTACTCGTAAAGCACAAAATACCACCTTGGATATCACCTTTGGTTCAGATTCTTACCAAGAGTACCAAGTGGCTACTGGTGGTCAGATTGCAGACGTCGATATTTCTGTTAATGCAGGTTACGAAAAAACAGACGGCTTTGATGTATTGCAAGGTGTAGCGCCTGATGAAGATGGCTATGAAAATAAAAACCTTGGTTTTAACCTAGGCTATCAAAATGAGCGGCTAGGGGAGCTTTTATTACAGGGTCAGTACTCAGAAGGTGAAGCGCAATACGATAGCTCTTTTAGTCCTGCTGATAGTACAGTAGAAAAAGGTGAGTTCGAAAACTACCAAGCTTCATTAGGTTGGAAAAAAGCATTCGAAAAACACGCCCATGCGATTGATATTGCAATCTCTAGCGACAGTTCAGATGACTCGCGTATCGACTACACCGGTGCAACGGTGGTTGATAAGTTTGAGACAGAACGTGAGCAAATCGATTACAACGGCCAATATTTTTTAAATCAAAGTTTAACAATTAGCGGTGGTTTAAACTGGTATAAAGATGAAGTAAATACTAATTCTGGCACTTATCTAAAAGACAGTCGTGAGGTATTCGCTGCGTTTGTTGGGGCTTACTACGATGATGAGCACGTGCTGGCAAATCTAACGGTACGACAAGATGATGACCAACAATTTGGTGACGAAACAACCTATACGGCAGCGGTCGGTTATCATCTAAATGATATCGCGACATTCCGCTTAAGCCAAAGCACCGGCTTTAAGTCACCAACCTTTAATGATCTGTATTATCCCGGCTCTGGTAACCCAGAACTCAATCCTGAAACATCAGATAACCAAGAGTTAGGTTTGTCACTTAATGTGAATGATATCAGCCTAGATATCGCTATTTTCCGCAGTGAAATAGATAACAAAATTGCCTGGGCACCAAATGCATCCGGCGCTTGGCAACCAACGAATATCAATCAAGCTCGCCACGAAGGGGTTGAATTTAGCTTTAAAAACCAAGTGCTAGGTTTTGATCACAGCTTCAATTTTACCTACCTATCAGCAGAGGATACTGAAACAGGTAATGCATTGACCTATGTATCTAAACACAGCGTGAATTGGTCATTACATAAAGCATGGGGCGACTTTGATGCTGGTATTGATATGCAATATCGCGGTGATCGAGATGGCAAACTGACACACTTACCTTCATACACGTTATGGAACCTTGTGGGCCATTACCAAGCAACCGATAACCTGACCGTGTCACTTCGCGTAGAAAATCTATTCGATAGAGAATATAACGCCGTTGATGCGTATGGGAAAGATCTCGATGGTGATTTCATCAACGACGAATTTTATTACTACAATACGCCAGAGCGTCGCTTATTTGTAGGTGCCCGTTATCAGTTCTAATAATAAAGGAAATTATTAGTTCTGCGTCTAAAAGCTCGCTACCTACTTAGCGGGCTTTTTTCATTTTAATTTATCGGCGTAATAACGAGCGAACTTTTCAAGTTTAGGGGCAATAAGAATACTGCAATAACCTTGGTTCGGGTTTTCGTTATAGTAATCTTGATGGTATTGCTCTGCTGGGTAAAAGTGTGTAAGCGGGCTCAGCTCGGTGACAATCGGCTCACGAATTTGTTTTTGTAAGGCTGCTATCATCGCCTCTGCTTCATCTTTTTGCTGTTCATCATGATAATAAATGACACTGCGGTACTGTGTGCCAACATCATTACCTTGGCGGTTTAATTGTGTCGCATCGTGCAGCGTAAAAAACATTTCAAGTAAGGTATTGTAGCTGATAATGCTGCTATCAAAGTCCAGTTGTACGACCTCGGCGTGTCCGGTTAACCCCGTACAAATCTGCTGATAACTGGGGTTTTCAATCTCGCCGCCAGCATAACCAGAGCTTACATTTAATACGCCTTTGACGCGTCTGAATGCGGCATCAATACACCAAAAGCAGCCACCACCCAATGTGGCTATTTGTATGTTGTTATTCATGTTTTACTCCCTCACTGTTTTGCTGACTATAGCTGAAAAAACAAAACGCCGTAAAGACGGCGTTTTATTGAAAGCTACAGAGCGTCTAAATTTCTTCTAACGGTTTGTCTTTCGCTTGCTGTTCCAGTTTACTTTGTAAGTACTCTGGTGACTGTGTATTACGCGCAAAGGCAGTATACGCAGCGGGCACAACAAACAAGGTGAGTAAGGTTGCCACAATTACCCCAGTGAATACCACAACACCAATTACCATACGGCTTTCTGCACCCGGACCACTTGCGAGTACTAGCGGTACAGAGCTCATTACGGTTGTTAATGAGGTCATAATAATGGGACGTAAACGCTGCGTAGCAGCTTGTGTAATGGCTTCGTTAAACTCAACGCCTTTATCTCGTAGCTGGTTTGCAAATTCAACAATCAAGATACCATTTTTAGCACTTAAACCTATTAGCATCACAATACCAATCTGGCTGTAAATATTTAGCGTTAAGTCTGTGTACCATAAACCAAATAAGGCCCCAACTAAACCGAGTGGCACAGTTAGCATGATCACCAGTGGGTGAATAAAACTTTCAAACTGGGCTGCAAGCACTAAGAACGTCACTGTCAGTGCAAGGATGAACACATAGGTCATCGCTGATGCACCTTCGTAAAACAGCTGAGACTCACCTTTGTAATCAATGGCGCCATCAATGTTGTTCTCTTCAGCGGCAACCTGATTTAAAAAGTTCAGTGCTTCTTCTAAGGTGTAGCCATCAGCTAAGTTGGCGCTAAGAGTAATCGCACGCATACGGTTGTAGCGATTTAAACGTGATGCAGTCGCTTCTTCTTTTAGCGTAATGAGGCTATCTAGCGGCACGAGTTCACCACTACGTGATTTTAGGTAGATGTTTGAGATATCCGTTGGGTTAGCAAAGTCTTCTTTGGTCCCTTTTAGGATCACATCGTACTCTTCACCACGGTCGATAAAGGTTGTCACTCGACGTTGACCTAGCATGGTTTCAAGAGTGCGGCCTACATCGGATACAGACACGCCTAAATCAGCGGCTTTGTTTTTATCGATATTGATTAAAAACTGTGGGAATGTCTCTTTATAGTCGTGGTCAATGCGCACAAGGCCTGGGTTTTTCTCAGCACGCTTAATAATGCGATCACGCCAATCGGCTAATTGGTCGTAATCGTTACCTTGTAATACGAACTCAATTGGGCGTGATGAGCCACCGCCACCAATACCACTGCGCATAATAGCAAAGGCACGAATGTCAGTCACTTCTTGCATTTTTCCACTAATTTCATCGATCACTTCCCATGTTGAGCGTTTTCGTTTATCCCAATCGGCCATACCAACGATTGCAACACCCCCTTGGCCGCCCCAGCCAGGTACACGAATGAGCACACGGCTCAACTCACCAGACTCTGAATATGGCATTAAACGCTCTTCGATTTTAGCCATATTAGCGGCGTTATTTTCGTAACTTGCCCCTTCAGGGCCGCTCATCATGATAAAGAAAGTACCGCGGTCTTCTTTTGGCGTCAGTTCCGAAGGAATTTGCTGAAATAGCATGAAGCTGGCAACGCCTGTCATGATCATGGTGAGCAACAAGCTCCATTTTCGACTCATGTTTGATGCTAGTGAATTACGATACGCCTGTTCAATTTTGGCAAATGTTTTATCCATCCATTGGCTAAATTTACTTTCTTTTTCAGAGGCTTTAAGTACCTTTGAGCACAACGCTGGTGACAAGGTTAGCGCGGTAATACTTGAGAAAAACACAGCCGCACTCACTGCCATGGCAAATTCTGTGAACAATGCGCCAATACGGCCATCCATAAAGACCAGTGGCACAAACACTGAAATAAGCACCAGCGTGGTGGCAATAATGGCAAAGCCTACTTCACGTGCCCCACGAAAGGCAGCAAGTAAAGGTGGCTCACCAAGCTCTATACGGCGGTGAATGTTTTCAAGCATTACAATGGCATCGTCGACCACTAAACCAATGGCTAACACTAAAGCGAGTAGGGTAAGCAAGTTGATTGAGTATCCCATGGCAAGCAAGAACATAAAGCTACCAACGAGTGCCACAGGAACAGTAACTGCGGGCACTAAAGTCGCGCGAATACTCCCCAAGAATAAGTAGATAACTAAGACAACCAAGGCCATTGAAATAGCGAGTGTGCGGTACACTTCGTTAATCGATTCTTTAATGAACACTGACGAGTCGTAGCTGTCTTGAATCGTGGTGCCTTCAGGTAGGTTACGTTTTATTTTCTCAAGTTCGGCGCGGGCATTGTCTACCACAGTAAGGGTATTCGCTTTTGCTTGTTTTACAATGCCTAAACCAATCATGTTACGGCCATTACCACGGAATAAACTTTCGTCGTCAGCAGCTTCTAAATGCACATCGGCCACTTCACCTAGGCGCACTAAGTAGCCGTCGTCGCCCCGTTTAATAACCAGGTTTCTAAAGTCGCGTTGATCCTTATAGCTGCGTGCTGTACGCACAGTAAAATCACGGTCAATTGATTCAATCTCACCAGCGGGAAGTTCAACGTTTTCTGTGCGTAAGGTATTCTCGATATCGCTGCTGGTAATCCCACGTGCCGCCATGGCTTTGCGGTTTAGCCAAATTTTCATGGCGTACTTACGCTCACCACCGACACGTACATTCGACACACCATCAACTACGGCTAAACGGTCGACAATAAAACGCTGTGCGTAGTCAGAAAGTTGCAACGAATCCATTGTCGAACTATTAAGGACAAACCAAGCGATTGGACTTTCATCGCTGTTCGATTTTGACACCTCAGGTGGGCGTACTTGTTCTGGTAGGCTATCAAGCGCACGTGCTACACGCTCACGCACATCGTTTGATGCGGCATCGATATCGCGACTGATATTAAACTCAATAGTGATGTTTGAGCGGCCATTACGGCTTGACGAATTAATGCTTTTAATCCCTTCAATACCCGAAATACGATTTTCGAGCACTTGGGTTATTTTGGTTTCAATAATTTCTGCACTGGCCCCAGTATACGATGTGCTTACACTCACAATCGGGGTTTCAATATCAGGGTATTCACGCAGTGGTAGCATCGAAAAAGCGACGAGACCAAAGGTAAGTAACAGTAAGTTTATTACGATCGCAAAGACCGGACGTTTAACGCTAGTATCTGTAATTTTCATGGTTTAGCCCTTGATACTAACTTTGCTGCCAGTGCGAATTTTGATAATGCCTTCAGTCACGACTTGTTGACCATCTGTTAGACCCTTATCGATGGCAACCCACCCGTTATGACGTCCCGCTACATGTACTTCAACTTTATTGGCAACCCCGTCTTCAATTTTGAATACATAGTGTTTATCTTGCTGAGGGATTACTGCTTTTTCAGGCACCATGAGTGCTTGGTTTGAACTCAGTTGTAATGCAGTGTTTAACAGCATGCCAGGGCGTAATAAACCGCTTGAATTGGTAAAACTGGCCGTCACTTCAACACTGCGAGTAACCGAGTCAATGCGTGAGCTGATGTGCGTGACTTTGCCGTTAAAGGTTTTTCCTGGGTAAGCATCATTTTGAGTCATGACTTTCATGCCTAGCTGCAGTTGCGCAAGGTATTTTTCAGGAACTTTAAAGTCCACTTTTATAATACTGATATCATCGAGAGTGGTAATATTGGTGGTGCTATTAACATAAGTACCTATCGAGATTTCACGCTTACCTAATAAGCCTGAAAAAGGCGCTTTAATGGTCATTTCTGCCAGTTTAGTTTTGGCGCTTTCAAGCTGAGCTTCGGTGGCATCTACACGAGACAATTGCTCTTCAAGTAACGATTTAGCGGTTGCTTGCGAACGTGATAGTTCGGTTAAGCGGTCTAGTTGGCGTTTTTCTTCACGTAAATTGATACTCAATTCTTTTACTGCTAATTCTTCTTGTTGTGCTTGTAACTGAACTAGTTTTTGACCTTTACTTACTAAATCGCCATCATTGAAAAATATATCAGTCACATAGTCGTTTTGTGCACTGCGAATGAAGATCGCTTGATTCGCGCGCGCGCTGCCTATCGCTTCGATTAAAACGGCATTTTCTTCAGCCGTGACGGTATGTGCGACAACCTGGGTTGAACGGTCTCCAAAGTTGCTTTGCTCGCCTTGGCTTGAAGGTAAATATAAATAAATACATAACCCTAGCAAAAGGGTAATAATAAAAGGAAAAAGCGCTTTACCAGATTGTGTCGAATACATCATCGTGTTACCAGAAAATTAGTTGAGTGTAGTGTACAAAATTAGTACGTGCCCCGTATGTCAGGTATCTCATATATTTGTGCATTTGGCGTAAAAGTTAAAAGTTCAGCGTATTTGTTCCTTAATTGTTATGAGAAGAGAGGTGTAAGTATGAGTAAACAAACCAAGTGTCCGTATTGTTTAACGCTTAGAAAGATTGTTTTGGTCACAATTGTAATGTTTATTTTTTACTTTTCAGTGTATGGATAACAAAAACGCGATTTTAAAGGTACGGGCACAGGCTTCGCGACATGGTATTGAGTTTTTATTGGTCGGAGGCATTGGGCTTGTATTCATTATGCTGTTTAACCTGCTACGTCCCGGTGAGATTAGTATAGTGGAAATTTTTTTAGTCAGTAGCTGCCTTGCTGCTATATTTGTCGGCTTTTTAAAAACACAAGAGCCTTATTATAGCTTTACCTATACTAATCAGTTGCTTATATATCATCATAAAGTTGGGCATTGGCAATTAAAACGAGAAAACTTTCACCACAGTGGTGTCCCAAAAGTGGAACAAGGCTTAGAATACCTTGAGTTAAACGCAGTTGGTATTAAACTCAATAACATAGATGAATTTTTAACTCAGATTCACCCCCGAATTGCAGGGCGATTATTAATAGAACAACGTCATATATTTATGCAAGTTGTTCAAAAACATTGCAAAAATGGCAATTGCCCATCAGAATGGTTAGTTGAAGAGACGGACTACACTGCCCCTAGTGGTCAGCTTTACAAAGGATTGATTGCCATGTTTGCTAATCGTACGCAGCATTTGAGGCAATTGACAGGGTACGATTTATTGTTGCCTGCCAATGCACTTGATACTGATATTTGGCAATTCAGTGCAGATTTGAATCGTTGGAAATTAAACCCTAGTGAATTTATCAATACTCGTTTACAGAAAGATGTAAGTAATTAGGTGGCAGTAAGTAGGAAAAGGCTATGAGTCAAGAACGTTCTTTTATTAAAAGTGGTCGAAACACAATTATTCATAAAGATAAAAAACTCGACTTAGTAATTGTGAATGGCGAAAACCACCCACGTATAAAAGTGACACAAAATGGTCTTGAACCGTTTAAAGAAGATCTGCCAAAAAACCGTCGTGAAGCAAAAGAGCGTTACCTCGAAATGGTTTACATCACCAGCCCTGATGTTTTTGCAGAAGAAAAACGTCTATTGTTCATTCAAGCCCTTGATGGCCGAGAATATAAGATAGATTACAGTAAAATTGGCACTAAATTGTTTGTGCGTATTCATCAAGAAAGTTACTTATAATTTAGAGTGTTCTTGGCACTTTACTTGCTAGTTATCTTCTTATTTGGCCGTTGGTTATAAAGCCAACGTTGCATTTTAAGGTGGTAAACATGAGATTAGTGCCTCTTGTAGTTGTTGCATTAACGACACTCACAGCCTGTGGGGGCGGTGGGTCGAGTGACACAACACCAATCGCTGCGACAGTTAATGCTGGAGCTGATCAGCAAATTATTGAAAAAAGCGAGTTTACATTATTGGCTAAGGGCTCGCCTGCTGATGGAACATTTACGTGGCAACGAGTAAGTGGCCCTGTTGTAGAGGGTTTCCCAGCAGAAGGTGCTGAGCAAACTCTCACTGCCCCTGATATTAAGCGAGACTCAGAGCTCGTACTTAAAGTTAATTATCAAACGGGTGATGGTCAGTTAGTCAGTGATGAAGTAAGCATATTCATTACCTCTAATAACCAGCTGCCTGTTGCCGTGATCACGCAAACTGCACCGCAAGAACTGCCCTCGAAATACAATGATACTATTGTGCTCAGTGGTGAAGAGTCTGTCGATATTGATGAAAATGGTTCGATAGACAGTTATTTATGGACTCAGCTTTCGGGCCCAGATTTAACCGTTGATAGCTTTAATAATCAAACGATTAGCTTTACTCACCCGCTGCTAGAATCAAACACGTCAATGACATGGCGACTAACAGTGACCGATGATGAAGGGGGCTCTGCAAGCTCTGAACAGTCATTTACGCTTAATAAAACCCTTGAAGTAATCATTGCTAACGCTGGGGAAGATCAGCAAGTTATAGAGTTTGATACCGTTACGCTTGATGCAAGTAACAGTGAAATTGTGACTGCAACCAAGCAGTGCTATTGGGAACAACTAACGGGTGAAATAGTCACCCTTGCAAATCAAAATCAATGTATCACCACATTCATTGCCCCTGATGTTGATACCGACACAGAACTTAGTTTTGAGGTTACCGTCACCGACAGTAAATCGCGCAGTGATACAGATACGGTAGTGATTGGTATCAGCCCTAAACCCCTCGGCCTTATAAATGATACGGGCATGAGCGACTGCTATAACAACACGCAAAAAATTAACTGCAAAAGTGATAACTTCCCAGCTCAAGATGCAGATTTAGGGCGTGACAGTGTTGCTAATCAACTTGATAAAGTAGGCCAAGGTGACTTGGCATTTGATTTTACAAAATTAAATGAATTTGCGGATGAGCTGCCAGACGACGCAGCAAACTTTAGTTGTGTACGCGATAACGTGACAGGCTTAATTTGGGAAGTAAAAGCGGCAAGTGCCACACTGCCACCGGCAACCACTAACCGTGCAGCAACAAATCATTATACGTGGTATTTAAATAGTAATAACGGGGTACAAACGGGCAGTGTTCAAGGTGCAGCAAACTCAACATGCCCAAGTAACACTGCGTGTGGTTTACAAACGTATGTGAATGAAGTGAATGCGATTGATTTTTGCGGCGGCACTAATTGGCGTGTTCCTACCTATACCGAACTTCTTGGAATACTGGATTACGCTAAACAAGGTGAAGTAAGCTTACTCAACAGTGAGTTTTTTCCAAATCAGCCAAGCAATATTCAGCTAAGCGATGATGGCAACCCGTTTATGCCGTATTGGACATCACAAACCGCTGTGGATGGTACCAGTTTGTCGCAGGCATATATTATTGATATGAGTAGCGCAAACGACTTGGCCTATCCGAAAGGGAAAACCGCCTTTGTCCGTTTAGTAAGAACACCGGGAGAATAATATGCGTAAACTATCTTTCTATGCATCGGTTGCCTTACTGGCAACACAGCCTACATTTGCTATGGCGCAGGTTTGCTACGATGCGGTAACGCAAACGACCCCAGACAGCCGCTTTGTCATTAACGAAAATGGCACGGTAAGTGATGTAGAAACAGGCTTAATGTGGCAACGTTGTAGCTTTGGACAAACTTACAATAGTGCAACGGCAACATGTGAAGGCACCAGCCAGCAGCTAACCTGGGGTGAAGCATTACGCGGTGCAAAGAATACGCGTCTTGCCGGTTTTTCTGATTGGCATGTGCCTAATGTAAAAGAGTTAGCCAGTATTTTAGAGCATCGATGCGTGCAGCCGAGTATTAACGAAAGTGTCTTTCTTGCTACTAAGCTGCAAAATTACTGGAGCAGCACATCAGGAAAAGAGCGAACAGACCTTGCTTGGGTTTATCAGTTTGATAAAGGCATAAACAGTCTTCACGCTAAAGAATCCGATGTATTTCTGCGACTCGTACGTTATGAAAAATAATTTTTAATGATAGATAGCCGCGCGTTTTCAAGCGCGGTTTTTATGTCGGCCCCTTTAATTCCTTGGGCGATAAATTGCTGTGGATCGACAGCGCTTGCCTGTTCAGTCACTTGGTGTAGTTGTGTTATACATGCCACTGGCTTTTGTTCACTTATTTCTAACGCCTTGAGTACGGCGTTTAAACGCTCAGGACGACGCCATAAATCAAGTCGGTTAAAACAGCCTAGCAGTGCGTCACAATCCGGCTGCTTGTCAGTCAATATTGAACGATGAGCAACAGTGTTAAGAGCAACATCACGCACTTCATTTGGTAGACGGATCTGCTGTGCGATTGTGTGAATATCAGATTCTGTTAGCGAGAGTGTCACTTGGCTAAAAAGTAATGCTGTGTCTGTAATAGAGTGCTTGTTGGCATAATCAAAGCGCGCTTGCATCGTTTGATACAATGCATCACTCCACTGTGATTCTAACGTGGGGCTGATCACATGTAAGCCTCCAATTTTAAAGAGAGTATTTAAAAACTCTGCAAATGCGCCATCACTAAGAGATTTTTCGCATTCTAACCAAACTCGTTCCGCTGTGAGTGTTTCAAGCTCGCCTGCTTTTACCATCGCAATAAGCAAACGTTCTGTTTCTGGCGCAATAGAAAAGCCTAAGTAATGATAACGAGCAGCAAATCGGGCGACTCGCAAAATACGTAACGGATCTTCAGAAAACGCATCTGAAACATGGCGTAATAAACGGTTCTCGATATCGCTTTGCCCACCAAAAGGGTCAACTAATGTGCCATCTTCGGCTTGCGCTATCGCATTAACAGTTAGGTCTCGGCGGATTAAGTCTTGTTCTAAAGTGACATCGGGCGTGAAATCGCAGATAAATCCCGTATAACCTTGGCCTTGTTTCCGCTCAGTTCGGGCAAGTGCATATTCTTCTTTTGTTTTTGGGTGCAAAAAAACAGGAAAGTCTTTGCCGACTTGTTGGTAGCCTTGTTTAATTAGTTGCTCGGGAGTTGCACCTACGACAACGTAGTCGCGTTCTTTTACTTCACGACCTAACAGTGCGTCTCTTACAGCACCACCGACCAAATAAACCTGCATAGTACACCTATTATTTTTACCTTTTCGGTATTTTACGTTATTTGCCAGCGATACCCAAACTCCAAAAAACAGGCGCTTTATTCGGGGCTGTGTTTTTTATCTTAAAGTAATTTTAGTATAACGTACGAACAAGGTTTTAAGTCGCGTAGTTTTTTGCCATTATAGGCCGTGATTTTAAACGCAAGGAACATCACGGTGTATTTAAGCTATTTTGGCTTGTCAGAAAAACCTTTTTCGATTGCCCCTAATCCTGAATATTTATTTCTTAGTGAGCGTCATAAAGAGGCCTTAGCGCACCTTACTTATGGACTAGGTGAAGCCGGCGGTTTTGTACTTTTAACCGGCGAAGTGGGAACAGGTAAAACAACATTAACCAGAAGTCTGCAAGAGCAGTTACCTGAAAACACGCAAGTCGCACAAATTCACAACCCGGCATTGTCTCAACTTGAATTGCTAGCCAGTATTTGCGACGAACTTAAGATTGACTATGACAGCGAAAATGCAACATTAAAAACCTTAACAGATGTGATTAAAAAGCATCTTGAGGCGAATAATTTAGCAGGCGGTCATACCATCTTAATTATCGATGAAGCACAATTGCTGGCTCCCGATGTGCTTGAGCAATTACGCTTATTGACGAATATAGAAACAGATCATAAAAAGTTACTACAAATAGTGTTAGTTGGGCAGCCTGAGCTACAAGAGCTATTAAAACGCACCGAACTTAGACAACTTGCTCAACGTATTACGGCGCGTTACCACTTATTACCGCTTAGCGAAGGCCAAGTATTTGCTTATGTTAAACACCGTTTACTCAAAGCAGGTACTGAACAAGCGCTCTTTTCTGCTGATGCCTTAAAAGCGATTTACCAAGTAACAGAAGGGGTGCCAAGGCTTATTAATTTATTGTGTGAGCGCTGCTTAGTCGGGGCTTTTTCACAGCAAAAGCTGAGCATTGATAGTGAGCTTGTCATGCGCTCAGCAGTTGAAGCCTTACCGCCAAGCAGTGCGCCTATTTCGTCAACTGCGAACAAAGAGCCAAGTTATGTTTGGCTTTATCCTGTTTCATTTTTAGCCGTATTGGGTATGGGTATTGGTTTATCTTACCTAATATAACGAGTGATCATTTATGTCATTACTTTTAGATGCAATTAAACAATCTGGTCAACACGAGCAAACAGCGATTGATCATGACCACGCTGCTCTGCAGCTTAAACAACAACAAGAATTAACCCGTTATCGCCGTCTTGCTTTTTCGTTTGGGTTATTACTAGCGGTTATTTTAACGCTGATGGCAGGCTTTTCTATTGGTAAATGGCTGCAAAAAAATGAACCTTTTGCGCAAAAGCAAGTTACTAGTAACAGTGCTGAAAAGACACAAAGTTCTTCACAAGCAACAGAGACTTTAGCGACAACAGATACAAATAATGTACCTGTGACAGAGGAAGCACCCGCAACAGCTGTTCCGCAAGCTGCCAATACACAGGCTAATCCACCTGTTAACAATACTGCGAATAATGTGGGCCAAGTGCCTGTTACAGTCGCACCTCAGCAGCAAATGATGCAGCAAGTTCCTGTGCAAGGGCAGCAATATCAATGGGTACAAGTACCCGTTAATACCGTGCCTGTTTATGCTAATCAAGGTTATCAAGGGCAACCTGTTTATCAACAGCCTGTGTATCAAAATCAGCCTATTTATCAGCCTCAGCAGCCGCAATTTTCGCAGCCAATGCAAATGCAACAAATGACACCGCAGCAAATGAGCAGTCGAGACATTGACATGAGCAAATACAAGGTGCTGGGTAAGCCGCTAAATGATCAAAGCCCATCGCAAGCCAACCAAACCGTGGTTGATGACGAATTTAACGACGTGCCTAATAACTTAAAAAGTGCCTTCGAGAGAGCAGTACAAGATGTCGATAATAAGCATGTGGCTGATATAACGCGCAGTACTAAAAACTCATCATACGCAGAGCCTGTCGAACTGCTGCCTGACTCGTTGCAAAGCTTGATCCCAACAATTAAGTATCAGGCGCATATTTATGCCTCTGAAGCCTCTAAACGTTGGATAAAGATAAATGGTCGTGAATTGTATGAAGGCGATAACATTGGCGTACTCAATGTGATAGAAATCACACCTGAGCAAAGTTTATTTAGTTACGACGGTTACGAGTTTACGTTAAAAGCACTGCAAGACTGGCCAGAGTAGCCAGTCTTATATTTAAAAATAGTGGCTATGGCAAAATTGAGTTTTTAAAGAAGCGGATCAGATCGACATTAAAGTCATTGGGTCTGACTGCTGCTTCTAAGCTATCGTGACAACGGTTATTTGCTAAATCAATATCTTGCACTTCGGTATAGTGTGCATGTTTGGCGTTATAAAACACTTTTACCACGGGTTTTAATGGGCTGCTTGGGTTACTTCGTGTAACCACGGCAAGCTTTTGGCTTTCAAGTTTCACCAAGGTGCCGACAGGGTGAATACCGATACATTGAATAAATTTCGTCACAAGGTCGCCATCAAAACTATCTGGGCAGCCATCTTTTAGAATTTTAAATGCTTTAATTGGCTCCATACCGGCTTTATAGACTCGCTCTGCGGTGAGTGCGTCATATACATCAACAATCGACGCCATACGAACGTACAGGCTTAATTCATCACCATGCTTACCGAATGGGTAGCCGCTGCCATCTAATCGCTCATGATGGAAACCCGCAATTTCAACTGCGATGCCACTGAGGCCTGATTGTTCTAATATTTCTTTGCTGAAACGGGCATGGTCTTGAATGATTTGATATTCTTCGTCTGTTAACTTACCTGGCTTATTGAGTATTTCATCAGGTATTTTTATTTTGCCAATATCATGCAGTAGGGCACCTGTCGCTATTTCTTGAATGATGCTTTTATCGATGCCTAAGTGTTTGGCAAAAATACTAATAAGAATTGAAACGTTAATTGAGTGTTCGAGTAAATAGGCGTCTTTTTCGCGCATTCTGGTAATGCAGGCAAGGGCATCTTGATTACGGAAAACAGAGTCCATAAAGCCACTGGCCAATTCTTGAAATGGCGCAATATCAATTTTATTACCAGTACGAATATCATTAAATGCTTTGCTTTGGAGTGACTTTGCTTCGTTGTATAAACTATTCGCTTTGGCCATTTCTGCAGACACGCTATGCGATGTATGCCAGGGGTTATGGGCGACGGTTTGCGGCTCTGGCGGCGAAGTGTTTTGCTGCTCTTCCACTTTATTGTCACTGCTCATTGTGAGCGTTTTATCGGGGTCGATAACGACTTCTAAGATACCCGCTTTAGCTAGTTTATCGATACCTCCCTGAGTCTTCACCCATCCTTGGTTTTTAATGCGGATTTTGCCTGTCTGTTTTGTAACGCTTTGTACAAACATACCGGGCTTAAGTTGATTAATAGGGAGAGTTTTCAAGGCCTTTACTTCAAGTTAAATACATTACCTTTAACCTAGCAGATAATTTGTCTTCTAGTAAATAATAATAAAGGTGATAATTTTGAAATTGGTGCAGCTTTTCGTCTATAAAGTGGTTGTTTTTCTTAATGTTAGACTATTTTATCTGGGTATAAAAAAGCCCCTGTTAGGTACAGGGGCTTTTAGATTTTATAACAGTAAAGTTAGTTAACTTTTATGCGCTGTTTACTCATCATCTTCAACAAGCGTCATCAGTGATGTATTACCACCTGACGCTGTTGTATCGATACTGATTGTTTTTTCAGTCAGTAAGCGCTTGATTAGCGTATCGTAGTACTCAGAGCTAATCACTGGCAGAATCGCCCCTTTACGTTGTGCTAACTGTTGGCTGAAATAGCCTAAACGTGATGAGCGAGCTGCTACAACCGCACCGGCAAGGTGAGGGTGTGCCAAGATAGCTTGTAACTGGTTAGGCTTAGCAACTTGGAATACACCTTCGGCGATACCTGTTGAAATAAACTTGTCTTTGAAAGCAACCGCTTCTTCGTAGAACAGTTCAGATGCAACGGTGATAACTGTATTACCCGCAGCAAGTGCTGTGATAATTGAAATCGCCCAGAAGTTAAATGAAGTACTCTTATCGGCATAACACACAACACAACCACGAGGCTCAAGGTGAAGCGTATTAGATTCACCTGTTGGTCCAGGTAATACAGTGTGTTTACGCATGTGCTTTTCAAGGCGGTTAAGCTGCGCACGTGCATCGGCTAATGTTAATGCTAAGTCATCAGCAAGCTCATCGATAATTTCGACAGTAGCGACTTTTGCTAACAACTGACGTACCGCAGAAACGCGGTCGTTTAACGGTGTTGCACGCCAGATTTTTTCATCGCGTAATGAGTTTTCCATTAGCTTAGCAACTTGCTCAGCCGCACCTGAATAATGGTGAGTGTCTAGCTCATCAGGTGATAGGTTCGTCATTTGTACGTTATCAGGTGACGCTTTTTCTTTCACAAGACGTTGTAAGTAGTTAGGACCACCTGCTTTAGGGCCAGTACCTGAAAGGCCACGACCACCAAATGGTTGCACACCAACAATTGCACCAATCATGTTACGGTTTACGTACACATTACCTGCACGAGACATTTTTGCTAAGTATTCACAACGCTCTTCAATACGTGAGTGAATACCCATTGTTAGACCGAAGCCTGTGCCATTGATTTGATCAATCACATTATCAAGCTCAGAGCCTTTGAAACGAATAATGTGCACACATGGACCAAATACTTCGCGTTTAAGTACTGAAAGGTCTTTAATTTCATATAAACGCGGTGCGAAGAAATAAGCGCCATTTTCGTTGTTATCAGGAATTGCACACTCGTAATGAAGTGTTGCATTACCTTTTAAGTATTCAACGTGTTCGTTTAAGTTTTTCAGTGCTTTTTCGTCAATTACAGGACCAATGTCAGTCGAAAGTAATGAAGGGTCGCCAACATGAAGCTCTTTTAATGCGCCTTTGATCATCTCAATGATGCCATCAGCAATATCTTCTTGTAAGAATAAAACACGTAATGCAGAACAACGTTGACCCGCACTTTGGAAGCCAGAGCTGATCACATCATCAACAACTTGCTCAGGAAGCGCTGTTGAGTCAACGATCATACAGTTTTGACCACCTGTTTCTGCAATTAACGGCACTTGAATGTCGTTACGTGCAGCTAGTGTTTGCGAGATGATTGTGCCTGTTTCAGTTGAACCTGTGAACATCACAGCTTGAATACGTTCATCAGGTACAATTGTCTTACCTACTTCGCTACCACGTGCAATAACAGGTTGTACAACATGCTCAGGTAAGCCAACAGATAACATAAGGTCAATTGTACGAAGCGCAATTAAACTTGTTTGCTCAGCTGGTTTTGCAATCACCGTGTTACCCGTTACGATAGCAGCAGCAACTTGGCCTAAGAAGATAGCAAGCGGGAAGTTCCATGGGCTGATACATAAGATCACGCCACGCGCTTCAAAACGCTCATCTTCAGATAACTCTTCAGCACGAGCAGCGTAATAACGGCAGAAATCAACGGCTTCACGCACTTCATCAATGCCATCTTGCGCCACTTTACCCGCTTCTTTAATACAAAGAGCGACGAGTTCATCGTGGTGACGCTCTAAAATATCAGCGATGCGGCGAAGTAAGTTAGCGCGTTCTTTAACCGGTGTTTGTGACCATGATTCAAACGCTTTTTCAGCATTTTCAAGAAGCGCAGTCATCTCGTCAGATGATTGTAGTTTCACATGACCAATGATTTCTTTGTGGTTCGCAGGGTTTTTAACTGCAATTGAACCTTCTGGTACATCATTTAACTCAATGCGATTTTCTGCAAACCAGGTGTCTAGGTTTTCTTTAAATGGTGTAATGGCATTGATGTCAGTTAAATCCATGCCTTTTGAGTTCGCTCGCTCGTCACCGTATAAATCGATAGGCATCTTGATTTGCGTGTTGTACTTATTACGCAGCCCTTGCAGTGTTTCAACTGGGTCAGGTAACAGTGCTTCAACTGGTTGAGTGGTATCAACAATCGCGTTAACAAACGATGAGTTAGCGCCGTTTTCTAATAAACGACGTACTAAGTATGCAAGTAAGTCTTCATGCTGACCTACGGGTGCGTATACACGACACTGAATTTTTTCTTGTTCAACGATTTGGTCGAACAGTGATTCACCCATACCGTGTAAACGTTGGAATTCGAAGCCTTCGTGATCGCCTTTTGCAACTTCTAAAATCGTCGCTGCTGTATAAGCATTGTGTGTTGCAAATTGCGGATATAGAACATCGCGTGCTTCAAGCAGTTTAATCGCACAGGCTTTGTATGATACGTCGGTAGTCGCTTTACGGGTAAATACAGGGTAGTGATCTAAACCATCTTGTTGTGTGGTTTTGATTTCGGTATCCCAGTATGCGCCTTTTACAAGACGAACCATTAATTTGCGGCCAACACGGCGTGCAAGGTCTGCAACCCACTCAACAACGAAAATAGCGCGTTTTTGGTAGGCTTGAACTGCTAAACCGAAACCTTGCCAGTTACCCAATTCTTCATCACTGAATACCGCTTCGATAATATCTAAAGAAATATCTAAACGGTCAGCTTCTTCAGCATCAACCGTAAAGCCGATATCGTAGCTTTTAGCTGCAAGTGCGAGTTCTTTTAGTTTTGGTACGATTTCAGCCATAACACGTTCACGATGCGTGAACTCGTAGCGAGGATGAATCGCAGAAATTTTCACTGAAATACCCGGGCTCTTTATTGGGCCACGACCATTTGCAGCTTTACCAATTGCGTGAATGGCTGTCATGTAACTTTGGAAATAACGCTCAGCATCTTTCATGGTGCGCGCGCCTTCACCTAGCATATCGTATGAGTATACGTAGCCTTTTTGTTCTTTATCAGCAGCACGTTCAATTGCTTCGTCAATGGTACGACCCATTACGAACTGCTTACCCATGATCTTCATCGCGAAGTTCACAGATTTACGAATAACCGGTTCACCTAAACGACCAATGGTTTTCTTAAGCACACCAAATTGTTGCTCTTTAGATTTGTCGCTGTAGTTAACCATTTTACCCGTTACTAACAGACCCCAAGATGAGGCGTTTACGAATAAAGAGTCACTGCTACCTAAATGCGAACTCCAATCACCCTTGGTAAGCTTGTCACGGATAAGCGAGTCTTGCGTTGCCTTATCTGGAACACGTAGTAATGCTTCTGCTAAACACATTAAAACAACGCCTTCTTCACTCGATAGTGAGAATTCGTTTAACAGTGCATCGACACCGCTTTGACCATCTTGGTCGCGACGGATATTTAAAACCATTTGACGAGCACGTTCCCACGCTCGGCTACGGGCTTTAACGCCTACTTCAGCCAAAGGCAAAATGTGATCGATAACCGCATTTTCATCTATACGGTAAAAGTCGCGGATCTTTTGTCTAATTGGACATTCAGTTGTCAAATCGCCATTAAATAGCATATGTAACCCTCTGGTATGTGGAGTCTAGAAATAAACTAAAAGTATTTCTTACCATTGATATAATCCGTGCATTCTAATTAAAATCCAGCAGAATATGCTGGTTATATTTTTCGATTTACGATAATTTACAGGGCATACCGTTAACTTAGCCGCATAAAATTCTGTTATGACTAACCCGAATAGATTACGCATGTTAGATCGTATCGATTTAGCAATTTTAGACGCTCTGCAAAAAAATGGCAGAATATCGAACGTAAACCTGGCAAAACAGGTGAATTTGAGTCCGAGTCCATGTCTTGACCGTGTTAAGCGCTTAGAGCAAGAGGGCTACATTGAGGGGTATTATGCAAAGTTAAGCGAAGCCAAGCTTAATCAAAGTTTGTTGGCTCATGTGCAAGTGTCGTTAGTGACCTCAAATACCTCAGTGTTTAAAGTGTTCAGAGAATATATTTTAAATATTCCACAAGTGGTCGAGTGCGACATGGTGGCAGGCGGATACGATTACCTATTAAAAGTGCGAGTCTCTGATATGGACGAATATCGCCAAGTTTTGGGTGATTTGGTTGATATTCCCGGTGTTGGTACGCACCACACCTATATGGTGATCGAAAAGATAAAACAAGATAGCGGTTTAAGATTCGATATCTAAACAAAAAAAGCACCAAACGGTGCTTTTTTTATGAAGATTTTTTGCTGGGTTATACCCACTCGCTTAATTAATCCCTAAAAATGATTAACTATTATTGCGGGTTGCTATTATTACGCCCAACCATCATAACGTTTACGGCGTGAAAGCATAATCGTTAAAATAATACCAAGTAATAAACCAATAAATGCAATAGCACCGCCGTATGTTAATAGTTGGCGTTTTTCTTTGGCACTGGCTAATTGTTTCACGTTGCGCTCAGATTCTATGGTACTTTTTAGTTTTTCAATTTGTTCGCTTAGCGCTTGGTTTTGCTCAGTGAGGGTTCTGTTTTGTTCTTGTAATTGCGGTAGTTCAATTTCTGCTTGGCGTAATTGCTCTTGCATCAAGGTCATGTCGTTATTCAGAGCTTGAAATTGCTGATGGATACCGGCGTTTTCGCTGATAAACTTCGTTTCTACCCAGCCTTCGCGGTCTTTGTCGTCGCGAATTTTAAAATAACCATTATCTTCTTCTGATAACAAGGTAATTTGAGTACCTGCATCAACTGACCCCAAAATACGGTAGTTTTTACTCGGGCCTGAATGCATAAAGGTATAGAGGTTGTCGACTATGTATGCGGTGTTTCCGTTGTCGCTTGTAGGCGCTTCTTCTGCATAGCTAATGAAAGTGGCGGCTGATAAGAGCAGCCCAAAAATACACTGTTTTAACATCAATCTACCTTGTTAATGTAACCTTGCCCAAAAATGGTCAAATTTTTAAATACGTAATGTATAGAGATAGTAGGGATTTCAACTATTAATAGCAAGGCTGATATTGTAATCCAAGACAGGGTTTGAGGGTAAAAATCAGGAAAAAGTTTGCATTAAGTAGCTGCTTTGTTTATTTTGAGCACTTATTTATTTTAAATGTACTCCGCAAAACGAATGGATACTGAGATAGAACTGAAGTTTTTGGTGTCAGATGCCGTTGTTCCACTGATCCCCGCATTAATTACTCAATTTGCAAAAACCGTTACAAATAAACCGTCACGCAGCTTACAAAATGCTTACTATGATACGCCAAGTCGTGAGTTACGCGCACTGGATATTGGTTTGCGTACCCGCTGCTGTGATAACCAGTGCGAGCAAACGATTAAACTCGCTGGCGAAGTTGTAGGTGGATTACATCAACGCCCAGAATATAACTTACCTTTAGAGGGTGGTCGCCCAGATTTAATGGCTTTTGATGCCACAATTTGGCCGCATGGCATGCAAGTTAATGCGATTGCTGACAACCTGTATCCTATTTTTAGTACTAACTTTATTCGTCGCACGTGGTTAATCGAAACCAACAGTGGAGCTAAAATTGAGGTTGTACTTGATAAAGGTGAAATTGCAGCGTCAGGTAAAGTTGAGCTGATCTCTGAGCTTGAAGTGGAATTAATTGAAGGCAGTCGCCACGAGTTATTTGCCCTTGCAGATAAACTGGTTAGCGAATGTAATGTGCGTCTTGGGCTATATTCGAAAGCTGCACGAGGTTATGGCTTAGCTGATAACACCCCACTAAAAGCAAGTAAATCGATTGGGTTTGTGCCTCTTAAAAAAGAGGCCACACAAGAACAAGCTTTGGTCGCAGGGATAAATTACGCGATTCGCTTTGTACAAAAGCATGAAGCCTGTTACTTCATCAAGCCGAGCTTAAAAACCTTAAAACGAGTCACAGATGGCATTCGATTAATTCGCCACACCTTTTGGCTGTTCGATGATATTGTTAGTAAGGATGATACAGAGTCATTACGTACTGAGTTAAAGTGGTTGCTGAGTGAGTTGGCGTGGGTTGAAAACGCCATTCAGTTAAAAACCTATACCTCAAAACGTCACGCCTATTATAAAAAAATTAATAGCGCACCAGAGCTAACTCAAGTGATTAACGACCTAAAAGAGCTTCAGCCGAGTATTGACGATGTAAAAGCGTTATTTCACAGCACCCGTTACAACCGTTTGCTGTTGCAATTGACCACCTGGTTGATTGAAAAGCAATGGCGTAAGTCGTGGGGGCAGGCAGAGTTCCAAGCTGCAGAAAAACCAGTAGCAGATATAGCCAAGCGTTTATTTGCAAAAGATTGGCACGATATGCATGAGCTTATTCCTGAACAACAAGCACTGAGTGATAAAGACTATTTATCGTTGCGTACTCGTCTAGAAAACTCTCTGTTAAGTGGTAACTGTTTGGGGGCATTATTCAATAAAGACGACAGAAGCGAGTTTCGTATTCCTTGGTTAGATATTTCGCATGGTATTTACGAGCTCAGTACTCTTGAGTATTTAAAGCAGTTGTGTGCAGGACAAGACGATCAGGAATTAGCAAAGATTCAAACGTGGCTTGAGCAAAAGTCAGAATTTTTAGTGAGCGCCATGGAACAAAGTCGTCATGCCTCATTCAATACTGATCCCTACTGGTTATAAATTTGTGAATCGTTGGCTATTCATTGGGTTAGCGTGGTTTAGTTGTTCAACTGTCGCGACCCCAATAGAATGGCATACTTACAAGCAGCAAGAAGGTATAAAGGTCACGTATCAAAAACATGACAGTGGCATTATCGAAATTAATGCATCTGTGGTTGTTGAAGATACCAAGGCAGATGACTTTATGGCCTTACTTAGCGATACCGACAACGCGCCAAATTGGCTCGAAAATGTTCAAAGTGTAACCTTAATAGAGCGGCTTAGCCCCGCAGAGACGCTCGTTTATACGCGCTTTAACTCGCCTTGGCCGGTTTCTGATCGTGATTTAGTGAGCTACTCTTGCTATCACACCTTAAGCGATAATAAAACCGAGCTTAAAATTACCAGCCAGCCCTACGTTAAACCTTTGGTAAAAGGGGTGGTGCGTATTAAAGAGCTCGCCGCTTATTGGCGCTTAGAGCAACAGCAAAATAACTTATTGATTACTCACCAAGCGTATGCAGACCCAAGCGGTGCTATTCCGCATTGGTTAAGTAATAAAGTATCTTTAAAAAGTGTGTTTAAGTCATTACAAGCATTGCGTGAACAGCTAAAAAAGAATGCGTTTTCACGGACAAATCCCCCAAGTGTGCCAGGAAAGTGCTTATCTTAGTAAAGCGAAGATGACATTTTAGGTATTTATGAATATTATCTGCGAAGTTTATTCGTACTAGGAACAGCATGAAAGAACCCAAAATCCCCTTGGTCAATAAACCCAACGGCATTGGTATTGGACGTATTTTAAAAGCCACAAGGTGCTCAATTAAAGGTTTTAAGGCCGCATTTAAAGAAGAGTCAGCTTTTCGCTCAGAAATTTATTTAGGGGTGTGTTTATTACCGTTATCGGTTTTTCTGGCGCAGTCACTGACTCATTGGCTCGTGTTGTTTATTCCGTATTTATTACTGTTGATTGTTGAACTACTCAATTCGGCCATCGAAGCGCTGACTGACAGAGTGGGGATTGAATATCATGTACTGTCTGGGCGCGCAAAGGATATGGCCTCGGCAGCGGTGACCTTGTCATTGGTTATTTTAGCGCTGGTTTGGCTGGTGGCGATGTATGAAAAGATAATGACGTTACTGTAATTAATACCAATCGCAATAATACTTAATCATTTTGAGTGATGAAACCAGTCGCTATCTGCGTTAATAATATCTGATTTACGACTGCATGGATGCAGGAGGTAGAGCAATGCAGGAGCAATTGCAGAGAACAACTAAATAACTAAATTTTTGCCTTGTTATCAACGCGGTTTTATTGCCTTAAAATAGACCACTTATTTAATACCATTCCGCAAAAATACTTAATCATTTTGAGTGATTAAACCAGTCGCTACCTGCGTTAAAAATTTCTGATTTAGAACAACTAAATAACTAAATTTTTGCCTTGTTATCAACGCGGTTTTATTGCCTCAAAATAGACCACTTAATTAAGCGTAATGGTATAAGCGCAATGGTATAAAAATTTAGAGTAAAAAATTAAACACAAAAAAAGCGCCAAAATGGCGCTTTTTCAGTCTGTATACCCTATTACAGGCCAGCAGCTGCGCGAAGTGCGCCTGCTTTGTCTGTACGCTCCCAAGGGAACTCTTCACGACCGAAGTGACCATAAGCGGCAGTCGGTTGATAGATAGGACGCTCAAGATCAAGCATTTGGATTAAGCCGTAAGGACGTAGGTCGAAGTGCTCACGCACTAATTCGATTAGACGTGCTTCTTCTAATTTACCTGTACCAAATGTCTCGATGCTGATAGATGTTGGCTCTGCAACACCGATAGCGTAAGAAACTTGAAGTTCACACTTGTCAGCAAGACCCGCAGCAACCATGTTTTTAGCAACGTAACGTGCCGCGTATGCAGCGCTACGGTCAACTTTTGATGGATCTTTACCTGAGAAAGCACCACCACCGTGACGCGCCATACCACCGTATGTATCAACGATGATTTTACGGCCAGTCAGACCACAGTCACCCATTGGACCACCGATAACGAAACGGCCAGTTGGGTTGATGAAGAATTTCGTTGCGCTAGAGATAAGCTCTGCTGGAAGAACCGGCTTAATGATGGTTTCCATTACCGCTTCTACTAGGTCGTTTTGTGAGATTGAATCACAGTGTTGCGTTGAAAGAACAACAGCATCAATACCTACCGGCTTACCATTTTCATATGCAAATGTTACTTGTGATTTTGCATCTGGGCGTAACCAGTTAAGCTCACCGCTTTTACGAACTTGCGCTTGACGCTGAACTAAACGGTGTGAATACGTGATTGGTGCAGGCATTAAAACGTCTGTTTCGTTACATGCATAACCAAACATTAAACCTTGGTCACCCGCGCCTTGGTCTTCTGGACGTGCACGGTCAACACCTTGGTTGATGTCTGGAGATTGTTTACCGATAGTGTTTAGGATTGCGCACGAGTCAGCATCAAAACCCATGTCTGAATGCGTGTAACCGATTTCACGTACAGTTTTACGTGTAATTTCTTCGATATCAACCCACGCGCTAGTAGTGATTTCACCACCCACCATAACCATACCAGTTTTAACGTAAGTCTCACATGCAACACGGGCATGAGAATCTTGCTCTAAGATAGCATCTAGAACCGCGTCAGAGATTTGGTCCGCGATTTTATCCGGATGACCTTCAGATACAGATTCAGAAGTAAATAAATGTTTTGCCATTGTATTTCTGCTCACAAATATTGCGCTTCACTAACGTCGGTAATAGCGCTAAAAAATTAAGGGGCGTATTTTATCTAAAACAATTATGTTTGCATAGTTATTTTACGCCTAGACGTCTATTTTAAATTACTAATAACATTTCGTTCTTAATAAACAGTGGTAATAGACCCATTTAATACGGATTTTTAATTGCACTGCACCCATACAATAAGTAAGAATGGGGCTTAACAAACAACCAGCGCAAATACATTAAAGGTAGGAGAATTCATGCCATCTCGCAAAGAACTTGCAAATGCTATTCGCGTCTTATCAATGGACGCAGTACAACAGGCCAACTCTGGCCACCCTGGAGCCCCTATGGGCATGGCAGATATCGCAGAAGTACTATGGCGCGATTATCTAAAGCACAACCCGACGAACCCAGAGTGGGCAGACCGTGATCGCTTTATTCTTTCAAATGGCCACGGTTCGATGCTGATTTATTCTCTACTACATTTAAGTGGTTACGACTTACCACTTGAAGAAATTAAAAACTTCCGTCAAATGCATTCAAAAACACCAGGGCATCCAGAGTATGGCTATGCACCAGGTATTGAGACCACTACGGGCCCATTAGGCCAAGGGATCACAAATGCGGTAGGTATGGCAATTGCTGAAAAAGCGCTTGCTGCTCAGTTTAACCGTGAAGGCCATGACATTGTTGATCACTTTACCTATGCGTTTATGGGTGATGGCTGTTTAATGGAAGGTATCTCTCACGAAGCCTGTTCATTAGCGGGCACATTAGGCCTGGGTAAACTTGTTGCGTTTTGGGATGACAACGGCATCTCTATCGACGGTGAAGTAGAAGGTTGGTTCAGCGACGACACACCTGCACGTTTTAAAGCATATGGCTGGCACGTGGTGAGTGATGTTGATGGTCATAACCCTGAGGCCATCCGCGCAGCAATCGAAGAAGCACGTAGCATTACCGACAAGCCATCATTAATTTGTTGTAAAACAGTGATTGGTTACGGTTCACCTAATAAGTCGGGTAGTCATGACTGTCATGGTGCTCCACTTGGTCATGATGAGATCAAAGCGGCACGTGAGTTCTTAGGCTGGACAGGCGAAGCATTTGAAATCCCAGCTGATATCTACAGCGAATGGGACGCAAAAGAAAAGGGCCAACAGCTAGAATCAAACTGGGACGAAAAGTTTGCGGCATACGCAGATGCACACCCAGAGCTAGCAGCAGAATTTAAGCGTCGTACAAATGGCGAATTGCCAGCAGATTGGGCTGAAAAGTCACAAGCGTACATCGAAGAGCTGCAAGCAAACCCTGCAAACCCTGCAACACGTAAAGCTTCACAAAATGCACTGAATGCATTTGGTCCATTATTACCAGAGTTTATGGGCGGCTCAGCTGACCTTGCTGGTTCAAATTTAACAATTTGGGATGGTTCAAAAGGCGTAACAGCAGACGACGCAAGCGGTAACTACATCTACTACGGTGTCCGTGAGTTTGGTATGTCGGCAATTATGAATGGTATTGCACTGCACAAAGGCTTTATTCCTTACGGCGCAACATTCTTAATGTTTATGGAATACGCGCGTAATGCGGTACGCATGGCTGCATTAATGAAGCAACCAAGCATTTTTGTATACACGCACGATTCAATTGGTCTGGGTGAAGATGGCCCTACGCACCAACCAGTAGAGCAAATTGCAAGCATGCGTTTAACGCCTAATCTTGTTAACTGGCGTCCGTGTGACCAAGTTGAGTCTGCAATTGCATGGCAACAAGCGATTGAGCGTAAAGATGGCCCAACGTCATTGATCTTCACACGTCAAGGTCTTGAGCAACAAACGCGTACTGCACAACAGTTAAGCGATGTGAAAAAAGGTGGTTACGTACTGAGTTGCGATGGTGAGCCTGAGCTTATCCTTATTGCAACGGGCTCAGAAGTACAGCTTGCACAAGACGCCGCTGCAGAGCTTCGTTCACAAGGCAAAAAAGTACGTGTGGTTTCTATGCCTTCAACTGACTTGTTTGATGAGCAAGACGCAGCCTACAAAGAAAGCGTATTACCAGCAAGCGTAACACGCCGCGTAGCTATCGAAGCGGGCATTGCAGACTACTGGTACAAATACGTAGGCCTAAATGGCGCAGTAGTAGGTATGACGACATTTGGTGAGTCAGCACCTGCTGGTGAGTTATTCAAGCACTTTGGTTTCACGGTTGAAAACATCGCAAACAAAGCAAACGCTTTGTTCTAAGCTTTAGTCGCTAAAATTTAAAAGCCCGCGCGGTCTTAGCACTGCGCGGGCTTTTTTATGGATTTTTGCTGCCAGTCAAAAGATTCGATACGTACCCGACAGATCAGCAATAATTATCACTGCTACTTGGGTACTTTATACCGTAGGGGGCGTTATTAGTGTTTTGGTGAACACATAGGCAAGTTCATTAATTTTTTTTAATTGCTCAGTTTATAAAAGATAATAAAAAATCAGCTCACATATAGAGTTTAATTGAATAATCTTCAGTTGCTGCTTACTTAAAATTCGGGCAGGCTGAAATAAAGAAGATTATAAAACATAACAGGAGTGAGTATGACTCAGTTTGACAGTGTAAGTGTTGTAAAAAAAGCGAATGTCTATTTTGATGGTAAAGTTTCGAGCCGTGTTGTACTTTTTGCCGATGGCAGTACTAAAACATTAGGTTTTATGCAACCAGGAGAATTTGAGTTTGGCACAAATCAAAAAGAGCACATGGAGTTACTTGCGGGAGAGTGGCAAGTGTTACTGCCAGGCGAAACTGAGTGGCAAGCCATGAAGGCTGGAGATTCGTTTAATGTAGACGCCAATGTTACCTTTCGCGTAAAGGTAACTGACTTTGCTGATTATTGTTGCTCGTACACTTAATGAGCAGTTGATAACCTTTCTATAAAGCCCGTGTAATACGGGCTTTTGCATATTTTATCCGCAGAGCATGATCTAAATCATGTGTGGTTACAATCAATTACTAATTATCTTTGATTTTCGCTTGTGTTAATTCAAATCGCCCCCAATACTAACTATGAGGTAACAAGAAAAAAGGATACCCTATGAAGATTAATATTTCTGGTCATCATGTTGACGTTACTGAGGCTGTTAGAGCTCATATCAACGAGAAATTCTCAAAAATTGCTAGCCATTTTCCATCGTTAATATCTCTCGATATTATTCTTTCAAAAGAACATCACAAGTATCAAGCTGAGATCAGCACTATTTATGAAGGTGCACGTTTATCAGTTAAAGGAGAAGATGAAGTGATGTACCCAGCACTTGCAAATGCAGCTAAAAAACTCGATGCATCGCTAAAACATCGTAAAGGGCAAATGAAAGCTAAACTACATGAAAAACCGGTGAGCACAACGCCGGAAATCGCCCATGAGATTATTCAAGAAATGAATTTAAGCTAATAAATTAGACGCTAAGTGTTAGCCACAAAAATTTAGCGCAAAACCTCGAACAAGAGAAAGCCAAACATAAATATGTTTGGCTTTTTTGGTTTTATAAACTGACAACTTAACCTTAGAACTCAGAAGCGAGGAGTGTCTTCCAATCTCATCTAAAACGCTGTAAGTTGCTTGTAACTAAGAATAAAACACATAAAGCATATGCAATCAGCAGTATCACATTGGCAATCTAAACTTAATGCACTTGGCCCAGGCATATTAATGGCCACAGCGGCGATTGGTGGCTCACATTTGGTGGCGTCGACGCAGGCTGGCTCGTTATTTGGCTGGCAACTATTTTGGCTAATTATTGTTGTGAATGTACTTAAGTACCCATTCTTTCGATTTGGTATGGAATACACCCTTGCAACTAAACAAAGTTTAGTTGAGGGCTACAAGCAAAAAGGGCCGGGTTACTTTTACAGTTTTATTGCGTTAAATATTGTGGCTGCAGTAGTGAATACCGCAGGGGTACTACTTTTAACAGCCAGCCTATTACATTACGCACTGCCGATCACCATTTCGGTGACCTTGTTGTGTTGGATTATTTTGGCTGTTTGTTTACTTATTTTGTTGTTGGGGCATTTTAAGGCGCTCGATAACGTGTCTAAAATCATTATGGGGCTGCTTACTGTTACAACTGTGGCTGCTTTGGTGGTGGCAATTAATAATGGTCTTATGGCTCCAGTTGACTACGTGGGCCCGTCGCCGTATGAGCTTGCAATGCTTGGCTTTATGGTGGCGCTAATGGGCTGGATGCCAGCTCCTATTGAAATCTCAGCGATTAGTTCACTTTGGCTAAAAGAAAAGCAGCAGCAACAAGTTATTACTAAGCAGCAAGGTTTATTTGATTTTAATTTAGGCTACTGGCTTACAGCAGCCCTAGCTTTGGTGTTTTTCTCGCTAGGTGTATTAGTGCAATACGGACAGGTACAAGCCGTGCAATTAGGTGGGGTGGCGTTTGCTAAACAGCTTATTGATATGTACGCCCTTACAATGGGAGAGTGGGCAAGGCCATTGGTGTCGGGTATCGCTTTTTTATGTATGTTTGGCACCACGCTTACCGTGCTTGACGGCTACGCCAGAACCTTAAATGAATCGCACAAATTACTGCCAGTAAAACAGTCTAAACACAGTTTAAATATGTGGCTTTTACTGCAAGCATTTTCTGGTATGGCAATCATTTTATTCTTTAAATCGGCACTTGGCCCAATGCTTACGTTTGCCATGACTCTCGCCTTTGTTACCACCCCAGTATTTGCATGGCTTAACTTTAGTTTAGTGCGCTCAGAGCCAAGTATTGTGCATTCCCCCTTAATTCGCACTCTAAGCTGGCTAGGTTTGGTTTATTTAGTGGGCTTTGCGCTGGTATTTTTGGTTTGGAAGTTTACCTAATTTGCCTGAACGAAGTGAAACCCAGCATCATTGTGTGTCAGCAGCGGGTTTATCCCAAGTCAATTTTTAGTATTGCGCGATATAAAATCGCGCCTACAATCTAGGCTAACTTAATTCCCTAATCGCATTACTTATGCCATCTAAGGTGAGTGGATACATACGGTTGTTCATTAACTGTTTTATAAAATCAATCGATTGATAGTAACGCCAGTGCTCAACGGGTTGGGGGTTGAGCCAAGCGACTTTATTAAAGTGATTTGTTATGCGGTTTAGCCAGGCGCTGCCGGGTTCCTCATTCCAATGTTCTACACTGCCACCAGGGTAGGCGATTTCGTAAGGACCCATGGTGGCATCGCCAACAAAAATGACCTTGTAGTCACTGGTGAACTTGTTAATCAAGGTCATGGTATCAATCACATTTGAGTGGCGGCGCTCGTTGTCTTGCCAAACATGCTCATACAAACAATTATGAAAATAGTAAAACTCGAGATGCTTAAACTCGCTGTGTGCAGCACTAAATAATTCTTCACAGGTATGAATGTAATCATCCATTGAGCCGCCAATATCAAACAGCATCAGCACTTTTACGGCATTGTGGCGCTCGGGTGCCATTTTAACATCGAGCATGCCACCTTGTTTTGCAGTAGCACGAATGGTTTCGGTTAAATCCAGTGTATCGCTAGCGCCAGTGCGGGCAAATTTACGCAGCTTTTTAAGCGCGAGTTTAATGGTGCGCGAGCCGATTTCACGGTCACTGTCGAGGTTGCGGTATGTCCGTTTATCCCATACTTTTACAGCACGGCGGTTACGATTACCGTCTTGACCTATCCGCACGCCTTCTGGGTTAAAGCCATACGCGCCAAACGGCGAGGTGCCGCCAGTGCCAACCCATTTGTTGCCGCCAGCATGGCGTTTTTGCTGTTCTTCAAGGCGCTGTTTCAGGGCTTCCATAAGTTTATCGAGGCCACCCATCGCTTTTAACTGTGCTTTTTCTTCGTCTGTTAAGTGTTTTTCAAACTCTTTGCGCAACCAGTCGTTAGGCAGGTTATGCTGTTGTTTTAAGCTTTCGAGTAAATCAAGGTCAGCAACCCCGCTAAAGTAATCGGCAAAGGCTTTATCAAACCGGTCAAAGTGAGTTTCGTCTTTGACCATGATGGTACGCGCTAAGTAATAAAACGCGTCTACGTCGGCAAAAATGACCCCTTGCTTGAGCGCGTTGATCAAATCAAGTAACTCACGCAGACTCACGGGTAAGCGGTATTCACGTAACTTAAAGAAAAACGCAATTAACATCTTAACGACGACTCATAAAAGCAAGTTTTTCGATGAGGCTAATGTCTTGCTCGTTCTTTAATAGCGCACCAAACATTGGCATTAGGCCGCCTTTTTGGCTTTTATCATGCAGTGTTTTGGCATCGATATCTTCAGCCATCAATAATTTTAACCAATCGAGTAACTCGCTGGTTGAGGGCTTTTTCTTTATGCCATTTACATCGCGCAGGTTAAAGAATACTTCAAGTGCTTCGCGTACCAAGTCTTGCTTAACATGCGGGTGATGTACATCGATAATTTGCGCCATTTCGTCGCTCGATGGAAAGTCGATGTAGTGGAAAAAACAACGACGTAAAAAGGCATCAGGCAGCTCTTTTTCGTTGTTTGAGGTAATAATAACAATAGGGCGGTGCTTGGCAATAACGCGCTCACCGGTTTCATAAACATGAAACTCCATTTTATCGAGTTCTAACAATAAGTCGTTTGGAAACTCGATATCGGCTTTGTCGATTTCGTCAATCAGCAACACGGGGCGTTTATTATGTTGCTCTCCATAGGTGAAGGCTTGCCATAATTTACCTTTTACAATGTAGTTACCAATGTCGTGAACGCGCTCATCACCTAACTGGCTGTCGCGCAACCGTGACACTGCATCATATTCGTATAGGCCTTGCTGTGCTTTGGTGGTCGATTTTATATGCCATTGAATAAGCGTGGTGTCTAAGCTTTTTGCAAGCTCCTCGGCTAACATGGTTTTACCTGTGCCGGGCTCACCTTTTATAAGCAGAGGTTTTTCGAGCAAGATGGCTGCGTTAACCGCTTGTTTTAATGAGTTACTGGCAATGTAGTTGTCGGTTGAATTAAAAAGCACGATGTCACCTTATCTGGTCTGAGCAGTGATTAATAATGCTATGATGCCATAGTTATTCTGCGTCTGAAAGGTATGCAAAGCGTGGGACTGTTTTGCCGTTTACCTCAACGGTTTCTAAAAACATGCTGAGTGGGCGTGCCCACATACCAAACTCACCATACAGTGCTTGGTAAATAACGAGTGGCTCTTCGGTTTCACTGTGAGTGGCGACATACTCTACTTTGTATTTTGGGCCTTTGTAATGCTGGTATATGCCTGATTTGAGAGGATGAGGTTTTATTGCTGTAGTCATGTTTTGATCTCTTGTATAATTACGTTTTGCACTTTTTAATGCTAAATAAACTGTCAACACTATGAATTATATTTCGTTAGATGAATACAAAAAAGCATGGGTTTTTCGCCATAAAGACATGCCAATTAACGCAGCAGATGCGCAGCAAATCAAACCAATGACCAGCGAACGTGCCGCTGTACTTTGGTCTACCATGGTGAGCCGCGAGCATGATCACCCAGATTTTTTCGATAAAACAGATTGGTGTGGCAAAGAAGACAGCTTTACCGAAACCATTAATTGGGAAAATGCGTGGGAAGCTGGCGAAGAACAACTCCCCGAGGCAATCTTGGCGCACCTTGATTGGGAAGCCAACACCACCGTGTATTTTTGTATGGCGCGCGACAATATTATTGAAACTAGCTTTGCAGTGTTTAAACGTTGCTGGCAAAACTTTATGTTTTTAGCCGATGGCAGTTTGTTAATGGGCAAAAAACGCGATGCAGTTGTGCAGTTTTTAGAAACGGGCAATGCTAAACTGGGTAAAAAAGGCGCAGTAAAGTAGCGCTCAATTAACGCTCTATGCTATAAAACAGTCAAGCAATTGTTTTATAAGAGCGGGCATTGTCTATTTCTAATCCACAGAGCGAACCGTCGCCACAAGCCGAAATTTGGCAAACTGATGCCGAACGGGCTTTGTATGCACAGTTATGTAATGCGTTTTATGCTCGAGAAATCCCGCGTTTGGTCGATGAACCTGATGCGGCAAGGCTTAGACGCTTATTGGCAAGTTTGCCTTATTACATAGAGCGACTAGCAATACGGATAGTCAGTGGTGATGCGCCTTTACAGCTTGATTCACAAAATGGCAGCTGGCTCGAAAAACAAAAAACTACGCCGCCTGTATATAGCAAAAGTGCATCAGAAGACTTTTATAGTCAATATGCTAAGCGTGGGTTAATTGTCCCCGTGCTAATTAATGACGGGCAATGTACCACCGTGCGCATAGACAGCTTAGATCAAGTAAGCGACAATAAGGTACATTGTAATGAGCTTGGTTGGTTTACGTTATCCGGTGAGTCATTAGAACACGCGCCAGCGCAGTTATTAAAACCGTCAAAAGCAGTGATGGCAGCAGCCTGTTGTGGCCATCAATGGCAACTTAATAAACGGATTACACCTAAGCGTTTGTCATTAAGAGAAATGCTACTAGCAAGCAATATAAATTGGCGTAATTTAAAACGCCCTTTGACTTAATTTAACCGCGAAGGAGTGTTCAATGCGGGTGTTTCAATTCGCCTTGTTATGTTTGGCTTTATTTATCCAGTATCGTTTATGGTTTGGCCATAATGGTGTGCAGGATTACACTCGTCTAAAACAAGCGGTCGCCTCTCATCAAGATACAAATGCTAAATTATTAAAACGTAACAAAGTGCTGAAAGCCGATATTAAAGATTTAAAACTCGGCCAAGAAGGCATAGAAGAACGTGCGCGTAATGAATTAGGAATGATTAAACCTGGTGAAACGTTTATTCGTGTATTGCCAGGCCAACAACAAAATGAAAACTAAACAGAAAATCACTTCAATAGTTCCCGCAGCCGGTGTTGGCAGCCGAATGCAACATTCTGCGCCAAAACAGTATATCGAACTGGCGGGTAAAACCATTTTAGAGCATACCCTTAGCAAGCTTGCAGAATTAGATTTTATTCACACGATAAAAGTAGCAATAAGTGACGACGATGGTTACTTTGACGCGATACCTCAAATCGATAGCCGCATAGAACGAGTGTCGGGCGGCACAGAGCGTGCCGACTCAGTCCTTAATGCTTTGCTGTCACTTGCTGATAACCCGCCAGACTGGGTACTGGTGCATGATGCAGCAAGACCGTTAGTGTGTTTAAGCGATATAACTCGTTTGGTCGATGAGTGCCTAGCAGCTAACGAGGGCGGTATTTTAGCCTCTAAAGTCAAAGATACCATTAAACGCGGCCGTACTCATAGTGAGCAAACTGTGCCACGTGATGATTTATGGCAGGCGCTTACCCCTCAATTTTTCCCTTATCAGGCGCTTGTAGATGCACTTTCAAATGCCCTAGAGAACGGCGTGACTATCACCGATGAAGCTTCGGCGATTGAGTGGGCAAAGCAGCCAGTAAAATTAGTCGCTGGGCGCAGTGACAACATTAAAATAACCACCCCAGAAGATTTAGATTTAGCAGCGTTTCTACTGCAAAAACAACAAAACGAGAGAACCCCATGATTCGAATTGGCCATGGCTTTGATGTTCACAAATTTGGCGGCGAAGGCCCGTTGGTTATTTGTGGTGAAAAAATTGATTACCCACAAGGTTTTTTAGCGCATTCAGATGGCGATGTGGCTATTCATGCATTATGTGATGCTATATTAGGATCACTGGCAATGGGCGACATTGGTAAGCACTTCCCAGATACTGCGAGTGAATACGAAAACATCGACAGCCGTATATTATTGCGTCATGTGGTTAAGCTTGCAAAAGAGCAAGGCTATGAACTTGGCAATGCAGATGTAACCATTGTAGCTCAAGCACCAAAAATGCTGCCTCATATTCAAGCCATGCGTAAAAATTTAGCTGCTGATTTAGAAGCCGATATTTCGCAAGTGAATGTGAAAGCCACTACCACCGAAAAGCTGGGCTTTGAAGGTCGTAAAGAGGGCATTTCAAGCCACGCAGTGGTTATTATGAGTAAACAAAATTCATGAGTGAATTGAATTATTTATACGGAAAACCACTATCAAAAGCCGACTTTAAAACGTTTGCTGAAGACTTTATGGTTGACGAAGACCTCGGTATTGAATTCACTGGTAGCGGCGAGCATGTGTGCTTACAGGTCGTCAAAAAAGGTGAAAACACCCCGTTTATAGCCAAGCGAATTGCCGAAAAAGCGGGCGTATCACCGCGTGATGTAAGCTATGCGGGTTTAAAAGATCGCCACGGTGTCTGTACACAGTGGTTTAGTGTGCCTGTGCCGATTAAAAAGCACATCGAATTTAGTGAACTGAATAACGAGCAATTCTTTATTATCGCGCAGCAGCGCCACAATCGTAAATTAAGAACAGGCTGCCACAAGGGCAATCGATTTACGATTACCCTGCGTAATGTGACTGAGCCTTTAGATATTTTGTGTCGTATTAATGCAGTGCGTGCTGGGGTGCCAAATTACTTTGGTGAACAGCGATTTGGTCATGGAGGGCATAACCTTGAAATGGCTAAACGGATGTTTGCAGGAGAGCGTATTCGCGATAAAAAGCTGCGTGGTTTAGTGATTTCAGCGGCCCGTTCTTATGTGTTCAATGAAATAGTAAGTATGCGTGTAGCTGAGCATGGTCTTGCGAAAACCATGCACCGCGAAGTGTTTATGCTTAGCGGCAGTAATGCCTTTTTTGAAGACAATATAAGCGATGACAATATTGCACGTTTAGCCTCTGGCGATATTGTTATGTCGGCACCAATGGTGGGCAAAGGCGAAAAAGGCTTAACCGAAACCGAAAAGCAATGGTTGCTCCCTTATCAGTCTTGGATAGAGGGATTAGCTGAGCTTGGGCTTAAGAATGAGCGCAGAATGCTGCGCTTAATTCCCGAGTCTTTAACTGTTGAAACACTTGATGAGACAACGGTAAAACTGAGTTTTGGTTTACCAAAAGGCTGCTTTGCAACCGCGCTTTTGCGAGAGCTGGTGGACTATAAAGACGCCAGCCCAAGAGAACAAAAACAAAAGGATGCGTAAATGAAAATCTTATTAAGCAATGATGATGGAGTGCATGCAAAAGGGATTGCCGTTTTATATCATGCGTTAACGCAAATTGCCGATGTGACGCTGGTTGCCCCTGACCGTAACTGCAGTGGCGCCAGTAATTCATTAACCTTAATGAACCCGTTACGTGCGACCACGCTAGATAATGGCTTTATTTCTATTAATGGCACCCCTACGGATTGTGTTCACCTTGGCGTGAATGAGCTAACCGATGAGCAGCCTGACTTAGTTGTGGCTGGTATTAATCATGGGGCTAACTTAGGTGATGACACGCTCTATTCTGGTACGGTTGCAGCCGCAACCGAAGGCCGCCACTTAGGGCTGCCAGCGATCGCTGTCTCACTCTGTTCTAAAGAAGGGAATCATTTTGAAACGGCAGCAGCAGTGGCTGTCGGTATCATTAAAGAGCTTGCATCACACCCTCTACCGAAAGATCAGATCATTAACTTAAATGTGCCAGATATTCCTCTTTCGGAGCTCAAAGGAGTAAAAGTAACACGCCTTGGCGCACGTCATAAAGCTGAAACCATGACCAAGCAACAAGACCCGTGGGGGCGTGATATTTTTTGGTATGGCACGCTCGGCGCTGAAAGTGACGCAGGAGAAGGGACTGACTTTTACGCCATTAATAATGGGTATGCCTCAGTAACACCGTTAAGTGTTGATATGACAGCGAAGGAGAGTCTTCAAGCCGTCGATAGCTGGTTAGCGAAGATGGAGATTAATAGTGCTGACTAATTATAATCGCAGTGCGTTGGCATTGGCTGAATTATTAAAACGGGATGGCGTAGAAGATGTCGCTGTACTTGAGGCGATTGCGACGACCCCGCGGCATGTGTTTGTTGATGATGTTTTACAGCATAAAGCGTATCAGAATACCGCTTTACCTATTGGTCAAGGGCAAACAATTTCGCAGCCTTATATCGTTGCGCGAATGACAGAGTTACTGCGACTTGCAGGAGTACGCGATAAGGTACTTGAAATTGGTACGGGATCAGGGTATCAAACCGCGATTCTTGCAAAAACGTTCACTAAAGTGTGTTCAGTTGAACGCATTAAAGCGTTGCAGTGGCAAGCAAAGCGCCGTTTACATAAGCTTGATTTATACAATGTAACGATGAAACATGGTGATGGATGGCAAGGGTGGCAATCGCAAGCACCATTTGAAGGGATTATCGTGACTGCCGCGGCAGCAACGATGCCGCAAGGGTTACTAGCACAACTTGCTGATGGCGGTGTGATGATAGCCCCCGTGGGCGAGCAAGATCAGCAATTAATGATGGTTGTCAGAAATGGCGACACATTCACAGAACATAAAGTTGCACCAGTACGATTTGTACCTTTAGTACCTGGTGATATTGAATAGGACGTTACACTTTGAAGTTGTTTACTAAGTTATATGATATGGCGCTTGTGTGGGCTAAGCACCGTCACGCAGAGCGTTATTTAGCAGGGATGAGCTTTGCTGAATCTGTTTTTTTCCCTGTTCCGCCAGATGTGATGTTAGCTCCTATGTCACTCGCTCAGCCAGATAAAGCATGGCGATTTGCCAGCTTTACTACTATTGCGTCTGTTATTGGTGGTATTTTAGGTTACTTGCTTGGCTTTTGGCTATTTGAGCCCGTCGTTGAGCCGCTAATTGCTCAAATGGGCTGGCAAGCAAAGTTTGATACTGCGCTAGGCTGGTTTGAAACATACGGCGTGTGGGTTGTATTTCTTGCTGGGTTTTCGCCTATTCCTTATAAAGTTTTTACTATTGGGGCAGGCTTAATGCAGATGGCATTTTTACCTTTCTTAATTGCGTCTGCAATTGGACGTGGGGCTCGGTTCTTTTTAGTGTCGGCTTTAATGAAGTGGGGGGGCGTGAAAATGGAGCAAAAATTACGTCAATATGTTGAAGCGCTTGGCTGGGGATTAGTTATTTTAGTTGTTGTTGCGTACTTTTTACTACGATAACCCCTAAAACTCACAGTTAGTATTATAAGGAGCATTTTACGATGAACAGACAGTTAGCAGTGTATGTTACTTTGTTTATTAGTATTTTGCTCTTTGGTTGCTCCTCCCGTAATGCTCCCGCTCCTGTTAGTAGTTTAGATAATCATACAAAACAAATTACCCGCAAAGTTAATATTTCTGGCTCAAGTTACAAGGTTAACAAAGGCGATACTTTATACTCAATCGCGTTTAGTGCTCAAAAAGACTTTCGTACTTTAGCAAAATTAAACGATATTCCAGCACCTTATACGATTTATCCTGGGCAACGCATTTTGCTCACAAAATCGGCACAAAAACAAAAAAAGACGAAAAAATATACGAATTCGAGTAAAAAGTCTACCGTTTTGATACAAAAAAATAACAAAAAATTAAAAAAAGAGCTTGATCAGCCAAAACAACGAGAGTATGTTCAAAAACAAGCCAACAAGAAAGTTAGTGCAAAAAATAGTAATCCTAATACAAAAGTCATATGGAGCTGGCCCGCTAAGGGTAAGGTCACGCGCCGTTTCTCTACAAAAGAAAATGGCTATAAAGGGTTACAAATCGCTAATAAACAGGGGGCATCTGTTTTAGCTGCTGCACAAGGAACTGTGGTATACGCGGGTAACGCATTGAGGGGCTACGGTAATTTAATCATATTGAAACATAATGATGATTACCTAAGTGCTTATGCACACAACTCAAAGTTGCTTGTAAAGGAAAAACAGGAAGTAAAGGCGGGGCAGAAAATAGCAGAAATTGGCAGTTCAGATTCGTCGGTTACGGCTTTAAGATTTGAAATTCGTTACCGAGGTCAAGCAGTCAATCCTGCTAAGTATCTACCTTAGCCAAAGGTATTGATAAAGTGATTTAGCTCAATCACATATTTGCTCGGGAGGACGCTTATGGGTCACACAGCAAAACTTGAGAAAACAACTGAAACAGTTGATGATAAATTTGATGACACGATGGTTGAAGATGATTCATCTGAGTTACTCGAAGAAGTCGACAACGATGATGAAATTTTTACAAAAGACGAAGTCGTCAAAAACCTAGACGCGACACAGTTATACCTGGGTGAAATTGGTTTTTCTCCTCTTTTAAGTGCAGAAGAAGAAGTATTTTTTGCGCGTAAAGCATTGAAAGGCTGTGAAGCCTCTCGCAAACGAATGATAGAAAGTAATTTACGTTTAGTGGTGAAAATTGCTCGCCGCTATAACAACCGAGGTCTTGCGCTGCTAGATCTTATCGAAGAAGGTAACCTTGGCCTGATTCGCGCTGTTGAAAAATTTGACCCAGAACGTGGTTTTCGTTTTTCAACTTATGCAACCTGGTGGATCCGTCAAACGATTGAACGTGCCATAATGAATCAAACACGAACAATTCGTTTACCTATTCATGTTGTAAAAGAACTGAATGTTTATCTAAGAACAGCTCGCGAACTAACACAAAAACTTGACCACGAACCAACCGCAGAAGAAATTGCAGAGTGTCTGGATAAACCCGTTGAAGACGTGACTAAAATGCTACGTTTAAACGAAAAAATCACGTCGGTTGATACGCCAATTGGAGGCGAAAACGACAAAGCCTTACTCGATATCATTGCTGACGAAAAAGGCTCTGGTCCTGAGGGCGAAGTACAAAATAATGACATCAACAAACACATTGTTGATTGGCTTGGTGAATTAAACCCAAAACAACGCGAAGTACTTGCACGTCGTTTCGGTTTACTTGGCTACGAGCCTTCAACGCTTGAAGATGTCGGTCGTGAAATTGGCTTAACGCGTGAACGTGTAAGACAAATTCAAGTGGAAGCATTACGTCGTTTAAAAGATATTTTGCAACACGAAGGCTTAAGTACAGATAGCCTGTTTGACCAATTTACTTGAGTTGACAACAATATACCTGACTCAGGTATGAGGCCTTCGGGTCTCTAGAACACACAAAAAAGCTGACATACTGTCAGCTTTTTTTATGCACGCAATTAAAGTAAATCTTTTAATTGGTATAACAGCTGGTGTGCTTGTCTTGGTGTTAAACTGTCTGGGTCGAGCTGCTGTAAAGTTAGCTCAAGTTCAGAGGGTTCATTGTCAAACGCCAGTGCTTGCTGTTGTTGCACAGGGGCTGTAACAGGCTGATGATTTTCGAGCATTTTTAGTTTTTGCTTTGCTTGCTGAATAACGGCTTTTGGTACACCGGCAAGCGCGGCAACTTGTAAACCAAAGCTTTTACTTGCTGCACCTTCAAGCACGGTATGCATAAAGGCAATAGTGTCGTTATGCTCAATCGCATCTAGGTGAACATTAACCAATCCTTGCTGCTGCTCGGCCAGTTCAGTTAGCTCAAAATAATGGGTGGCGAATAAGGTTTTTGCGGCAATTTTTGAGGCTAAATAATCGGCCGTAGCATAGGCGAGAGACAGGCCATCATAGGTTGAAGTACCGCGTCCTATTTCATCCATCAAGACCAAAGATTGCGCCGTGGCATTGTTTAAAATGGTCGCTGTCTCTGTCATTTCAACCATAAAGGTTGAACGCCCTGATGCTAAATCATCACTTGCGCCAATACGCGTAAAAATGCGGTCAATATTGCCAATTTCTGCGCTGTCAGCAGGGACATAAGACCCAATATGTGCCATGAGTACAATTAACGCAGTTTGACGCATATAGGTTGATTTACCCCCCATATTTGGCCCCGTGATGATCAACATCTTACGGTCGTTGCTTAACTCGACAGGGTTGGCAATAAAGGGGTCTTTCATTACTTGCTCAACAACGGGATGACGCCCTTGCTTTATGCTTATATTGTCGTTATCACACAGTGTTGGTTTGGCGTAGTTGAGCGCTTGCGCACGTTCAGCTAAATTATTAAGAACGTCTAAATCAGCCAGTACCGCAGCCATTGTTTGTAGCTGCTCAATATGCGGTGCTATAAATTCAAATAGTTGTTCATAAAGTTGTTTTTCGAGAGCCAACGCTTTTGATTGGCTACCGAGTACTTTGTCTTCATGCTCTTTTAACTCAGGAATGATATAGCGTTCGTTATTTTTTAATGTTTGACGACGAATATAATCAGCAGGGACTAAGTGTGAATTAGCACGGCTAACTTCAATGAAGAAGCCATGCACCTTGTTGTAGCCAATTTTTAAGGTGCTGATGCCTGTGCGTTCACGCTCGCGCTCTTCCAGTTTTTCAAGGATATCGGTTGCGCCTTGGCTAAGCGCACGCCATTCATCTAACTCACTATTATAGCCTGGGGCAATAACTCCCCCATCACGAATAAGTACCGGTGGTGTTTCAATGACTGCGCGTTCTAGGAGATCTTGCAGCGCTGGTAATTCTTGTGACTGTGCGATGATCTGGTTAATGCGTGGATCGCTGGCATCATTCAGTAGCTCATGCAGTGGTGCCAGCGCTTGTAATGCACTACGTAAACGCGTTAAGTCACGAGGTCTGGCTGTGCACAATGCAAGGCGCGCGATAACTCGCTCAATATCACCAATTTGTTTTAATGATTCGTGCAGTTCGCCGCACAGTTGAGCATCGATGATCGCAGTAATCGCATTTAGGCGTGAGTTAAGCTCATCTTTACTGCGCACAGGGGTATGAATTCGGCGTTTTAATAAACGAGACCCCATTGCTGTAGCGGTTTTATCAAGCACCTGTGCCAAGGTGTTTTCATAGCCTCCAGAGAGGTTAACCGTGAGTTCTAAGTTTTTACGGGTTGCAGCATCTAAGATCACTGCGTGTTCGTTTTGCTCAAGGGTAATGGCGCGAATATGTGGCAGAGCAATGCGTTGAGTGTCTTTTACATATTGCATTAAACAGCCCGCGGCAATCAGAGCGCAATGGGCTTTATCAACCCCAAAACCAACGAGATCTTTGGTGCCAAATTGATCGCATAAGAGGTGTTGTGCGGTGTCTAAATCGAACTCCCATTCTGGGCGACGGCGAGCCCCTTTAATATGTTCGATTAAGTGAATATTGGCAAACGTTTCACTGTAAAGCAGTTCTGCTGGCGCAAGGCGTTGCAGTGTTGAGCTAAATGCTTCGTCAGTATTCACTTCAAGTACATTAAAACGGCCTGAGTTAATATCGAGGTAGGCTATGCCGTAAACACCGTGTTTATTTTGCCACACACTTGTGAGTAAGTTATCTTGGCGCTCTTGCAGTAAGGCTTCATCGGAAATAGTACCGGGTGTTACAATGCGCACGACTTTACGCTCTACCGGACCTTTGCTGGTTGCTGGGTCGCCTATTTGTTCGCAAATAGCAACCGATTCACCCATTTGTACAAGGCGTGCTAGGTAATTTTCTACTGCGTGATAAGGTACGCCGGCCATTGGAATAGGATCGCCACCGGCTTTACCGCGATGAGTTTGAGAAATATCAAGAAGTTGAGCTGCACGTTTAGCATCATCAAAAAAGAGTTCGTAAAAATCACCCATACGATAAAACAATAAAATATCGCGATGCTCGGCTTTTATTTTTAGATACTGCTGCATCATCGGTGTTTGTTGTTTTATAGTGTGTGGAGCATAAAGATCAAACGACATGTATTTACCCAAAGGCTGAATATGGAATTACATCAAGAGATTAAAACACTTGCTGCGAAATTAGGAGCTATTTTAACGGATAAACGCTTATGGATCACTACCGCTGAATCGTGCACGGGTGGGGGCGTGAGTTATGCGCTAACAGATACACCAGGAAGTTCTCATTATATTGACCGTGCTTTTGTTACATACAGCAACCAAGCAAAGCATGAATTAATTGGTGTGAGTAACGAGACTTTACAGAACTTTGGCGCTGTCAGTGAGCAAACTGTTTTAGAAATGGCGTCAGGTGCTGCGAAGGCTGCAAAGGCTGATATTGCGATTGCTATTTCGGGTATTGCGGGCCCCGGTGGGGCAACCCGGGATAAACCGGTTGGTTTGGTGTGGTTTTGCGTGCATTTTGCAGGAAAAAATTACCCAAGCAAACATGTTTTTACCGGTGATAGAGCCAGTGTTAGAGCTCAAGCTATTGTTTATTCAATAGAAAAAGTTATCGAGATAATAAAATCAGAAAATTAGCTTGATACTGTGATTTCATACAGTATACTGTCTGCATTAGCCGGATTTGGAGAACAGAATGAACGATAACAAACAAAAAGCGTTGGACGCTGCTTTATCACAAATTGAACGTCAATTTGGTAAAGGTTCAATTATGAAATTGGGCGACAACAAAGCCCTTGATATTGAAGCTATCTCAACAGGTTCACTGGGGATTGATATTGCATTAGGTATAGGTGGTTTACCAGCAGGACGTATCGTTGAAGTATACGGCCCTGAATCATCAGGTAAAACAACGCTAACGCTACAAGTTATCGCTGAAGCTCAGAAGCAAGGCAAAACGTGTGCATTCGTTGATGCTGAGCATGCTCTCGATCCTGTATACGCACAAAAGCTAGGTGTAAACATTGATGAGTTACTTGTTTCTCAGCCTGATACTGGTGAGCAAGCATTAGAAATCTGTGACATGCTTGTTCGTTCAAGTGCGGTTGACGTGGTTATTGTTGACTCGGTTGCTGCATTAACACCAAAGGCTGAAATTGAAGGCGACATGGGTGACTCACACATGGGTCTTCAAGCTCGTTTAATGTCGCAAGCCCTTCGTAAATTAACGGGTAATATTAAGCGCTCGAACACCTTGTGTATTTTCATCAACCAAATCCGTATGAAAATAGGTGTTATGTTTGGTAACCCAGAAACAACAACAGGTGGTAACGCACTTAAATTCTACGCATCGGTACGTATTGATATTCGTCGTATTGGTTCGGTGAAAGAGGGTGATGAAGTTGTGGGTAACGAAACCCGCGTTAAAATTGTTAAAAACAAAGTTGCACCGCCGTTTAAACAAGCTGAGTTCATCATTATGTATGGTGAAGGTATCTCTAAACACGGTGAATTAATTGACTTAGGTGTTAAACATAAGATTGTTGAAAAGTCAGGTGCTTGGTATAGCTACAACGGTAATAAAGTAGGCCAAGGTAAAGCAAATTCAATTAAGTTCTTAAAAGACAACCCAGAGATCGCAGATGAGATTGAAGGTAAGTTACGTGAAATGCTATTACTTCAAGCAACTATTAAGCCTGAAGACGGTGTAGATGTTGGCCTGATAGCTGAAGACGAGCTATAAAACACCTTTACAGTGTATCGTTAAGCGTGATTTGACCCGCCCTTAACACAAAAAGACCGCTACTTAGTTAGCGGTTTTTTTATGGGTGAATAATAGTCGCACTGAACCGTTTTTATAGGTGAAAAGTTGCGCTGGCTGTAGCGGCTATTTTACAGGGACGGGCCTATACCAGTTCACTTAATTAATACCATTTTGCAAAAATACTTAATCATTTTGAGTGATTAAACCAGTCGCTACCTACGTTAAAAATTTCTGATTTAGAATAACTAAATTTTTGCCTTGTTATCAACGCGGTTTTATTGCCTCAAAATAGACCACTTAATTAAGCGGAATGCTATAAGTGAGAAATTTTAGGGATTAAGGTAAGGGGATATAAGGGATTCAATCTGTCAACGCGGGATAAACCAGCTGCAACGAGTCGATACATAAAAGCCGCACAGTGTGCGGCTTTTAAATTCTTAACGTTTAGAGCTTATCGTTTCAAACTTGGCACTCATTAAAGCTGCCAGTTGAATGAAACAGCATAGCTACGTGGCGCACCATAGTAACCTTGTGCCCAGAATAGGCTATGAAGGTACTTTTCGTTGGTGACGTTATTAATATTTAAGTTAACACTAACATTGTCGTTAATATCGTAAGTGGCCATTAAGCTTAATAAACCATAGGCATCTTGCTGAGTGGTTATTTGCGGTGCATTAGTATCAGCATCGCGGACCTGTACGCGCTGCGTATCGTCTTGCCATTGGTAATTTAGGCCAAAGGTTAAGCCATCAACTTCAGGCACTTTGTGAGTTAGCGCAAGTTTAAATTGATTTTCTGGCGTGTAGTCTTTTACCAGCTCATCACCATCGATGTTTAAGTTGCTATAGCTAAAACTTGCACTCAATGTTTCATTGATTTGACCGCTAAGTTCTAGTTCAAAACCATCGCTATTAATGCCGTCTGCGCCATAGTAGCGTGTATCATCCGGTAAGGATCCTGGTACTGCTACAGCAAGACCCACTTGCTCTGCATCAAAGTAGGCAACAGTGACAAACAGGTTGTCATCAAGTAATTGTGCTTTTAAACCCACTTCACTACTTTTACCAGTAATAGGGTTGAGATAGTCACCATTTATGTCACGCTCAGTTTGCGGCACAAATGTTTCTGTGTAGCTTGCATAAGTTGAAAAGCGCTCGTTGATATCATAAACAACACCGTAGTAGGGCACGGTTTGATCGCTGTCTTTATCTTTCGCTTTCCCGTATGACTCACCTTCAGTTTCCCAATTTACTTGGCTGACACCTGCTAAGAAGCTAAGTGAATCGGTGGCTCTAATGCGTGTTGAAATATAAGCTGAACGTTGACGGCTAGTCAGATCTGCTCCTGTTAAACCATCAGTGAGTGTTGGAATTGGTGCAACTCCGTCCCAACCACCCAGTTCAGGCATTTTAGGGAAACCATTGCCTGTGGTGCGGTCATAAAGAGATTTATCATTATAATCCATGTCTGCTTGGTTAACACCAAACGATAGGTCATGCTCCATACCAAATAAATTAAATTTACCCGTTGCATAGATATCTAAAATGTCGTGCTTATCTTTATGATCGTATTCACTTGCGTAACCTGTTAAGCCTAAACCTGTTTCTCTATCAGGCGTGCCATAAACATAGAAAAGCTCAGAGTCTTGCTCATTTTCTAAGTGTGCATAGCTGGCTTTTAAAAACCAAGTATTAGTGATTGCTTGCTCAATGGATAAAAATAACTGCTCGGTGGTGTTGTTCCAGTATGACCAATCGGATGCAGTGCTAGTTGATACATCGAAGTTAGTCGCAGTACCATCGCTATAATAAAGTGGTAACGCCCCCCAAAGAGGGCTGTCTGCGTCTTTATTTTGTTTAACATAGTTAGCTGTTACGACTGTGCTGTTAGTCAGTTGGCCTTCATATGCTAAGTAATAAATTGTTTTATCTTGCTCGTAGCGATCAAGATAAGAGTCTGTTTTATGCTTTGTAAATACGGCACGCACTGCGTGGTTATCGTTGATAGCCGTTGATGCGTCAAGTTCAAGACGTTTATTATCCCATGAGCCATATGACACTGATGCATTGACCTGTGTTTGATATGTTGGGCGTTTTAATACCATGTTGACCGTTGCCGATGGATTACCAGCACCAGTCATTAAGCCATTAGCACCACGAACAATTTCGACACTATCGTATATAGAGGTATCAAGTGTGCCTTGAATAGAGCCATTATCTTGGGGTAAACCCATGCCATTAACTTGAAAGTTGGTAATTTCAAAGCCGCGAGCTTTAAAGTAGGTGCGATCGGTTTCAATTTGCTCAACAGTCACACCCGGGGTGCTTTCAAGTACTGAGTTTAAATCATCAAGTGAGAAGTCATCCATCAACGCACGAGAAACAACAGAGATAGACTGAGGTGTTTCTTTTATGGTTAAGCCCAATTTGGTCGCTGATTGAGCTTGTTCGGTAATATAGTTTTTGTGATGTTGACCGTAGACAGCAATTTTTTCGATCGCAGGTTCTTCTTTTGGTTGTTCTGCTAAAGCGTAGCCACTAAGAAGAGCTGAAGTCACTATGCTTAATTGTGACAAGCGCAAAAATTTAGTTGATGACATGCAAATTTCCAAATAGTTCAATGATGATTTAAATTAATGCGTAATTTAATCTAAATGAAAATGATTTGCAATTTGCTTTTTTGGGCTTTAATAAAAAAAGCGGCCGGAGCCGCTCAGGAAGTAAAACTATTTTTATACTTAAAAAACGTATTTTGCAGAAAATTGAAGGCGGTCCATATCACCATCAGCGCCACTTTCTAATTCTCGTTCAGCATGTTTCAGTTCAACACCAAATGTGAGTTTCTTTACTGGCGAGTATAAAATATTCGCGCTGTAGCTTTGACTTGTTTTAGTCGGATCACCCGAAATAGCTAACAGATCTGTGTTGTTATCAGCTGAGAAAAATGAATAAAGGAAAGTTGAACGCCACTGACTATTCCAGTGTTGTTGATAACCAATGAAGCCTGAAGTTGAGTCGATGGCATCTAGTTCATCACCATTAAGTACTGCACCGTGCGCTACGTTTAAACCAACATATCGACCTAAGCCTGAACCTTGTGTCAGCATGAATTTGAGGTTGTTTTGACCAAAATTAACTTTACCCGATGCACTAATACCAAAGGATGTTTCGTCTGCATCGACGCCATTCTTTTTATAGGTTAGTTGACGCGCTAAACCTGTAAAGACTAATTCACCCCAGTCTGCTTTATGAGCATAACGCGCGGTAAAATCAGGTAAAGATGCATCATCCGTTGCAACGCGTGCGCCACCTTGGGTCGTAATTGTACTTTCTGGGTTTTCAACAGAGAACGACCAGTTGCCCGTTGAGTAACGAATTTGTGATTGGCGGGCAAAAACGGTCCCTTCTGCAGGGCCTACGAAGTCTAGCGTTTCTGGCAGTGCGCCTACGTTTTGAAAGTTTGACCACGCTTGACCAAATAACCAGCCATCATACGTGATAAAAGCTTGGCGAATACGCGGAGCATAGGAGTTGGTAACACGTTCATTTCCACCCGGCGCGGATGCTAAAAAGTCAATTTCGATTTTAGTGTTAACAGTTTTACCATTGTCTAACTTTGTTGCAGTGCCAAAATTAAAACGCGATTGGCGGGCATGCATATCAAAGACTGCATCGCTGTCAACGTCAGGTCCCACGGGAGTTGTACTCGGTACATAAAAATCACGACCAATGCTGGTACCATCTGGAACACCTGATGAATAGTCACTCCACATCGCATCTAGCTTTACATAACCGCCATAAGTGATATCGGTATTACCTAAAGTGGCAGCACTTGCAGTGCCTGTTAGTGCGCATAACACGGCCGATGCCGTGAGGGTCTTTAAAGCGGTTATTTTTGTTGTTGTCATAATGTCTATTCCTGTTGAAGCTATTTGTGTGTTGTTGTATCACTGTTGTTTAAGAAATGACTTCTCTCAATTATCTATTGGTCTATTAGACTAAGGTGTTACATAGCGATAAATCGCTTACATCAATATATTGGAGTAGATTATAGGTGGCTATTACGAAGTTTTTAGCTATTTGGCGAGATATACAACTAAGGTCTAATACTTTAAGGGGCGTTGCTGAGTGATCCTTGAAGCAGGCCGAAGGCAAGTAATTAAAATGGAGACGACAACAATGTCACAAAGTATCTATCCAGTTCCCGCGCATATCAAGAATGCCGCATTAGTTGATAACGATAAATATAATACACTGTACAAGCAATCTATCGATGACCCTGAAGGATTTTGGCGAGAGCATGGTAAGCGTCTTGATTGGTCAACTCCTTATACTAAAGTTAAAAACACATCATTTGACAAAGGCCATATCAATATTCGTTGGTTTGAAGATGGCCAACTTAATGCCTCATATAACTGTATCGACCGTCATCTCGCTGCTAAAGCAAACAAAACAGCCCTTATCTGGGAAGGAGACAACCCAGAGCAAAGCGAAAATATTACCTACCAACAATTGCACGATGAAGTTGCAAAATTAGCAAATGGTCTTAAAAAGCTGGGTGTTGCAAAAGGTGACCGCGTAGCGATTTATATGCCAATGACTCCGCAGGCTGTATATGCCATGCAAGCGTGTGCTCGTATTGGCGCGATTCACTCTGTTGTGTTTGGTGGTTTTTCTCCATCAGCAATCGCTGACCGTATTAATGACTCAGGTGCAAAAGTCGTGATCACATCTGATGAAGGTCGTCGCGCTGGTAACTGCGTGCCATTAAAAGCAAATGTTGATGAAGCGGTATCACAAGATTCAGTAACCACAGTTGAGCATGTGATTGTTCACCAGTTAACTGGCGGTGAAATAGAGTGGAACAGTCACGACGTATGGTGGCATGATTTAGTGGCAGATTTACCGGCAGATTGTGAACCAGAGCCAATGAATGCTGAAGATCCACTTTTCATTCTTTATACATCGGGCTCTACTGGTCAGCCTAAGGGTGTTGTTCACACTACGGGTGGTTACCTTGTTTACGCATCAATGACCCATGAATATGTATTTGATTTAAAAGAAGACGATATTTTCTGGTGCAGTGCTGATGTTGGTTGGATCACGGGTCACAGTTATATTGCGTATGGCCCATTAGTTAACGGCTGTACACAAGTGGTATTTGAAGGTGTACCCACTTACCCAACTGCAGGTCGTATGGGTGAAGTAATCGACAAACACAATGTCACTATTCTTTACACTGCACCAACCGCTATTCGCGCGTTGATGGCAAAAGGTGATGAGCCAACAGCGACATCAAAACGCACAAGTCTGCGTATTATGGGCTCTGTGGGTGAACCTATTAACCCTGAAGCATGGGCATGGTACTACGAGCATATCGGTAATGAGAATTGCCCAATTGTTGATACTTGGTGGCAAACAGAAACGGGTGGCATCATGATCACACCATTGCCGGGTGCAACAGACATGAAGCCTGGTTCTGCAACTCGTCCATTCTTTGGTATTGCACCTGCGCTTTATGATGCAGAAGGCAATACACTTGAAGGTGCGGTTGACGGTAACTTGGTTATTTTAGATAGCTGGCCTTCACAAGCTCGTACAGTGTATGGTGACCATGAGCGTTTTGAACAAACTTACTTCTCTGCTTACCCTGGTGTTTATTTCACGGGGGATGGTTGTCGCCGTGATGAAGATGGTTATTATTGGATCACTGGGCGTGTTGATGACGTACTGAATGTATCGGGCCACCGCTTAGGTACGGCTGAGATTGAAAGTGCCTTAGTTGCTCATGAAGCCGTTGCTGAGGCTGCCGTGGTGGGTTACCCGCACGACATCAAAGGCCAAGGTATTTACGTGTATATCACGCCAAATGAAGGCGTCACAGTGAGCGATGAATTAACCGCAGAAGTGCGTAACTGGGTTCGTAAAGAGCTAAGTCCTATTGCATCACCAGATATGATTCAATGGTCGCCAGGTTTACCAAAAACACGTTCAGGTAAGATTATGCGTCGAATTTTACGTAAAATTGCCGCTAATGAGCATCAACAGTTAGGTGATACTTCAACACTGGCCGATCCGAGTGTGGTTGATGAGCTAATCGAGAATAGATTAAATCGTTAAAAACGCGTTAAAAACTTGATTAGAAGTTGATTCTAAACGTAGTATATCGGCTGTCACTTAGAAATAGGTGTCAGCCGAATTTATTAGGAGTGAACCATGAGTCAGTTTTTAATAGCGGATGATCATCCGTTATTTCGTGAAGCGCTGAAAGGGGCATTGAGTACTAAGTTTACGGATTTGGAAGTATTTGAATCGGAAAACTTCGATACCACATTGCAAGTGCTAAGCGAACAAGAAGATCTTGATATCTTACTACTAGACCTTCACATGCCAGGAAATGGCGATTTATACGGCCTTATTCGTATTCGCGAAGATTACCCAAGCTTACCGATTGCAGTTGTGTCGGGGAGTGAAGACATAAATATTGTGTCGAAAGTAATGGGATACGGTGCGATGGGATTTATTCCTAAATCATCATCATCGGATGATATCGCAATGGCGATTAATCATATTCTAGAAGGCGATGTGTGGTTACCAGCAGAGCTTAAAGATAAAGTAGCAGCCGTTGATGGCGAAGACAAAGAAATTGCAGCTCAGGTGGCATCACTAACCCCACAACAATACAAAGTGCTGCAGTACCTGCATGAAGGTTTGTTAAATAAGCAAATCGCTTATGAGTTACATATCTCTGAAGCGACAGTAAAAGCACATATTACGGCCATTTTCAGAAAACTTGGCGTATACAACCGTACTCAAGCCGTGCTTATTGCCTCAAAACTTCAACTTGATCCTATTGAATCGAACTAGTCATTAGATAATAAAAATAATAAAGAGGCGAGCAGCCTCTTCATTCATTACTTAAGCAAACACCACGGTTCGATTACCGTTTATAAACAGTTTATGTTCAGAGGCCAACTGTAAGGCTTTGCAAAATACTGTTTTTTCAACATCTTTACCCATTTTTGCCATCATCTCTGCGGTATCCGCATGACTAACATGCGTCACATCTTGCAAAATAATTGGCCCTTCATCGAGTTCGTTATTAACAAAATGAGCGGTTGCACCAATGATTTTTACCCCACGTTCAAAGGCTTGGTGGTAGGGTTTTGCACCAATAAAGGCAGGTAAAAATGAATGGTGAATATTAATAATTTTACCTTCAAAGCGCGCCACAAACTCAGGGTTTAAAATACGCATGTATTTGGCAAGGCCGATAATATCAGGCTGGTAGCTGGCAATTAAATCACCCACTTTTTGGTCATGCTCAGCACGGCTTAAACCTTCGTGCGATACTACATGAAACGGCACGCCAAAGCCTGCAGCCAGTGGCGCTAAATCTGCATAGTTGGCAATCACGGCCAGTACTTCGATGTTTAAGGCTTTTTCGAATTGCTTAAGTAATACTCCCCCTAAACAATGTGCTTCTTTGGTGGCAAGCAATACCACTTTGGTTTTTTCACTGCTGTGCAGCGCAAGCTCTGCGCCATCAGGAAGTAGCTCAGCAAGACTTGGTAAAAAGTCATCTGAAATAACCCCGCTTAATTCGGTGCGCATGAAAAAGCGTTGGGCATCTTTGTCTACAAATTCGTTATTACGGGTAATATTCAAATTATGTTGATGACAAAGACCGGTGATCTTGGCAATTAGACCCACATCATCATCGCATTGTGTTGTTAAAATCGTGTTCATAGTCCTCATTCTAATCCCATTTGTGTGAACGTTATTATTTGCTAATTTTTTAGCGCTGCATAGCGCAATTTCGACTATCTAATAATTAATTTTAAACAGACTAGTCTGGCTTTATAACAGTCAAAGCGCTGAAACTGTTGATATTACATGCAATGGTGTTGAGGTTTAACCCGATGAGCCAACAACAGGTAGTTGTGAATGAAGTGCACGTATCTTATGTGATACGTGAACATAGCCGACAGAGCGTCGTTTTTAAGCAACGTAACTCGGTAAGGGCGAAAATAGCGAAGATAGAGCATGATGGTATAACTTAAACTATAAAATGATGTTTGAGCGAATGGGAGCTGACCCTCGCTAATAGAAAAATACGCGAAACGACCATCGCTTTACTCTTACTAAGTGTTTATTGTATAAACAATGAACGCTTTTATGTTGTTAAAGCAGAGACAAGGATTGGGTATGGATGAAGGTATTGCGTTATTAATATTGCTTGTTTTAGTGGTATTCGGCGGTTCTGTTGCAGGAATAATTGCTTTATTTCAGCTGTCTGTTTTAAAAAAAGAAGTCACGTTTTTAAGAGAGAAGCTTGCTGAGCCAAGGCCCGATAAGCCGCAAACGGATACTGAATTTCAACAGCATGTACCAAGAACCTCATCACAATCAACAAACACAGCTTCGCATTCAACAATAACAGCAACGATTGATTCGTTGCACGTTGAGCCAATGCTCTCTGCAGCAAGGCAGCCTCAGGGGTCGTCTCATGAGCCAATGCTTACCCTAGGGAAAGCCGCTGCGTTTGAGTTTATCACGTCCCTTATTACAGTGTTTAAAACTAATTGGCTGACGTGGGTTGGGGCTATTGCACTTGCTTTTGGCGGAATCTTTTTAGCCCGTTATTCGCTAGAAGCAGGGCTCTTGTCAGAAACGATGCGATTAACTTTAGGCGCTGTTTTTGGGGTAAGTTTAATTGTGGCAGCAGAGTACTTGCATCGTAAAGGAATAGTGTTTGAAGGCTTTAATAACTATATACCGGCAGCGCTTGCCAGTGGCGGCTTTATCAGTTGTTTTGCTTTAACATTACTGGCTTATACCCACTATGCATTATTAGCGCCTTTGCCTGCCTTCGCTATTTTGACACTGGTGTCGTTGGCTGCCAGTTGGATGGCATTGCGCTTTGGTCCTCTGCTTGCGGCTATTGGTATTATTGGTGCTTACAGTGTGCCGGTCTGGGTGAATACAGGGAGTAACGACTTTGTTGGTTTGTTGACCTATGTTGGCTTTGTGAGTGTTTCGGCCTCTTTGGTGGCTCATTATGTGAAACGTCAGTGGCTTTGGTATTTGCTCTGGACTGGACACCTTGGTTGGTATTGGTTAGTGGCAGTAAGCGCTTCACATAATATTCTGTGGTTTATTAACGTATACGCTGTGTTCAGTATCTTGCTACTGATTGCGATTGTGCGTTTGGGTCTTAAGTTTATTCAAATAGAACACCGCCCTCAGCGTTTCATAAAGCAGCTTAAGCAACTACCCGATAATCCATTGCTTATAGCGATTTTAGCGCCGCTTGGTTTTTTGATGTTTAGCAATAATGCGTTACTCACTTGGCAACTTAGTAGTCTGTTAATGGTCAGTGTGCTGTTGTTTTTAGTGCTTAAAAACAGCGCGTGGGATAGTTGGTTAGCGATTGCAGTTGGCTGTGTTGTGCTGTTATTAATTAGCCAGCGTAATAGCGTTGATTTTAACGAGCAGCTTTTTGTGTTTAGGCAAAACTACGGAGTCGGGCTGTTTTTTATCGCGCTGTTTATTAGTTATGGTTTGCTGTTCGCACGCAAATATCCACAGCGGTTAGGATTCTCGCTGATAGCTTCGCTGTCGAGCTTTGTGATTATTGGTTGCTTGTATGCTATTACGCCAAATAATGCGCTTACAGATGCTTATCCGCTCTGGTGTACGGTGTTATTGGGGGTCAGTGCACTGTTATTTAAATTAGCGGTGCGTAACAAGCAGTCCTTACAGGTTTTTTGTTTTTGGTTAGGTGGCAATGGCAACATTAGCTTAGCGCTCACAATGTTGCTTGAAGGAAGTAGTTTGACGCTTGCATTAGCTATGCAGGTTGTATTAATTAGCTTTTATATTAATAAGCATGCACTGCGTTTACCAATGTGGCCATTAAAAGCGTTAATAGCGTGTTTGTTGGTACGCTTAAGCTTAGCACCTTGGACACCAAGTTACAGTGATGCAGTATTGCTTGGCGTTCATTGGAGTATTGTTGTCTATCCTTTGTGTGCTGGGTTATTTTATTGGGCTGCAAGGTTTTGGCAACAGCAGCCATTGAGGGTTTGGTTAGAAGGCGCAGGCTTACACTGTATTGCTTTATTTGTTACCACAGAGACCAGTTATCAATTGGTTGGGCATTATCCTGATTTTAATAACCTGTCAGTGTACGAGCACATCTTGCTTACGTGTAATTGGGGGGTATTAGGGTGTGTATATTTACTGCGTGCTCGGTATACGCAGCAAATGGTAAAACTTTACCAACTAGCGGGGTTAGGATTACTGACACTTGCAGGGTTACTCGCTGCTACTTTATTCATGGAGTTAAATCCTTTCTTTGCACAGATACGCATTGGTCAAATGCCTGTTTTTAACTGGTTACTACTTGTGTGGTTAGTGCCGGCATTAATATGTGTATGGGCAGGTCAATTAACTAGGTCTATTAATTCCCGTTTACTGAAGCCATTTCATATTTTAGCGGGTGCTTTCACCGCACTGTATATTAATGCAGAAATACGCCATAACTGGCAAGGTGAGTTTATTAACTTAGCGCAGCCTACCTCAGATGCTGAGCTTTATAGCTATTCATTAGTGTGGTTGATCATAGGTGCTTTAGTGGTAGTGATGGGTCATTTAAAGTCATTGGCTACGGTGCAAAAGCTAGGGCTTGGTTTATTAGCGCTGGTGGTATTAAAGGTATTTTTGATTGATATGGCAAATTTAACAGGGCTGTTAAGAGCCGTCTCGTTTATAGGACTGGGATTATCTTTAGTGGCACTGAGCTGGTTATTTCAAAAGTTTAAGGCAAAGCCCGTTGCTTTGCCTTAATAATGGGGGCATTTAAGTGCTGTGATTAAGCAGCGCTTTTAATTTTGCCGGTTTCACTGGTTTGCTCAAGTAGTGAATATTATCGGCTTTGGTTTGCTGTTTTAGGGCTTCGTCACGCACTGCGGTAATTAAAATGGCAGGAACAGGACTTTGCCAAATCTCTCGAAGTGTTTTTATTAAGGTAATGCCGTCGCAATCATGGCCAAGCTGATAATCCATTAGAATCACGTCGGGGGCGCGATGTTCTTTGGCATACGCAAGTACGGTGTCGACATTTTCAAATAGCTTATAATTTGCTTGCCATTTTTGTAATAAACTTGCCATTGCATGCAGGTTTTCGGGGTCATCATCAACAGCCACAATATTCATGGCTGTACGATTCTCAACGCCTTTTTTCGGTGTCTCTTTTTGTTGTATAAATTGACTGTCTCCGTAGGGCACTTCAATACTAAAGCGACTTCCTTTGCCGGGTGTTGAGCTTACATCGAGACGCAAAGACAAAAGGTCGACCATTCTTTTTACAACCCCAAGACCTAGGCCAACACCTTTATTATCGCCCGCTTCAATGCGGTAAAAGTCATTAAAGATTTTCGCTTGTTCTAGCTCTGAAATGCCAGGGCCGGTATCCCATACCTCGATTCTTAAATGATGTTTTCGTTTGCGACACGCAATCAAAACTTGGCCGCTATTAGTGTATTTAACAGCATTTGAAACAAGATTTTGAACAATACGACGTAAGTAAGTGATATCGCTATGTACAATAACACCGGTTGATCGCACTTTAAGTTTAAGGCCTTTTTCGCTCGACATGATGGCGTATTCATTTTTCAACGGGGCTAAAATGTCATCAATGCTAAAGTGGCGAGGTGTTGGGGTCATTGCGCCTTGTTCTAACTTGGCTATTTCAAGCAGTGCCGACATTAAGTGGACAGTTGAATCGAGGCTTGCCCCCAGTTTTTCAAAGTTATTTAAATTGTTACTTGAAAGCGTCTTATCATCAATTGCCGCCAAGTACAGGCGGGCAGCATTTAGCGGTTGAAGTATGTCGTGACTTGCGAGTGCTAAAAATCGGGTTTTACTGTCGTTAGCTTGCTCGGCCTCTTTTTTAGCTAAAGTAAGTGCTTGCTCAGTTTGTACTCGGCTGTCTATTTGTGCTTGTAGATCTCTATTGATTGTTCGGATTTCTTGCGTGCGTGCTTCAATCCGATTTTCAAGATCCATATTCACTTCTTCAAGGGCATTTTGTGTTTCGATATGCGCTGTAATATCAGAGAAGCTGGTCACAAAGCCGCCATCTGGTAATGGGTTACCTATCATTTCAAACACTTGGCCATTTCGGCGATGACGAATAAAGTGATGTGGACTGCCATTTTTAAGGTGTTGTACACGTTTTTCTACGTGTCGTTCTATTTCACCGGGGCCGCATTCACCGCGTTCGGCGTTGTAGCGAATCACTTCTTCAATGGCTTGACCCACTTCTAAGAACCCTTCAGGGTAGTTAAACATTTCGGCATAACGCTTGTTCCACGCGACTAAATTGAGTTCTTTGTCGACAACTGAAATACCATGGCTGAGGTTCTCAAGTGATGTGAATAATAAGTTTTGATTAAATTGCAGAGCTTGTGTTGTTTCGTCAAAGAAGTTTACCACCTCTTCAAAGGCCATTCGTTTACCAGAAGCGACAGTATGAATAAGCGCTTGCGCCGATGACGCGCCCAGTACACCCGTTAAAGCGCGTTCGCAATAGGCGATAAATTCAGGGGTAGGGTGGGCATTATTATCATCTAGCTTGTGCGTTAAAGCAAAATGCGCCAGTACTTGCTGACTGCGTTGAATACCTAAAAAGGTCTGTAGCAGTACTTTAAAGTCGTACACAGTGGCCTTTACATTTTTATTTAAACGTCGTGCAAACACCGCTTGTTCTTTAGGATTAACAAATGCAGCCGCTTGAATTTTATCAATTAAACGCTCATCAGCCCCTAACGAGAAACTAATATAGCAACCAATATTGGCAAACAACGCAATGAGTGTTCCTCGCGTAATAAGGGTTTGTTGTAGTTCTGCATTTAGGCTATTACCGGCATCTAAAATCGGTAACATGAGGAATAACACCCAACAAATAAAGCCTGCAAGTAACCCTGCATATACCCCGTAAGCATGACCTTTACGCCAATATAAGCCACCGACAATGGCAGGGAGTAGTTGAGATACAAGCGAAAATGCAACTAAGCCCATACTGGCGAGGGCTTTGCCATGACCAAACCATTGTTGATAAAAATAAGACAGGATCAGAATACCGGCAATAGTAAAACGTCTCACCAGTAATATTTGTGATTTGTAGCTACTGGTGATGAGGTTACGTTTAAATTTGCGACGCAACATTAATGGCAACACCACATCATTTGAGATCATAGTACTGAGTGTGAGTGTCGCGACGACAATCATCGCGGTGGCTGCCGATAATCCACCGATAAATACAAAGGTGGTTAAAAATGCATTTTCGTGCATTAAAGGCAGGGCTAACACAAAGCTGTCGGGTGAAAAACCACTGCCGATACCAGGGTGGATTGCTGCTGTGGCAATAGGAAAAATCATTGCAGCGGTAAGCAATAAATAAAGCGGAAAAGCCCAGCGGGCGGTATAAAGATGGCGTTTATCTTGGTTATCAACAACGGTTACATGGAATTGTCTTGGTAAACAGATTATTGCCGCCGCGGCCATTAACGATTGACCGATAAAATTAAAGCTAAAAAAGTCAAAATTATGCCAGTGCTGCCACAGTGACCCAGTTAACTGCTCGCTTTGTACGGTGTTTAAGTTAAATAACGTGTATAAGGCAAGCCCAGCCACTGCAGCTAAAGCTAATAGTTTCACCATCGATTCGAACGCAACAGCCAGCATTAACCCAGAGCGATATTCAGTAACATCGACCTTACGGGTCCCAAAAAATATTGCAAACATGGCCATAATTAGTGTTGCTGACAGCGCTAACATTGACCCTGAGATACGGTTGTCGTTTTGTAATAATAAAAAGCTACTACTAAGGGCTTTTAATTGCAGCGCGATATAAGGAATGGTCGCCAACAGTGCAATAACTGTGACCATGATTGCTGTTGTTTGTCTTTTTCCATACCGAGCAGAAATAAAATCGGCAATGGTCGTAATATTTTGTTTTTTACTAACAAGTACCAGTTTTCGTAAAAAGCCTTGGCCAAAGAAAAATAACAGCGCAGGACCAATTAAAATAGGAAGGTAATTCCAACTGCTGGTGGCGGCAGTACCGACTGAGCCATAGTAAGTCCACGATGTACAGTAAATCCCTAATGAAAACGAATACACAAAAGGGTGGTGGCTAATGCGTTTAGCCAGAGGCGTGGTTTTATCCCCCCAGTTTGCTAACCAAAACAATACACCAATGTAGGCAAGAGCAACAAAAATAAGCGCAGCAGTCATGTTCAAATTCAGTCATTATTGTAATACCACTACCTTACCAGAATTAAAGCTGATTTCGATGTGTTGATTTTGATTTGTTAAAAATCAATTTTTACAAGTTTATGATATTTAATGCTTAATTTTATTTTGGCCTTTTTATTAGACTAATGTCGCAGATCATTCGTTTTTACTATTTTGGTTATTTCTCTCATTTATATTTGTAGGTTAACTTGTTGTTAAATATGGTTTTTTACCATTGATTAATAAAAGGTGCTTTACAGTTTACGTAAACGTAAACTGACTGTTACGACTATGGTCTCAATTCCATAATGCCGAACCGTTGCTAACTTAGTTAATGACAACTAATACCACTCATTACTTTTAAGTGATGCATAAGGGGATAAAAATGGCTTTTAAAGATGAAGAACAAGCAAAAGCTTACTGGGCGGAAAACATTTCGCTGCTATTTAAACTGTTAGCAGTGTGGTTTATCGTTTCATTTGGTTTTGGCATTTTATTGGTAGATGTACTGAATGAAGTACGTTTTTTTGGGTTTAAACTCGGCTTCTGGTTCTCCCAGCAAGGCGCAATTTACACCTTTGTAGCTTTGATTTTTGTGTACGTTTTCAAAATGAATACGTTAGATAAAAAATATGGCGTAGACGAATAGGAGCTAAGCAATGGATGTTCAAACACTCACGTTTATTATCGTCGGTTTAAGCTTCGCGCTTTATATCGGCATCGCAATTTGGGCTCGTGCAGGGTCTACTAATGAATTCTATGTTGCAGGTGGTGGCGTTCCTCCTCTTGCAAATGGTATGGCAACAGCAGCTGACTGGATGAGTGCAGCATCGTTTATCTCAATGGCGGGTATTATCTCGTTTGCGGGTTACGATGGGGGTGTTTACCTCATGGGCTGGACAGGTGGTTACGTATTACTGGCGCTGTGTTTAGCACCTTACTTACGTAAGTTTGGTAAGTTCACCGTCCCTGATTTCATTGGTGACCGTTATTACTCACAAACAGCACGTGTGGTTGCAATTTTATGTGCAATCTTTATCTGTTTCACGTACATCGCGGGTCAAATGCGGGGTGTTGGTGTTGTATTCTCTCGCTTCTTAGAAGTGGATATTGAGACCGGTGTTTACATTGGTATGGTGATTGTATTCTTCTATGCTGTTCTTGGCGGCATGAAGGGCATTACTTACACGCAAGTTGCGCAATACTGCGTACTGGTATTTGCTTACCTTGTTCCAGCAATCTTCATTTCAATGATGATGACAGGTCACTTTTTCCCACAAACTGGTTTTGGTGCCACGCTTGCAGATGGTTCTGGCCAGTACGTGCTTGATAAATTAGATGGACTGAGTACCGAACTCGGTTTTGCGCAGTACACCGAAGGCTCTAAGAGTATGATCGATGTATTCGCAATCACGGGTGCGCTTATGGTGGGTACTGCGGGTCTACCTCATGTTATCGTACGTTTCTTCACGGTTCCACGTGTTAAAGACACGCGTATCTCTGCGGCATGGACATTAGTATTTATTGCTATCGTTTATACAACTGCACCTGCTGTTGCGTCGTTTGCACGTGTAAACATGATTGATACTATTAACGGTAAAGATGGTAACGGTACAGAGTATGCTGAAGCACCTGCATGGGTTAAAAATTGGGAAAGAACAGGCCTAATCACTTTTAACGATAAAAACGGTGATGGCAAAATGTTCTACTCAGCTGGCAAGATTGATGATCCAAATAGCGCCAACGAAGTGAATGTTGACCGCGACATCATGGTACTTGCTAACCCAGAGATTGCCGACTTACCAGCATGGGTAGTAGCCCTTGTTGCAGCAGGTGGTATTGCGGCAGCACTGTCAACCACCGCGGGTTTGTTATTGGTTATTTCGACCTCGGTATCGCATGACTTGTTAAAACGTACCTTGAAACCAGATATTAGTGATAAGCAAGAACTACTTGCAGCGCGACTTGCTGCGATGGTCGCCATTGTTATCTCAGCGTACTTTGGTATTAACCCGCCTGGATTTGTGGCGTCGGTGGTGGCATTTGCATTCGGTTTAGCGGCTGCAAGTTTCTTCCCGGCGATTATCATGGGTATCTTCTCTAAGAAGATGAACAAAGAAGGTGCGATCGCAGGTATGGTTACAGGTATTACATTCACCGCGGCGTACATTATTTACTTCAAGTTTGTTAGCCCTGAATTAAATGGCCCAGCTAACTGGTTATTTGGTATTTCACCTGAGGGGATTGGTTTAGTGGGTATGATTATTAACTTTGCAGTAGCAGGTATCGTACTTAAACTAACAGCTGAAACACCTGTTGAAATTCAAGAAATGGTGGAAGGCATTCGTAACCCTAAAGGGTCAAGTGCAGCGCACGCGCACTAACAAACCGGTACTAAAAGAACACACTTTTGATAAACCCAAAGCCCGACTTAAGTCGGGCTTTTTATTTTTTTAAAACAGGGGTAGTGTAGTTATTAGCCTCACTTAATTTCGAGAATAGCTATGAATGCAGAGCAACAGGAAGTCGCCCAATTTGTAATTAATCAAACACCGTTTAATCAGCTCGATTCGGCGGCAAGCGAGTATTTTGTTAATCACCTCGATATTATTTACCTCACACGAGAAAACCAAAATAAATGGTTATGCTCTGACAATCCGAGATTATTTCTAATTCGCTCAGGAGATTATGACTTAGTCGATGCAAAAGGGGATGTGATCACGAAGCTCTCTGCAGGGGATTATTTTGGCTTTCCCTCTTTGCTAACGGGGGAGGCTATTCAAAATAGTCTCTCGGTGCAAAAAGAAGGCATTGTTTATATGCTGGACCAAGCGTCTTTTGATTATTTACGCCGCGAGTACAAAGTGTTTGAGCAATACTTTGTCCGTGCTCATAAGAATCGTTTGTTGTCATCGCATTATAAGAGTCAAAACGACAGTTGGTCTGAGAAGAAAATAGCAGAGTTAATGAACCGCAAAGCGGTAACTCTTTCGCCTGATGCGAGTATTCGCCAAACAGCCAAAAAAATGAAGCAGCAGGGTGTTTCATCAATAATGTTGACTGAGAACGAGCGCTTAGTAGGGGTGGTTACAGACCGAGATCTTCGTAATCGCGTGCTTGCTGATGAGGTTGACCCACACGAGTCTGTGAGCACGATTATGACTTGTAAGCCAAAGTTTATTTTTGAGAATAATCGGGTGTTCTCAGCGCTGCACTTAATGCTCAAACACAATATTCATCATTTACCTGTGCTCGATGAATATCATAAGCCCTTAGGCATGTTGACCAGTACTGATTTACTGCGTCAGCAAAAAAGCGACCCAGTGCAATTAATTGGACGCATATATAAAGCCCACTCTGTGGTTGATTTAAAGCGCTATTCGCAAGAGATCCCCAGCTTATTAAAAGGCTTTTCGAATAATATTGATGATATATCGCTTATCGGTAAGTTATTAAGTGGTTTAACCGATGCGTTAACTTCGCGCTTAATTCATTTATTTCAAGAAGATAACGGCGCTGCCCCCAGTCACTTTAGTTTTATTTGTTTTGGCTCACAAGCCCGTGAAGAGCAAACCCTGCATTCTGACCAAGATAATGGTTTACTTTTACCTGATGATTTAACAACAGAGCAGCAAGACTACTTTAAACGCATGGGGGAGTTTGTGTGTGAGCAGTTGGTTGAATGCGGTATTAAACGTTGTCCAGGTAACATTATGGCCAGTAATGCACAGTGTCGAATGGGCATCAGTGAGTGGTGTGACCGCTTTTATAAATGGATCACATCGCCGACTCCAGAAGCCATGTTAAATTGTAAAATCTACTTTGATTTACGCTTTATTGAGGGCTCAATGTCGCTGTACACGCGTTTTTATGAGCAATTAAAACGTATCTCTAAAAATGATTTATTTTATGCTGCTATGGCGAGTGATATTAAAAATACTCATGTGCCCATTGGGTTATTTAACCAATTTAAATTAGAAAAAGATGCGAAACAGCACAAGTACCTAGATTTAAAAAAACGCGGCGTGGTGATTATTAACGATATAGTGCGTTTGTATTCACTCAAAGCGGGTATTCAGCGGGCGAATACCCAAGAGCGTTTGGATGCACTGCTGAAGTATTCTTTACTTAATAAAGACGATGTTTATAACTTAAAAGATTGTTGGCGTTTCTTAACGCAGCTGCGCTTACGCACACAAATAAATGAAGAAGGCTTACCGAGCAATTGTATTAACCCCAATACCTTGAATTCTTTAGAACGCCATCAATTAAAAGAAGCCTTTTATTTAGTTAAACAAGCTCAGCAAGCCGCCGCTTTTAAGTTTGCGCGTGGCAGCTTATGAGGATAACTGATGGTTAAACGTTGGCTCAGTCGTTATATGGCTCGCAAACAATTATTGGCAGCTGATGCCTATAAAGAACGTTACGTTGTGATAGATATGGAACTAACGGGGCTTGATCCCCGCCAACATGAAATTGTCTCGGTGGCATGGGTGATGATAGAAGACCAGTGCATTAAAATGAGTGGGGCACAGCACATAATTAATAAAGACGTACAGAGCCTAGAGCAAAGCCCTATTTATCACGGCATTGCCAAGCAAGATATCGATAGCGGTGAAAGCCTTGAAGCAATTCTTGCTAAGCTTCACCAACACGTTGATGACTGTATTTTAGTTTTTCATAACGCGACGCTTGATTGGGGGTTTTTAAAACAAGCGTGCCGTAAACTAGGCTTAGAAGCTAAAGCGCGGTTAATTCTTGATACGTTCGTTATTGAAAAAAAGCGTCTCCATCAGCAAGGCCATGAAATAGGCCACGATGACCTAACATTAAGCGAGTGCCGTAAACGCTATGGCTTACCTCATTACAGCTCTCACCATGCTTTAACCGATGCCATGGCCACCGCCGAGCTTTTTTTAGCGCAGTGCCATCAAATCAGTCGGGGTAAAGCCTTAAAAGTGGGGGAGTTGCTGTAATGTGTTATGCTCATCGCTAAGTTAGACAACAAACGGAATTGGTATGGATAAATTAGAATTAACAGTGCCGCCAATTATTCAAGTCGTGATATTCGCTGCCATAATGTGGGTGTTAGCTGACGTGTTGGCACCTTTTAGTATGACGCTTGCCGTTTTGTTACCTGTGGCAGTGATCATCGCGTTAATTGGGGTCGCTTTCTCTTTATTGGGTGTTTATGAGTTTCACTCTGCTGGCACGACGGTCGATCCGAGATTGCCTGAGCAGTCGGCAAGCCTTGTTACTCATGGAGTCTATAAAGTTAGTCGAAACCCGATGTATGTCGGTTTTTTACTTATTTTAATTGGGTGGGGTATTTATTTGGGAAATATCGTAAATATTATGCTGCCTGTGGTGTTTGTCCTTTACATGAATCGATTTCAAATAGTGCCTGAAGAGAGGTACATGCAGCAAAAGTTTGGGCATGAATATAGTGAATATAAAAAAGCAGTTCGTCGATGGATATAACAATTAAAGCTGAATAAGACTAGGGACTGCTGAAGACTGTATTTTTCAATTATCGCCACCACGACTTTACACCACTTTATTTAAGTGCTCCCTCTTATAAAAAAGAGTAAGGTCGATTACCAAAACCAGGGTCATCTAAAACACCTAAAACCACTTTATTTTATCTTGCCCTTTTATAAAAAAGTGTAAGGTCGATTACCAAAACCAGCGTCATCTAAAACACCTAAAACCACTTTATTTAAGCGCACCCTCTTATAAAAAAGTGTAAGGTCGATTACCAAAACCAGGGTCATCTAAAACACCTAAAACCACTTTATTTAAGCGCACCCTCTTATAAAAAAGTGTAAGGTCGATTACCAAAACCAGCGTCATCTAAAACACCTAAAACCACTTTATTTTAGCTTGCCCTCTTATAAAAAAGTGTAAGGTCGATTACAATACCGTCATCTAAAAGGCAGCTGTCTTTATCTGCAAGCAAATAGAGTGGATTTTCTTCTTCATGGCAATCAAACTTGCAATCAATGGTTTTGGTCGTATTGGGCGTAATATTGTCCGAGCCCTTTATGAATCAGGGCTTGAAGATCAAATCAAAATTGTCGCTATTAACGAATTAGCTGACCCTAAGGGCATTGCCCATCTCCTTAAGTACGATACATCCCACGGTCGTTTTTCGTTTCCTGTTAATTTAGGTGAAGATACGCTAACAGTCGCAGGTGACTCTATTGCGCTATTTGCCGAAGAGAATCCGGCAGAATTGCCCTGGCAAACCCTTGATGTCGATGTTGTACTTGAATGCACGGGTGTTTATCACTCGCGTGAACATGCTAAGTTACATTTAAATGCAGGGGCTAAAAAAGTACTTTTTTCGCAACCTGCAGATGCCGACGTTGATGCAACCATTGTGTATGGTATCAACGACGATGAATTAAAAGCAGCGCATACAATTGTTTCTAATGGCTCATGTACAACTAACTGTATTGTGCCTGTGATTAAAGTATTAGATGATGCATTTTCTATTGAATCTGGGGCAATCACGACAATTCATGCCTCGATGCATGATCAACAAGTGATCGACGCTTATCATCACGATTTACGTCGTACCCGTGCGGCAAGCCAGTCTATTATTCCTGTGGATACAAAACTTGCCCGTGGTATCGAACGTATTTTACCTAAGTTTCATGGCCGCTTTGAAGCCATTGCCGTGCGTGTACCGACAATTAACGTCACCGCGATGGACTTAAGCGTCACAGTAAACACTGATGTTGATTTAGCCGACGTTAATCAAGCACTTAAGTTAGCAGCAAAAGATCGCCTTGAAGGGATTTTAAGTTACACTGAAGAGCCGCTGGTGTCGGTAGATTTTAATCATGACTCACATTCTTGTATCATAGATGGCACTCAGACACGTGTTAGTCATAAACGACTGATAAAGTTGTTAGTGTGGTGCGATAATGAGTGGGGATTTGCGAATCGTATGCTCGATACAGCGCGTGCGATGATGGCAGTAAGCCAATAACTTATAACTATAATTTAGTATCGTTAACAAAGGAGAAGTCCATGTCGGTCATTAAAATGGCAGATTTAGATTTAAACGGCAAACGCGTGTTAATTCGTGAAGATTTAAATGTGCCTGTAAAAGAAGGTAAAGTGACCTCTGATGCACGTATTCGTGCAGCATTACCTACTATTAAATTAGCGTTAGAAAAAGGCGCAAAAGTAATGGTGATGTCACACCTTGGCCGCCCTACGGAAGGGGAATATGATGAAGCGTTTTCACTCGCCCCTGTCGTTAATTATTTAAATGATGCGCTTGAGCAAACGGTTCGTCTTGAGAAAGATTACCTTGATGGCGTTGACGTGGCAGATAATGAAGTGGTTGTTTTTGAAAACGTACGTTTTAACGTAGGTGAAAAGAAAAATGATGAAGCATTATCTAAAAAGCTAGCTGCATTATGTGATGTTTACGTGATGGATGCATTTGGTACGGCTCACCGTGCACAAGCATCAACGCACGGTGTTGGTTTATTTGCCGATGTAGCGTGTGCAGGCCCACTTTTAGCCGCAGAGCTAGACGCTTTGGGTAAAGCGCTTGATAACCCTGCGCGTCCTTTAGTGGCTATCGTTGGTGGCTCTAAAGTGTCGACTAAGTTAACTGTACTTGATTCACTATCAACAGTGGTTGATCAACTTGTTACGGGTGGTGGTATTGCAAATACTTTCATCGCAGCAGCTGGTCACCCTGTAGGCAAGTCTTTATTTGAAGCTGACTTAATTGACGAAGCAAATAAATTAAGTGCCGCTGCAAAAGCAAATAATGGTGAAATTCCAGTGCCAACTGATGTTGTTGTTGGTAATGAGTTCTCAGAATCGGCTGTTGCGACATTGAAAGATGTGAATGAAGTAACCGATGAAGATATGATTTTCGATATTGGTCCAGATACAGCGAAACAGCTTGCAGATATTATTGCAAAAGCAGGCACGGTTGTGTGGAATGGTCCAGTTGGCGTATTTGAATTTGACCAATTTGGTAATGGCACGCGTGCGATTGCTGAAGCTATCGCAAATTCAAGCGCATTCTCAATTGCGGGCGGCGGTGATACGCTTGCTGCGATTGATAAATACGGCATTGCCGATAAAGTGTCTTACATTTCAACAGGTGGTGGTGCTTTCCTTGAATTTTTAGAAGGGAAAAAATTACCAGCAGTTGCTATGCTAGAAGAGCGTGCTAAGTAATTAGTACGAACACCAGCGTGGTTATTTAATTACGCTGGTTTGGCTGTTTATAAAATACCTCTCACCCTTATTTTATAGACAGTTTTTGCGGTAAGCGATGGCTTCTCGTGATGCAGTGATGCATCAAAAAATAATTTATCCGTTCAAACTAGATGGTAGGAAACTACTGTCGATACAATTTGGAGAATACCAAATGGCTTTAATCAGTATGCGACAACTTCTTGATCATGCAGCTGAACATGGTTATGGCGTACCAGCGTTTAACGTTAATAACCAAGAGCAAATGCGTGCAATTATGGAAGCAGCTGACAAAACTAACAGCCCAGTAATCGTACAAGGCTCAGCTGGCGCACGTGCATATGCTGGTGCCCCTTTTATTCGTCATATGATTTTAGCAGCTGTTGAAGAATGGCCACATATCCCTGTCGTTATGCACCAAGACCACGGTACGTCACCTGGTGTGTGTCAACGTTCTATTCAATTAGGCTTTTCATCAGTCATGATGGATGGTTCATTGATGTCTGATGGTAAAACACCTTCAAGCTATGAGTACAACGTAGAAGTTACTCGTCAAACAGTTGAAATGGCGCACGCGTGTGGCGTATCAGTTGAAGGCGAGCTAGGTGTACTCGGTTCTCTTGAAACTGGTGAAGCGGGTGAAGAAGATGGCGTAGGCGCAGAAGGCAAGCTTACAACAGATCAAATGCTAACAGATCCTGAAGAAGCGGCTGACTTCGTTCGTAAAACTCACGTTGATGCACTGGCAATTGCGTGTGGTACATCACATGGTGCATACAAGTTCACGCGTCCACCAACAGACGATATTTTAGCGATTGATCGCATCAAAGAAATTCACGCGCGTATTCCTAACACACACTTAGTTATGCATGGTTCGTCTTCAGTGCCGCAAGAATGGTTAGAAGTAATTAACCAATACGGTGGTGAGATCCCTGAAACTTATGGTGTGCCAGTTGAGCAGATCATCGAAGGTATCAAGTATGGCGTGCGTAAAGTGAATATCGATACCGATTTACGTTTAGCATCAACAGGTGCCATTCGTCGTCATCTTGCACTAAACCCTGCGAATTTCGATCCGCGTAAATATTTAGCTGAAGCAACGAAAGCGATGACAGAAATTTGTGTTGCTCGCTACGAAGCATTTGGCACAGCAGGTCAAGCAGGTAAGATCAAACCTATCTCATTAGATGATATGCACCTGAAATACTTATCAGGTGAACTTGATCCTAAAATCAAGTAATTGATATTAATATAAAAAACCGGCTTTAATGGCTAATGCCAGTCAGTTAAGAGCTGACTGGCATTTTCTTTTGTAAGGATACTTATTTGGTTTCCTTCTTATCACCCTTGGATAATGCCTGTCTGGTAGCCTATCGGGTAAGATAAACAACCTAAGTGTTTTCAGTAACTCATCATAATGAACAGGTAACTTACTTGCACTATGTATTGGCGTAAACATGAAGAAAGCGATTACCTGCCGCATAGATTGGCTAAAGCTTAATTGAGTAGGCAAGATATCTTCTTCTTTAGTTGCATCAAGCATGATTATACGTATTAAGTTGTAAG
>NZ_LYPI01000014.1:0-156931 GCF_001938575.1 Pseudoalteromonas sp. PAB 2.2
TCGTCGCCTTGGTGAGCCATTACCTCACCAACTAGCTAATCCCACTTGGGCTGATCTTATGGCGCGAGGCCCGAAGGTCCCCCGCTTTGGTCCGAAGACATTATGCGGTATTAGCAGTCGTTTCCAACTGTTGTCCCCCACCATAAGGTACATTCCCAAGCATTACTCACCCGTCCGCCGCTCGTCAGCAGAGTAGCAAGCTACTCTCTGTTACCGCTCGACTTGCATGTGTTAGGCCTGCCGCCAGCGTTCAATCTGAGCCATGATCAAACTCTTCAATTAAAAGTTTTTTCTGTCCTCCCCATAAGGGAGCGGACATGCTCAATGAATTCTGAATTTATTTAACATCTTTCGATGTTGAATTGACTGTGCTGAAATAAGTAAACTTATTTCCGTTGGTCACTCAGTTCAATTGAGACTCTAAATTTGTTTGTCTTACTACCTAAGTAGATCGACTGTTAGAACTCAATCTGTACGAGTGCCCACACAGATGATTGCTTTATATTGTTAAAGAACGTTTCGAGTTGCTTTCGCGTCTCGAGGGATGCGTATAATACATCCTTAATTTTTCGAGTCAACACTTAATTTCAAACTTTCTTTCGAAGACTTAAAACCGAAGTTTTACTTAACTCTCTGCTACGTTGTTCAGCGTCTTTCGTTGCTGCCCGCCGTGTCAGTGGATGCGCATTATAGGGAGATGGATTTTTTACGCAAGCACTTTTCTTACTATTTTTTAATTATTTTTAAATACGTTAGATACCCACTAAGTACCAACATCTTACCCACAAAACCCTGTGGATAACTCTGGTTTTTTAACAGAATTACTAAACTATCCCTCTATGTTGTGGTAAGTTGCGCCGCAGATTTTCCACTCGCTCACAAGGCATGTAAAATGACAGATATTATAAATAGTATAAGTGGCCTACTTTGGGGTCACATTCTGGTTTACCTATTAATAGCTGCGGGGCTATTTTTTACTCTTCGACTCGGTTTCATTCAATTCACCCAATTCCCCCATATGATCAAGGTTATGTTTCATAGCCGCCAAGGTTCAGGAGAAGGCATCTCCTCTTTTCAAGCTTTTTGTACTTCTTTAGCAGCTCGCGTTGGTACAGGTAATATGGCGGGTGTAGCAGTTGCACTTTATTTAGGGGGCGCAGGTGCTATTTTTTGGATGTGGTTGATTGCTTTAATTGGTATGGCAACCAGTTTTGCTGAAAGTACACTTGCGCAAGCTTATAAAACGGTCGATGAAGACGGTAACTTTCGAGGTGGTCCTGCTTATTATATGGAATACGGTTTAGGTAAACGTTGGATGGGCGTGATCTTTTCGCTGTGTTTGATCCTTGCCTTCGGCCTTGTATTTAATGCTGTACAATCTAACTCTATCGCTGCAGCGTTTGACGTCGCGTTTGGTATTCCAAAGTATATTGTCGGTATTACGCTTGTGCTTGGTTCAGGCATTATTATTTTTGGTGGTTTAAAGACAATTTCTCGATTCGCAGAGATGGTTGTTCCCTTTATGGCGCTTGCCTACTTACTCGTCGCACTTTATGTCTGTGCAATCAACTATGAATTATTACCTAATGTGTTTATGCATGTAATTAATAGTGCATTTGGACTTGAACAAGCAGGTGCAGGTGCTATTGGTTATGGCGTGATGCAAGCAATGATCCAAGGTATAAAACGTGGTTTGTTCTCAAATGAAGCAGGTATGGGTAGCGCCGCGAATGCTGCTGCAACAGCAACACCTAATCCGCCACACCCAGCTTCACAAGGTTATGTACAAATGCTTGGCGTCTTTGTTGATACCATTATTATATGTACAGCCACAGCGGCTCTTATTTTATTATCTCAACAATTAATCCCAGAATCAGGGGTTACGGGTATTGCACTGACACAAGCAGCACTTGAGGAGCATGTTGGAAGTTGGGGCGCAACCTTTGTTGCAATTGCGATTTTATTCTTTGCATTCACATCGATAGTTGCCAATTACTCATACGCTGAAACAAATCTATTATTTCTAGAACATAACCACGCTGCAGGTATGGTGATCTTCAGATTATTAGTGCTGGGTATGGTAATGTTTGGCGCACTTGGTGAGTTACCTATTGTCTGGACTCTCGCTGATATATCCATGGGCCTTATGGCTATCGTCAACGTTATTGCGTTATTTATGTTGTCAGGTGTCGTAATTTGGCTTGCTAAAGACTACAACACCCAACGTAAAGCGGGCAAGCTACCCACGTTTGATCCGTCACAAAACGAAAAATTAAATCAAACAATACCAAAAGGTGCTTGGCGTAAGTAAGCTTGATAGGTCTTTGCTTAATTTAGTGTCGTATTTTCAGGGAGCTGTTCAGCTCCCTTTTTTGATTCTGCAAGCTTTTCAAAAACCGTGAGTAAGAATGTAACTTGCTGTTCGGTTAACGTTACTTTTAGCTTTTCTGTTAACTGAGCTTTGACTTTTGTTTTAAGGGCTTGCTTTTGTTCTGCCGAAAATAGCGGCTGAGTTTGTTGTTGGTAAGATTGCACTGCCGTGAGCACTTCCATCACCACTTCATTGTCAAAATCAACAAGTGCTGTTTTCGCTTTTTCGAGAGCTTGTTCTGTTTTATTAAATGCCGTTGAGACTTTTTTGACTAACACACTGACTTCATGAATCTTCAGTACGTCATTGATGTTAGACATGATAATCGCAACCGGAATAAGAACAAGCGCAATGGCGAAACATACACCAAACACTGCGCCTACCCAAAACTGATTTAAACCACGTTTAAATTGTTCCATTATCTGTCCTTGATACTTTATGAATAATACCACTGATAATGTAAGGAAATTTAACGCATACATTAATCAAGTAGCCATAAACAAACTATAAAGCTATTTTGGAAATAACAAAACTAATTAGAGTAAATAAGGAAATAGAAATAAATATGAAATAGAGTAGATATAAACTTTGAAGTATAAATGGTGCCCGGGGCCGGACTTGAACCGGCACGTCCTTACGAACGAGGGATTTTAAATCCCTTGTGTCTACCAATTCCACCACCCGGGCATCGGGTCGCTCTAAGAGCATGTGGAGTATTAAATGGAGGCGGAACCCGGAGTCGAACCGAGGTAGACGGATTTGCAATCCGCTGCATGGCCACTCTGCCATTCCGCCTTATCGCTTCCAAATAATTGGAGCGGCACACGAGGCTCGAACTCGTGACCTCAACCTTGGCAAGGTTGCGCTCTACCAACTGAGCTAGTGCCGCAAATTTAGTGTTTTATCCATACAGTTTAAACTAAATAAAGTTTAAATGGTGCCCGGGGCCGGACTTGAACCGGCACGTCCTTACGAACGAGGGATTTTAAATCCCTTGTGTCTACCAATTCCACCACCCGGGCATCGGGTTTGCTATTTAAAGCAAGTGGATAAAGCTAATATGGAGCGGCACACGAGGCTCGAACTCGTGACCTCAACCTTGGCAAGGTTGCGCTCTACCAACTGAGCTAGTGCCGCATCATATTAACTCTAAAGTTAAACTATTTTAAAACTACATTTGGTATTGTAGTTAACCACAAATGGTGCCCGGGGCCGGACTTGAACCGGCACGTCCTTACGAACGAGGGATTTTAAATCCCTTGTGTCTACCAATTCCACCACCCGGGCATCGGGTTGCTCAAAGAGCGTGTGGAGTGTTGAATGGAGGCGGAACCCGGAGTCGAACCGAGGTGGACGGATTTGCAATCCGCTGCATGGCCACTCTGCCATTCCGCCAAATTAGATAATTGGAGCGGCACACGAGGCTCGAACTCGTGACCTCAACCTTGGCAAGGTTGCGCTCTACCAACTGAGCTAGTGCCGCTTTTCTTTATCTTGTGGGCTATGCCCTCTCAACACGGACGCATTCTACAGAGATTATTAAACGCGTCAATATAAAAAATGCGAGTTTTAAACTGTTTGCTTATTTTTTATCTAAAATGGTGTGTAATTATACGTTTAGGATCAATTTTTGGTCAATTCTGACCAAGCAGCAAACAAATATTGCAGCATCGAACTCAATGTTAAGAACGTGGCAATATATAAAAGTCCATAACTTAAATAAATCATCCAGGTATCAAACTGCCAAATAAGTCCGATTATCGCCAACATTTGTGCAGCTGTTTTGAACTTGCCCATATTAGATACAGCAACGTTATCTCGTTTGCCCTGCTCTGCCATCCATTCGCGTAAGGCAGAAATAACTATTTCACGGCTAATGATAACAAGTGCGGGAATCGTCATATATAAATTCTGATAATGACTAGATAATGCCACTAATGCAGCACAGACCATTACTTTATCGGCAACAGGGTCTAAGAATGCACCAAAAGGTGTAGACTGATTTAAACGGCGTGCTAAATAGCCATCAAGAATATCAGTTATTGATGCAAGCCAAAAAACAAACGCGGCCGCGAAAAACGCCCATGAATAAGGTAAATAAAATATCACCAAAAAAATGGGGATAAGAAAAAGTCTAAAGGTTGTGAGTGTGTTTGGAATATTCCACATAACTACTTGGAGATGTCTTTTTTTCTATATTCGCATGAAGGCTACGCCTTGTCATGCAAATGATTAAATATCTTTTCAGCCATTTCAGGGCTGATCCCAGGAACTTGTTTTAGTTGTTCTATATTAGCAGCTTTTACCCCTTGCATGCCCCCTAAATATTTTAATAATGATTGTCGGCGCTTTTGCCCCACACCATTTATTTCTTCAAGTAATGATTGAGTCCGTTGTTTCTGACGCTTATTACGATGTCCTGCAATTGCGAAACGGTGTGATTCATCGCGAATATGTTGGATCAAATGAAGTGCCGGCGCATCTGAATCAAGCGGAATAGTCTTCCTACCGCCGTCAATCAATAGGGTTTCTAAACCGGGCTTACGGCTCGTGCCTTTTGCTACGCCAACTAACAGTGGCATTTTGCTATGGGGCCAATTTTCAAAATATTGCTCAGCACGCGATAATTGCCCCTTACCACCATCAATAAAGATAACATCTGGGATCTTGTCTTCATCAACAACTTTGTTATAACGCTTGTTTAACGCAAACTCCATGGCGGCATAGTCATCACCGCCAGTAATACCCGTCACATTAAAGCGACGATACTCTTTATTATTTGGCCCTTGTGAGTCAAACACGACACAACTTGCTACTGTGTTTTCACCCATTGTATGGCTGATATCAAAACACTCCATGCGATTAATGTCGTCAAGCCGAAGTGTTTCTTTTAATTGCGCATAACGCTTGTTAATTGAGTCTTGCGTGCTTTGTTTTACACTTATGCTGTTAAGCGCATTCTTATTTGCAAGCTTTAAGTATTGCGCTCTCTCACCTCGATTCGCTACTTTCAAGCTGACTTTACGTTCTGAAATTGTGGTAAGCGCATTACTCAATGGCTCACTTTCTTCAATAGCAAACGGCAAGATGATTTCTTTTGCAATTCGCCCTGTTGCACCCGGTGCTAAATAGTATTGCCCTAAGAAGGAGCTGAGAATTTCTTCTTGCCCTGAATCCTTAGGGACTTTCGGAAAATAAGTCTTACTGCCTAATACTTTATGATCGCGGATCATTAATAAATGTACGGCATTTAAACCGTTTAAATGTGCAAAGCCCACCACATCCATTTCAGCATGATTACCTGAAATAGATTGTTGCTCTTGCATTTTTCTAAGCAACAAAATTTGGTCACGTACTTTAGCAGCCAGTTCAAACTTTAGTGCTTTACTGGCCTGTTCCATTTTTGTAATTAAATCGGCAATAACTTCATGTGACTTGCCAAGTAGAAACTTACGAACAAAGTCGACTTCTTGACTGTACTCTTCATCAGATACTTTGTTGACACAAGGTGCAGAACAGCGTTTTAACTGATACTGAAGGCATGGGCGACTTCGTGCACGATAATAGGCATCTTCACATTGACGAACAGGAAAGATTTTTTGCATTAGCCGTAAGCTTTCTGATACCGCACCCGCACTTGGAAAAGGACCGAAGTACTCACCTTTAATTTTGCGACTACCACGATGAAACGCCAAACGGGGATGTTTATGATTTGTCAGTAAAATATACGGATACGATTTGTCATCTCGCAGTAAAATATTATAGCGAGGCTGATATTTTTTTATAAGGTTGTTTTCGAGAAGAAGAGCCTCAGTTTCTGTATTCGTCAGGGTAACTTCAATGCCACAGATATTGCTAACTAATACACGCGTTTTACTGTCTGTTACATTGCTGCGAAAATAACTTGTAACACGCTTTTTGAGGTTCTTTGCCTTACCGACATAAATAACTTGCCCTTCACTATCAAGCATTCGGTATACACCGGGTTCGCTTGATAGTGTTTTAAGAAAACGGGCGGAATCGAAATCAGACATTGAGCAAATTAATGCGAGCTATCAATGTCGATCATTTTATGACGTATCGCCAAATGGGTTAACTCAACATCGCCACCCACATTTAGCTTTTCAAACATACGATAGCGATAGCTATTGACTGTTTTAGAGCTGAGGTTTAAACGCTCTGCGATATCTTGTGCTTTTTCACCTTTGGTGATCATAAGCATAATTTGCAGTTCACGCTCAGATAAACTTTGGAAAGGGTTTTCATCAGTACGACCGCTAACTTGCGCAAGAGCAATCTGCTGGGCAATTTCAGGCGCAATATAACGCTGACCCGCATTAACAGCACGAATGGCATTAACCATTTCATCAGACCCAGCCCCTTTGGTTAGATAACCATGGGCACCAATTTGCATTACTTTACTTGGGAATGGATCTTCACAATGTACAGTAAGCACAATAATTTTCACATCAGGGCAGTAACGACAAATTTTCTTCGTCGCTTCTAAGCCGCCAATACCTGGCATATTCATGTCCATTAACACGATATCAGGTGAGTTTTGACGGCAAAATTGCACCGCTTCTTCACCGGTTTTAGCTTCACCCACCACTTTAAAACCACGAACATCATCAAGTATACGTCTGATCCCTGTCCGTACAAGCTCATGGTCATCAACTAAAAGTACATTAATCAATGGAACACCCTCAAATAACCCAAATATATGCTTTTGCACTATTTAATGTGCCACATTAGCACAGAAGAAGTGAAACGATAAATCAAAATATCGTTTCACTCGTTAATTTTACGCAGCGGCTTTCTCGCTAAAGCGATCAACCCACAACGCAATGATACCATCGCCTGTTACATTACAGGCAGTACCAAAACTGTCTTGCGCTAAATAAAGGGCAATCATTAATGCCACTGCACCTTCATTAAAACCGAGCATACTTGTTAACAAGCCTAACGCAGACATCACTGCACCACCTGGTGCACCCGGTGCTGCAATCATTACAACGCCTAACATCATAATAAATGGCAACATACCAAACAATGACGGCACATCCATATTAGGTGATAAAAACATGACAGCCATCGCACAGGTAACGATTGTAATCGTCGAACCTGATAAATGAATGGTTGCACATAGAGGCACAGTAAAGTTTGCAACATCTTCTTTTACATTGTTGGCTTTACTAGAGCGTAACGAAACTGGAATCGTCGCCGCGCTCGACATTGTACCTAAAGCAGTAAAATAAGCTGGCAGCATATTTTTTACAAGCTCTAATGGGTTACGCTTTAATAATAAACCAGTTGTTACATATAAAACGGTTAGCCATAACCAATGCATTATAAGTGCGGCAAGTAACACAATACCGAAGGTTTGAAGGGTATCAACGACGGTACCAGCCACTGTCATTTCAGCAAACACACCAGCAATATAAAATGGTAATGCTGGAATAATTACTTTCGCCAACAAGCCATCAATAACATCGCGACCTTGATCTGACACTTTCTTTAAAGTATCTAGCTGTAACTGGCTCATACCAATACCAAACACAAATGCGGTTGCAAGCGCGGTCATCACACCCATTAACGGCGGAATTTCTAGATCAATAAAGCTACCCACTTCTGTGGCAACTTCAGCTTCAAATGTTAAGCCACCATCAAATAATGGGATCATGGCACTGACGAGTAAAAATGCCAATGTGCCAGCAATGATGGTAGAGCCATAGGCAAAGCCAACTGTTTTGCCAAGTAAGTGGCCCGAGCCTTTTGGCAAACCAGCAATACCTGATGCAATAAAAAATAAAATAATCAGCGGAATCGTAAAGGTGATCAACTGACCAATAATTTCTTTTGCTGTATAAAGGAGTTCAACACCCGTTAGTGGCACATACAAGCCCACTAAAATACCGGCAACAATACCGGCAATTAATTTAAGAATTAACTTCATAACGATCACTTCTTTTTTTTGGTGGTAACCTTTTACCACGTTTTGATTTACTTTTGTTATAAAACAGCCAAATTTGTGTTTGATTGCCTAATTTACCACCACGATTATCCTGAATCTAATTTGAACGTAAATATATGCACCCTATCGCGTTGCATTTGTTAACAAACTCGTAAATTAATAACATGCGCGCAGTTTTGAATACCAAAAATACTACTTATGTATAAATCAATTTTAAGTGTGGCCCTTTTGTGTGCGCCTTTTACAAGCTTGGCGACTAGCCTACCCATTCAACTTCCATTTGTTGCCGAATCTGCAACAGTTGATGGTCAACTGGATGAACCTAGTTGGCAGCAAGCCAGAAAAATAGTAATCGATAATGTCACTTGGCCTTACGAGAATGCTAAGAGCCCAGTTACTACCTTTGCCTATGTCTATGAAGATGGCGAAACCTTATACATAGGTTTTGAAGCAAACGATCCGAACCCTGAACTTATTCGCGCTTTTTACCGTGACCGTGATGCTGCATGGAATGATGACCTAGTCGGCCTAAAAATAGATTCATATAATAATTCGCAGCTTGCTTATCAATTTTTTATTAATCCATTAGGTGTGCAACAAGACTCCATTGAAAATGAGCTTACAAAACATGAAAGCTCTTCATGGGATGGTATTTGGGATAGCGAAGGCGTTATTCATGAGCGTGGTTATACCGTTGAAGTGGCTATTCCACTTCGCGTACTTAACTTCGATGACAGCATTAAAACCAAAACCATGGCTATGGAGTTTGTCAGGTTCTTACCACGCAGCGAACGTTTGCGTATTTCTAATATGAAAATTGACCACGGCAATAACTGCTGGATTTGCCAAATGCCAAGCTATCAAGGTTTTGAAGAAGCCAAACAAGGGAATAACGTGGCCGTGATCCCCTCTATTGTATTAGGCAAAAATGAAACCCGAGAGATAGAGAATGCTCATATTGATGAATGGGAAAGTGAAAACACCACCGAAGCAAGCTTAGATTTGAAATGGGGTATAACACCCGATATCACATTAAATGCCACTATTAATCCTGACTTTTCACAAGTTGAGGCCGATGTAGCGCAGTTAAGTGTTAACAACAACTTTAGCTTGTTCTTTCCTGAAAAGCGGGCATTTTTTCTTGATAATGCAGACTACTTTGCTTCAACACTCAATTTAATCCACACCCGTAATATTGCTCAACCTGATTACGGCACAAAAATAACGGGTAGCAAAAATGGTCATACTTTCGCAGGCTTTATAGCCAACGACAATCAAACCAATGTGCTGATCCCTGGCAACTTGGGCTCGTCGCTTGTCTCTCTGGATAGTAAAAGTGAGAACGGTGCTTTGCGCTATCGATACGATTTTGAATCAGGTTTGTCATTAGGCTCAACAGCCACACACCGTCAGAGTGATGACTACAAAAACACGGTGTACAGCATCGACAGCAAATATAAACCAACGGTGAACGACACGTTTCTCGTACAAGTCCTGAAGTCGGAAACTCAGTACAGTCAAACATTTATCGATGAGCTTTGCGATGGCAATAACTGCACACAGCCAGAACAAGTGACATGTGAAATCAATCGCGACTGTGATTATAACGAAGGAGTTTTACGGGTACTCAACCAACAGGAGCAATCAGGGAACGGTTACTTTGTAAAATACCAACACGACGAAAAATATTGGCGTGCGTTTGCAGACTATAATTACCGCGATGCCGACTTACGCGCTGATTTAGGTTTTATTTCACAAGTTGATTTTAAAAAATTTACCACCGGTGGTGAATACCGCTGGTATGGCGATAAAGGTAATTGGTGGAATCGAGCTAACCTTTATGCCGATTGGGATATTACACATAACGAGAATAACGAACTACTTGAGAAGGAAGCGCAGTCAAGTTTTTCAGTCAGTGGCCCATTACAAAGCTTCTTTGAGTTATCAGTTGAACATCGAAACCGCAGAGGGCTTCGTCATGACAAGTCACGACTAGACATAGATGACAACACGGATCTATTTAGCGAAAACGGCATTGGCTTTTACAGTGACTTTAAGCCACAGGCAGGTTTGTTTGCCTCTCTATATATGTATACCGGAAATGCAGTCGATTTAGCGAATAACCGTGTTGGTGAAAAGCTGCATATTCGCCCTGTTCTAAATATGAACTTAGGTAAGCACTTTGAAGTACGATTACGTCATACATACGAACAACTAGAAGCTGATGGTAGCGATGTTTTCACTGCTAATTTAAGCGATGTACGTTTGACTTACCAATTTAACGTCAATAGCTTTTTACGTCTCGCTGTTATTTACACAGACCTAGAGCGCAATCAAGCTAACTATCAAGACGACGTAGACAGCCAATACAAAAAGCTCGCCACACAATTACTGTATTCATACAAATTGAACCCACAAACAGTCTTTTTTGCTGGCTATTCTGATAATGGCTACCAAGATGATAAACTGTCATCAATCACCCAAGAACAACGAACCTTATTTGCTAAGTTCAGCTACGCTTGGTTATTGTAGACTCATTGAGGGCACTCAAACGAAGTGCCCTTTTTTTCCTTTAGTTTTAAAGCTTATTCCTAAATGCTATAAGCCTATTCGCTATATGTTATAGCCAAACTTTACTTTCGTTTTTTATTAGGCGAAGTAAAGTGTGACTATTACAGATCGATAGCCTAAGCTATTTGATCCCGATTGAATAAATTGCTTCCAAGGGAACATTATGTCTAACATTTTTGAAGATAATTCATTAACGATTGGTAACACACCAATTGTAAAGCTTAACCGCGTTACCACAGGTAATGTGTTTGCTAAAGTAGAATCACGTAACCCGAGCTTCAGTGTTAAATGCCGTATCGGCGCTTCAATGATCTGGGAAGCTGAAAAGTCTGGCGTTTTAACAAAAGACAAAGAGTTAATTGAACCTACATCTGGTAATACGGGTATTGCATTAGCATTCGTAGCCGCTTCTCGTGGTTACAAATTAACTCTGACTATGCCAAATACAATGAGCTTAGAACGTCGTAAGCTATTAAAAGCATTGGGTGCAAACCTTGTGTTAACCGATGGTGCTAAGGGGATGAATGGCGCAATTGAAAAAGCGAAAGAAATTCAAGCGAGCGAGCCTGAAAAGTACATTCTTTTACAACAATTCGAAAATCCAGCCAACCCTAAAATCCACTTTGAAACCACGGGCCCTGAGATCTATGATGCAATGGATGGAAAAATCGATATCTTCGTAGCTGGTGTAGGCACGGGCGGTACAATCACTGGCGTGAGTCGTTACCTTAAGCTTGAAAAAGGCCTAAATGTGCAATCTGTTGCTGTTGAGCCAACAAATTCACCTGTTATCAGCCAAACGCTTGCTGGTGAAGAAATCAAACCAGGCCCTCATAAAATTCAAGGTATCGGAGCCGGCTTCATCCCGGGCAACTTAGATTTAGAAGTTGTCGATTCAGCGGAGCAAGTATCAAATGAAGATGCGATTGCAATGGCACATGAATTGATGAAAAACGAAGGGATTTTAGTCGGGATTTCTTCTGGTGCAGCGGTTGTTGCAGCTAAACGTTTAGCTGAAAAACCAGAAAATGCAGGCAAAAATGTTGTCGTTATTTTACCAAGTGCAACAGAGCGTTACTTATCTAGCCCATTGTTTGCAGAAGAATTTAGCGACAAAGAATTAGTACAGTAATCACACACTCAAAATCAAAAAAAAGGATGCATGTGCATCCTTTTTTATTACATAAAATTCAATATTATCCAATAAATTTACTGAGTTAACTTTACATCACTGCCATTTCGTCACACACTTAAAGTTATCTTGAACTGCCAAACAATAACAATGAAAAAAATACTCTTTATTTGTGCTCTATTAAGTGGCGTGCTGCTGTTCGGTTGCGGCTCTGAAGATTCTCCAAAAGGTGAAAAGAACACACCAGGAAACACGGCAACCTTATATTTCGATGCCCTTTATAATCAAAAAGATTTCGACCTTGCAATGCAATATGCCACCCCTAAAATGGCGCGCATTATGAAATCTTACGGCACAGCAAGCCAATTTGCGCGTAACCTTATTAATATGCAATACGATGAAGTCGTGATTGAAGTCGATATGACAAATATGAGTCTACGCGAACAGTACGGTGATAAAGCGAATATAAACCTAATATTTACCGGCTACTTTAATGGTAAGAAAATAGATGATATGCGCAGTGTTCAAATGATACGTAAAAAGAGCAATTGGTATATCGAAAAAATTAATCCAGACCCATTTGCACGATAAATAACGTTTAAAAAAGCCTTGCTCTTGCAAGGCTTTTTTATGCTATGAGCTACAGCTCACCGGGGGCAAAGTTATCAACAGCAATGGCTCGTTTTCGCAGCGCATTTGCTTCATTCATTCGCTCAACAACCGTGTCGTTAATCAAGTTTTTTTCTGCCGCCACCGCTATCGCATCTTCTAGCTCTAAATTACGGCCAATGGTGCCCTCTTTTTGCCACTTGCGCAGCTGCTTGAAGTCTTCATGAGTATCAATCATCGCCATAAAGGCATTTTCCATCACACCCGTCCCAGCATTCTCATCTACATAGCACAAGTGTGTTAACCTATCTCTGAACACACCAGGCTTACTCATGTGCTCACACATAGTTTGCGCCAGCTCATCACTTGGGCGGTGATAATGGTTGCCTAATGGAAACACAATACGTTTAAGTAAAAAGTTCACTACAGGGTTTGAGAAGTTTTTGAAAAAGCCATCAAATGCTTGGCCAATACTAAACAGTGAATGTTCTACTGCGTATTGAACAAACGGTAAATCGGCCTGTTGACGCCCTTCATCTTCGTAACGTTTAAGTACACAAGAAGCTAAATACAGGTGGCTGAGAACATCGCCTAAGCGTGCTGAAATCATTTCTTTGCGCTTTAACTCGCCGCCTAAAACTAACATCGCTACATCGGTGCAAAACGCTAAGCCTCGGCTCATGCGCCCTAATTGCTTATAATACACAGAAGTGGCACCACTCACAGGCGCTTTGGCAAAATAACTACGCGTTAAACCGTGTACAAAAGCCATCCCCGCATTACTGCCAGCAAACAAAATATGCTGTAGTAGTAGCGCGTCGAACTCTTTTAACGCTAAGTCGTGATCTTCCATTGCAGCAGCTTCCATTTCTTTAAGTACAAATGGATGACAGCGGGTTGCGCCCTGACCAAAAATCATTAAATTACGGGTAAGAATATTCGCGCCTTCTACCGTAATAGACACTGGGATCCCCATATAACCATGAGCTAGATAGTTATTAGGCCCGACTTGAATTCCCTTGCCTGAATGAATATCCATTGCGTCGTTCATAACTGTACGACCCATTTCTGTCATATGGTATTTGGCAATTGCAGTGACTACCGAAGGGCTCAATTTTAAATCAATGGCTCCTGCGGTCATGAGTCGAGCAGACTCAAGCGTGTAAGTTAACCCGCCGATGCGTGCCAAAGCCTCTTGCACTCCTTCAAATTGACCAATAGAGACACCAAACTGTTGACGAACAGTGGCATAGGCAGATGTCATCCGTGAAGCTAAATGCCCGGTTGCTGTGCTTAAGGCGGGTAACGAAATACCGCGGCCTGCGCTTAAGCATTCAACCAACATACGCCAACCTCGTCCTGCACCCTGCTTTCCACCAATAATCCAATCAAGCGGAATAAATACATCTTTACCGTACGTGGTGCCATTCATAAACGCCATATTCAATGGATAGTGGCGCTCACCTGTTTGCACGCCTTCGTGGTCGGTTGGAATTAACGCACACGTAATGCCCAGCTCTTTTTTATCACCTAGTAAACCATCGGGGTCATACATTTTAAACGCGAGCCCCAACACGGTCGCAATCGGTGCAAGCGTAATGTATCGTTTCGACCAGTTAAGTTTTAAACCAATGACTTCTTCGCCATTAAACTCACCTTTACACACGACACCCGTATCAGGAATACTCCCTGCATCTGAGCCGGCCTCAGGTCCTGTTAATGCAAAGCATGGCACATCATCACCTTTTGCAAGGCTTGGTAACCAACGCTCTTGCTGCTCCTTTGTACCGTAATGAAGCAGTAATTCTCCCGGTCCTAAGCTATTAGGAACCATAACCGTCACAGCGGCTGTTAGACTCTTAGTGGCAATTTTAGACACAATGGTCGAGTTAGCAATTGCCGAAAATTCACGACCACCAAACTTCTCTGGAATGATCAGTGCAAAGAAACCTTCTTTTTTCAGGTAATCCCATACTTCTTTAGGCAGGTCTTTATCTTTTTGAACAATTTGATAATCGTCGAGCATTGCCAGCAAGGTTTCTACTTGCTCAGCTAAAAATGTACGTTCTTTTTCGCTCAACTCAGGCTTAGGAAAGCGATGTAGCTTTTGCCAATCAGGGTTACCACTAAATAACTCACCATCCCACCAAACATCACCCGCTTCCATTGCTTCGCGTTCTGTTTGAGATAAAGGCGGTAATACCCTTTTAAACATACTAAATGTAGGTCGCGTGATCAGGTTTATGCGAATATCTTTCACAGCAAAAATCACAATCACAGCAACCAGTAACAGAATAATTACAGTAGTCATTGTGCAATCCTTTTATTTTAATCAACTGCCTCAAGTATGACTGATCGTGCCATAAATACAACGTGTCAAATTGTAACGGTGACTCAATTCGGCTCTTCGCTTGTTCTTTTTTTCGACACTGCTATTATGCCACTACCATACTAAAACTACTGACACATCAGAGCTCAGCCAGTAGTTCGATAACAATAACATTCTTTAGGGAAAAACTATGAAGACTCCATTTAAGCTCAGTGTGAGTGCTGTAATGGTCGCAAGTGCGTTGGCACTTTCTGGCTGTAACGACGAAGCGCCTACTGCGAAAACAACGACCACGCAAACACCACCCCAAGCAACAGCACAAGATGCAGATAAATTTATCGCAGAAACAGAAAAAGAATTAAGTGCACTGTTTTTAGAATCGAGCCGTGCTGAATGGATTTACGCAAACTTCATTACTCATGACAGTGCTGAGTTATCAGCAGAAGTTAATCGAAAAATGACTGAATCGGTTGTGCGACTCGCTAACGAAGCAGCCAAGTTTGACAGTATAGAGCTTGATTACGATGCGCGCCGAAAACTCGATAAACTAAAGCTAGCTCTCACATTGCCTGCACCTCAAGATGCAGCAAAAACTGCTAAGTTATCACAGCTTGTGGCTGAACTCGGCGGTATTTATGGTAAAGGGAAATATTGTAAAGAAGAGGGAAGTTGTTTAAGCCTAGGTGAAATGACCGCTAAAATGGCCACCAGCCGAGACTACAACGAACTACTCGATTTATGGCAAGGTTGGCGACAAGTATCAAAACCTATGCGCCCGTTGTATGAACAACAGGTTGTGCTAACCAATGAAGGCGCTAAAGAGCTAGGTTACGCAGATACAGGTGCAATGTGGCGAAGCAAGTACGATATGCCTGCTGATGATTTTGCCAAAGAACTCGATCGTATTTGGAGTCAAGTTAAACCACTTTACGAATCGCTTCATTGTCACGTTCGTGCAAAACTGGGTGAACAATATGGTGAAGATAAAGTACCCCAAGACCAACCAATCCCAGCACACTTATTAGGCAACATGTGGGCACAAACGTGGGGCAATATCTATGATGTTGTTGCGCCTGAAAACGCAGATCCTGGTTACGATGTGACAGCATTGCTTGCTGAACACGATTACGATGAACTAAAAATGGTTCGCGGTGCAGAAAAATTCTTTACATCAATGGGATTCGCACCACTTCCTGACACGTTCTATGAACGTTCATTATTTATAAAGCCTCGTGATCGTGATGTGTTGTGTCATGCCTCTGCATGGAACATCGATAGTAAAGACGATTTACGAATTAAAATGTGTATTCAACGCACAGGCGAAGAATTCTCAACTATTCACCACGAGTTAGGGCATAACTTTTATCAACGTGCCTACAACACTCAACCGGTTTATTATCAAGAAAGTGCGAACGATGGTTTCCATGAAGCAATTGGCGACACCATTGCCCTCTCGGTAACGCCGGGTTACTTAAAAGAAATAGGCCTGTTAAATGAAGTGCCTGATGAGTCTAAAGATATTGGGCTATTAATGAAAATGGCTCTTGAGAAAGTCGCCTTCATTCCATTCGGCCTGCTTGTCGACCAATGGCGCTGGAAGGTATTCTCTGGCGAAGTAACACCTGAAAACTATAATAAAGCATGGTGGGAGTTACGTGAGAAATATCAAGGTGTGCAAGCGCCAATCGCTCGAAGTGAATCAGACTTTGATCCCGGTGCAAAATACCATGTTCCAGGTAATGTGCCTTATACACGTTATTTCTTAGCCCATATTTTACAGTTTAATTTCCACAGAAGCCTTTGTGAAATTGCGGGCAACGAAGAAGCCATTCATCGCTGTTCTGTGTATAACTCTAAAGAGGCTGGAGAGAAACTAAATGCAATGCTTGAAATGGGCTCGAGTCGTCCATGGCAAGAAGCACTTGCAACCATTACCGGTAAAGAACAAATGGATGCCACTGCAATCTTAGATTACTTTGCACCATTACAAAAATACCTTGATGAACAAAATAAAGACCGTAAGTGCGGTTGGTAAACAACCTAAAGCAAAAAGCCCGCATATGCGGGCTTTTTCATATCATCAAATAAATGATTAGAACTGCAGGCTAACGTTTGCGAAGTATGCATCGTAATCTGAGTCATCCCAGTTGTTTGCATAACCCACTTTTAAGCCCACATTTTTGTTGAAATAATGTTGAGCACCAAAGCTGTAATCATCTTCTTTGTTAAATGTAACAAATGCCGATGTTGCTTTTGAGAAATAGTAGTTAGAACCTAACTCCCATGAACTACCTGCATTATCAGTATCAGAGATAGTCCCTTCAACCGTTAAGTAATTACCTTGTTTAAGGTCCATGAAGTACTTCGCATTCACTGCGCGATAATCAAAGTCATCATCTGCTGTTAATGTGAAGCCCACGTAATCTGTGCTGTTTAGCTGGTGATTGTACTTAAGATCAAACATCACCGAATTTTCACCGTCTTCAACGTCGATGAATGTCGCTTTTAACAGAAGGTTCGGATTCAAGAAATAACCCGCAGATACGTTAAATACATCTGTGCTCGAACCATAGTCATAATTGTTATAGCCCGCACCGAATACGAAATCTTTTACAAAGTACTCACCGCCAAGACCCGTCACATCACCAAAGTCATCATCAGCATACGAACCATACACGTTGGTTGTTTTGTTGATGTATTCAAATTGATCATACGGACCTAATGTCGTCTTTGGAGCAAAGTAGTAAGTTGAATCAACACTCACAGTGTCGTTGCCATCGGTGTCCATATACCCTAAATGGCTAATTGATTGATAACTATCCGCAGCAGTCGCGGCAGTTGACAGAAGCATACTTGAAATAATAACTGCTAACTTTTTCATAAACAGATTTCCCTATTAACATTGTTTTATTGCTATTAAAAACTAGCCTGTTGGCTAATGTGGGCACATGCTAACGTGAGAAAACTGAACAACAACTTAACTAAGCGTTTGTTTTTACTATACTAATTGTAATAAAGCGTCGACAAATGTAAAGAAAAAGTTGGCTTAAACGGATGTTCAAAGCCCCCTTTTTCTAGAAAAGAACAAGCAGTTCAGTACCTTATATAGAGAATTGGCTTATAATTTTATAAACTTCATTAATGTTATCTCCGGCTTTAAAGTCTTTAGTGATTGGTGTTGGATCTGACCCAACCCAAATTTTCAACTCCGCATCTAAATCAAAATGACCGGCACTTTCCTTACTAAACTTGGTGATTTTTGAATAAGCAATACTCAAAATTTCCATTTTAGAACCAGTAACACCTTGTTTATCAATAAGGATTAGTCTTTTATTGGTAAAGATAAACATATCGCGTACAACCTTATAGGCTTTTTGTACGCTTTCTCCTTCAATTAATGTATTGGCAATTAAATGCTCTAAGTCACTGTTATCGACTTCGCTTGCATTCCCCATTAACCCACTTAATAGACCCATGATTAGCTCTCCTTATTAAATATTTGATTTTCAAGTGTATGACCATTAACCAATTGGCGATAGTGCCAACCTTGTTGATAACAAAAATGAAGAAGATTGATATCAAATGGGTCAGCGCCTTTTTCAAACTCTATAACATATTCTTTTGATTGACTCATATAGACATGGTTGACCTCTGGCAAACTTGATAGTTTGGTCTCTACCCCGTCGTATAATTGACTCAGTTGCAAAGTGATATAATGTTTGTTGTCCTGACTTGTTGAACGAGCTTGATGCTCGCTTAACACACCTTGGTCTAAATACAGCACTTGAGAGCATAAACGCTCGAGTTCAGTTAAATCATGCGAGCTCAAAATAAAAGTCGCTTCATTGCTAAGTGTACTGACAAGCTCGCGCACTTCACGCGCATGAATCGGATCAAGGCCAGCGGTTGCTTCATCTAGCATCACGATTTCAGGTGTGCCTATTAATGCTTGCGCAATTGTGACACGCTTGCGCATGCCATGCGATAAATCATCAGGGCGCTGTTTAGCTACCTCAGCCAAACCAACCAGCTCAAGTACGCGTGCGGTTTCTTTGTTGCGTACCGCATTGCTTAAGCCTTGTAATTGACCATAAAAATTAAGTTGATGTGCAATGCTAAAGCGCGGGTCCAGTTGAGCATCTTGTGGTAATGCAGTGAGCTTACCAAACAAGGCCGCACTGCCCGGTTTATGGCCCATTACCGATAAACTTCCTGCGCTAGGTAAAATGTAACCACAGAGCAAACTAAATAGCGTTGTTTTACCGGCTCCATTTGGCCCAACCAATGCCACTGGTGCCCCTTTACTAATTTCGAAACTGACATTATCGAGCGCGCGTTTGCTGCCATAATTTTTCGATAGACCTTCGCCACGAATTAATACGGTCATAATGAACTCCTTGCAAAAATACGCTCAGCCACAACTAACAAAACAGCTGTCTGCAGCAAAGGTAAACCGACACCTAACATCAGCCCTGCCCTTTGCCCTGCCATAAGGTCAATTTGATAACCTGGAAACAGATAATTTAACACCTCAAAAATAGGCCATTGCCAGCTTAAAAGACCAATAATAATGTTCCCTGCTGCAAAAAATAAAATAGCCAAAACAAAGGATAATCGTGCAGAACGTGCAAACGTATTTAAAAAACTCATTAACGCGATAAATGGCATAACGGTGATCACTAAATGCAGTAATAAAACAACACTGCGGCTAAGCCCAGATACAAATAAGCTCGGCTCTCGGTACGCTAACATCGAAACAGTGGCCATTAAGGTCACAAATAAAAGTACGGTGAGTATTAATAACTGCCCTAAAAAGCGACCTATAATTATTTCGCTACGCGTCGCTCTCAAGGATAAAAAGCGCAGTGTGCCGCGTTGTTTATCTCCCACGGTTTGGTCACTGCATAAAAATAAACAAAAACCAGGAAAACTAAACAAAGCAATAAGCCAATACACCGCAAGCTCTGATTCTGGCCAATCGAGAAGTTTACTAATTCCGATAGCACCAAACATTTGCCTCGCAAAATCGGCAAAATCTGGCGAACTTATTAAGCTAACAGATTGCGCTATGGGGTAGCGTAAAATTAATAACCAACAAATGGCAAATGCGGCAACGGCTAGTAACCCTCTTTTGGTTAAAAAGAGTCTTACAAGCTCAAATTGTGCAATTTGCGCAAGGCGTTTAGGATGTAACTGCGTCACTCATAATCCTTAATGAATTTTAATATTTAATTTACACTAAGGTGAAACAGCTTGAATTACCAGAAAAAAAGAGCCGATAAACGGCTCTTATGTAACAAAGTATATTTTCAAGTTAGAGGTGCTGCTCATAAATGGCGAGTGCTTGATCTAAATCGGCTAGCAAATCAGCCACATCTTCTAGGCCTATATGTAAACGTATCACAGGGCCTTGCGTCCAACCTGTTTCAGAACGCAGTCCTTTCATGGTTAAATTTGCCGTAACGAGGCTTTCATATCCTCCCCATGAAAAGCCCATTTTAAAATGCTGTAAGCTATCTAGAAATGCATCAATGGCTTGCTGATTACCTGCTTTCATTACAAATGAAAACAAGCCATTACTGCCATCAAAGTCACGCTTAAAGAATTCATGCCCTGGGCATGTTTCGAATGCAGGATGGCGTACATGATCAACCAATGGGTGGGTTTCAAGCCATGTTGCAACGTCAATTGCAGCTTGCTCATGTTGTTTTAATCTCACAGCCATCGTACGAAGGCCGCGCAATGCTAAATACGCATCATCTGCTGAGGTACATTGACCCAATAAATATGAGTTTTCTCTTAATGTTGGCCAATATTTTTTGTTTGAAACCGCCACACCCATCATTACATCGGAGTGACCAACAATGTACTTTGTTGCAGCTTGAATACTGATATCAACACCGTGCTCAAGTGGGCGATAATGCAAACCGTTCCCCCACGTATTATCGAGCATGGTCATCACACCACGTTCGTTTGCTTTAGCAACCATCGCTGGCACATCTTGAATTTCCATGGTGATTGAGCCCGGCGATTCTAAAAATAGCACGCGGGTGTTGTCTTTTATAAGCGCACTAATGCCCGCGCCAATGCCTGGCGGGTAGTAAGTGGTTTCTATGCCCAAGCCCGCCAGTATTTTATCGCAAAAGTCGCGTGTCGGCTCATAAGCCGTGTCGACCATTAAAATATGATCACCCGTTTTTACAAACGACAATAAAGCGTTACTAATCGCCGCAGCGCCTGATGGATAAAGCGCACAGCCTTCGCCACCTTCAAGTTCAGCGATGGCTTCTTGTAATGCAAAGTGTGTTGTTGTTCCTCGTCTGCCATAAAACAGTGTTTTATCACCCCGTTTTTTTGCTGCTTCTTTTAACTCTGCAACTGAGTCGAATACCACCGTTGACGCACGTTGCACTACCGGGTTAACAACGCCTTGTGTATAGGCTTTCTTACGCCCTGCAGAGACGAGTTGGGTATTTCTATTTATCTTTTTCATTTGTTTTCCAATCTGCTTTACAGGTTGCGCCAGTGCTCAACCAAAAATCGTGAAATAGAATCTTGTCGCGTTAGCTTAAGGTGATTGCCTTGTTCATGCCATTGCCCAAATTCATTAAGTTCTGCACGACTAAACCATCTCGCATCGTCTAATTCGTCTTTATCAACTAAGATATCTTCTGACACGGCGGTTGCCATAAAACCAAACATTATAGAGGAAGGAAATGGCCACGGTTGAGAGGCAATGTATTGAATGTCTGTCACCTCAATCCCCGCTTCTTCCATTACTTCGCGTGCAACGGCTTGTTCTAACGTTTCGCCAGGATCAACAAATCCAGCAAGCGTTGAATAAACCCCTTCGGGCCAGCTGGCTTGGCGACCTAGTAAACAGCGCTCAACGCCATCAGCAAAGGTTTTTGTTACAATCATAATAACGGCAGGATCAGTGCGCGGGAATGTTTGATGTTGGCAGGTTTGATTTTCACATAAGCGTGAATGACCCGCTTCAACCATGTTATTTTCATGACCACATCGACCACAAAAACGATGCGTTGCATGCCAAAAGCATAAACCTCTGGCAAGGGCTGCAATAGAGCCTTGTTTAAGTTCAACTTGAGGGCCTAACTTGCGAATATCAACAAATTCAGCACCATCAAGTACGGGGGCTATTACCGATTCTGGAACGTCACTTACATCCAATGCAAAATGAGCAATGTCCTGCTCATCAAGGCCAAGCAAAATGCCTTTTGATAAGTCTAAATGATCCACTTGCGATAACCGTAAATAACATACTTGCGGCGTATCTTTTACGAATAAACTTTGATTTTTATTAACCAATAACCAGCGGCTTTGCGAATTTATTTGTGCCTTCAGCCACTTAGGATCTTTGCGACGATTTGATGCACGGTCCAATGGCATTTGAGAGTAATTCAGCATGACGTTCCTTTGAAATAATTTACATCTTCTACTCTAACCATTTAAAGAAACTACGTTTTAGTATCCTAAAAAGGTTCGTCTACGAAATTACCATAAGCTGATGATAAACCCAATTTATAACGGGCATAAAAAAAGCCCAAATGGGCTTTTTTATGCTCTCTCACAATTTTACAAGCTCGCTAGGTGTGCCTGTAATTTTTGGTTTTCAGCCTCTATGTGCTGATAAAACGCCAAATCTTCTAATTTACTTGCGGCAGCTTTATCGATAATAATCACTGCATCTTTGTGTAGCTGCAATGCTGATGCTGGGCATTTCGCCATTAATGGGCCTTCAACCATCGCATGTACAGCATCGGCTTTACTTTCACCTGTAGCTAGCAGCACCACTTTTTTAGCGTCGAGAATGGTGCCAATCCCCATCGTAATTGATAAATGAGGCTGGTATTCGCCCTCAGCAAAAAAACGCGCGTTATCATCTATCGTTGCTTTAGTCAGTGTTTTAACACGTGTGCGTGATGCAAGCCCTGACGACGGCTCATTAAAGCCAATGTGACCGTTACGACCAATGCCCAGTAATTGCACATCGATGCCGCCCGCATCGACAATTTTTTGCTCGTAGTCTTTACACGCAACCAAAGGATTCTCTGCATCCCCTGGCGGCACATGCGTATTGGTTTTATCGATATCAATATGATTAAACAGCTGCTCATTCATAAAGTATCGGTAACTTTGTGGATGCTCACCTGTTAAACCTAAGTATTCATCTAAATTAAATGTTGTCGCTTGGCTAAAGGAAATATCACCCGCTTTATTTTTAGTAATGAGTTCTTGATATAACGCAACAGGTGTTGAACCCGTTGCTAGACCAAGTACTGACGCTGGCTTTTTTAATAATTGTTTTGCAAAGATGTCAGCACCATAGGCTGCGACTTGTGCGGCATCATCAAGAATCACTATTTGCATATCGATTAGCTCTAATTTTAAGTTGGAAAAAAATGGGATCTAAAACCCAACCACACGTGCAATCTAATTGGGTTTTAGATCAAGCCACTGCCAGGATACGGTACAGTGACTACAACCATTATGACAACGCTGTCATTATCACTTTTAGATTTAAGTTTGTAAAGTAAAAGTGAATAAAAAATAACTGTTTTCGACAAAAATATGGGGCTATTTTGTCATACACTCACGAAAATTTTGCGGCGGTACATCCAATGTAACACCAGCATTTGAACGGCCAGTAATGCAATAACACTCATTAAAGGCTGCCATATTTCTGGTGTTGAGCGGATCACTCCACCAAACACACTTTGGCTTACATAACCCCAATTCACCAAACTTGATGCCAAATAAATAATAATTGAATTAGCACCAATGATCACAAATGGATACGCTGCTCGCTGGCCTGGCAGAATATCCACCAGCGCGTAAAACACAGCAAGTAACATCGCACTCCAGCCAACAGTGACCAATACAAATGAACTCGTCCATAATTCTTTATTTACCGGAAAATGTAAGTCCCATAACCAGCCTAAACACACACAGATAACCCCTGAGGCAAACAGTATCACCGACATTTTCCATTCACCCATTTGCTGAGCTCGGGCAATAAGTTGGCCTGCAAACACACCGATTAAAGCATTAACAATCGCTGGAACATTCGACAGCACGCCTTCTGGGTCAACGACACGGTTTTGATAGCTAATACCTGGTAATAAATGTGCATCAAACCATGCATTCCAACTCCCCGCTGCAGATAAGTCCCCTGCACTGCCACCGGGTACCGGCACAAAGCACAAAAGCACCCAATAACCGACTAAAATAGACAATGCCGTGATAACTTGAGTACGCAGACTCGTGTGCCACACTAGCATGGCACAAAAAAACCACGCGATCGCAATGCGGCCAAGTACACTGGCATAACGGATTTCATCAAGCGCCACAGGCATGCCTGTGCCCCAACCATGATTATACAAAACCCCTAATAGGCACAATAATAACAAACGTTTAGCTGCCTTACGGTAATACACTTTACGCTCATCCCAACTTAAGTGGTCAATGCGCTTCGGTGCAAGCCCCATAGCAACGCCTGATAAGAAAATAAATAACGGGAAAATTAAGTCATAAAAAGTAAAGCCATGCCAGGCACTGTGCACAGTATGTGCTTCAAATACTTTCCAGCCAGTCCAGCCTGTTAACACAAATAGCGCTGCGAATATCGACTGACCACCTAATATCCAAAACATGTCCATGCCACGAAGCGCATCTAATGAGGCTAAACGTTTTTTTGTAGGGTGTGTTGTTGTCATGTTATTACCTCGAATACAAAAAGCCCCGCGATACAACGGCGGGGGTTTTTACCAGGGAAGTTAATTACAGCGCTTTACCAGCAATAAAAGTAGCTGTCACACATTGATGCTCATCAAGTACGACAAAATCGGCATCATAGCCTTCTAGTAAGCGGCCTTTTTTCTTTAAACCGAGGTACTGTGCAGGATACAGTGACGCCATGCGTAATGTTTCCGCTAAACTAACATCTAAGGTATTCACGGTGTTTCGCACCGCGCTTGCCATGTCTAATACACTGCCCGCCAACTCGCCCGTCGTTGAATTTAAACGATCACCTGTTCGAATTACTTTTCGACCATCAAAAAAATCAAATTCCATATCATTTGTACCCACAGGTGGCATCGCATCTGTGACTAACATGATTTTCCCACGTTGCTTGGTACGAATTGCCAACTTGGCTGATGATGGGTGTACATGGTGACCATCAACAATCAATCCGCACCAGCTGTTATCATCCCAAAGTGCGGCACCAACAACACCAGGCTCTCGAGAAGTGAACGCTGACATAGCATTAAATAAGTGTGTAAACCCATCGGCTCCCGCAGCAAGTGCTGCATTAGTTGTCGCAAAATCAGCATTCGTGTGACCAATAGATACTTTTACACCACACTCGATTAAACGAGCAATGTCGTCGGTACTGACACTTTCAGGTGCCAAGGTCACCATTTTTATACCCAAGTCTTGACGTGCATAAATCGCAAATTCTTGTTCTGTTATTGGTCGAATGAATTGCTCACTGTGTGTGCCTTTTTTAGGGAATGATAAATGTGGGCCTTCAAAGTGTATTCCTAGTACCCCAGGTACCCCCTCAGCAAGTGCTTTGGCTGTTGCATCAGCCGCCATCGCCATTACTTCGACTTTATCGGTGATCAAGGTGGGCATCAGTGCCGTAGTGCCAAATTGACCATGTGCTTTCGCTATTCGGTCTAAGCATTCTGTTGTTTGCTCAGCATTAAAGAAGGCACCGCCTCCTCCATTCACTTGTACATCAATGAAACCCGGAGCGACTAAGCCATCTAATTCAATCGCATTATCAACAGCATCAACAAATGTCATCACCCCATTTGCAACACTAAAAAAAACATTTTCTAAAAACTCGTCACCGGTAAACAATGACGTAGCATGATAAGTAGCCATTACAGAGCAACCTCTTGATTTTGTTCGAGCACTGATTGTTGTGCGAAATACACAGCGCCCATTTCTGGTGGCTGAATAGGCGCTTCTACGCGTTTTGCTATCTCGGTATCAAGCCATTTATTAAGGGGCTCTGCTAGGCCACCAATCATCGATAACCGAGGAGGCTTATTTTCAAGTAAACGGTGCGCTAATTTACTCACATAATCAGCACCATCTTGAACGATAGCAGTGGCAACCGCATCGCCATTATTAGCAGCGTCAAACACATAGCGCGCTAGTTTTGCATAACTACTTGAAGGCTGTCCCGACATTTGCTCAACAATACCCATCGCATTTTCAGCAGAAAAATGTTCAGTAATCACTCTTGTTAAGCTCGTTGAAGGCCCTAAGCCATCTAAATTAAGTAATGCGGCTTTAATTGCTTCTAAGCCCATCCATGCGCCACTTCCTTTGTCACCTAACGCAAAACCGTGGCCACCAAAGTTAGTCGTGCGACCATTTACGCATGAAAAACCACATGAGCCCGTGCCTGTAATAATAACAGCGCCATCACTGCCCTCATGTGCCCCTATACACGCGGTGTGTAAGTCGGTCGTTAAGAACATTTGTTTGAATGGATGATCCCATTCCATAATTTTATCGTAAAGGCTCGGAAGATTTACACCCGCTAATCCTAAACCAGCATAAAGTTGATGAACCGTTTCAAGGGGTAATCCCGCGTCTCGAAGCGCAAGCTGTGTGGAAACCATGATTGATTCAAGTGTGCGTTCCAAACCATGTAATGGATTCGCTGGACCACCCAGGCCGGTTCCTAATACACCCTGTTTAACAGAGTAGATAGTTGCTCGACATTTCGTTCCGCCACCATCAATACCAATAAACAACTGGTCCTCACTCACACTCTTCGCCATCATTTAACGACCCCTAACCTTCGTTTAGTTTTTGTCTCAATCGCACTTTTTTTCTTATCTGAATGCGAAATCATCTCGACCCATGTTGATTTAATGTTACACAACAAATGACAGCGTTGTCATTATATTTTTTATAAAAATTAGCATTAGTTTCATATTTATTCATAATCCACTGAATTAAATGGCTTTATTTAAAGGTAAGAAATTTTAATTCTCCACCAAGGATGGCTGATAACGCTTTCATTCACACCTTTTTTGGCATAAATCTGGTTTTGACAAACCACGTTTCCTTTATTTGTAATCAGTGTAACTCATGTTAGCTTAGCTGAAATAATACTTTATTTAAATATTTTATTTATTATGGAATAATTTTTCTTCACTTACCGAGCAACAAAGAATCATCAATACAATGAAACTCAGCAGCAGCGTGTTTAAGCACATCGGCTGTAAGGTATTCAGCGCCATACACATCGCAAGGAATGTGGTAGTTGTGTGCTAGGTGACCAAGCAATAAGGCAAAGTCACCATCGCCGGAGAGCAAAATCATTTTATCGAGTTGTTTTGCATGCTCAAGCATATCAATGGTGATACCAACATCCCAATCCCCTTTTGCGCTCCCATCGCGGCGTTGAATAAAAGGTTTAAGTTTTACCTCAAAGCCAATCGCACGAAGAATATTTTGAAACTGAGACTGTTTCTCATCACCGCGATAAATTGCATACGCAATCGCGCAATCAATCTGATACCGTTCGCTCATTTTCGCCCAGAAGGCATTGTAATCAAAATTCTTTTTATAGCTCTCTCTGCAGGTATAATAAATATTCTGCACATCAACAAAAATGCCGACTTTTGGCTTATCAACTGCTTGCATACTGATTCTATTCTTAGTGGTTTGATCACACTGTAGCATATCTTGGTTGAAATTTACGAAAGAGTAACCTAAATTGGTTACATAAAACAAAGTAACCGAATTTGGTTACTTATCGCGATGTAACCGAATTAAGTTACTTTAAAAAGGAAATCCATAATGATAGCGGTGATCAGTGGTGATTTAATTAAGTCACAAAAAATCCCCCAGCAAGAATACGACGCGATGCTGTATCAGCTTGATCAGAGTCTACGCTTTATTGCTAATTGGTTCGACGCTGACTATACCATTTACCGCGGCGATGCTATGCAACTGCATCTAGCGACGCCTGATACAGTATGTTGTGCGGCGATACTTTTATATTTGCAAATGAAAGCCGCTAATTATGAGCTCAGACAAAGCCTGGCCATTGGAAAGGTTGATAATCCACGGGCTGATATAAAAACAGCCACAGGCAGTGCCTATACTCTATCTGGCAGGGGGTTAGATAATATGGGCCATCAACGACTCATTTTACAAATAGACAATCAGCCCCTTGACGAGGGTTTTTTACTCAATATTGAACTAATTGAAGTATTACTTGAAAAAATGAGTCAAAAACAAGCAAATGCGTTGTTTTATTATTTAACAGCAGAACACAACAATCATGCCGAACTTGCTAAAGAACTCGCAACAAGCCGAGCCAATGTCACAAAACTTTTAAATTTAGCTCACTACCAATTAATTGAACGTTTTATGCAGTACAGCCAAACCACACTCAAAGGAATGACAACATGAGTTTTTCATTACTTATCGTAAGCTTAGTTTTAGCGCATTTAATTGCCGACTTTTACTGGCAACCCATGAGCTGGGTGCATGACAGAAATACACGCCACTTTCGTGCCAGTAAACTTTACTTACACGTGCTCACCCACGGTGTTAGCTCATTTTTGGTGCTATTACTTTGGGAGTTTAATTATGGTTGGCAAGCACTTTCAAGCGTCGTTATCGCCACGGCAGTAATTATGGTTACACATTATGTAATCGACCTTGCTAAATCTTACTCAAGTAAAGGCGTGGTTCCTTTTATTGTCGACCAACTTGCACATTTAGTTATCTTGTTATTGCTGGCTATATGGTTAAGCGACAACGATGAATTTTTTACACATAGCTGGGAATGGTTGATGCAACCGGCAACATTATGGGTGCTGTGTGGCTATTTATTGGTTTTAAATCCAACAGCGGTGTTTATTCGCATGATGTTAGAGCGCATCACATCTGGCTTCAGCACCACTGGCAGTTTACCAGCCGCAGGACAAAGTATCGGCATGCTTGAGCGCGTATTAATGCTAACATTTATCTTACTGGACCAATTTGCAGGCGTTGGCTTTTTACTTGCAGCAAAATCCGTATTCCGCTTTGGTGATTTAAGTGCCAGTAAAGATAAAAAACTGACTGAATACGTTATGCTCGGTACCTTACTCAGTGTCAGCATGACTTTATTCATTGGCTTAGCGGTTAATTACCTCAAAGCAGTGTAACTTTGCAGACCCATAAAAAAACGCGCCAAAATAGGCGCGCTTTTTATTAATCAACCGATAAATTAGCTGTTATTTGAGCCACCGTTTTTAGGGCGGCGTTTGCGTTGAGCATTCCCCCCTACAGACTGACGCTTAGCCCACGGGCTTTGTGTTTGCTCGTCACTTCCTTTAGTGGCATTAGATTTTTTTCCCGAACCACCGCGGCGTGGACCTATGCCACTGCCATTGCTATTTGGTTTTTTACTATCCGACTTCGGCTTAGAAAACGGCTGTTTGGCTTTTTTCGGCTTTTTAGGTTTAATTGGGCGTGCATCAAGCTCTCTTTCAGGCACGGGATTGCTTGGTTCAAACCCCGCTTCAGTCGCGCGCGGGATCAATTCACCAATAAAACGTTCAATACCGTATAGATCAATAGCATCCTCGGCTGTCACAAACGAAATAGCATGCCCAGAAGCACCTGCACGACCAGTTCGACCAATTCGGTGTACATAATCTTCGTACACATTCGGCAAGTCGTAATTGATAACGTGCGGCAGCTCAACAATATCAAGCCCTCGGGCTACGATATCTGTGGCAACTAATACACGTACTTCGCCATTTTTAAAACCTTCAAGCGCTTTAACACGCGCACCTTGCGATTTATTACCATGAATAGCCGCGCCCACAATGTCATCACGCTCTAACTGTTTAACCAAACGGTTAGCACCGTGTTTGGTACGGCTAAAAACTAATACCTGTTGCCAATTGTTGGTACGAATCAAATGGCTCAATAGGGCTGTTTTTCTTGACTTATCAACCGCGTAAACCGATTGTGACACAGATTTTGCGGTGGTGTTTTTAGCTGCTACAGAAATCTCGACTGGGTCGTTAATAAGTCCCTTTGCTAAGGCACGTATTTCATCAGAGAACGTCGCTGAAAACATCAAATTTTGACGCTGAGTAGGTAACTTCGCAATGATACGTTTAATATCGTGAATAAAGCCCATATCAAGCATACGGTCGGCTTCATCAAGCACTAACACTTCTAAGGTATCAAACTGGAGCGCATTCTGATTATGTAAATCCAGTAAGCGTCCCGGTGTTGCAACTAAAATATCAACACCTTTACGAAGGCGCATCATTTGCGGGTTAATTTTAACGCCACCATACACCACAAACGAACTAATATTAGAATGCTTAGCATATTCTTCTACGTTTTCGCTCACTTGTAATGCAAGCTCACGTGTAGGTGCAAGCACAAGCGCGCGCACGCGATTTCCACTTGCCTTTTTGCCTTTGGCTAAACGCTCGATTAACGGTAAAGTAAAACCTGCTGTTTTGCCTGTACCGGTTTGCGCCGCGGCCATCACGTCTCTACCCGCTATAATCGCAGGGATCGCTTGTGTTTGAATAGGCGTAGGTGTTTCATAGCCTTTTTCTAAAACTGCATTAACTAAAGACTGTGATAATCCTAAGCCATCAAAACTCATAGTGTCTCTCAAATTCAAAAAGTCAGCTGAATTGCCGAAGTGCGCGCATTATACCTATGATAGCCAATAATGCATGGAATTATTTTATAACGGCGATTTATTGGTATGTGTATTAAAGACGAAAAAAGCGGCCTGAGCCGCTTCTTTCTAGTCGTTTGCTTTTACTTAACGCCTAGCTCACGTAAACGTTCTTGTAAATAACTATCGGCAGTATAGCGCTCAGACAAAACAACATCTGGACGCGGGTGAAGGAATAACGGTAACGAAATGCGTGATTTCGTTGACGCTTTACCCGTTGGGTTGATCACACGGTGAATAGTCGATGGGAAGTAACCACCTGACGCTTCTTGTAACATGTCACCAATATTGATGATCAGGTTACCAAAATCACACGGAACATCTAACCAACCGCCATCTGTTGTTTGTACTTGCAAACCTGGTTCGTTCGCTGCTGGTAAAACCGTTAATAAGTTAATATCGCCATGTGCAGCGGCGCGAATCGCACCCGGCTCTTCATCACCCGTCATGGGGGGGTAATGTAAAATACGTAAAAGTGTTTGCTCAGAGTCTGCAATCATATCTTTAAGATCGATAGAAAACTTAGCACGCACGTCTTCTGGTGCTTCAGCTTGAACCCAGCTTAAAAGTGTGGCTGCAAACTCATTGGCTAAGCGATAGTACTCACGAATTTCTTCTTCTAATTGTGCGGGCACTCGGCCTTTAGGATAAACGTGGTAGTACTCTTTAATATCTTTTACGGTAAAGCCTTTTGCAACTTCAGACACAGACGGCGGGAAATAACCATCTTGTGTTTCTTTTGAGAATAAAAACGCATGCTTTTGCTCAGAATTAAAGAATTCTTGCCAATTTTTATAGATTGATTCAACTAATGACTGAGGAATTGGGTGATTTTTTAATACACCGAAACCTGTGTTTCTTAGTGACTCAACAAATTGAGCGGCCGCATCGCTCGCTTTATAATCAACGGTAGGTAAATGTTGCATTGTCTTTTCCAGTGAATAAGGTTCTAGAAGTCTGTGCTAAGCATAGCATTTCTTCATTATAGCGCTTCGCGAGGATAGAGAAACGCAGTTAAAAATATAAGGACTTATGTCCTCCCCTACAAGCTGAGTTCCTGAAATTTGACACAGATCAACTAAACTTTATCGACTATAATACACACGCTAGAACGCACTTTAATGTGCTTATTTAGATACGTTTCAACGTAAAAGGATTGTTTATGTTCGCCAGGCTTCACCTTGTACTTTTCAGCTTACTAATGCTACTCGGTCAATATACCTTTGCAGTAGAACAGACAAGCTATAAGGTTGAAAATATTAAAGACAATATATACCGCTTTAGTGCCGGCCATTACCACAGCGCCTTTATGATCGTTGATAAGGTTGCATTAGTGACTGACCCACTCAATAGTGATGCCGCAAAATATTTAAAAAGTTATATAAAGAAAACGTTTAACGCCGACATTAAATACATGGTGTACAGCCATAGCCATGTTGACCATGCGATGGGCGGTAATGAACTCATTGATAAAAACACCACCGTCGTTTCTCATAAGTTTGCCGCTGACGATCTAAGATTGAATAAAGTGCCGACAGCCCTGCCTGATCTGACATTTACCGATACACTCAAAATCGAATTAGGTGATAGTTACGTGCTTCTTAATTACTACGGGCCAAATAATGGCCGAGGTAATGTCAGTATGCGTTTTATGCCAGCTAATGTACTTTACGTTGTTGATTGGATTGTACTTGGCCGCATGCCTTATAAAAACCTCATAGGGTACGATATTAACGGAATGCTCTCTTCCACAAAGGCCATTCTTAATGAGCCACCTTTTGCTGTGTTTATAGGTGGGCACGCTGATACTGGCAACCGCGATGATGTGGTGTCTTACTTACACTATATTGAAGACTTACATGCAGCCGTTCGCGATGGCATGTTAGCAGGCAAAAAACTCTCAACCTTACAAAAAGAAATTACTTTAGAGAAATACAGCCATTTAAAAATGTATCAACAATGGCTGCCACTAAATATAGAAGGTGTGTATAACAACCTCGTTGAGATGGGATATTTTAATTTCCGCAGCGATATTGATGCCCAGTTTTAACTGAATATCAAAAATAATTAATAGCGTGATAAAAACGCATCGAGCTCTTTGCGCATACGCTCGACCAGTACTTTTGGACCACCATCATACATATCATTATGGCGAGAACCTGCCATTGTTACTTGTGTAACAGGGTATAAAGCCAACTCTTGCTGTGTGAGCAATACGTTGTCATCTGCAGGGTAGTCACTGCCGCGTAGCGTAAGCACAGCAATGTTTTTATTACGTGGTATCAGCATACGACGATGATCAAGGGTGATCACTTTACTCACTTTCGCTGGGTAAATAGCGGCATACAAGGCTGCAATATCGCCGCCATTTGAATGCCCAAACAAGGTTAACTGGTTAAAATCATACGCAGGATAACGCCCTTTAAGTTCATTCACTAAAAACATCAGCGTTTCTACACCGCGATGCCAATTTTCCATCCGCGTCGTCATGTAAGGCGGCTCAGGACTTAAACTTGGGTCACCGTTTAATTCATGCGCAACTTCAACCGTTAAATAGCCATGCTGATGAAAAACCTGCTGCGCAAATTGATAATCTGTATGCGCCATACCGTAACCTGCGCCAATAAAAACAACGGGGCACTTTTTCTGCGCGGTGCATTTACTATCGATAGGCGTTATCGTCACTGGAATATGGCGCGATCGTTGGGTATCAAACAAAACCTCAGTTTCAGTAGCAATGGCTCTCTGTCCAAAAAGCGTAAACGCTAATAACAAAGTTATTTTTCTTATAGTCAACACTTTCTACTGCTCTAATTTATATTCTAAACTGCGTTTAACCATCGGCCACTCGCCATCAATAATTGAAAACACCACCGTGTCACGCACATGCCCATCGGCCATTACTTGGTGGTTTCGAAGTACACCGTCTTGTTTAGCCCCTAAACGTGCAATAGCATTGCGTGATGCCATATTATGCCAATGAGTACGAAACTCTACAGCAATCACATGCAGCGTTTCAAAAGCATAATTAAGCAGTAACTTTTTGCATTCGGTATTGACGGCTGTGCGCTGAAAGCGCTTGGCATACCAGGTATAACCAATTTCTAAACGGCGGTTTTTAGTATCAATATTACAAAAACGGCTTGAACCGATAACCTCGCCACTTTGCTGGTCTATAACTGCAAATGGTAATGCTCGGCCCTGAGCTTGTTGCTCAAATGCCATGGTTAAATAGTCATCAACTCGCTCTTCATTGGGCACAGAGGTAAACCATAATTTCCACAACTCACCATCTGCGGCTGCATTTACAAGTGCATCACGATGCGCTGGTGTTAATGGCACTAATTTAATAAATTTTCCTTCCAAGGAGGTGGGACTTAAATTCATGGCTTTCCTTAATCCTATTAGTAATGGTACTTAATCCACCAGCTCTATATCGAGCCCGGCGAGTAAGTCCAAAGCTGCATAACGCTCGAATTTAGCTTTACTTATATTATTAGCGGTTATATCAATAGCAAAATGGCTGGCGCCAATAAAATTAGCTTTACTGAGATTCGTTTGTTGAAACACGCTGTCACGAAAATCAGTATCAGTAAAATCAGCAGATGATAAATCCGCATGCCTAAAATCAACATCTTTGGCAAAACAGCTGCGCATTTTTAAGGCCTTTAAACTGAGTTCAAAAAAGCTGCTATGGCTAAGTTCACAGCCAATAAAACTCACAGGGGCACGGGTGGCAAGCAGCGGCCAATCAACATCTGTAAAGCGTACACTGGTTAATTTACACGCTTTAAAGCTCACCTCTTCAAGTGAGGTATACTTGAGCCCAAGCGCCGCTAAATTACAGTTTTTAAACTCGCATTCTATAAACCGACAGTTTTCAAACTGGCTGTGGCTAAAGTCGCAATCGATAAATTCGCATTGCTCAAATTCGCAATGCGAAAATGTTTGCCCTGCTAGGTTTACTTCAAAGGTGTGTTCAAAGGTGTGTTCAAAATAAAGCGAATGGCTTGTGATCACGCGCTCGTCTCAATATCTTTTTTAAGCGCCAGTACAGCAATAAATACCAGACCAAATAAAGGCATTAAACCTAACAAACCACCGATAATAGCGACAATGATAGGGGTTGTCGTTTTACGTTTACCGAGGTAATAACTCATTACAGCAAAAAACGGAACTAAAATAAGCATTAAGTAATTAATAAAGCTGGCGTTTATATTCATACCCTCTCCTTGAAATACACCATATAAAAATTAATTTAAACACAAAAAAGCCCTAAGGGGTACACCTTAGGGCTTTCATTAAAGCTTATAATTCAGTTTATTAAGAATTACTCAGCGTCTTTTGCAACCACATTAATCGCAAGCTCTGTTAACGAATCCGCATTGGCTTTGCTTGGTGCATCTGTTAATAAACATGATGCTTGCGTTGTTTTAGGGAATGCAATTACGTCACGAATGTTATCAGTACCGCATAACAGCATAACTAAGCGGTCAAGACCAAACGCAAGACCTGCATGCGGTGGTGTACCGTATTTTAGGGCGTCAAGTAAGAAACCGAACTTGTCTTGTTGCTCTTGCGCATCAATACCTAAAATTCTAAACGCTGTTTCTTGCATGTCGGCGTTGTGAATACGTACTGAGCCACCACCTACTTCATAGCCATTCAATACCATGTCGTATGCATCAGAGATTGCTGCGGCAGGGTTTGCCTCAAGCTCTGCTGGCGAAATTTCTTTTGGAGCCGTGAATGGGTGGTGAACCGCATGTAATGTACCTTCGTCGTCTTCTTCGAACATTGGGAAGTCAACAACCCATAGCGGTTTCCAGCTATCAAGGTTTGTAATACCTAAATCAACACCAATCTTAAGACGTAGCGCACCCATTGCTTCGTTAACCACGTTGCGTTTGTCTGCACCAAATAGAATGATATCGCCCGATTGCGCATTAGTACGCTCAAGTAATTGGTTAATCACGTCTTCATTTAAGAATTTAGCGATTGGTGATTGTACACCTTCAACGCCCGCAGCACGGTCGTTAACCTTCATCCATGCAAGGCCTTTCGCCCCATAAATACCGATGAATTTCGTGTAGTCGTCAATCTGCTTGCGAGAAAGCTCTGCACCGCCTGGTACAGTTAACACGGCAACACGGCCTTTTTCGTCGTTTGCAGGGCCTGAGAAAACTTTAAATTCAACGTCTTTGACTAAGTCAGCAACATCAACAAGTTGCATTGGGTTACGTAAATCTGGCTTATCTGAACCGTATAAACGCATTGCTTCGCTGTAAGGCATGACAGGGAAGTCACCTAAATCAACGTCAAGCAGTGATTGCCACATTTCACGGATCATTTTTTCTGTCATCGCACGAACTTCATTAGAGCTCATGAATGACGTTTCTAAATCGATTTGTGTGAATTCTGGCTGACGGTCAGCACGTAAATCTTCGTCACGGAAACATTTAACAATTTGATAGTAACGGTCAAAACCCGACATCATTAGTAATTGTTTAAATAACTGTGGCGACTGAGGCAATGCATAAAAGCTGCCTTTGTGCACACGGCTTGGTACTAAGTAGTCACGCGCACCTTCTGGTGTTGCTTTTGTAAGTACGGGTGTTTCGATATCTAAGAAACCATTGTCATCTAAGAAACGACGCACAAAGCTGCTCGCTTTTGCACGTAGTTTAATACGGTCACTCATTTCAAGACGACGTAAATCTAGGTAACGGTATTTTAAACGGCGCTCTTCAGAGTTTTGCTGATTAAAATCAAGAGGTAATGGCTCTGAACGGTTGATGATAGTTAAGCTTGTGCCTAAAATTTCAACTTCACCTGTTGCCATGTCTTTATTTACTTGGCTTTCAGGGCGTGCGCGAACAACACCTTTTAACTGCACACAAAACTCTTGGCGTAGTTTATTCGCAGTGTCCATTAATCCTTCTACTTCAGGATCAAAAACCACTTGAACGAGCCCTTCTCTGTCACGCAAATCGACGAAAATAAGTCCACCAAGGTCACGGCGTTTATTGATCCAACCACATAGTTCAACTTCTTGATCTACGTGAGATTTATTTAGCTGTCCGCAATATATAGAGCGCATAGTATTCCTGTCAGTTAAAGACTTATAGCCGCCTGCTCTTAAGAGTTCGCTATTTTGAGAGCAAAAGCCACTATACAAAGTAATCATTTAAGGCTGAGCATTATACCCAAACCATCTCAAAATGCGAGTGCCAGCAGTGCGCCAAGAAGCCTAAATATGCGCACTGACTTCTGAGCATTCATTTCTTTTGTTACACTACGCGCAGTTTAAATTTATTGGTTGATTTAATGCTGTACTTAGGTTGTCCACAGTGGTCTAGCACCGCATGGAAAGGAAGTTTACTTTCTAGTCACTGTAAAAGTGCCGACATGCTCAACGAGTATGCGCACACCTTCAACTCGGTTGAGGGCAATACCAGCTTTTATGCTGACCCAAGTCACGAATCACTATTACGCTGGTACGATGCTGTACCCGAAGACTTTAAATTTACTTTTAAGTTTCACCGGCGTTTTAGTCACGAATTACAGCTCACCAATATAAACAATGAGCTAAATGCATGGCTGACCCTGTTTGAACCTATTTTTGCCAAAACTGGGCAAATTATGTTGCAGTTACCAAGTGCCTTTGGCCCTAATGCTCTGCCCCTGCTGACTAATTTTATTACCCAGTTACCCAAACACCTCAATTATGGTGTTGAAGTACGCCACCCCGCGTTTTTTCAAAAAGGTGATGCTGAAATTCGCCTTAATCAGCTACTAATTGAAAACAACATTAATCGCATAAGTATGGATACACGGGCTTTATTTGCAGTGCCCGCAGAAACAGATGCATTGATTGATGCGCAAAAGAAAAAGCCTTATTTACCTGTCCATGCTATAGCAACGGGCAGTAATCCGATGCTGCGCTTTGTGATTGCAAGCCTTAACCATGAATACAAATCGTATTACCAACCTTGGCTTAAAAAAATAAAACAATGGCTTGAAGAAGGTAAATCACCATATGTGTTTTTTCATACCGCCGATAACCGCGAATCGCCACTATTGGCGAGGCAATTTTGCCAAGATTTAGGTTATAATCACCCGGTGCTCGCGCCTTTTGCAGGTGAGCGAGAAGCCAGCCAAAGCAGTTTATTTTAATTTCAGAGTGCATATGAAAGACTACAGCCGTTATTTTCAAGGTTACCCGCCCCATATCGTTGACCAAGTATTACAGCTTTTTAATAATGACAAAGCCGCACAGTATTTAAAAGGTAAATACCCTGACGCGCATAACATCACCAGTGATAAAGCCTTATACAATTATGCAACCGAGCTTAAAAAACGTTACCTTAAAAACGCCCTGCCTTTTGGTCGTGCCGCGTTTAAAAAACAAGGCGATATGGTCACCAATGCGTTAGGTACGCATACTTTTCGTATGCAAGGCAAAACGCGTAAGCACGACCTAGCCATTAACAGCGACTTACTATGCGCACCAGAGCCGTTATTAAAAGCATTGGTTGTTCACGAACTTGCACATTTTAAAGAAAAAGATCATAACAAAGCGTTTTATCAACTCTGTTGCCACATGGAGCCGCAATACCATCAACTCGAGCTTGATTTAAGAATATTCAGTGTGTTGGTAGGTGAAGGGAAAAACCCTTATTAATGCTATCAGTAAAAATAATATGAGATCTAATACCAAAAATAGACTGTTTACTTAAGCTTTTTTATAACATCATCACTAAAGAGCATTAAAATCAATGCACCTTCGCAAAGAGTAAGTAAATAACCAATAGATGCATCAAAATACATTGTGACATATAGCCCAAGAATGTAAGGGCTAACAAGAAAGTTAAAGGCAGTCAGTGAACAAAATAACCACTTTGCTAATTTTTTGTATAAATAAAGACCAAGTAGACTTAATACATATACCATTGAGTAAATATATGGAAACGAGCTTTGAGGATCGATAATTCCACCTGTTCCTGCAGCAGATAATAAGTAAGAAATGTCTTCAGAGTAAATATATTGCCAAATATACGGTAAGAAAAAAAACGTCGAGTATAAAACTGCTGTAACCAGCACAGTAAACTGAAAATACCTAGTCATGCTTTTCTTGCCAAAAATTTTAAACTTAATATTTACAATAATTAAGTTATTGGTTCATAGCAACATGTTCCTCATAAACGTTCAATCAAAATTGCCCCTCTCTCATTTCGGCTAAAAACTGACAGCTAAACTTCAGTTACCTCAAACCTTCTCTGACCTATCAGCTGCCCTGATTCGGTAACCACTTTAACGACCCATTTTCCTGCCGCATTAGCAGGGAAATTCGTTTTGTGGCTCCATGCTCTATAGCCTTTTTTACGACCGCCGGAAATATCCAGGGCTATGCGTTCAACTTCTTTACGATTATGCACCCAAACATGGAAGACTTTTTCATTTAAACCTCTCGGGGCTTTAACTGCGCTAAAGCTGTATAGACCTTTTTGATGTAAATCATACTCGGTTAACTTTTGGATAGGCTCTATTGGTTTACGGGCTTGTTCATCAAGCTGATACGACACGCTCATATCGGTTAAACGCAGTGCCGCAGGCGGTACAAAGCTACGTAATTGCCAAAGCCCGGCACTTAAAGCGCAAAGCAATAGTACCAACAGCGGGAAACGCCACCATTTTGCATTCGGCATCAAGTTTCCTAAACTCGGGATAGTTAAAATAACCGCTGTCACCAGCGCAATTTCAAAACTCTGACTGGTCGTTAATTTTAATAAAATAGGTAAGGTAACCGACAACACGACAAACAAGGAAAAGCTATGAAACACACTAAACCAGACACTGTGCCTTGCGAGCTTTTTGTAATAGAGGGGATCAACAACAGAAACGAACGCACAAAGAATGATTAAGGCGGTAAACGCAGCCTGACCATGATCCCAGGTTGTCACCGCTAAGAAAAATGGTAAAGCAAAGAACAGGCTTTCTTGCTGCACAACTTGCAGCGCAAAGCGCACCACGTTGGGCGACACCGCCACACCAAAACGCTCCTCTACTTTATCTCTTAGCCAGTTATCTATTAACAACCACAACCAAGTGACTAATAACAAAATAGAGATAAGTTGCGAAAACGATTCTTTTCGCTCAACAAATACATAGCTTGCCACACCACTGCAAAACGCTAACACCGCCATTAACCCTGGGCGCTTTTGCATCATGAAAACAAATTTAGTTATAACGTTTTTTAAGTAATTCATGCAGTCATCAAATCCTTTTTAGGCCTTATGAGTAAAGCATAAATTGGATGAATGTAGGCTTTAAAACGAGCTTTTAGTTCAAAGCTGTAAGATATTTAGATAAAGTTAACGAGCATCGAGTATTTTTTCTAAAAGGAACAAATGAAATGTTATATAGAGTCTTGATAATACTTTTATTACTTTTTAAGTGTACAACTGCGAATGCTTTTGACGATTATAACTTTTTAAATGGTGAATGGGCTTGCAAGATGAAATCAGTATTAGAAAACGATGCAATACTTGAAGTTGATAGCCACATAACTACTTCAATTAAAAATTTAAACTCATACGCAAAAAGCTTTTTTAAAATTTATTTTAAGCAAAACCCTGATTTGGCCTCTATTATCTCTGTTGAATCGTCAGAAAAAATGGATTTTGAGGGTGATATCATGATCAGCTTTGATTCTAAAACCCATAAAACAGATTTAATCAAAGATGAGCTAAATATCTTTTCACCAGAATCTGTGAAAAGCTTTACTCGAGGGCCTTCAGTGACAGTTAAATCAAAAATTCAAAAGATAGACGATGAGACTATTACGTTAATTGGGATCCCTGCTAAAGATGTTATCAATTGCTTTAAAGCACAAAAAAGCGCGGTCTAAACCGCGCCTCTGTTTTATCTAACAGCTGAAAGCCCAAGTCGTTGAGTTACAACCCTAATTCGGCCATAAAATCATCATCGGCATCGTCTGCTTGTGATGCTGCTTTTTGCTTTTCAGCTTTTTGTTTTGCTTCGTTTTCAATGATGTCATCAGGGTCAACCGCTTCTGAAATATCAAAGTCATGAAGCTTGATAAACTCAGTTTTATCCATCGCAAGCTCAAGATAGAAGATATTTTGCTTCGATGTAGTGAATGTCACGCGGCGTGCTTGTGGTCTATCCATAGTGGTATCAACCGAAATCTGTACTTGCTTGTTGATTGCCATCATTTTAGGTTGGTTTTGGGTGATAGACGTATGCAATTGGTCGCGTACTTTAGAAGTAAAGTCGCCCACGATTTGGTTCATCAGCTCACCAAGTACGTTGGCAACGTCGTCTGATAAATGGCTATTGGCTATTTCTTCTTCTGGCATACCCATACTGCGCATATAATCATGGTAAATTTCCATCGCCGCTTGTGCCGTGAAGTTTGTTACCACCAGGCCTGTAAAACCACCATCGAACAATACAAAACAACCTATATCTGGGCGCATGCAGGTACGGGTTATTTTTTGTACCATAGCCGAATAGCTAATTTTATTGCCACTTGCTGACGATAATACGCCGGTAACTGAATGACACAGAGTTGATAAGATATCTTCTGTACTGATCACTTTGCTTTTAGTCATTAAACTTCTCTTTCTTGTACTTGTTATTGATAATTCTAGCCAAGCTACTGAATTTATCACTGACTATCCAGCTAAAAATGCTAAAATAGCGGTATTATTTTTTAAAGAGACTGTTCACGTGACGCAAAAAGACAGTATTTATGCCACTGAGCAAGCGGTTAAAGACTTTAGTTTTGACCAACATGTAGTTGAAGTATTCCCAGATATGATCCAGCGTTCGGTGCCGGGTTATGCCACTATTGTTAGTACCATGGGAAAACTAGCTGGTGAGTACGCACAAAGTAACTCAAACCTATATGATTTAGGCTGCTCGTTAGGCGCTGTAACATTAAGCATGCGCCGTAATATTCGTACAGATAACTGTAATATCATTGCGGTAGATAACTCACAAGCCATGGTTGAGCGTTGTAAACTGCATTTACAAGGCTTTCGTTCTGAAGTTCCCGTTACAGTTACCCTTGGTGATATTAACGATTTAGCCATCGAAAATGCTTCTGTTGTAGCAATGAACTTTACCCTGCAGTTTATTCCGCCTGAAAAGCGCCACGCAGTGCTTGAGAAAATCTATGCTAATTTAAAGCCCGGTGGCGTATTGCTGCTTAGCGAAAAAATTAAAGGTGAAAATGAGCAATGCAATAATTTGCTGATTGATTTACACCATGATTTTAAACGTCACAACGGTTACTCAGAACTTGAGATCAGCCAAAAACGCACTGCGATTGAAAATGTTATGCGCCCTGATCATTTGAGTACTCATTTAGCACGCCTCACTGAGATTGGCTTTAGCCAAACCCAAGTATGGTACCAATGTTTTAATTTCTGCTCGATGATTGCCATCAAGTAACAGCACAACGATATAAAGAGTATTTCATGTCTCAATGGTTTAACCAATTTTACGCTGCAATAGCACAAAGCCCGCTCAGTCATTGGCTCGAAACCTTGCCTGCTCAACTTAAGCATTGGGAGCAAGAAGCAAGTCATGGTGATTTACCCAAATGGCAAAAGGTATTAAAAAACTTACCAGAAATCAGTACGGATCATGTAAACCTGCAAGATAAAGTACAGATAGGCACAGGCGATGAGTTATCAGAAGGTCAACAAAAGCAGCTCACCCATTTATTAAAACGCATGATGCCTTGGCGTAAAGGCCCATTTAGCTTACACGGTATCGACATTGATACTGAATGGCGCAGCGATTGGAAATGGGATCGTTTGTTGCCGCATATTGAGCCATTAAAAGGCCGTACAGTACTTGATATTGGCTGTGGTTCTGGTTACCACTTATGGCGTATGCGTGGTGAAGGTGCCAACTTTGTGGTGGGCATTGACCCCTCTGATCTATTTTTATGCCAGTTTCAAGCGATTAAACATTACCACCAAGATGACAATGTTCACTTATTACCACTCGGTGTTGAAGCACTGCCAGAGCTTAAAGCGTTTGATACCGTGTTTTCGATGGGGGTGTTATATCATCGTCGCTCGCCTATCGACTTTTTAGCCCAATTAAAAGCACAGCTTCGTCCTGGGGGTGAATTAGTGTTAGAAACGCTGGTTGTCGAAGGTGACGAACACACGGTACTTGTGCCCACCGATCGTTACGCAAAAATGCGCAACGTGTGGTTTATTCCAAGTACGGCAGCATTAAAGCTGTGGATGGAGCGCGTTGGTTTTAAAGATGTCCAAGTTAAAGATTGTGCAATCACCACACTTGAAGAACAACGCAAAACCCAGTGGATGGAAAACGAGTCACTGGTTGACTTTTTAGACCCCACCGACACCAGCAAAACGATTGAGGGCTACCCTGCTCCTCTGCGGGCTATTTTAACGGCGAAAGCCTAACCTATTTTACCCCTCTTTATTTAGGCGCCAGAACACAGTGGCGCCTCTATCCTTACACCTTCATTCTCATTTTGCGGACAACTGTCCTTGTCAAGTCGGTTAAAGTGATTTTTCAACTAGCCGCGCCAGTGCAATTGTTGTAAAATACGCGCGTTTCTAAGCAACCCACATGCAACTTTTTTGAGGAAAACCTGTGAGCGAACAAAAACAGTCTCTTAGCTATAAAGACGCGGGCGTAGATATCGATGCCGGTAATGCACTTGTTGAGCGTATTAAAGGCGTCGTTAAAAAAACCAAACGTCCTGAAGTAATGGGCGGTATCGGTGGTTTTGGCGCACTTTGCGAACTACCAACTGGCTATAAAGAGCCTGTCCTGGTTGCTGGCACAGACGGTGTTGGTACAAAACTACGTTTAGCAATCGATCTTAAAAAGCACGATACAGTGGGTATCGACCTTGTTGCTATGTGTGTGAACGACCTTATTGTACAAGGTGCTGAGCCACTATTTTTCCTTGATTACTATGCAACGGGTAAATTAGACGTCGACACTGCAGCTGATGTTGTAACAGGTATCGGTAAAGGCTGTGAGCTTTCTGGCTGTGCGTTAATCGGTGGTGAGACTGCTGAAATGCCAGGTATGTATGAAGGTGAAGACTACGATATGGCTGGTTTCTGCACCGGCGTTGTAGAAAAGTCAAAAATTATCGATGGCACTAAAGTGGCTGCTGGCGACCAATTAATCGCTCTAGCATCAAGTGGTCCTCATTCAAACGGCTTCTCATTAATTCGTAAAGTACTTGAAGTATCAGGTGCTGACACAAGCGCTGACCTAGACGGCAAAACACTGGGCGATCACCTTTTAGAGCCAACTCGCATCTACGTTAAACAACTTCTTGAGTTATTTAAGCAGGTTGACGTTCACGCGTTATCGCACATCACAGGCGGTGGTTTCTGGGAAAATATCCCACGTGTTTTACCTGAATCTGCAAAAGCAGTGATCAAAGGTGACAGCTGGGAATGGCCTGTAATTTTCAACTGGTTACAAGAAAATGGCAACATCACAACTCACGAAATGTACCGTACATTTAACTGTGGTGTTGGCATGGTATTAGTTGTTCCAGCCGATAAACTTGAGCAAAGCTTAGCGATTCTAAAAGATCTTGGCGAAAATGCATGGCATATCGGTGAAATCCAAGATGCAAAAGCTGGCGAAGAGCAAGTTGAAATTCTAGGTGGCCGTGATTAATGGCCCCTTGTCGTCTTGTTGTATTAATTTCTGGTAGTGGTTCGAATCTTCAGGCCATCATTGATGCCTGTGGACGTGGTGAAATTAACGCCAATATCGCCGCTGTAATTAGTAATAAAGCCGACGCCTATGGCCTTGAACGAGCAAAGAATGCAGGTATACAAACACGTGTACTTAGCCATAAAGACTTTGACTCACGCGAGGCCTATGATGCAGAGTTAATGGACATTATTGACAGTTTTGAACCAAATCTGGTTGTATTAGCTGGTTTTATGCGTATTCTAACACCTAACTTAGTGCAAAAATTTAAAGGAAAAATGTTGAACATTCATCCTTCTTTGTTGCCTAAGTACCAAGGGCTGAATACCCATCAAAGAGCTATAGACGCAAAAGATGATGTTCATGGCGTTAGTGTTCACTTTGTGACAGAAGAGCTAGACGGTGGTCCCGTTGTGCTTCAAGCCAAAGTGCCGGTACTCGAAAACGATACCGCAGAAACACTCGCACAACGTGTTCATCAGCAAGAACATATAATCTATCCTTTGGTGGTCAAGTGGTTCAGTGAACAACGACTCAAGATGGAAGCAGATTATGCAGTTTTTGACGAAAAACAACTTCCTGCACACGGCGCGCACTACCCAGAATAAAAATCGAAGTGCCCTACTCGCGTGTGTGGGCACTTTATTACTTCCTACCAGTGTTTTAGCTGGCGATCTCACTCAATACCAAGCCAAATACGATGTACTTCGTAAAGGTGAAACCCATGGTAAAGCAGTACGCGAACTTAAAAAAACAGCCAACGATAGCTATGTGCTAACTTATCATAGTGAAATCGAATGGATGATATTTTCTGATTCACGAAAAGAAACTTCAAAATTTACCTATCAAGATCAAAAAGTATCGCCTTTAAGCTACACAATGGAGCGCTCTGGTACAGGACCTGATAAAGAGTACACATTAAAATTTGATGCTGCACAAAAGCAAGTGAACAGTAATCAAAGTAAATACCCGCTAAAATTTGATTGGTCAGATGATTTTCAAGACTCTCTGTCGTACCAAGTTCAAGTGCGCGAAGAGTTAAAGCAAGGTAAAACCCAGCTTTCATACCCATTAGTAGATAAAAAAGGAAATCTGCGTAGCTACGACTTTGAAGTCATTGGCACCGAAATGATTTCTTTACCAATCGGCAATATTGAAGCCATTAAAGTAAAACGCTTATACGATAACGATAAACGTCAAGCCCTTGCTTGGTTTGCTCCCGAAATGGATTACATGTTAGTGCGTATGTGGAAAGGCGAAAAAGGCGTGGAACAGTTTGAAGTACAACTTAACTCATTCACAGTAACAGCACCTGTGAGTACGCCGACTGCGGTTAAGCAAGAAATGAGTAACGAAGCGCCGTAAAAGCGCTTCGATTTTATCGTTATATTTTCTCACCCATTTTAAATAGCACAAACTCACCTGGTTCCATTTTTTGCCAGCGCTCATCGTGGGTAAGTGGTCGGGTTGCAATGACAGTAACCACATCATTCGGTGTGGTTTCTTTTTGAAAATCAACCACCATATCAGCATCAATTAATGTGGCTTTGCCAAACGGCGCACGACGGGTGATCCAATGCAGATTATTAGTACAATAAGCCAACACATACACGCCATCCGTTAATAGCATATTAAACACCCCCTTTTCTCGCAGAGTATGGGCGAGTTTTGCGGCATAACGGAAAACCGACGCCATGTTGGATGGGCGCTTAGGGTACTTTTCACGAATTTTATCGAGTAGCCAGCAAAAAGCCAATTCACTGTCGGTGTTGCCAACTGGCCGATAGTAATCAGGCTTTAAGTCATGATAATTAGACAACTGACCATTATGTGCGTAAGTAATTTCGCGGCCCCATAATTCACGCGTGAATGGGTGTGTATTTTCAAGACACACGCGGCCACGATTGCCCTGACGAATATGACTAATAACCGAAATACTCTTTATAGGATACGCTTTAACAAGCTTTGCAATCTCAGATTGGCAGCTTGGCTCAGGATCTTTAAACGTACGGCAGCCTTTTCCTTCATAAAAAGTAATGCCCCAGCCATCTTTATGTGGTCCGGTGTTACCGCCACGTTCTAATAAGCCTGAAAAACTAAAACAAATATCCGTTGGTACATTGGCAGACATGCCAAGCAACTCACACATAGAACTCTTTACCTATAAAACTAAATGAAGGAATGGCATTAATAGCGAAGCTGTGCCAGCAGTTATTGTTAAACATAGCGACACTATTAGCAACTACCCTATTTGTATTTTATTAACTATCTGGTTGAACACGCTAAATTTTTACTTTTATCAACATTATTATTTATTAAATCGCAATAATAAACCTAAACGCCAATCTGGTTGTCTGCTCATCATGGTTTACACTGTAAAAAAATGAACAGGTAAAATTAGTTTTATCCGTGTCCCCCTCTTGATAATTAGCGTATCTAGCGCTACTCTAAGAGAGGTGGTCTGACCTCTATTAAGGAATAATCAATGACTCTCTTATTTTTACTTGGTTTACTCGTGCTGCTTAGTATTGCGAGTTACCACAGAGCAAGCTGGAATACCTGCTTAGGTATTGCCATTGCGACCTTACTTGTTGGCACTTTTGCTGGCGCGTTTGGCGCAATTAGTTGGCTACTATTCTTATTAATTGCTGTGCCACTTTCTGTGACTAGCATTCGTCAACAATACATTATCAAGCCTATTTTTGCTGCATTTAAAAAAGTCACTCCGACAATGTCGGATACAGAAAAATCAGCAATCGATGCCGGTACAACATGGTGGGAAGCAGATCTATTCTGCGGCCGTCCTGACTGGAATAAATTACATCAATACCCAGTACCCAAACTAACCATTGAAGAGCAAGCCTTTATTGATGGTCCTGTTGAAGAAGTATGTGGCATGCTTGATGATTGGCACGCAACTCATGAATTAACCGATTTACCACAAGATGTTTGGCAATATCTAAAAGATAATAAATTCTTTGCCATGATCATCAAAAAAGAATACGGCGGTTTAGAGTTTTCTGCGTTTGCACAATCATGCGTACTGCAAAAGCTTACGAGTAAATCAACACTACTTTCTTCAATTGTTGGTGTGCCTAACTCGTTAGGTCCAGGTGAGCTGCTTCAGCACTATGGTACTAAAGAGCAAAAAGATCATTACTTACCACGCTTAGCAAGTGGTCAAGAAATTCCATGTTTCGCCCTAACCTCACCTGAAGCCGGTTCAGACGCGAGTGCTATTCCTGATTACGGTGTCGTATGTAAAGGTCAGTGGAATGGTGAAGAAGTGGTAGGTATTAGCCTAACATGGAATAAACGTTACATTACCCTTGCACCTGTTGCGACAGTGCTTGGTCTTGCTTTTAAATTACAAGATCCAGACGGTTTATTAGGTGATGACAAAGAGCCAGGTATTACTTGTGCGCTCATCCCAACAGACACCCCTGGGGTTGAAATTGGTCGTCGTCACTTCCCGCTAAATGTTCCATTCCAAAATGGTCCTACTCGCGGTAAAGATATTTTCGTTCCACTAGATTACATCATTGGTGGCCCTAAAATGGCTGGCCAAGGCTGGCGTATGTTGGTTGAATGCTTATCGGTAGGCCGCGCAATCACCTTGCCGTCTAATTCAACGGGTGGAATTAAAACCATCGCACTTGCTACTGGTTCATACAGCCGCATTCGTCGTCAATTCCGTTTACCTATCGGTCAAATGGAAGGGGTTGAAGAGTCACTCGCAAAACTTGCAGGTTATGCCTACAGCTCTGATGCCGCAGTCAGCATGTCGACCGGTGCCGTTGACCTTGGTGAAAAGCCGTCAGTGGTATCAGCTATCATTAAATACCACTTAACAGAACAAATGCGTGAAGCAACCATTCACGGCATGGATGTTCACGGTGGTAAAGGCATTATGCTTGGTCCAAACAATTATTTAGGCCGTGGTTACCAAGGTGCGCCAATTGCAATAACAGTTGAAGGTGCAAACATTCTTACGCGTAACATGATCATTTATGGTCAAGGTGCAATTCGTTGTCATCCGTTCGTACTTACTGAACTAGGTGCATGCTCGATTGAAGACCGCGAAGAAGCACTTGCAGTATTCGACAAAGCACTTATGGGTCATATTGGTTTTACCATTTCGAACCTAGTACGTACTAAGTGGTTAGCATTCACCGGTGCGCGCTTTACAAGTACGCCGTACAAAGATGAAACCGCAGAGTTTTACCGCGTAGCGTCACGTTTTAGTGCTTCACTTGCATTAATGTCTGACATCAGCATGGCTGTATTTGGTGGTTCATTAAAACGTAAAGAGCGTATCTCAGCACGTTTAGGTGACTTACTAAGCTACTTATACCTAGTGTCTGCAACACTTAAACGTTACAACGACGAAGGCCGTAAAAAAGAAGATTTTGCGCTTGTTCAATGGAGCTGCCAAGATCACCTTTATCACTGCCAACGTGCACTGGCTGACTTAATTAATAACATGCCGTCTGCTGCGCTTCGTGCGATGCTTAAAATCATGTTATTCCCATTTGGTCGCCCAGTACGCAAACCAACAGATAAGCTTGAGCACAAACTCGCACACTTATTACAAGTACCTAGCGAAACACGTAACCGTTTAGCAAGTTATGTATACCTTAAAAATGAGCCACTTAACTTAGTGGGCCGTCAAGAGCAAACGCTTAAAGACGTACTAGAAGTTGAACCATTATTTGATAAAGTATGCCGCGAAAAAGGTGTAAAACTGCCTTTCTTCCAACTTGATAAAGTGGCACAAATGGGCCTTGAAGCAGGCATTTTAAGCCAAGCCGAAGCTGATAAATTAGCTGCTGTTGAAAAAGCTCGTCTCGATGTAATTAACGTAGACGATTTTGACCCAGCTGACCTCATTGCAGGTAAAGCTGCACGTAGCGGAAATAACAGCAAAGCTGATGCAGCTTAAGCAATTAACGCTATTCCAATTGTTATAACACACCAAACCAGCGCATAATGCGCTGGTTTTTTTTGCGCTAAAAGCTGCTGTAAAAAGCACCACACAGCAGCCAAAGCGACCAGCGGCCATTGTAAAACATTTAACAAAAGCATTGCCGCCAATGTCGCTGCACCATAAAACAGTAAACTGGGTATAAAATGACTTAAATAAAACCGTCTGTACTGACCATTTGTTTGAAAAAACACTCGGTATTTTTGAAGCACAGCAAAGCAATCAAACTGTAATGAACTACCTAGTAATACACAGTTTGCCAACACCATAACCTGTATCGCATGATTAAAGTCGCTACGAATTTCAACTAGTTGCACTGCGGCTAATAGGCTTGCAGTAAACAAAGCACTTCGCCAAATTACACTCCAGCTGTGCTCCAAAAAGTAACTAATCCAAAATGAAGTGAGTGAACTAACCACACGTTTATGACTGAGGTTCATGTTAGGAAAAAATAAACTCCCCATAAAACCAATTAAAAAGCCGCTATGGTAGTGTAAGGAATCTAAACTAAACGGTAAAAGAACCAGAATACTACACGCTAAAAAACCATAAAATAGCGAATAAGGTCTATAAATTACCATTAAACCGCACAGCCACTGCAACAGCATAAATAGAATAAAATGAGGAACCTGCAACCATTGCTGAAGACGAAGGTCAACGGCTATCAATAAGCTTGCCATTAACCACACATTACTGAGTAGTAAAAGCTTACAGTCGATTAAAATTAGCCAAGCAGGCTTAAAGATATGTGCTTGAAAGGCTCTATTTTCTGAGTTTGTTATAGCAGGAGCAACAGCCCATAACATAACGGCTTGCAGTGCCAGATAGAGCAAAGCTAACTGGGCGCTAAAACGGGCATGTTCATGGCTGTCTACAATTTTACCCAGCCCCAAAAATAACAACAGCGCGATGCCTAAAACCGCAGGCCCAAGCACTAACGCAAACAACAAACCAAAGTTTTTAAGCTGCGCCAGTAAGTTCTTAAGTGCAGTTGTATATGCTAAATAGCGGTAGCTCATTAATGCATTATAACGTGACAAGCTCTCTATCATAATGGCGTACACTCAAAGCCTTGGTGTAAAAACACATCTGGCTCGTGGCTGGTTAAAATGATTTGCCCATCGGGTTTATCACTTAAATAGTTATCAAGCAAATTTAGTAAATAATGGATACTTGCTTGGTCAAGTGCTGCACTCGGCTCATCTAAAAGCAAATAAGGCGCCCGCTTCATAAACGTGATTATAAGCTGGCATTTTTTTTGATTGCCTGTCGATAATGCGCTAAAACGGGTGTGTAAGTGTTCGCTGAACTTAAATCCGTTAATAAGGTCAATTGGCGCAGGCACATTTAAGGCTTTACAGGTCAGTTGAATAATTTGCTGAGCCGTTAAAAAATCAGGTAAACAAATGCGATCGCTGGCAATAGCCACATACTTTTGTGGTGAACTATGCTGTTTATTAGCATACATTATTTGCCCCGACTGTGGTTTTTCAAGGCCAGCAATTATCATCAGTAACGTGGTTTTGCCACTCCCATTGCTCGCCTGTAAGCACATTTTCTTACTGTTAAATTGCTTATTATAATTTTCGAACACGGTTGCTGTAGCAAAACGCTTATTGAGATTTTTTATTTCTATCATTGCCATTCCTTTGCGAAATTTAAATTGTAACACAGCAATGTCCCTAAAAAGTTACATGCTTTGTAACAATTATTTAGCTGCAAAACTTGCGTTTATATATTGAACAAGTAAGACTCAATAACGGAAAAATAATAAGGAATAATTAAAATGAAACCGAGTTTTCAACTAGCAGCCATTGCGTGTGCATTAAGCCTTGCATTAGCAGGATGTTCACAATCAAACCAAACGACCACCAGCGCAATTAGTCAGCAACAAGAACACACTATTAAACAGTATGACGCTGAAACATTTTTTGATACCACTTCAATTATGGGCAGCAGCTTTTCACCTAAAGGTGACAAAATCCTTGTTAGCAGTGATGAAAGCGGCATCTATAGCCTCTATGAAATTGATATTAAAACAGCGAACAAAACACGTTTAACAAACTTTGAAGACAGCACCTATGCTGTTCGCTATTTTCCAAACGATGAGCGCGTATTATTTACCAAGGACTCAGGCGGGAACGAGCGCTATCATATTTATGTACGTGAGACAGACGGCACTGTCAAAGACCTGACTCCTGGCGATGAAACTCGTGCCAGCTTTGCGGGCTTTACAGACGATGGCAAGCACTTTTTTATAACGAGTAATCAACGCGATCCTAAGTTTATGGATTTATATCGCGTAGACAGTTCACGCTATGAAATAACACCTGTTTATCAAAATACTCTTGGTCTAGATGTCGGGGCGATTAGCCCTGATGGCCGCTTTATTGCCTTATCAAAAAATAACTCTAATAAAGACAGTGATGTGTTCATTCTCGATACAATGAAAAAAACGCTCAAACCTGAGCTAATCACTCGTCATGATAATGAAGCGCAATATGGCCCTGAAACATTCTCAAAAGACAGCAAGTCTCTGTATTACTCGACCGATGCAAAAGGTGAATTTTCACAGGTTTGGCGCTATGACTTAACGACAGGTGAGCACAGCCCCGCCCTAAAAGATGACTGGGATGTCAGCTTTATTTACTTCTCAAAATCAGGGCGTTACCAAGTAAGTGGGGTTAATGCTGATGCCAGTACTAAAGTGACAATCATTGACACAAAAACCAATAAACAAATCGATATGCCTGCCTTGCCCCCGGGCAATTTACGTGGTGTAAGCTTTTCAGCTGATGAAAAGAGCATGGCGTTTTACCTAAATTCAGATACCTCGCCAAGTAACTTATTTGTTTGGCAATTAGGCGAAACGAAAGCAAAAAAACTGACCCATACTTTAAGCGATGCAATTGATCAAAATGATCTCGTTGAAAGCACGATTGTGCGTTTTAAAAGCTTTGACGGTTTAGAAATCCCTGGCGTTTTATATAGGCCCAAACAGGCTAATAGTAATAATAAAGTTCCTGCTCTAGTGTGGGTGCATGGGGGTCCGGGCGGCCAGAGCCGCACAGGTTACAGCGCAATGCAGCAGCATTTAGTTAATCATGGCTATGCTATATTTGCTGTAAACAATCGCGGTAGCTCTGGCTATGGTAAAACTTTTTTCCATTTAGATGATAAAAAGCATGGCACAGACGATTTGCAAGATATTGTCTACGGGAAAAAACACTTACAGAGCTTAGACTGGGTTGATGCTGATAAAATTGGCATTATGGGTGGCAGTTACGGTGGCTTTATGACGGCAGCGGCGCTGGCTTTCGAACCTGAAGAATTTAAAGTAGGTATTAATATTTTTGGCGTAACTAACTGGGTAAGAACATTAAACTCTATACCACCTTGGTGGGAAAGCTTTAAAAAAGCACTGTACGATGAAATGGGTGACCCTGCAACTGATGGCGAACGCCATCGAGCGATATCTCCCCTCTTCCATGCTAAAAACATTACGAAACCACTGATGGTTATTCAAGGTGCAAACGACCCTCGTGTATTGCAAGTTGAGAGTGATGAGCTTGTTGCCGCAGTAAAAGCGAATGGTGTCCCCGTAGAATACGTGTTGTTCGATGACGAAGGTCATGGTTTTACTAAAAAAGAAAACCGTATCAAAGCATCAAACGCGTACCTTGAGTTTTTAAATACGTACTTGAAAAACTAAATTTTAGAAGCCGGTGTACACCGGCTTCTTTATCAAAACACCTGTATAAACCTCAAATATCCTGCATACAAACTACTGTATAAACTTCGATATAAAACACTGTATATATTATTTCATCCATTTTTCACAAAATATCACACTGCAAAGAAACAAAATAACCAATTGTTTTTAAAGATTTAATTTTTTAAAATTATTAAAAACTGAATAATTGGTTAAAAAAATAGCAAAAAAACACTTGCGCAAAAACACTGTATAAACTACTGTATACAAATACTGTATAAACAACCAGTGAGTGAAAGTTATGTTACAGCCAATTACCTTAAGAACCGTTAAAAGCTATCAACAAGATAACGACAAAGCGTCGGTTAATTTAATTCAAATTGAAGACGAAATTTCAGCAACATTTGAGCTATTAAAGGTATTACATCACTATAACAGCCAAAGTGCGTGGACATTGTTAATTGCACCTGATCATGTGCCAAGTAAAGCATTACTCGATTCATGTTCAATCGACACCAGTAAACTGTTAGTGATCAGACAAAAGCACCTTGTGAATCTTGAATATGTGTTAAGTTCGGCGCTGCACAACGGTAACTTTGCCGCAGTGATCACCTGGACAGATATTGTCAGCAACAATCAACTAGATTCTATGACTCTTAATTTAGAACATGCATCTGCAAAGTTTTACTGCTTCACCAAAAGCAACCCATTAAACAATTTAGTACCGCAGCCACAATAGGCTTGCTAAAATAGCAATTTATTGTTTTAGGTAAGTTGTTATGACATCACTCACACACTCCCTTTGTCCTTGTGGCAGCAAACAAGATTTCTCGCTTTGCTGCCAACCTTTGCACGCAGGCGATAGCCAAGCGCAAACGCCGGAACAACTTATGCGTTCTCGCTTTAGTGCTTATGCCTTAAAAGATGCAAAATATGTCTTTACAACATACGCACAAAGCCAACAAACCGCTAACCCTGTTAGCGAAATCAAAGATTTTGCTAATAGCTGTCGTTTTACCAAGCTAAGCGTTTTAGATACTGAATATAACGAGCAAGAAGGTTTTGTAGAATTTAAAGCAAATTACTTTTACCAAAACTTGTATTGTGAGTTACACGAGAAATCGCGTTTTATTAAAGAAGATGGACTATGGCGTTACCTTGATGGTGAAATAACGCCCGTTGCTGATATTAAAATTGGCCGTAATGATGAATGCCCTTGCGGTAGCGGCAAAAAATATAAAAAGTGTCACGCAATTTAAATCACGGCTATTCACTTTTTATATAGCCAATCTAAACCTTGACTAGCCATTGTAGGGAAAGCCGTTGCGTGGTGGGCATGTGATATAAATCAACACACAATAATGTCATTGTATTTCAGACAATAAAAATGGGCCTCAAGGCCCATTCTTAAATTCTATGAATTATAACGACTATTCTTCGTCAAATTCTTGTAACTGGCGTTGTGCTGGACGCGCTAGAATCTCGACATAAAACGATGTAAGCCCTTTTGCTTCAATATCGCTAATGCATTTATTAATTTCCGCCACATGAACGACTTTCGCGTCGTCAGCTGACTCTCCAAATTTACAATCAAATGCCCAGTAATCGGCATCTTCTGGGAGAGTTTTATTACGCTCACGTTTTAAATACTTCTTCACTTCGTGCTTAGCTGCATCAACCATGCGAGGGTATTTAATTTTCTCATGGTTAAGCGTGAATGTTTTCTTCATTATAGTCCTAATAACTTGGTTCAATGATAATGGCATAAAGCCATTTGGGCGCATTATAACAAGCACATAAAAAATTAGCTGTACTTTTTACTGATTTGCACCAATTTACCTATCTTTGTAAGTGTAGCGTACAAGGCGAGTATGACAATTTCAATTAATTAAGCAGTTGCCAATTGCAAAGGCTGATGAATCGCGTCGTCCGTTAAGCTGTCATAAAACGCAGCTGCATCCATTTGCATACGCTCTGTGGGTGCGTTTTTATCGTAATAGCGTTTTCTGACTGCTGGCTCACAGTTATCGATGACTTCTAACGGCACATGATTTTTATCATCGCGGATAGCAAGCGGCTCAGGACTGAGACAATTACGTAGGCGAATATCTGACAAGCCACCTTGTAAAAGTCGCAGCCCATTATTCTGCCCGATTAACATATCATATTGTTCAGGCGCTAATGGTTGTTTTGGGCCTGCCCCTAACTCATTTCTGAGTACGTGTTCTGAACTCTGAGTATCGGTTAATTCTGTTTTCGGTAAATGAAACTGGCTAAAATCAAGCGCATCATGAGACAGCATCGCCAATAATAAGGCAAACTCACCTTGGCGGTGTTCATGAACACTTTTGTTAAGACGATTATCAAGTTGACTCTCGTTGAGCAACAAACCATCAATTTGCATAGACTTTGGCCGAATAGTTTCAAGATTAACCAGTTATCGGCATTAATCTATTTTTCTTTAGTTTTTTTCTTTACTTAAAGAGCCAGTTTGCTATTATCAGCGCCGTTGCATTGGAGGGGTTCCCGAGCGGCCAAAGGGATCAGACTGTAAATCTGACGGCTCAGCCTTCGCTGGTTCGAATCCAGCTCCCTCCACCACTTTTCTACGCTCAGTTAAGTGGGGCCAAATGCAATAAAAATTAGTGTGGAGGGGTTCCCGAGCGGCCAAAGGGATCAGACTGTAAATCTGACGGCTCAGCCTTCGCTGGTTCGAATCCAGCTCCCTCCACCACTTTCCTTCTCTGCTAATTCACTATTCTATTTTTCATATTATTGTTTACTTCTCTTTTCCTAAATCGTTAAACTAAAAATACAGCTATTTTCAATTGAATTATCCTTTTGTTATACCATTACGCTTAATTATGTGGTCTATTTTGAGGCAATAAAACCGCGTTGATAACAAGGCAAAAATGTAGTTATTTAGTTGTTCTCGGCAATTGCTCCTGCATTGCTCTACCTCCTGCATCCATGCAGTCGTAAATCAGACATTTTTAACGCAGGTAGCGACTGGTTTAATCACTCAAAATGATTAAGTATTTTTGCGGATTAGTATTAGAGCCAGCGTAAAAATGGACCATTCACTTTCAGCCAATTGCTTGCTTTTTTATGTTCGGGATAAAACTCACTCACCCGTTGCCAAAATGCCGCACTGTGATCCATATGCTTTAAATGCGCAAGTTCATGAACAACAACATAATCAATAACCCATAGGGGCGCACTGGCTAAGTGCAAATTAAAGGTTAACTCTCTTTGGCGATTACAACTGCCCCATCGACGCTTGTAATGTTGAATTTTAAGACGTGTTGGTAACGCTTCTCTCATTTGAATACAGTAGTTTTGTATACGCATCTCAAGGTAGGTTTCTAACTTGTCATGTAAAAACTCTTCCATCAATGCAAGATACTTTGCGTCTGTGAGTTTAACGCGCGGTGAAATAGCAAGGGTTAATTCATGAGTATCAGTGTCTTGATACCATTGGCTGCAATTTTCTTGCTTAAATACAAGGGGAATTACCTGATCAAATAGCTTGATTTGCGAATTTTTAATGGGAAATTGACACTGCTCAGCGTGTAATGATTGTTTAGTAACTTGCTCTGCAACCCAATGCTGCTTTGTTTTTAACCACGCTTCAATATCTTTACGCGGGACAAAGTGAGGTGCATACACAGTCAACTGCTGCTCGGCGACTTTAATCGCGACAGTTTTTCTACGTTTACTGCGTTTTAACGTGTACTCAAACAAAATAAGCCAATGTAATTAATAAAATCTTTGTATTATATTTTACCCCGTAAAATACCTGCTAATCTATAAAGATGACTCATAAATAAGTTTTTATTCTTATGCCTGATAAACCGTGTTGTAGCTACATTTCACCAACAGGTAACACGTGTCAAGAAACCGATATGGGTTCTGGGTATTGCTTTTGGCATGATAATAAATTTGATAAATCAGGCTTAGAGCTGACTCAAAAACTTGAACGATATGCAAAAAAGGGCGGGTTACTTCAGGGTCTGCAATTACAACGTGCAAATTTAGTGGGTCTAAATTTAATAAAGAAAGATGATGAAGAAGGTTATGATCTTTCTTACTGCAATTTTTATCGAGCCAATTTGTCGGGGGCACATCTTTTCAACAATAAAATTGCCAATGCATCCTTAATGAAAGCGAACCTTCATAGCGCCAGCTTACACTACTGCGATTTGCGAAATACCAACCTACTTGGGGTTAAACTCAGTGATAGCCGCATTGATAATATCGATTTAGGCGAACAATTACTACAAGAAGCCGAGGCGTTTAAAGCTCGTCGAAATAGGCAATACTCGACTGCGCGCGACTTATTTGAACAATCCGAAGAAATATACAGAAATTTACGTAAAGCGTCTGAACACCAAGGGCTTTTCGAGCTCGCGGGTAACTTTACCTATAAAGAATTAAGAATGCGCCACGCACAGTACCCGAAAGGATCAACGAAACAAATTACTTCCAGCTTTATTGACATGTTATGTGGTTATGGTGAAAAACCTGAAAATGTCATTCGCTTTAGTCTGTCTCTTATCGTTTGTTGCGCAATATGTTACTTTTTATTTGGTGTCAGCTATCAAGATTCATTGCTTAGATTTAGTTTTGATAATTCGTTCGATGATAACGTATCAGCACTTTTAAACAGCATTTACTTTAGCGTTGTTACTTTTACAACGCTAGGCTATGGCGATATTACCCCCATTGGATTATCAAGGCTCATAGCAGCGATTGAAGCATTTTGTGGCAGCTTTTCGCTAGCGCTGTTTGTGGTTGTGTTTGTAAAGCGTATGACACGTTAATGGATTATGTGAGAACCTTGATGCTTTTTAGCCTCGTACATTTTCCGATCAGCACGATTTATAAGCTCCTCAGCACCGACGGTGCTGTCTAAAGGCGCTGAAATAATGCCAAAACTCAAATGTAACGCGGGGTATTTTGCTTCAAAAGCAACGATCAGCTTATTACATATCGCAATGGTGTTTTCTACGTCGCAATCTGGCATGATCAGGCAAAATTCATCTCCCCCATAACGACAGGCAATGTCTATTTCTCTTGTATTCTTTTTAAGATATTTCCCGATGAATTTTAATACCTCGTCACCTTTCAAATGCCCTTGTGTGTCATTCACTGATTTAAAGTTGTCTAAATCAAAATATACAATAGTCAAAGGTAGCTTCTGACGGCGCGCTCTTGCTAATTCTCGCTGAAACAACTCTTGCATTTCTCGGCGATTATACAAATTTGTGAGGGGGTCTAGTTTGGCAAGTTTTTCAAGTTCATGTGTACGCTGCGCCACTTTCTCTTCAAGCCCTTTCGCATACACTTCTGTTCTTCGTTTCGCATTTTCTATTTCGCCAACAAGACTCGCAATGTACGTATCAAACACTAATGTTGTATCAAAATAAATAAGCTTATCAATAATGGTTAATGTTTGATTTAGCTCTGCATGGTCTTTTATGGTGTTTCTTAACACATCAAAAATGAGCTCTTTAAGGGTACATACCGCCGATAAATAAAGTTTGGGCTCTACCCCAATTCGCTTATGTACCATGCCAATACGTAGCCGATTATTAACGTAATCATTTTCATAACAGCCGCAAAATAAATCTATAATGTATTGTCTTTGTGCATCTCTTAAACGTGTCAGTGTGTCAGCATCTCCAATAAGTAATGAAATTTCATCGACTTCTGTTTGCTTTTTATAGAACTCATCAACCATTTTTTCAATCGCCGACTCGATAAGTGGTTTATAGTTAATGAGTGATGCTAAGCATTGTGAAGAGAGCCCTAATAAATTCATTCTATGCTGAATTTCAACATCATTTATTTGCATTTGCTCGACGAGTGTCTGCTCAGTCCTGCGCATGGGTAGTCTCACACTTAAGTATTTTCTAATTAAATATAGCTAATGAAATAAATCCTACTTAGTCTGTCATATCTTTTTTCTCTAAATCTAGCGCAAATTGTATTAGACTGACATTACTTGCAGTCTGAACGAATTATTATGCTCGCGAAATTTTTTATTACCGATCAAAATCCAAGCTTAATCATAAGTGGGGTGTACAATCCTAGTTTAGTTGTCCTTTCGATTGCTACCGCTATTTTTGCTGCATATTTCTCATTGCATATTATTGATTTAGCCAATAAAACCCGCTTTGAATCATACAGAAAACTAGGCAATGCAACCGGCTCTCTAGTCTTGTCTGGCGGAATTTGGAGTATGCACTTTATTGGTATGCTTGCATTTTCTTTATGCACAACCATTAACTATGATCCTGCTCTGACATTTTTTTCGTTTATTCCTGCTTTTTTAGCCTGCTACACAGGTATGTCACTAATACGCAGTAAAGACATTGCACATATTCCCGCAGGGTTAAAGTTACTCATGAGTTCTGTGTTAGTGGGCGCAGGTATTGGTACCATGCATTACACGGGTATGGCGGCAATGGAAATGAGCCCATTACTTCGTTATGACCCTATGTGGTTTGCTGCATCCATTTTTGTTGCCGTGTTTTTATCATTTATTGGGCTGTATACTCGCTTTCATTTGAACGACCACTTTCAAAATTTAACCGCATTACAAAACCGGATTATTTGCGCCATTATTTTAGGTTTTGCTGTCGCCGGTATGCATTACATGGGCATGGCTGCAACGCGATTTGTCGCGACCTCCCCTTTTTTATCCGATAACACAGACAATACCAATCTTGTTTTTATTGCTGCCATGGTGTCATTTGCTACCGTGTTATTAACCGCTGTCGTTGCGATTATCAATGGTATGGTGCGCTATCGTATGCTGCTTGCTGAAAAATCGGCAGAAGAATCACGACTCGATGCCATTTTAAGTACGGCAATCGATGGTATTGTGACAATTAATTGTCGCGGTATTATTTTAAGCTTTAATAAATCTGCAGAAAGTATCTTTGGCTGGAAACAAGAAGAAGTGCTCGGTCAGAACGTGAAAGTGTTGATGGATGACGACATTGCGGCTCAGCACGATGGTTATTTGCTAAACAGTGGCAACCACGCTCTTAAAAAAGTGATTGGCGTTAACCGCGACGTGTGTGCAAAACACAAGGAAGGTCATTTATTCCCTATTCGCTTAGGTCTTGGTGAAGTGAAACAACCCGATGCAGAAACGTTGTTTGTGGGCTTCATAACCGATTTAACTGAACAACGCGCATTACAACGCAGCCTAGAAGAAAAAGAACAGCAATATCGCACGTTAATGAATAACACGCCTGGCGCTGTATTTCGTTGTTTGCTCGATGACCATTGGAGCATGCTGTTCATTAGTCCCAATGTATTTGATCTAACGGGCTATACTGCCGAAGAATTTACGTCAAAAGCCATCAGTTTTGCTGACATTATAAATAAAGAAGACGAAGCGCATATTAATGAGATCATGACAAAAGCAATCTCTGAAAAAAATCAATATGCACTTGAGTATCGCGTACGCCATCGCAGCGGTAAGGTCGTTTGGGTATTAGATCAAGGTTCTATTAACAAAACGGATGATTCTGAAGTTCAGTGGATTGATGGTGTATTAGTTGATATTACCGCACGCCATATCTATGAAGAATCATTAAAACACGCAAAACAAGAAGCTGAAGCCGCTGCACAAGCTAAACAGGCATTTATGGCAAATATGAGCCATGAAATTCGCACGCCCATGAATGCAATTATCGGGTTCAGCGATATTTTAATGGACAGCCCACTTAATAAAGAACAACAAAAGCACATCGTTACCGTAAATAATGCAGCACGCTCATTATTGCATCTTCTTAACGATGTTTTAGACTCGGCAAAATTAGAAAAAGGCAAACTCGATATTCATCACGAGCACTTTAATTTACAAGCCCTTCTCGATAACATCGTTTCTACCTTTTGGCTTGAAGCAAAGCGCAAAAACCTGTTATTAGATTTAAAAATTGCTGATGATGTCGCACCAATTTATATCGGTGATGACGCGCGTATTCGTCAAGTACTCAATAACTTAATTGGTAATGCGGTTAAGTTTACAGAATCAGGTTCTGTCACGATTAGTGTAAGTAAGACACAAAACAATCAGCTCTTTTTTGAGGTGCAAGACACTGGGATTGGCATTGCAAAACACCGCTTGAAAGCAATTTTCCAACCTTTTGAACAAGCCGATGGAACGATGACGCGTCGCTTTGGCGGCACAGGCTTAGGCACCACCATAAGCAAGCAATTGGTCGAGCTTATGGGAGGCACAATAAGTGCCGTGAGTAATGAAGGCGAAGGCAGTTGTTTTTTCTTTTCTCTTCCTTTGCAAGAAGGCGACATTAATAAAGTAGATAAACTCAGTAATAACCTACTTACATTACCACCTCTTCGTGTCTTAGTGGTTGATGATATTGAACAAAATGTCGAGCTATTAAACATATTACTCTCACAAGCTGGCCACACAGTGTATAAAGCAAAAAATGGGCTAGAGGCTATTGCTGAATTTAAACAACACAGCTTTGATATCATTTTAATGGATATCCACATGCCTGAATGCGATGGTATAACTGCTTGTAAAAAAATTCGTGAATTAGAGCAGCAACAACAATTAAAGAAAACACCTATCATCGCGTTGACCGCCAGCGTGCTTCAACAAGATAAGCTCACAGCTAAGCAAGCAGGTATGAATGGCTTTGCAAACAAACCCGTCGATATACAACAAGTTAATCATGAGATAGCGAAAGTGCTCGGTTTAGAAATTAAGCACATCACAGCTAAGCCTGATAACAAAGCAAAGCAACATATCAATTATGTTAAAGGTATCCAAATGTGGGGTAGCAAAGAAAAGCTTAATACTGAAATACGCTTATTTCTTGCTAATCATCAGCAGAGTATTCTACGTTTAAAAGAGTCAACACTTAATGCATCTGAACAAACGACACTGTTACACACGCTAAAAGGTGTGGCGGGCAATTTGACACTAACGAAATTACTGTATTTATTGTCGCAGGCCGAAAAAGAACAGGGTAAAGAAGACTTTTCTAAATTAATAACTGCGTGCTATCAAGAATGGCAAGCACTGGCTACTTTACTCGATGAGCAAGAGCAGGTTAATACTGATAAAACACCTTCGCAAGCGGTATCGATAAGCGTATTTTTAAATCACATCGAGGCACTACAAAATCAAGCCGAGCATGCTGAAATAGATGATGAACTACTGAGTGATGTTCAAAACAATGCCCCTGTCGAGTATAAAGACGCAGTCGCAGAGATAGTTGGACATTTTGATAACTTTGACTTTGATGCAGCAAGTACTGCATTAGCCAATTTAAAGCACCGCATTGCAGCTGATTAAGGAGCAGTCATGAGTCAAATTACTGATCGAGCAAGAATTCTTGTCGTTGATGATGAGCCCGCAAATCTTAAGGTCATGCGTGAAGTTCTTGCAAATGACTATCGGTTATCATTTGCTAAATCGGGTGATTTAGCTCTGCAGCTCATTGAAAATGAACCTCCAAAACTAATTTTACTGGATGTCATGATGCCAGATATGAATGGCTTCGAGGTATGTAAAATTTTAAAAGCGAACCCTGAAACAGCTCATATTCCCGTGATATTTGTCACGGCACTGTCCCATGAACAAGATGAGTCCGAAGGCTTTTCACTTGGTGCTGTTGATTATATAACCAAACCCATCAGCCCTGCTATTGTGCGAGCCCGAGTGAAAACACATTTATCGCTAGTGCAGGCCGAGCAATTACAATTAGCCCATATCGATTTAATTAATCGCTTAGGCCGAGCGGCAGAATATAAAGACACAGATACAGGTGAGCATATCGCCCGTATGAGTCGCTACAGCAAAGTACTCGCGTTAGCTTATGGTATGACTGAATACCAAGCTGAACAGTTGAAACAAGCCGCCCCTATGCATGATGTTGGCAAAATAGGCATACCAGATTCGGTACTTTTAAAACCCGGCCGTTTAGATGCCAACGAGTTTGAGCATATGAAGCAACATGCTGTCATTGGTGCAAAAATACTCGAAAATTCAAGCTCTCCCCTATTACAGCTCGCTCATAAGCTTGCACTGGAGCATCATGAAAAGTGGGATGGTACGGGTTACCCTCTTGGTTTAAAAGGAGAAGAGATCAGCATTGAAGGTCGTATCGTCAGTATTGCTGATGTATTTGATGCACTCACCTCTGTGCGCCCATACAAAGATGCGTGGCCGGTTGAAAAAGCAGTAGAGCTGCTACAAGCCGAATCAGGCAAACACTTTGATCCCCAACTCGTCGATTTATTCATTGGCCAAATCGACGCAATTATCGAGATTAAAAATACTTACTCTCGCTAGTTTATACCCATTAAAAGGGGCCTTACTTAAGCCCCTTTTTAATTTGCTCATAATCATGAGAGGTAATTTCATGACTGTTGCCAGCACAGTCTTTAAAATACATAGAATAAGTCACGCCATGGTCGGCAATCACCGTTTTTATATTAAATTGAGCTAAATGCTCAAGCCACGCTAAAAATTGCGCTGCGTTTACACTAAAAGCGATCCCTTTACTATTACCGGGCGCTTCAAATAATGCGAGACGGATTGTTTTTGCCTGATCTTCAAGGGTTAATGGACCTTTACCTTCATCCCAAAAAGCAAGCTCAGGAACCACAGAAAAACCTAACACATCACGGTACCATGTCACTGCCCGCGCCAAATCATCAACATTTAAATGGCAGTGATCAACCCCGTTTAATAAAGGTACACCCATGGTTACTCACCAATCTCAGATTTAAGTTGCTCTAGAAAGGCCAACATATACTCTGTTCGTCTTTTTGCTTCATCTTTCGCCGAAGGTGTATTCATACTTTGGGCGATATGCAATAGTTTAATAAAAAAGTGATCAAGCGTGTATTTAGTGTCATCAGGCTCACGATGTAAACAGAATGGATCGTCTTTATGGTAAAGGTAACGCCCTATCGAGCCACCCACTTTCATGCAGCGACTTACCCCAATAGCCCCTAATGCATCCATTCGATCAGCGTCTTGGACTATTTGTGCTTCAACACTTTGTACTGCGATGTTAGCGCTAAAACTATGTGCAACAATGGCGTGATGAATTGCGGCAAAGTATTGCTCAGGGTAATTAATGGATGATAAAAAACTCAACGCTTTATCTGCAGCCATTGTTGACGCTTTCGCTCTATCAGGGTGGTTTTTAGCAACCGCAACGCAATCATGTAACCAGGCTGCAGGTAACACGACTGCCATATTAGCCTCTTCTGCAGTGCACAGCTGTTTTGCAACCCTCACCACTCGCTCAATGTGGCTAATGTCGTGTGCCACATCGGCATGAAGTAAAGATAAAATAAAATCTCGACACTGGGTTTCAAGTTCTGCAACGTCTATTTTTGACTGCATAAAGCGGCTGTTACCATTAACTGATTGAAATTATGCTTACTTTAACGTGGTTACTGGATTTGTTCAAAACATTCATTGTATGTTTGCCAGTGCTTCATTAAACTATGCCCCCTTTTGTTTGACGCGAGAATCCCTATGTCATCTGCTATTTACCTACAAGCTGGACGAGAAAAATCATTAAAAAGAAAACACCCTTGGGTGTTCTCTAAAGCCATTAAAAAAGTAAAAGGTAAACCAGGACTAGGTGATACGGTTACTATTTATGATAATGACGGTAAGTTTCTCGCCATTGCAGCTTACAGCCCAGAGTCACAAATACGCGCACGTGTATGGAGCTTTGACCAAAACGAAGTGATTGATCAAGCATTCTTCGAAAAGCGTCTTCGCCGTGCGTACGATGCACGCCAGCAAGTGATCAGCGAGGGAGGCTTAACAGGCTTTCGTTTAAGTGCTGCGGAGTCTGATTACTTACCGGGTATCACAATCGACAAGTTTGATAACGTATTAGTATGTCAGTTACTCAGTGCAGGTGCAGAGCGCCATAAGGGCGAAATAGTCGCGGCACTAATGGCTATTTTTCCTGGCTGCGATATCTACGAGCGCTCTGATGTCGACGTGCGAACAAAAGAAGGGTTAGATCCAATCAAAGGTGTTCTGTGGGGTAATGCACCGACAGAGCCCGTATTAATTGAAGAAAACGGCCTAAAGCTAGAAGTCGATATTATAGAAGGTCATAAAACAGGCTTTTATTTAGACCAACGTGACAGTCGTGCGGCTCTAGAACGCTTCTCTAAAGATAAAACAGTGCTTAACTGCTTCAGTTATACTGGCACATTTTCGCTTTACGCATTACGTGGCGGCTGTCAACATGTAACCAATGTGGATGTATCACAACCTGCGCTCGATACCGCCAGACGCAATGTAGAGCACAACAACCTAGATTTGAATAAAGTCGATTTTGTTAAGCAAGACGTCTTTAAGTTACTGCGTCAATACCGTGATGAAGGCAAGCTGTTTGATACCATCGTGATGGACCCGCCTAAATTTGCAGACAATAAAGCACAGCTGACCGGCGCATGTCGCGGCTATAAAGATATTAATATGATTGCGATGCAAATACTAAAGCCCGGTGGCACCTTATTAACGTTCTCGTGCTCTGGCTTAATGGAACAAAACTTATTTCAAAAAGTGGTTGCCGATGCAGCGCTAGATGCAGGTAAAGATTTACTGATTATGGAACGATTAAACCAAGCTGCCGACCACCCTATTGCTGGCAGCTACCCCGAAGGTTTTTACCTAAAAGGCCTTATCTGTAAAGTGTACTAAAACAGCTAAAACCTAGTTAAAGTGAACAATTTCAAGTCCTGCACTCAAGGAGCCATCTTGCTCCTTGGTTGCTCTAATAACTTTAACTGTTGCATCAAACGAGGTGATTGCTGTGCTCGTAGAGGCAATCACCACTCGGTAAACACTGCCAATTTCTAATACTTCATCACAACATATTGCTAAGCCTGTTGCACTTAAATCAGTGCATGTAACGACTATTTCGGTGTGACTATTTTCGCCCTCTAAAGGTATTAACTTTGCGGGGGTATGAATTTGCATGCGGCGAAAATCGCGCTTTTCCTCATGGAACATGACGCCTCCTTACACAAGTGCTTTTATTTTTTCTATGAGTGTTTTTACAGAAAATGGTTTCACTACATAGGCGTCACATCCAGCATCAAATCCTGCTTTTTGCTCAAGTTCAGATTCTAAGCCAGATACCATAACAACGGGGATATTTTCTGTTTCCGGGGTGTTTTTTAATAACCGACACGTGTCATAACCATCAAGACCAGGCATACACACATCTAATAAAATGGCATTGGGAGGGTTTGCAATAGCCGATGCCAAACACGATGTTCCTGAATCTGCATAGCTTAACGAAAACTCATTACTTAAGGTTGCTTTGAGCATTTCGAAGTTAAAATATTCATCGTCAACAACCAAAATTTCTGGTCGTACTCGACGTGAAGTGTCTGCTGGAACTGCAATCGGTTTATCCTTTTCTATGCCCACATAATCTCCTTTTAGCATTTGTGTTACTAATTCAAGCGCAATGAATTCACTGTTTCATTGCGCATACCTTTACTGAATTATAACTCACATTCTTTGATTGCGTTTAAAACACGCTTTGCAGATACAGGATAAGGTGTCCCTAGTGTTTGTGCAAATAAAGAAACACGTAATTCCTGCTGCATCCAAAAAATAGACCTGATTTCATCAGGTACGGGCATTCCTTTGGGAATTTTATTCGCCAGTTTTTGATACTGTTCAGCCACTTTTTCTAGTTCAAGTACACATAAACGATCTCGATTAGGATCAACAGGGAGTTTTTCTAGACGACGTTCAATCGCTTTTAAATAACGAATTAAATCCGCCATTTTTGCCGCGCCGTGCTGACTTACAAACCCTTTAAAAACGAGGCTTTGTAATTGTGATTTAATATCACCATGAGCAGTGATCATGGTTAAATCTACGCGCCCTTTCATACGCTTATTAAGACTGTGAGCAATGCTGAGCACTTGCTCAACTTGCGTTGCTATGTCGACCACCGTATCGCCCAACTCACCACGAATTTGCTCTTTAGCCTGCTCAAATGCTTGCTGAGTACGAATGTTGCCGTACTTTATCAATAAACTATCAACACCTGCAGCAATACAATCATCAATCAAATCATTCACTTTACCAAAGGGGTTAAAATACAACCCAAGCTTAGATTTATTAGGTAAATTTTGCTGCAAATACTTAATCGGTGACGGTACATTTAAAAGCACTAAACGACGTAAGCCCTGTTGGTGCGCCTGCTGTGCTTTTTGTTCGTTATCAAATAACTCAACCGCAGCGGAGTCTTTTTTATCGACTAAAGCTGGAAACGCTTTTATTTCATACTGACCTTGCTTTTTAACATAGGAAGCTGGTAACTCACCAAAGCTCCACTGTGTTAAGTCGGCTTTTTCTATGCCTTTATCAGCCACTTTTGATAAGGTATCGGTGACTTTGCCCTGAAGCTGAGCTTTCAGCTTAGCCAAATTTAGACCTCGAGCAAGTAACTTATCGTGCTCATCGCGAACTTCAAACTGCAAACGCAAATGAGGGGCCAACGTTGAGTAATCCCAAGCGTCTGGCTCAACACGTACCCCTGTCATACGCAGCAAACGAGTGCTTATGGCGTCAATTAAATTGCCTTGCATAGGCTCAATTGCCGCTAATACAGCATCGGCGTAGTTCGGAGCTGGAACAAAATTACGGCGTAGTGTTTTTGGTAATGACTTAATTAATGCGCAAATCAACTCATGCCTAAACGCAGGAATATGCCAATCAAAGCCGGTTTCTTGTACTTGATTAAGTAATGCAACCGGAATTTGAACCGCAACACCATCAACAGCTTGCCCTGGATCAAAATGGTACGTCAGCGGCAAGAGTAAGTTTTCTTGTTGCCATGTATCTGGGTAATCAAATTCGGTGACATGATCAGCACCATGCTGCATTAACGCTTCACGTGACATGTGCAAAAAGCGTTTATCTTTTTGTTTTTGTTGCTTCCACCAGGCGTTAAATGCCGCACGATTGTTGATATCAGCAGGAATTTTTTTGTCGTAAAACTCATACAGTGTTTGCTCATCCACTAAGATATCGCGACGACGAGACTTATTCTCAAGCACTTGAATATCATCAATAAGCTCTTGGTTATACTGTAAAAAGCCTTCATTCTGACCAAGCTCTTGTTCTACCAAAGCGCCACGAATAAACAACTCTCGGCTCACTTTAGGATCAATTTTGCTGTATACACAACGACGCTTATTAACAATAAGCAGGCCGTATAAAGTTTGCTGCTCGAAGGCGATAACAGCACCCGGTTTTTTCTCCCAATGAGGCTCGCTGTAGCTGCGCTTCACTAAATGTTGAGCAAAACCTTCAACCCATTTAAGGTCGATACGGGCATTTATACGAGCGTAGAGTTTACTTGTCTCCACCAGCTCCGCAGCCATAATCCATTTAGGGCTCTTTTTAAATAATCCTGAGCCCGGAAAAATATGGAACTGACTATTACGTGCGCCTTTGTAAATTTGTTTTTCGTCTTTAAAACCAATGTGGCTCAACATCCCGCTTAAGAGTGACTGATGAATTCGGTCGCTGTCGGCTACGTTAGTTGTTGCTTTCATGCCCATTTCATTACACACGGTCGACAGTTGATAAACGATATCTTGCCATTCTCGAATACGCATATAAGCTAAAAAGTCTTTTTGACACAGTTTTCTAAACTGGCTATTGCTTAACTCACTTTGTTGCTCTTCAAGATAATTCCACAGATTTAAAAATGCGATAAAGTCTGAATCTGGATCATCAAATCGGCCATGTTTTTCATCAGCTGCCCCCCGCTTTTCTTGGGGTCGCTCACGAGGGTCTTGAATCGAAAGCGCAGCAACAATAATAATGACTTCACGCAATGCCCCAAGGCTATTTGCAGTTAGCACCATTTTGGCTAAACGCGGGTCGACGGGTAAACGACTTAAACTACGTCCTGATTTAGTCAGCTCAGTTTGCTTATGGCGCTTAGCAGGTTTAACCGCCTCAAGCTCTTCGAGTAACGTTAAACCATCATTGATGTTACGACTGTCTGGCGCTTGTACAAACGGAAATTGTTGCATATCGCCCAGCCCAAGGCCTAGCATTTGCAAAATAACCGACGCTAAGTTAGTACGTAGAATTTCAGGGTCAGTAAATTCTGGACGCGAATTAAAATCATCTTCGCTGTATAAACGAATACAAATACCCGCTTCGATACGACCACAACGGCCTTTACGCTGATTGGCACTGGCTTGTGAAATTGGCTCTATTGGTAAGCGTTGTACTTTTGTACGGTAGCTGTAACGGCTAATTCGCGCGGTGCCTGGGTCAATAACATACCGAATACCGGGCACGGTTAACGAGGTTTCTGCCACATTTGTGGCTAAAATGATGTGGCGACGTGAATGCGGTGCAAAAATACGATTTTGCTCGGCATTTGATAAACGCGAATAGAGTGGCAGGATATCTGCGCCTTTTAAGTTGCGTTTAGAAAGCGCATCGGCAGTGTCGCGTATTTCACGCTCACCATTCATAAAGATAAGAATGTCACCGGGTCCTTCGTCACACAGCTCGTCAACGGCATCAAAAATACCTTGCAGTTGGTCACCATCGGCTTCCATCTCTTCTTTATTAATCTCTGTAGTTGGGCGATAACGTACTTCTACAGGGAAAGTGCGTCCTGACACTTCAATAATCGGGGCGTCATCAAAATGCTGAGAAAATCGCTCTGGATCGATGGTTGCTGAGGTAATAATGACTTTTAGATCGGGGCGTTTTGGCAATAAATTCTTTAAATAGCCCAAAATAAAATCGATATTTAGGCTACGCTCATGGGCTTCATCGATAATAATCGTATCATATTGATTTAAAAAGCGGTCTTGCTGAATTTCAGCCAGCAAAATACCATCGGTCATCAATTTTATATAACTATTATCTGAGACCTGATCACTAAAACGAATTTTAAAACCGACTTGCTGACCAAGCTCACATTGCATCTCTTCAGCAATACGGTTAGCAACACTGCGAGCTGCCAAACGCCTTGGTTGAGTATGCCCTATGTAGCCCTCTACCCCACGACCAAGCTCTAAGCACATTTTTGGAATTTGTGTTGTTTTACCCGAGCCAGTTTCACCTGCAATGATCACCACTTGGTTGTTGGCAATCGCCTGCTTAATATCCTCTTTCTTTTGGCTAACAGGAAGTTGCTCTGGATAGGTTACTGATGGTAATGCCGCTATACGTTGAACACGCAATTGCTGTGAGCGAGCAATATCATCCGCAATTTTTTGCGCTATGTTCGCTTGCTTTGTTTCATCGTTTATTTTTTTGATGCCATGCAGGCGTTTTTTGAGGATGAATTGATCTTTGCGTAAGCATGTTTTTAATTCGCCGAACAGCGGACCTAGGTTAACCACCCGATACCCTTATAGTTATTTGCCAATAGGGCAACCATTGTATCAAATAATCTATTGGGTGGTCATGGCTTATTTATGCCAATTCGCTCAATTAAATGAACAGTTTTGAGGCAATCAAAACGGGTTGATAACAAGGCAAAAATGTCGTTATTGGGGTGTTCTCGGCAATTGCTCCTGCATTGCTCTACCTCTTGCATCCATGCAGCCGTAAATCAGACACTTTTAACACAAGTAGCGACAGGTTTAATCCCTCAAAATGATTAAGTATTACTGCGACTTGGCATTATTCGCTCGGTTGGAATAGGCATGGCACATACGTCGATGTAATGTGGGCTTTCAACGAACCAATCTTCTACTCGATTTTTGCGCGCATCGATTAACTGTTTAAAAGCTGTTGAATCTGTTTTCATTACTTTAAACTGGCTTGTATCAATGTCTGTAATATCAGCCAGAACTTGCATATCTGTAATAGGATTAAATACCGCACCTTCAATGGGCTTTCGCATTAATTGGTTAAAGTGCTCCATCCCCTCTAATACACGCCCAAATACTGTAATATTTCGGTCTAGGTAGCGCTGTGCATTACCTATCGTGACATAAAATTCTGTGCCACCACTGTTAATATCGTTATCACGAGCCATTGCAAAGATGCCGGGGCAATGCACTTGCCATGTTTGTGTTTGACTTTCATTTTGCGCAACCGCGAACCCATTTAGAAAGCCCGTTTTTACTGCGTAACCATCTGGGCCTTTTAATTCAGTGATCGCCAGTGGTGTATCCGTTTTGAAGTAAAATTCAGCAGGCAGCGCTTTTTTCGCCTTTTTAACCGACTTTGTTTCATTCGCGTCACCACCTTGCGCGACAAAACCTTCAACAAAGCGGTAAACACTCAGCCCTTGATAAAAACCTTCTTGGGCGAGTAGTCGCATATTTTTGGCGTGCAAAGGCGCCAAGCCATCATTGAGCTCAATATACGCGGCACCCGTCGGGAGAGTAAGTTTAAGAACGTTGTTTGGTTGCACAATGCGCCATTGAGACTCATCTGCGGTTTCAATAATTTCAGCTGCTGAGCGTTTTTCAACGTTATCAGCAGCGTGAATAGGCCCTGTTAAAAGTGCAGCAACGCATACCGTTAATAGACTAAATTTCATTATTATTATCTTTTAAGTAATTGACAATTCAGCCTATTAACTTCTTAACAATTAAGCAAGTAAAAATACCCCAACGCACTGTGATACGATTCGCTTAATTAAGTGCTCTATGTTGAGGCAATATAACCTCGTTGATAACAAGGCAAAAATGTCGTTATTGAGGTGTTCACTGCAATTGCTCCTGCATTGCTCTCCCCCCTGCATCCATGCAGTCGTAAATCAGACATTTTTAACACAGGCAGCGACAGGTTTAGTCCCTCAACATGATTAAGTCTTATTGCGGATTGGTATGGTTATTAATCCCAATCAAACTTATACAGAATATCAACATTTTGATAAAGACCGCTGGTTACTTCAATATACAGTTGTGACAAGAGTTGATAGCGCACTGCCACCTCACTCAATGAATCAAAAATCCCCACGCTGTATTTCACTTGAATACCGGGCGTAACATAGCCTGATATTTCAACTTTAGTATCATCGCCACTGCCTGTAGAACTCAAGCTCACATCCGATAAACCAAAGCTTTCGCCAATTTTAGATACCACACCTTCACTGCGGTTAACACCTTGCGCTAATAATAGTTGCGTCAACATTGCATCGGTTGAGCTGTCCCCTTCGTCAAGTGGCTGACCATTCAATAAGTAAGCCAATGCTTGTGCTTGATCCATTGCCGGCTCTGAGAACACTTTTAACGATGGCTGTTCCACATTCCCGGTTAAAGTAATACCCGCAACCACACCATTTGCGGTGTTATCAGGGTTGCGAATAGCTTTAATATTTAAATACGGTTTATCTATAGAGCCACTAAAGCCAACTTGACCTGTCCGTATTTGTAAATCTTGGCCAAAAGCGCGGTAGGTTCCTTCAACAAGGTTTAATTCTCCGGTGGCAATCATCGGTGTCGTTTGGTCCATGTTGATATTAATATCCCCTTCGACTTTTGACTGTAATCCAAATGAATCAATACGCACGTCTCTTTCAACCAGTACCTTTAAGTTGATAGCGTAATCGAAAGGAACTTTTTCAGCTTGTTGTTGTTCAATATCCACAATGACTTCATCATCACTGACTTGCACAGCCCCCTCGGGTAGCTCCTCAATGGCAATCCGCCCCCACGGAACAACAACCTGCCCTTCAAGGTTAAAGGCATTATTTTTTAATGACATAGTGAGCTCAGGCGACACTTTAAAGGTGACATCTTGTTGCGCACGTACGAAGAACTCATTGCCTTGCAATTGTAAATTTACATCGGGTAAATCTGCATGCCAATCAACACCCCCAGATAACTTTAGCGCTCCCCCTTCACGGTCTTTTAGCTCACCAGTCACTGTCGCACTTTGATTATTAAAAGCGATATTCACCTGTGAGTTTTGCAATGAAACAGGAAGCGTTGCTCCTTCTAAGTTAATGCTGTCAACATTAAGCTCACCATTAATGAGTGGCTCTTTTAATGAACCTGCCAAGGCCAGCTGACCCTTAATATCACCATTTAGCTGCTCTAACGTGCCAATAAAAGGCTGTATATTCGTGAGTAGAATTTTTTCAATAACCAGATCACCCGAGAGTAATTGCTGGTTTTGAATATCCTCTACATTAATTTGTGAGGTTACTTTTCCAAGTACTGATGAGTCGAGTGTCGCTTCAAGCTTCGCCGTTTCTGCATCACTTATCGCAGACAGGCTGAAGACCTCAATCGGTAGCTTATAAACTGTCGCACCATCGATTAGTGATGCAGCTAGTTCTTGCATATTTATGTTAGCTCGCAGGGTTTTTAGCTCTGCGTTATGCCAGTTGGCAACAAACTCACCTTGCGCTAAGCCGGTTAAATCGAGATTATCAGGTAAGAAATGTTTAAACTCTGGTATCGATAACGCCCCAAGTTGCGCATTAAGTTGACCCAATTGCTTTGTTTGCTGCAAGGTGTTTACACACAACTGAGACTTTTCACTTTGCCAACAGTGTGCCGAGACATTAAAGTCTTGCGTCTGCGTATTTACACTGACATTAATGGCTTTATCTGTTCCAAAACGAACTTTATTATCGGTAACAAGTATTTGACTTAACGCCCCTTGCCACGTGTTCTTTGTGAACTTTCCATCTAAATCAAACGACACTTTACCTTGATCAGCATCCAGTAAAAATACGACATGGTGATCCGTTTTGTCACCTGAAGCATTAAGTTCAATCTGATTAATTTTGTGCTCAGCAAAACTAGCTGAATCCAAAATAAGCGATATCTCTGTTTGCCAGTCCGCAGCATAATCAAACTGCCCGTTTAACGCTAAACCCTCAACTTGGATATCCTGATAACTTAAAGTATTGAGGAGCAAGTTCACATTGGCTGTCGGTTCAAGGCGTGCTCCGCGCAATTTAAGGTCTGCACTTCCTTTACCCTGCAAAGGAAGCACACTTTGTTCACTTGCATCAAGGCGGATTTTACCGTCAACAAGCCATGTATCATCGACTTGACCCGATAGTGTAATTTCGTTATTTCCACTTTTAAGCTCAAGCTTATCAAAACTCGCGTGAAGGCTGCTGTCGAGTTTAAAGTCAGAGGCGACGTTCACAGGGATATCATTTACTGTGCCATCAATCACTGTGTTTGCTAAGATTAGCTGCCAATCCTCGTCTTTTAGAGTGAAGGAGCCATTAAACTTGCCAGATAAATTACTGCTTACGGCATCCGTTAAGTACTGAGCTTTTAAATCGCTTAACGTGCCTGAAAACTGACTTGTCACGCCCTCAGACCAATCTGCTGATGCGTTAACCGTAGCTTGGCTGTCGTTAGCACTGAGCTTTAGTTGATCAATTTTGACTCGTGTAAGGCCTCCATTTGCCTGCATTTCAGTTAACATCGCAGGGTATGCACCTAGCCGACTTGTTAAATTGACATTAATGGCGTAATCATCCGCATCGCCTTGCATACTGATAGCAAGGTCAGATAAACGTAATTGCGCAGCTTCTGTGTCTAACAGCCACGTATCAATGCCACCTTTTAGGCTAAACGGGTAATTCGTTTGTTGTAGATTGACTTGACCACTCAGTGTAGCTGGGTATTGACCCTGCGTAGTGAGGTTTAAGTTTAAATCCCCTAAACGCCCATTTAAGCCAAGAGTTGCTTGGTGCTGAGAATTAACCACAGACAACGAGGCATCAACTTTATTATCACCCCTTAAAAGCGCATGAAACTGGGTATTCAACTGCCAGTCAATGTAACGTGCAGCCAATTTCTCGACGCTGATTTCACTCTCTTTCGCTATCGCTTCAAGTTCAATGTTGTTAATAACGTGCGCACTTTCAGCTGCAAAAGGAGTTATTGCAACTTTATCGACCTTAAATGCGTGCAATTGCACATTAATTGGTAAGGTAAAATCAAGTGATGGTAGAGCTGGCAGCTCATTCAGCGGCGCACTTTTTGGGGCTTCTTTTACTTCATGCAATGCAACTGCAATATCGGCGATAGTAAATGCGTGTACGTTGATATCAGATTGTGATGCATAGGCTGTCAGGTTTAATTTGCTCACCGTCACATCAGCACTTGCATGCTCCAAGGTAAAACGATTAACAGCAATGCGTTTAACCGTGACATTTATCGGCAACGTTATTTGCTCAGCCGTGGTGGGCTCACCGTCAGTCATTTCTGTATCGGTTGGTTGTGGGTTTTCTGCCAAAGAGGGGGGTGTATCAAGTTTTAAATCTATTGTTTGCGCACTTAAGTTGTCTACACAAACACCATCACACCCCCACCAGTACAAATCAATTTTTAGTTGTTTTGCTGAAAACTTGAGTCCTTGTTTATCGTACGAGATATCGAATGCATCATTGTACAAAAAACGCCCGCTCGGTAAATTTATCTTCAAGCCATCTACTAATTTATTAGCTGAATATGCAATAAAGTGATTTCCTGGCGCGGTGAATAATAAACAAAAAAGTATGACGCCTACGCTGACTAATATGGCTGATAAAATCGTCGTCGTTTTTTTAAACTTGTTCATTAAATTTCAGGCCCTATGGTAATACTTAAACGGGTACTTTTACTCTCTTTTGTTAGCCCCCATGCATGATCAATGCGAACGGGTCCAACAGGCGTTAAGTAACGAAAACCAAAACCAGCACCTACTTCAACACGATCAGTAAAATCATTAGTCGCTGTACCACTGTCTACAAAGACGGCAGCTCGCCAATGTTCTGCAAATTGATAGTTATACTCAACAGTTCCAGTGGCTAGGTATTTCCCCCCAATAAGGCGACCTTTTTCATCTTCAGGAGAAATTGATTGATATGCAAAACCACGGACACTTTGGTCCCCCCCCGCATAGAAACGCAGTGAAAAAGGCACATTGTCAATATCATCCACTAACATGGCCCCCAAATTGGCACGTAAAAATATCATGTGACGATCAGCAACGGTTGTAAGCCAAGCGTTCTGCAATTGAAGTCGCAAAATATTTGTCGTTGAAAACATGTCTTTTAAACCAAATTCAGCAGATATAAGCCATTGATAACCCTCGTAAGGTGTTGTGCCACCTTCGGTGTCTTTTTTCGCGTAACTAATGCCTGGCATCAGCATTTTAGAGCTTTGCTCTTCATCGCCAATTTGGTAGGTTTCTCTATCGCGTCTTAAAAAGGCAGTACGCACCCACTCATCATCAGTTAACCACTGGCGCTGCAGTTGGGCTGTTAAAATTTTACTGTATACATCATTTGTCAGCTTATCTTCGAGCTTATAACCAACTGAAAAACGCCATAAATCATCATTTGGATCATTTACCGGCACAGTATAACCTAACGATATGTCTTGTTGCTTTTCAGAGACATTCAGGTTGCTTTCGAGATAGTGTCCGTCTTGTGTAATCCACGGTTTAGACCATTTAAAACGCACTTTTGGGCCTAGGTCGGTACTAAATCCTCCCCCCACTTCGTAACTATTTGCAGGCTTGTGCAAAACATCAACATTCACTGGCACCTTGCCATCTTTTCGATTTGCTATGTCGGCATAGACTCGTACACTCGTAAAATAAGGGGTACTCGAGAGCGCTAGATTGTAGTCGGATACTTCTGTTGATTTGTAAGGTTGACCTGCCTTAAATTCAGCTAAAGATCGAATGTATTTTTCAGCTGGCGTTTGATTACCTATCGTTATTTCACCAAATTGATAACGAGGACCGGTATCAACATTGAAGGTAATTTTCGCACTGTTTTTCTTAAGAGATACAGCCAAGGTATGTGCATGCCATTTAGCATCAAAATACCCCAGCTCTAAAAGTTGACTTTCAATACGCTTCCTTGCCGCTTCATATTTAGCGTGATTTAAAAAATCACCCGGTTTTAAACTAATACTATCTACAGCAACCATAAACTCAGGATCCGCTTTACCGGCCCCGCTAATGGTAATATCGACGTCGGATATACGTGTCACTGGCCCACGCTCTATATCAACGATGATCAACTGCTCGGCGTTATCAAATTTTATTTTAACGACAGGCTTATAATACCCCAGTGCTTTTAAGCTCGCCTTTACTTGGCTTTTAGCATGACGCTGCAAGGCTTTAGACGTTTTTTCATCTATTAACGGTTTAATGTAAAGCGCGACGTTTTTTTCAAGGTCGCCATTGACCCCTTGAATTTTATAATCTTTGATGATCGTTTCAGCACTAAATGCATTATTACTCAGTGAAAAAAATAAAATTAAAAAGACAAAAAAGAAATGCCGAATGTACAAAAAATATCCTTACTTTTTTGAAAGTGTCATAAATCAGATAAATACAAAATGATACTAGCACAGTGAAATAGCCACTGACATAATTGAAGTGTTAAAATTAGTGCGCGTTAACCAATTATTTTCGCTACAATAGCTAACAATTCCTAGATTTATAATGAATGAGCGATTAAATGCATTTCCCTGACGACGAAAATGGTCAATTATTAGCAGAAATTGCAGCGGCTGGTGTTGATTTAACCAGCATGCAAGTAATAGATTTCTATATTCTTTTTGAACAAAAACCTGAAGCAGAAAAGTTCGCAACGGCAATTGCAAGTGATGAACTAGCGCCTGCAACAGAGTTAGTAAAGTGTCCCGACACCGGGGTGTGGGAAGTCGTTACACGTGTTGAAATGGTCCCTGACCACACGCTATTAAGCCAAACTGAACAATACCTCGAGAGCATCGCAAATAGCCACAACGGCTATGGTGATGGTTGGGGTTTAATGGCTGACGAATAAACACGCGACATAACGCCTGCATATGGCAGGCGTTGATTACTTTAATTGATTGGCTTTTCTATAATTACCCTGATAATCAAATAGTTTCTGGGCAACTTTCCAACCATACTTTTTGTTCTTTCGGGCAATAACAAAATCTGGCGCGACCAATACATGTTGTTGTTCAATAACCTGTTCTGCTGTTTTCCAGGTAATCGGGGCACTATTCCCTTGAGCTCGCCGACCAAATTGCTTGTTAAAGATAAAACGGCCTGTGTCGTTACTAAGATTAAAAACTTCGTCGCAACTGGCACCATCCTCATCAAAATAGCTAATTTTCAACAGCCCATTTGCGATAAGTTGTGCCGATAAACCACTACATCGAAGCACCAACGCATCTTTTAAATTAAGGGCTTCACGCAACTTATCATCGGGGTCTGTCATCATGGCTGAGCAAGCTTGGCATTGCCTCGCTGCTATATCATTTTGCTCACCGCACTGCTCACATTCTTTAAACCTAAAACGGTAGTCGCACTGTATTTGCGTGCCATCATCATCGTCTAGAAGACCTTGGCAGCGACGCCCAAAGTGCTCAATGACATTGCCTGCGGCATCTGTTTTTCCCCAAAAAATATTCGCAAAGCCACAACCAGGACACAGTACTTGCACAGGTTCGTTGTCACTTTGGGCTTTTTTACTGCCCACCTCTGGGTAAAATAAGTCAAAGCCATTGCCTGCGTAATCAATCACTAAGCACTCTTTTTTCCCCTCACTTAATCTAAGCCCCCTGCCAACAATTTGCTGATATAAACTGACTGACTCGGTTGGACGCAAAATGGCAATAAAATCGACATGCGGCGCATCAAATCCGGTGGTGAGTACAGACACATTGACCAAAAATTTCAACTTTTTCGCTTTAAATTGATTGATGATAGTGTCGCGCTCGTTGTTATCTGTATCACCAGTAATTAATGCGGTATTGTCAGTTGGCAAGTAGCCGACGATTTCTTTGGCATGCATGACTGTTGCCGCAAAAATCATGACGCCGTGCCGATGCTCACTGTAGTCAATAACCTGCTCAATAATCGCCTTCGTTGCGCGGGTATTATCTTTGAGGAGCGCATTCATATTTTCAGCACTATAGCGTCCAAATGAATCGCTGGGTAAAGATGAAAAATCATAATGGCTTATGGCTGCGTCTACTTCATGAGGCGGCGTTAAATAGCCATGTTTAATCATGTAACGAAGCGGTAACTCAAAAATACACTTTTTAAAGGGTGCGTCTTTATCTCCCCTTACAAAGCCATGATAATGATGATGATAAACCCACCCCATTCCCATACGAAAAGGAGTCGCGGTTAACCCCAATACTTTTAGCCGGGGGTTCTGTTTCTTAAGGCTGGATATCACTTGACCATACTGACTTTGATCATCCCCACTGACGCGATGACACTCATCAATAATGAGTAATGAATACGTATCACTAAGTTGCGCCGTATTGCGCGCTAGTGACTGCACACTTGCAAACGTAACCTGTTCTTTAAGCGATTTTTGTTTAAGCCCTGCAGAGAAGATACTCGCTTCAAAACCAAAGCTGATGTACTTTTGCGCGTTTTGCTCTACGAGCTCTTTAACATGCGCTAAGACTAAAATTTTCTGTTTAGCAATACGTGCTAATTCAGCAATCACTAAACTTTTGCCCGCGCCTGTTGGTAATACAATCAGTGCCGCCTCGTCCGATTGCTTAAAGTGGCTAACCGTTCGCTGTACGGCCTCTTGCTGATAAGGTCTAAGTACGTATTTCATTATTTTGTGCAGTAATAAAGACAAAAAAGGGAAGCATGTGCTTCCCTAAAAGTTCATATGGGTGAAATTAAGCGAGGTGCTTAGTTAAGTCAACACCTTGGAATGCTTTAGGGCGTTTACCACGGCCTGTCCACTCAATAATTTCACCATTGTATTCGATGCGGTATTTAGGTTTTACTTTCGTACGCTTATCTGTGCCTACTACATCTTGTAAATCTTCTAATGTAAGTCCTTTTTCTTTTAGCAGATCGAGTACTTCTTTTTTAGCTTCTTGCTGTTGAGTATATTTCTCGATAGCTGAATCAATTAACTGTTTTGCTTTTTCAAGTTCAGTTAAAGACGCAGATTTGACAAAAGATCGGATTTCTTTCATTTAAAGCTCTCTTAATTATAAAAGTTAAAGATACATATCAATACACAGCTTAGTATATGGTGAAAAAATAAAATAATCTAATTTAAGTTTATTATAACCATAACTTTATTTTTTCGATCACGTCGCTTAACTCTACAATTAATTCCCTGACTATTAATGTCTCTTTTTCTTGATTAAAGCGATTTTCAGTTGTCACTATAAGTTTTGATAATGGCGGGTATTGCAACATCACAATAGCCCCCTTAAGTTTATGAATAGCAGGGGAAATTTTTTCTATATCTTGGTTATCCACATGTGCAGTTAGCGTGTTTAGATCTTGTTTCAAGCTCGTAATAAACACCTCTGCTAGTGTTTTAGCATCATTTTCATTACCAAAAACATTTAACCAATGTTGTTTATCTTTTATACCTTGCAGGTTCGATACTGGCACCTCATCTTGTACCTGTATTTCATCTTTATTTACATCAATAAACTCGGCTAAACGATTATATAACTCGTTAAGTTTATATGGCTTAAATAACACACTGTTCATGCCTGCATCTAACGCTTTATTTAGGCACTCTTGTGAATCGTCAGCAGTAAAACCAATGATCGGTAAATACTTAAACTTTTCTTTATCACGTAACTGTTTAGCTAATTTAAAGCCATCTAAATGAGGCATATGACAGTCAGTTAGTAATACATCAAAATTATCATTTTCTAGGGCTTTTAATGCGGCTAAACCGTCTTCAACCATCACGGCTTTTATGCCTAATTTTTGACACTGTTTTTCTAAAAGAAGCTGATTAGTTTTATTATCTTCTGCAATTAGAATCTGCCCATGCAACGCAGTTGTGAGGCTGTGTGGTAATACGTCAACACCACAATGAACATTGTTAACCAGCTCTCTGAGTAAATCGGGATAAAGAGGATCAACAAGTAAAATATGGCAACTACATTTTGCGGGAGTTTGAGTATCATTAGTGCTGGCCACGATGATGTATTTATTTTCAATATTACAAATATTCTTTTGCCAATTTTTACCCCATCGCTCAATGGCATACTTTTCATCAATAATCATATTATCAACTTGCTGAAATACGTTAGCATCTAAAGGATGACTGAGCTGATTATGTTTAACTCCCATGCTTGCTAAATTATTCAGTAATAAATGATTCTGAGTACAAACAGACCAATAAACAGAACTCGCTGCTAAATCAGGTTTAGCGACTTTAGTCAAAGGAACCGAAATAAATACATTCGTACCTTTTCCAAATGTACTGGAAATATTAATTTCACCTTTCATCGCTTCTATTAATTGCTTAGCAAGTGTTAAACCAAGCCCTGTGCCGCCATAACGTCGCTCTGTCGAGTTATCAGCTTGCTCAAAGGGTGTAAAAGTATGCGCAAGTTGCTGGGCAGTCATTCCTGCGCCGGTGTCGGATATCTCAATCTTCAAGGTCTGTTTTTCAAATAAAACGTCGCAGCTAATCGCGCCTTTCTCAGTAAACTTAACGGCATTATTTAAAATATTAGACAAAACTTGCAGTAAATGACTTACATCTATACGCGCTTGAGTAAAAGCAGCTGTTCGCCACGTTAAACGGAATTCGAGACCCTTTTGTTTTGCTAAATATTCATGCGCCCTTAAAACACGGCACAGGTGGGACTCGAGATCTACATCTTGGCAATCGATTTCAATTTTACCTGAGCTTGTATTTGCAAAATATAAAATGTCATCAACCAAGTTACGTAATTTCGAAATTGCACTGTCAATATGTTCTACGAGGTAGAACTGCTCTTCATCTAAATAAGAAGCCCGCAGTAGTTCAATAAAACCATTAATGCCAGATATGGGGGTTCTTAACTCGTGACTCATGGTCGCGATGAATCGGCTTTTAGCTAAATCGGCCTGATGAGCCAGTTGATTTGCTTTACTTAAATCTGCTTGCTGACGCTTGAGTAAACTAATATCAAGCAATATACCATTCCAGCGAACGCCTTGAAGTTGATCATCAGAATTTTTTTCGCCTGTCGCAATGTAACGACACCATATTTTCTGCCCTAAGTTATTAACCCTAAACTCAATATCAATCATTGAGTTACGCTTTGCCGCTCGCTTAAAACTCTTCGCAATTTTTACTCTGTCTTCATCAACAATAAGCGGTGAAATACACCCTGTCATACCGCGTTGGTTAATGGTTCGAGATGTAATCCCTAAAAGGCTTTGCGCTCCTTTACTTATGTAAGTATAAAACCCCTCACCATTGTCATAGTATTCATATTGAAATACCCCGCCGGGTATCGTATCAGTGATCGTCTTTAATAATTTTTGAACAGATTCATTTTCTCGCTGCAGATTATTATGCTCTGTGACATCAGTTATCACAGTCATGATCCCTGCGATATGGCCGTCAATCCCCAAAAAAGGCTTCTTTGTATAAAGCAATTCGAGTGGTTTACCCAGACGATTGGTGAAGCGGATATGTTGATTAATTATTTTACCCGAAGTAAGGCTTTGCTTATTTTGATCTAATAATTCTTTAACGACTGCAAGATCACTGCGCAAAAATTGCTGCTCGTCATCCCAAAGATGCGCGAAATTATCTTTATACGCTTTATTCCACATGATGCGTTTTTGGTCTTGATCCTGAATAACAACCATCGTGGGTAAATCATCAATTAACTTTTGCGTAAAATTAAGCTTACTCAGTGCAGCCTGTTCTGATTGCTTACGACTCGCTATTTCCCTATTTATATTGAGACGCCGATTGATAAAGTAAGTCAGTGATAAAACAACTAAAATCAACACCAAAATTGCAGTGATATTGACCGTTTTTTTATCATAACCACGCTCTATATTAAAAATACCATGACGATTTACTACATGGCTAAAATCATTACTGGTTAAGGTTTTAAATAAACTGTCTAGCAACGTTGTTAATTCAGAAAAGTGCCTATTAATTAAAAAATAAATTGGCTGTGTATATCGATATTTAGGGTTGATATAAAACTCACCAATATAAAACTGGTTTAGCTGATACGCTGCAATGCTCTGCGGTAGCATAGCCGCATCAACAGCATCATTTCGTAGTGCATAGAAAAGCGTTTGAATTGAGTCAAATGACACGGTTTCGATAGGCTCGCTACCAACTAATTTTTCTTTAGGATCTGCAAACGCCTCAATATAACCAATACGGCGAATTTTACTCGCACGCTTAGAAACCAATACCATTTCGAAGCTATAATGTGAGGGTAACGCAATTAATATTCCTTCATCTATTTTGTCAGGTGTCATCGATGGAATGATATCGATTTTATTTACAAGAAATAGCTTTTCTAACTCTTTACTATTTGCAGCGGGTATATATTTAAACTGTATGCCACTTCTCTGTGAGAGCAATGCAAGAGTATCATTTAAATACCCAGTAGCTTCGCCTGTTTTACTGGTTGAATTAACGGGGTATAAACCATCAATAAACGAGAATGTGAGTAAATAGTTAGTACTCTGCTGTGCATCAATACGGTTAAAATCACGCTTGAATTTACTGTATGCCTTTGCAGCGATGTATTCTTCACTGGCAGAACTTTCCCACAGCTGTTTAGTTGCAGGTGAAATAGAGGCGAGTACCGAGTTAACTTGATTTCGTAATGCGGTTTCCTCTTTATTAAACATGACGTGAAGGGTTTCACTCTCGAGCCAAATAGGACTAACAACCTTTAAGTTATTTTTAGAGTGATTTTTTAATTGGTGAGACAACACTGAATAGTCCCCCATAAACGCGTCAAACGTACCATCAGCAACCTTGTCTATCGCATCTTCAGGTTGAATAAATCGGTTTATGAATAAAGCACCATTTTCGGCTAAATACTCACAGTGTGAGCTCCCCGTTATACATACCCAACGCAGACTCGCTAAATTCTTTAATGCATCATTAGCAATAGACTGGTTTGCAACAATGCCCCGTGGGGCTTCCATAAATGCGGAAGAGAATAAAAAATGCTTTTTACGTTGCTGGGTTTTATTAAGACCCACAGTAAAATTAATTTCGCCCGCCTGAAGCGCATCTAACAGTAAATCGAGACTGTCGTATACATGATATTCTAATTCAGCATCTGCTAATCGCGCAATCTCATTACTGTAACCAACGATGACCCCCGAAAACCGGCCATTTTCATCACGTGTATGATAAGGAAAGAAGTTATAATTAACGATACCTGCTTTGAGCTGCTTTGCATATGCACAACTTGAAAGGAAAGCAAATGTTAACGCAATGAAAAATAAGAATAGCTTATTCAGAATGATGCCAATAAGAAGGTTAAAATTTGTTACATTTTAGCAGTGTAAATTAAATACAACAATTCAGAAATCCCCACTGCTTAGATTTCTTTACGGCAAAGGCTATTTAAAAACCCTAACAACAACTTTACGTGTATCACTTAAGCTAACTCGTTTTAACGTGTGAACAACACCACTCTAATTCACCTTAGTTCAAATACAGTTTATAAGGTGATAAAAAATCATGGTTTATGCCAGGCATAAGCAAGCTGTAAACAGCAAAAATACTTCACCTAAATGACGATGGATATTTGACTACCCAAATTTATACCATTCCGCTTAATTAAGTGGTCTATTTTGAGGCAATAAAACCGCGTTGATAACAAGGCAAAAATTTAGTTATTTAGTTGTTCTCGGCAATTGCTCCTGCATTGCTCTACCTCCTGCATCCATGCAGTCGTAAATCAGAAATTTTTAACGCAGGTAGCGACTGGTTTGATCACTCAAAATGATTAAGTATTTTTGCGGATTGGTATTAATATTAAGAATATTCTTGTACGAAGGAAAGGCTATTGGAGCGTAATGATGAATGATACACCATAAAGAACAGGAACGTTCTTTATGGTGTATTTTATTGATAATACAAACTAATTATACTGTATTAAAATTTATAAGATGCTTGAAGGTAACCAAATCGACCGATATTGTCATAGATGGCTGAGCCTGCACCTGTACCCGTTGTGCTTCCTGGTAACCTACGGTTAAATAAGTTGTCAACACCCAGTTTAAGGCCAACGCCATTTTCAAAGTTATATGCGAATGAAGCATCAGTTATAAAGTATGAGCCATAACGCATTTCACTTGATGGATTTGGGTTAGTATCTAACGACGTGTGATCATATAGTTCAACACCATCTATAAAGCGTGTGCTAAAACCAACTTTATAGTTATTGTAAGTATAATCAACGGTTAGATTACCTTGCCATGTCTCTTCACCTAAAACACCTTCATAATCAGTGTAGTTTTCTGGCTCTGCTGAGAATGGATAATCTTTTGCTTCAATTAGGTATGTACCAATGAAGCTAGTATTGAATCGACCACCTAGTGCGTCAAAGTCATATGCAAACTCAAAGTCAACACCAGAATTTAAACTACGAGCAATGTTAAGCGCAAACCCTTTTAGTAGGGTAATTTCGCTCGTTTCAGGATCGCGAGTAATTAAATTACAGAATTGATTATCAACACCTGTAGGCGAATCAACACAACGGTCAATAATAGTTTGGAAACCGATACCACTAATTGTATCGTCAATGTCAATTTCCCAGTAATCCGCAGTTACGCTGAAGCCTTCTAACCAACTTGGTTGATAAACGATACCAGCCGTAATTGATTTTGATTCTTCAGGTTGCAAATCAGGATTACCACCGACTAAAGTTTCAAGAGTTGCGCTATCGTAGTTAGAATCGAAGTCTGCTGGAACACCTAATGCAGCACAGTTTGCAGCACGTATTGCTCTGCCCTCAGCGCTTAACTGATCCAACTCAGAAACCTTACAACTATCATCTACATTAGTAAATGACTGGCTCTGACCAGAGAATAACTCGTCGATGTTTGGTGCTCTCATTGCTTCTGAAACAGTGAAACGTGCTCTCAACTCTGGGTTAATGGTCCAATCTAAACCTAACTTCCAGCTTGTTGCATCACCAATTGTAGAATAATCCGCATAACGAACAGCCGTATCTAAAACGAGTGAATCGATTAAAAAGACTTCTTCTAGTAATGGAATCGATAATTCAAAGAATGCTTCAGATACATCATATCCACCATCGGTTTCACCTAGGGCATTAAAGAAAGTAGCCCCGGTTTTAGCAAATGGGTCTTCAATAGTGACGCTTGATTCGTCTCTATATTCGATACCACCAGCGAAACCAACCATACCCGCAGGTAATTCAAAAAGTGCAGAATTAGAGAATGTCGCATTAAACACAGTTTGCTCAATCTCTGAAGTTCCTACAGACGTCGTAGTAACATAGTCAATCGCTTGCTGGCTAATAGCACCATCGCCCATAATATTAGCAGCTACACAGCCATCAGCACGGGCTTCTTCACTTCGACAAACAATATTTCCTGCGTCATCAAAAACCGCATCTATTGCATTGGCATAATTAGCCATGATGACGTTTGCACCATTAATACGTTCTATCTCTGACTTACCATGTACCAAAGATATATCCATGCTCCAGTCTTCAGTCAAGTTACCTTTGAACCCTGCTACGAATCGTGTTGTCTCACGCGTATTTTCTTCTAAGCGGCGACCGATATCATTGTACATTTTATTGACACCAATGATCGATAGACCTTCTTGATCCATTAGGGCTGCTGTATCTTCAGATAAGAAAGCATTATCACGCTTTATTAAGTTTGCACCACTGAAGAAGCGGAAGAAAGGCTGACCAATATTTTCCCCTTCGGTTTTAGAGTACTTTGCTTGGAAATATGCATTCAAGTCATCTGTAACATCATAATTAACTTTGAAATTTAAGTTAATGCGGTCAAACTTTGGCTGAATTTCCGAATATTGGCGTAAATTAATATAATCACAATCTGGGCCACCACAATATGAGCCGTCCTCAAAACTGCCTGTATTTACAGGTCCTAACGTGCTGTCTGGGTTAAATCGACCCATAATCGCACCAGTGTTAGGGTTCCAAACTGTACCCGCGTTAGAGATTAAATAATAGCCCGCATTTGGTACTACTATTTTGTCTGGAAAATCTTCACTGTCTAGCATATCTTCAGGTCTTTGCATACCTGTCACGACTTCATATGGCATCGAAGCATAAGATGTCGAAGTCCACGGGTTATCTAATGCATTTAGAGAATCCTGTGAATTGTATTCGAAAGAGATAGCCGCATTACCGCGCCCTTCTGAAAAATCTTGACCGTATGAAAAAGTAAACTTCTCATTTTCATAATTATTGTTATCCGCAAACCCTTTCGTTGCAGATACATTAAGGCCTGTTATTTCTTCTTTTAAAATGAAGTTAACAACCCCCGTTACAGCATCAGCACCATATACAGCTGACGCACCACCGGTGATAATCTCAACTCGTTCAATCCACGCACTAGGAATAGTATTTGTATCTACAGAAGATGTACCTGGGGCACTAGAAACGTGACGTTTTCCATCTACAAGTACCAACGTACGCTCACTACCCATACCACGTAAATCAAGTAAGCTTACACCGGCTGTACCAATAAATCGGCCTGAGTTAGCCAGTGAATACGTCGTTGCTAGTGCAGGTAGCTTGTTTAAAACCTCACCGATATTCATTGCACCAGTGCTGACTAAATCTTCACCTGTAATTACAGTAACTGGTGATGGAGAGATAGCCCCTTCACGAAAAATGCGCGAACCTGTAACCTCAATACGCTCAACTTTTTCTACGCCTTCATCATTTTCATCTGCCGCAATAGAGCTTGCAGAGAATAGTGAAGTTGACGCTGCACTGAAAGCAAGTGCTAAGCGAACGGCCTTCGAAACCTGATTATTTAACATTGTATTCTCCCTGGTCATATCCATATTATGACTTATTAATTTTTATTTAACCCCGCCATAGGCACTAATACCTTAATGCGGTGATTAAATACTAATATCCTAGATAACTTCTGGTCAACATGTTTTTAACTTGCGCTTTTTAAAATAAATTCAATATAAATACAAACGCAACAAAAAATAAAAAATTTAAAATAAACCAAACAATGTAAAAACAAAATTGCAACAATATATTAATAATGCATATTTAAAAAAAACATTAAAACCCCACTATTTTAAAGGGAGACAGTCTAAAAACGCAGGAAAGAAGAGAGCATCAACCTTAAAACACATAAATCCAAAAAACAGAACAATTAACAACCACTAAGCTCATCACCTATAACGTCCTCATAAGTCAAAAAGGTTATAAACACTGATGATTTGCGAACATAAAATACTAAAGACACAACTTTTCATAAATAAAAGTAACTTTGATAGCCTTCGGCATAATTACCACCCGATAGACGGATCAGCTATGTACATTTACATGTTAAACTCATCATTTAAGCATAAGCACTTGATTTTAATCTATTTTTAGTTTAAATGGCCAGAAAGCTAAATTTGAGACGCAGGAAAGATTTTAAATGTTCGAGATTAATGGCATATAAGTGTCAAAATATGCAGCTGCTATGCGAAATGAAATGGACGGCTACTTCATAACTGGAAGCACTACCCTATTCTTAATTCAATATTGTTGAATGACAAAAGATCTAATATAAAAAGTAAAGAAGTGACATTTCTAAAAAACACCATTACAAATATAAAGTTTATTTTCATTCACGTGAAAATTAATAGTACAAAATATTAAATATAATCTTCCAAAACTTATTATAAAAACCCCTCATAAAAACACAAAAATTTAACAAACGTAAAAACAAGCATTAAAAATAAATAAAGACATGAAACCATTGCACTCAAAGCCAATACGAAAGAGCTGGAAATGCCACTTGTATTTACATTTAATTACATATGATAAGGCAATGTTACAACAATGTATTTACAACACTTTCAACTCTGATATTCTTAATACCTACAATTAAAAAACCAAAAACAATTGGATTGATATGAGATATATAAAAAGTTTAGGCCTCTTACTTTTACTATTTAGCCAAATGACTTTTGCTAAAAACACCCTTGAAGACTTCTTTAACAGCAAAGATTATCAACAAGTAAAAATCTCGCCTAATGGAAAATACTTTTCGATTACATTTCAAGATGAGACACAAGTTAAGCTTGTGATTCTCGATAGAAAGACAAAAAAAGTGCTATCCAGTTATGGATTTGGTGAATATCAAAAAATAGCTAACGTCATCTGGGTAAATGATGAACGCTTCATCATGTCAGTCAAAAAAACCGTTGGTTATTTAGATACTAAAGGTGGTTCACCTTACTTCATAGCTTCAAACTTTGACGGCTCTAACCGACGGGAATTGTTAGCGTCACAAACATCGTTTTACAACATTTTAAGTATTTTACCTGACGACAAAGAAAACATATTAGTTACAAAACAACATTATGCTGATGATTTTGCAGTAAAAGTTCATAAGGTAAATGTTTATAATGGTCGTTCTAGTTATCAAGCAGATCAACCTAAAGAAGATGTCTTTGGCATGGTTGCAGATGTGTCAGGCCAACCAAGAATTGCTTTTAGTTATGTTGAAAAAGAAGAGCATGAAATGGGGAAAGGTGAACTCAACATGTTCTATAAAAAGACACCTAATTCAGACTGGGAGACATTTAACCTAGGAATCTTAAATTATAATCCTGGTGATAACCTTTCAATTATTGGCATGAACAAGTCAGGAAATTTAGCGTACTTTACTAATGACTCTACCACTAAGAACATAGCTGTATTTTCTTTTAATTTGGAAACAAATGAACTTAAGAAACTGATAGAAGACGCAGATGTTGATATTTCAACACCTATATATGGCTTTTCAGGTGAGGTTGTGGGTGTTACGTATGATCCCAATTATCCTGCATATCATTATTTCTCGGATGCAGGGGATAACGATGTTTTAAAAAGGCTAAGTGACTCATTCCACGCATATAGGCTAAGATTTACAAGTCATGCCAAAGAACAAAAGCTTTCTGTCTTTGAAGTTTCATCAGATAAATCACCCACAGAATTTTACCTTTACGACATTACCTCGAAGAAAGCGAGTTTTGTCGCTTCGATGAACGAGAAAATAAACAAAAAGGAACTAGCAACTGTAGAGCCATTCAAAATATCAGCACGAGATGGTGTCGTATTACACGGTTATATAACGATACCAAATAATAAAAAAGAACCTTACTCTGCAGTAGTAATGCTGCATGGAGGACCTCATGGTGTCAGAGATTTCTGGGGGTTTAATGCTGAAGCTCAGTATCTCGCAAGTATTGGATATGCAGTGTTGCAAGTAAACTTCAGAGGCTCTGGTGGCTATGGTAGCTCATTTTTAAAGAGTGGTTACAAAAATTGGGGTACAAAAATGCAAGATGATGTAACTGATGCCACCCACTGGGCTATAAAGCAAAAAATTATCGATAAAAATAATATCTGTATATATGGTGGGAGTTATGGTGGTTACGCAGCACTAATGGGCGCAGTAAGAGAGCCTGACTTGTACAAATGTGCTATTGGATATGTAGGCGTATACTCTATCCCTGAAATGTTTTCCAGTGGAGATATCCCAACGAGAGATTCTGGGGTGAAATTTTTAAATACTGTGCATGGTATGGACGTAGAAGATCAGAAATCTCGTTCACCTGCATATAATGTTGATAAAATTAAGGCTAAACTTTTTATAGCTCATGGCTCGGATGATATTAGGGTTCCTATGGAGCAATATGAAGCGCTAACTTCAGCCCTTGATAGAATTAATTACCCTTATAAATCAATGGTAAGAAATGAGGGGCATGGTTATCATAAGCCTAAAAATCGCACTGATTTTTACAATGCTATGACAAAGTTTTTAGATGAAAATCTTAAATAGAGTTTAAAGAACCAGAAATAAAATTAGCAAAATTTTAAGCCGTTAGTTAAATAACCTCTAACGGCTTAATGTTAAACAGAGTGTAGATAATTAAGTTTATTAACCTAGTTGTGATACGCTTTGAGAAAATAAAAAAGTTCACTGCTCTTATAAATAGCGTGCAGTAATTAATCTGAGCAGCTTATATTTACTAGGAAGTTTTTATAATGTTCATGCTTTTTTGTAACGCTAACTTAAATTTAAAGTCCTTTTATTAGTGATAAATACACAGAAACACAATAGAAATATTCAGCGGGAGATTCGTTTTAACGAAACAAGGGGCCCTTGCCTCTTTACTCGATAACAACGGTCCATGCAAAGTGTTCTTCATCAACTGACATTGAGTTAATACTTTTAATCTTTAATTCTAGACTCGCTTCATCGAATGCGCTGCGAATAGAGTTTTCAGTCATTGACACACGTGTTTGCTCTTCAAGCCGTTTAATTTGAAATTCAACATTAGTCTGTAATTTATCAATTGCAGTATGCGACTCTGAATTAATGTTTTGCATTATTTTTGCAACATTACTTACAACATCTTGAAACCACTGTAATGAATTATTGTCCAGTGAAAACTCATTTAGTGATTTAATGAGTTGTTTATTTTTGTTAGTAAACTCAAGCTGCTGATTTGTAAGCTTGAGATCAACCAATGTTTTTAGTTTTTCAAACAGTTCCAACTCAACCAAAGATTTAAACACTGACAGTCCTGCTGCCGAGTTTAGTGCAATTTGTGATGATGCACTGTGCATCATAAACACCGCTTGGCCACCTGGTTTTAAAACCCGGGTCACTTCTTTGAGGGATGATTCCCACGACGAATATTCGAAGCCAAATTGACTAACTAACAGATCAAAACAATCATCTTCATAAGGCAACTGTTCAAGGTTAGTCGCAAATGAAAAATTTATATCTTTAATGATTTTTTCTAATTTCACATCATTTGACTTTATCGAACTTACGTCTATGTCAGCCGCATCACAAGCATAAATATCAACCAACTTATTCTGTGAATTTGCCGCAGCTTTTAGCCAAATAGCAAGTGCCCCCTTACCGGTTGCTAAATCAAGTACCTTTAGATTTTCACTGCTTATTTCACTAAGAGTTTTCTGCCAAAAATGCAGTATTTCTTTAGGGTAACCAAACTCATTTTTAAGTTCTGCAAAACTTGAAAAACCATCTGTTGAATTCCAATATTGTTCCCAATGCATAATAAAGTCCGAATTTGATACGCACACACTCCAGCTCATATTATAAAGAATCAAAAAACTAGATTCTATAATTAAAGTCTCTACTGTGTATTCGTATTAATAAAGAGGGGCGAAAGAGGTTATAAAATAAAAGAGCGACATATAATAATGTCGCTCTTTTCTAGTTAAACTTAAACAATATTAGAATGATTGTTTAAAGTTGAAGTACATGATACGACCGAAACCTGAGTATAGGTTGAAGTTGTAGTCACGACCATCATAAGCAAATAGAGGTGGCTCTTTACCAAATGCATTTTGAGCACCGAAGCTGATCTTAGAGTTCCAAGGCGTGTTATACGCTACTTGAAGGTCATGAGTTACCCACGTAGGAATATGACCAATACACTTACCATCTGCATCGATGTCTTCACATTGGCTATCAATAAGGTTTAAGTTCCAAGTTACATCAAAATCAGCAACTGAATAAACATTTGATAATGTTAGACGTTGTTGTGGTACACCAGGGTCTTTAACGAAGTTACGACCACCGTCCGTGCTGTAATCAAGGATGTGAGAGATGTTTAAGTTAGTTGTTAAACGACCTGCATCACCGAAATCAAAGCTTGAACGTGCTTTAAAGTCTAAACCAGAAGTTTCAAGTGTACCATCGTTACCGAAACCACGAACTACATTAGTAATACCGCCATTTGGTGCACGAGTTACTGTAAATGCTGGCGGAAGTGAGTCACCACGTAATGTTGCATCAATAATGTATTGAGAACCAAACGCACGGATACGGTTAGTAATCTCGATATCATAGTAGTCTAGCTCAAAATCGATGTTATCAGTCGCTTGATATACGATACCTAATGACATTTGCTCTGATTGCTCAGATTGTAGATCAGGGTTAGAGATAACAGTTGCATTAATTTGTGATGAACAACCAGCTGCCTCACCGATTGCCGCACATGTTAAATCATCGCTTACTGAGTCAGCAGACTCTGCTGGCTGTTGTGTAAGGTCTGGTAATGACGGTGCACGGAAACCTTTACCCCAAGAAGCACGAAGTACTAACGCATCAATTGGGTTATAACGAGCAGATACTTTTGGTGAGAAATCTGAACCATAGTCAGAATAATCATCGTAACGACCAGCGAAGTTTAGTTCAAATTGCTCAGTTACTGGTACTAGCGCTTCGAAGAATAGACCTCGAACAGAACGTGAACCACCTGCAGAGCTACCTGATGAACCACCTACTTGACCCGCTTCAGAAAGTGAATCGTAGTTATCAGCATAATCTTCTGTACGGTATTCAAAACCTACGAAACCTTGGATAGCACCAGCATCAGTTTCCATGATGTCAAATGCCGCATTCGCAAAGACTTCTTCTTGGTTAAATTTACCAGTACGAGACGTCGTTACAGTCATCGCGTTACGTACTTCTGCTGAAGCACCAAACGGGTCGTTTAACATGTAAGTACCGTCATTGATATACTGACGAGCGATACTACGAAGAATGTAACCACTACCTACGTTGTGGCTTTCGTTGATTGTTTTACGTGCGCCAGCTTCAACTGAAACACTACCAATCATACCATTAGTACCGAATGTGATATCTTTCAACTCTGTAGAAAGGTTGTTATCACGATTACCTAGAGCAGCAAAACGGTGCCAAAAATCGAGTGGCTGTTGCTCAAGCTCTAACGAAGGATCGTAAATAGGGCTATCAGGGTTAGTTGGGTTATTTGGGCTATCCGCATCAATTTGGTCTGGGCCATATGCAGTCTCATCTAGACCTGGTGCGTAACGACCAAATGACTTAGTTTGTGCGATATTGATGTTAGAGAAAATGCTCCAGTCATCATTGATGTCAAAACGTGCTTTTACGAAAGCTGAACGGTTTTTAATTGACGCTTCATCAGCAGATACAGCTGCGAAGTTAAAACCACAACGCGCACCAATTCGGTAGAAGTTTTCGTTACCAACACCTTCACAAGTAGCTTCTGGCGAGAAGAAATCAAAGTTACTTGCACCTGGGATGTAATTACCCTCATCATCTTGTGCCATTGTTGTGAAGTTGTTTGAGTACACTGAACCACCTGGTGAATACCAAGGGAAGTCACGAGCGTAAACAATATCACGACCATTCCATGAAGCACCTGCAAGCACTGATGCATTATCAGAAGAAGCACCGAAAACTACAGAACCATTTTCACGATCGCCACCTTCATGCTCAATACGACCAGAACCTAATGTAACTTCTGCGCCGTTGTAATCTTTACGAGTGATTACGTTGATTACACCACCAATTGCATCTGAACCGTACAATGCTGATGCACCATCTGAAAGAATTTCAACACGCTCAACAGCTGCCATTGGGATGAAGTTTAAATCTTGGCTAGAACCAGTAAGTGTTGACTTAGGTAAACGACGACCGTCAACTAGAACTAATGTACGGTCAGAGCCTAGACCACGTAAACTTACAGTAGTAGCACCTTGCGCAGAGCTACCAGACTGTGGACGAAACGAACCCAGACTGTTGAAAGTTGTGTTACGAAGTAGATCAGCAACTGAAGATTCACCACTAAGCTCAATTGCTTCACGGTCAATTACTGTGATTGGTAAATCAGTAGCCATATCAACACGCTTAATGCGTGAACCAGTTACTTCAATTCGCTCAACCTTTTCAGCACTTTCTTCATCTTCTGCTGCCATAGTGCTAACAGAAAAAGAAGCAGCTGAAGCTGCACCAAAAGCGATCGCTAAGCGAACAGCTTTTGAAACTTTATTATTTAACATTTGATTCTCCCTGGACCACTATACTGTGGCTATATTTTGCATAAGCTTGTTTATTATTTGTTATCGGACATGCGTCGCGACCAACAAATAATAAACAAATTAAACAAAATATCCAGAGTTTTGTTTATAAAAAATTAATAAATTGATACAAAAATTAATTAAACGCTCAAAAAAAGCACTATTTTAACATTAATAAAGCTGTGAAATTTACAACACTTGGGCAAAAAACAATCAGAACAGCTGAATTTGACTAGAATATAGCCCCTTTGAATTAGTCCCTGAAACCTCAATAATCATGTTAACCAGTGGCAACAGCTGTTTATTAACATAAACACCATAATCGAACTTGTGATTTCCGGTATAATACTCAGCGCCTTTCAGCGTATATACGTATTCAATTACTTGACCTCGTTGTATTTGAGCATTGGGGTTATGTGCTAAATATTGCTTCGCAGCTTTGACATGAGGAGGGATATTTTTTTGATAGTCTGTTAGGTGTTGACCTAGACGTTTTCGATAAACCAGTAGCGAGTCATACTCGCCTGCGTAAAGCTTTTCCACATAGTTATCAAATAGCTGCCTGATCAGCTCTTGGTTGTATTGTTCGCTAAATAAAATTTCAAAGAGTGCGACCTGAAACCTCTGAGCAAGCTCTGTCCAATCACTTCGCACTGTTTCCATTCCTTTAAACACAAGTGCTGTTTTGCCATGTTTTTCTACTCTACCTACATAGCGTTTCTTTGAACCGGTGGTTTTGCCCCTAATTGTCGGCATAAAAAATGGGCTGTAGTGAGTTTCAAACTCAATTTCTAAGAAATTTTCTAATTTGTATGTTTCCTGTAATACACTTTCCCAGCGTTTGTTTATATTTCTTGCCAGCTTTGTACCAATTTCGTTACAGCTCTGAGAATTTAATTCATCATCAAGTTTCACAAACGTGGAGTCAGTATCACCATAAATTACCTTATACCCCCACTCTTCTAGCCACTTTTTAGTAGTTTGCATAATTTCATGACCACGTAATGTAATTGAACTTGAAAGACGAGGATCGTAAAAACGACAGCCTTTCGAGCCTAAAACGCCATATAAACTATTCATGATGATCTTTATAGCCTGAGAAAGCATCGGCTGTTCATTGTCTTTAGCAAGTTGCCTCGTTGCGGCAAGTTCACGAATAAGCTCAGGTAGGTGGTGCTCTGTTCTTGAGAAAAGGGCTTGATTAAAACCTTCAATTGCGTGATTAGGGTGTTTTAGCCCCTCCACCATACCAAGTGGATCTATACAAAAAGTGCGCATTATTGATGGATATAAGCTTTTGTAATCAAGTACTAATATATTTTTATATAAACCAGGCTCCGAGGACATGACATAACCACCTGGACTATCAAAGCTAAGACCATGATCGCCTGAGTTTGGAGCTACATAACCACTGCGATGCAATAAAGGAAGATAAAGGTTAGTAAAGGCCGCAACGGATCCACCCATTCTTTCAAGCTCTAAGCCGGTTAGTTGACTTCGAACAACGGCAAAATCGAGTAACTTAAGCTTTTCGAAAATGCGTTGTACTAAAATACAGTCTTGGCGGTTATAGCAAGCAAGTGCGAGCTTATCTTCATTAAATTGACGAACGATTTCTGCTAAGCGGTTATCTGAAGAAATTAGTTTTTCTTCACCTAACTCAATACTCGCCACATTCGCGAGGCTAAAGCTATCGTAGTGATACGTTGCATTTTTAAGTGTATCAATACCATCAATAACAACCCTGCCTGGGATCGTTAAACGTGTAAAATTACCAGTTCTGAGGGTCATTTTTTCATTGTTACGACCCAGAGACAGCCCTACACCTAATGCTTCAGAACGAGCATGAAGTACTGTAAAATCAAACTCAATAACGTTCCAGCCAATAATAACGTCAGGGTCAATGACTTGCACACACTCACAGAGCTTATACAATAAGTCGATTTCATCCTCACACCATATAACATTGAAGTTAAGATCAGCGGTGTCCTCAGCTTTACCGATCATAAGAACAGCATCTATGCTCTTCCCGACTAGTCCTACTGAAAACAGCACCCCTTCTCCATCACATTCGATATCTAACGATACAGTAGTGAAAGTGGGTGTGAACTCGGTATTTTGTTTAAACTGAACGTCTGCTAATACGGGGTAAGGCTGACCTTTAATTAACCGCCCTTTGGCCCACACCGAACCTTTGATAAAACGCTCCATTAAAAACCGGTCAACCGGTCTAATATCGTCTTCGTAAACTTTGATGAAATGGGCTTTTAGCTGTTTTGCAGCGCGGTAATAATGCTTAAGTGAAGAAAAATAGCACGACACAACAGCCTGCTGCTGGAAGCTTTTTAATTGCACTGGCTTAAATTCACATGCCACATTGTGCTGTGCCAAGATTCGAGTTGCCGCAGCAACATCTTTTTCATTAATGAAAAAGAGCACTTTTTGCGGTGGGCTAATCAGCTTGACAGGTCCTTGCTCAGACAAAATCCACACCACAATGGATACGCCATGCGTACTATCAAAGCATTGTGTTGAAAGAATAAAGCCAGAAGTTAATTGCATCTATATGACCCTTTAAACCCAAATATGAAAATGCGAAATGCATAAAACAAATGCTAATCAACAAATTTACTAACAAGTCGCTTGTAGTTACTCAGTTAACTCTCTAAAATTAATTACTGTAATTATATACATACTTTAGGTTATCTGGGCATGCTTTCTGACTCATTAAAAAAAACTATTCGGCAAATTCATAAGCATGTAGCTGATAATCTCACTGATTACCGCCCACGAAGTAGTCAAAACTACTTAGTTGCTGAAATAGCCAAAACACTGGCGGGTGAATACCATAAAAGCCAACGTATCTGTGTTATAGAAGCCGGCACAGGCACGGGTAAATCGTTAGCGTATTGTTTAGGTGCGCTGCCACTCGCTATGGCAAAAAAGAAAAAACTGGTTATTTCAACGGCGACCGTTGCCCTGCAAGAACAGCTAATTAACAAAGAGCTGCCTTTTTTCAAAGAGCATTCAGGCCTCGATATCAAGTTTGATCTTGTTAAAGGTCGACAACGATATATTTGTGCACAAAAGCTCAGCAACGCGGTCAATGGCGATAGCCAAACCCAAATGGAGTTCATGCCCACACTTTCTTCTCCATTAAGTGATATGGAAACAAAGTGTTTAAAACAGCTGTACGATGCGTATTCAAAAAAACAATGGCAAGGCGATCGCGATAGCTGGGCCGACACAATTCCCGATAAAGTATGGGGCCTTATTGCTTGCGATAAGCACTCATGCCAACGACAAATGCGTGCTCATCAATTATGTCCATTTCATATGGCGCGCCAGCGGTTAATGCAGATGGATGTGCTTGTTATCAACCACTCATTATTGCTTGCCGATCTTGATTTAGGCGGCGGAAAAATACTGCCTGAACCCGATAACACCATTTATGTTATTGATGAGGCGCATCACTTAGCCCATATCACTCGCGACTTTTCATCTGCCGCAGCGACCATCAAAGGCACGATAGAGTGGCTTGATAAACTGGTAAAATTTGCAGGCAAAATGGCCAACGTTTTGGTAGGCCAAAAGGCCATTGGGCAAAATTTTAAACTGAGCGACAGTATTAATGATGCGGCTAAAAACTTAAAAGTGGTGCGCGACATACTCGACAATGCCAACTTTAATTACAACAGTGATGATACCTATCGCTTTGAGCACGGTGAAATCCCAGCCTCGTTACATGCCAAAGCAAAAGACATTAGCGACGCAACGCTTGATGCTCTGCGTGCCTTGAATAAAATGCATGACACGCTCGTACAAGATGTGAGTGATGGCGATATAAAACCCTATGTTGCCGACCCTATTTTAGGGGAAAGTGGTCACTACATAAATCGTTTGGAATTATTAAATAAATTATGGTTTAGTTATGCCACAAAGGGCGAAGGTATTCCCCATGCACGCTGGATTAAACGTTTAGAATATAAAAATCATCATGATCATTTACTCAGTGATTGCCCAATTGAAGTTGGTTATTACTTAAAAGATAAACTTTGGAATCAATGCGCGGGAGCCGTACTTTGCTCTGCAACTTTAACCGCACTAGGGTCATTTGACCACTTTGCTTACGAGTGTGGCCTTGCCAAAGAAGAGGGTGTTAAGTATATCAAAGTGCCGTCACCTTTTGATTACCCCAAACAAGCTACATTACATATTCCGAACACACTTATAGAACCGACAGACAAAGCATTTAGTGATCATTTAGCCGAAAAGTTACCAAGTTACCTTGATGATAAAAAAGCAAATTTAGTGCTTTTTGCCTCATATTGGCAAATGGACCATGTGGTCAAAGCACTTAGAACGAAAGGGATAGATGTCTTAGTTCAAGGTGAAATGTCGCGCGAGGCCTTACTCAAAAAACACAAAGCTAATGTCGATTTAGGGAGGCCAAGTTATTTATTTGGTACACAAAGCTTATCAGAAGGGCTCGATTTACCGGGTAAATACCTAGAAAACCTCGTCATTACTAAAATTCCTTTTGCGGTGCCAACTTCACCGATAGAAGAAGCACAGGCCGAGTTTGTGCAAAGTAAAGGGGGCAATCCATTTTTATCAATCACAGTTCCTGATGCAGCAAAGAAATTAGTTCAAAGCTGTGGTAGACTGCTTCGCAAAGAAAACGATCAAGGTCGCATTACCATTCTTGATCGCCGTTTAGTGACCAAGCGATATGGCAAAGCCATGCTCGATACCTTGCCACCTTTTAAAAGACAAATTGATTATTAATGTTTGAACTAGCTTTAGAACCAACCACATGGGCATTACTTTGCGCTGTCGCGCTGGCCGCTGGATTTATTGATGCCATTGCTGGCGGTGGAGGTATGCTTACCGTCCCCGCGTTACTGACAGCCGGACTTCCTCCCCATCTTACGCTTGGCACCAATAAATTGGCAGCCAGTTTTGGCTCATTAACAGCCAGTGTCACCTACTTTCGTAAGAAGTTATTTAGCCCTCGTTTTTGGGCTGCATCCATAATAGCAACAGCAATAGGGGCATTAATTGGTACGTTGGTTGTTGATTATTTAAGTATCGATTTTTTAAATAAATTGCTCCCTGTGGTAATCATTTTGGTTGCCTGTTACAGCTTATTTGGCAGCCTAAGCACAACAGAGCATAATGAATTACCAACACTTGATACTAAAACAAAGATTAAACAATGGTTACAAGGGTTAGGACTTGGCTTTTTTGATGGTCTTGCAGGCCCCGGTACCGGCACGTTTTGGACGGCTTCAAATAGTCTATTATATAAAATGAGCTTATTGCTTAACTGCGGCCTTGCTCGGTCAATGAACTTTGTCTCAAACTTTATTTCATTGATTACCTTTGTCGCATTAGGCCATGTTAATTTTTTATTAGGCATCACGATGGGCTTATTTTTAATGCTAGGCGCATGGCTAGGTGCGCATTCTGCGATTAAATTTGGTGGTAAAATGATACGCCCTGTCTTTAATACCGTAGTCATTATTTTGGCATTAAAGCTAATTTATGAGGCTTACTTATAAATGCATTCCCCTGCTTTTGATAAACTATGTGAACAAATTGCTCGGCTTAAACATCAAGCCACACAATTCGATCAGAGCAATTTATTTGCTAAAAACCGCTACATGCAAGCGCAACCAAGTTTATTTGATAGAGGGGTGTTTACAACAAAAAGTATGAAGCTTGCTGACTACGTGAGTGAAATTGAAGACGAGTTAAAAAGTTTACCCCCGGCAGAGCATCGCCATGCGTATCAATATGCCTTAGAACGGATAACTCAGCAGGTACAAGCCGTCTTCAATGTAATAAAGTCTACTCCTGTTTGGGCAAAAGAAAATAAATACAGTTTTAAGCCTAAAACCAAACCTCAGGTATACAAACAAGCCGTACAAAAAATGATGCAATCGTCGCATGAACTGTATGACGAACTGAAACAGAACCATGAGTTTGAACGTCGTTTAGTACTGATGATCGAAGAAAGAAAACTCAAACTAGACGCAGCCAGCGCAGCAAAAGCAGCAGAAATAAATCAAGAGATACTGGCATTGCATGCACGCTTAGGAAGGTGTCGTAAAGCAATTTCTGCCACCGAAGACAAAATTCAACAGGTCGAAAAACAGCAGCTTAGATAATGTTTTACTATCATCCCAGTTATTCTGCGCTTAATTTACCCGCACGGCATCGCTTCCCTATTCAGAAGTACAGCTTACTCAAACAAAAATTAAGTACCTTTATAAGCGACGATAAGTTTATTACACCTAATAAAGCCACAACAGCACAATTAGCGTTGTGTCATGACCCGGCTTACATTAATGCATTTTTAAATGGGACACTTGAGGAAAAAGCCATTAAGAAAATGGGCTTTCCTTGGTCAAACGAGTTAGTTGAACGCACCTTACTTTCTGTCGGTGCAAGTATAAATGGCGCTGAATTCGCATTGCAGCACGGTGCCGCTTTTAATCTAGGCGGCGGTTATCATCACGCCTTTAGTGATCACGGAAGTGGTTTTTGTATTTTTAACGATTTAGCGATTGCTGCAAACCACTTAATAAACGAAGGGCTGGCTGACACTGTTCTGATTTTCGATTGTGATGTACACCAAGGAGATGGCACCGCAGAAATTGTAAGCCATCACGAACAAGTGATTAGCTGCTCAATTCATTGTGAGCAAAATTTTCCGCGCATCAAGCAACACTCTCACTACGACATCGCACTTGAGCATGGCACCACTGACCAACACTACTTTGAAACAGTAAAACAAGCATTCCAACTAACCGTTCGACTTCATCAACCCGATATCATTTTATATAACGCCGGCGTAGATATCGCTAGCGACGATGAGTTAGGGCATTTTTTTGTTAGCCTTGATGGGGTATACCAACGTGATCACTTCATATTAAGCCAAGCAAAAGCGCAGCAAATTCCTATTTTTTCGGCTTTAGGTGGGGGCTATCAACGAAATATAAATCGCTTAGTTAATGTTCATACTCAGCTTTTTAGAGCTGCTGTCGATTTATTTTAAAGCTTGGTATACACTGAAATGACTATCACTTTGGATTCAAACTGTATGAAATTGCATGATGATATTCATAACTATTATGAAAAACTGGTTGTCGAAGATATAGCGCAACGAGAGTTAGATTCCGTATACAATGACGATGTGATGGCCGATTTATGCTGCACAGTACTCAACCAGCTTCCCGCTCGTTACATTCGCTACGATGTCGATATGGAGTTTTATTTACCGCACAGTGAGCGAATGCTAATGGAACAACAAGTACAAACGGCTATCGATGTTGCAATCAGCCAGGTTGCAAAGAAAAAGGAATTACAGAATGGGCAATGAATTAGAAGCCGCTCCTAATTATATTAAAGTGGCTGTCGACCTTATTATGCTCTTAGAACAAAACGAAGTCCCTGCGGAGGATGTGCTCGCAGCATTAGAAATAGTCAAATCAGATTACGAAAAAAAACGTGTGAAACCTGCTGAATAGAGGCCTTCTATTCAGTGCTTACTCTACACTTACAAGCCCGAATAAGGCGAGTTTATCAGGCAGTATCTGATATGCTCGTGCTTTATTATTTTGAATGATTCATCATTATGCCAATACACAGCTTACTGCGCTTATTTTTTCTTGCCGCTATTTGGGGCGCATCATTCTTGTTTATGCGTATGGCGGCCTCAAGTTTAGGGCCTGCCGTTTTAATTGAACTACGCGTAGGGTTTGCTGCCTTAACACTCTGTGTCTTTGCCGTGTATTTTAATAAAAAGCTTGCTTTTCTTACCTACAAAAAGCACTTTTTTATTATTGGTGCACTCAATTCTGCGATTCCATTTTTATTATTTGCGTTTGCCGCACAAACTATTAATGCCTCGACATTAGCGATTTTAAATTCAACAACCCCCATTTGGGGAGCCATTGTTGGCATAATTTGGAGTAAATCGACACCGAGTAAAAGTATGATACTGGGACTCTTAATCGGTCTCATTGGGGTTGCTATCCTAGTTGGACAAAACAGCCTAACTATCAATACCGCCACAGTAACAGCAATTATTGCATCCCTGTGTGCCTCACTTAGTTATGCTATTGCCTCGCATTACACCAAACACGCCCCCAAACTGTCAGCTTTCGATAATGCGCATGGCAGTATGTGGGCCGCAAGTATGCTCGTATTACCATTGATTTTTGTGATGCCAATAAGAGAAATGCCAAGTCAAACCGTAATGGCGGGTGTTATTGCTCTGGGTATTGTGTGTACTGCAGTGGCGTATATTCTCTTTTTTCGTTTAATTGACGAGATTGGTCCAACCTCTGCGCTCACCGTTACCTTCTTAATTCCTTTGTTTGGCATTATATGGGGCAACCTGATACTCAACGAAGAAATAGGGCCAAATACGTTACTTGGCGCTCTGTGTGTTATTGCTGGCACCATGCTTGTGACTGGGTTTATTCGTATAAAATCGCTTTTTAAACGACATACCTTGTAACAGAATCCCCTTTGCTTTTTAAAATCCAGTCTATACTCTATTGGATAAAGATACTGATAAAAGGAGAATTATGATGTCAGGCACTACGATGGTGGTATTAATTGTACTGATCTCGGTTGGTTCAGGCGTTATCTTCGATATGTATAAAAAACATTTAGAATTTAAATCGCGCACCCTAAAAGACAATAAAGAAGCGAATGAACAAGTTGCAGCGGTTACCGCTGAGCTTCTTGAGTTAAAACAACGCGTACAGACCCTCGAAGCCATAGTCACAGACTCAAGTTACAGCGTAAAACAAGAGATTAACAAGCTTTAAAACAATTAGGTTCGCATTAAGCGAGTATACTCATTAAGCACTTGCTGATAATAATCAGCATCTTGGTTTAGCATGCGTTGGTAATGTGCACATAGTTGCCCTAAGTAAGCTTGGTGATCCTTATTCGTTAATTGCCACATCCCCTGTCCTACTCGCGTTATTGGCGTTTTAGCCGATGCGCTCACGAACATTAACTCATAAAAGCGTCTATTTTCAGAAATAAGGTGCTCGGCGACTAAACCAAAATCTAATGACTGTAGGTGGCTGCGTACTTTATAGCTATGGTGCACAGGACAAACTATAAAATCGATGTGAGCAAGATGATTGTGAGCCTGAATCTGCGAAATAAACTGACACATTAAATCCCCCCCAACTCCTGCAATAATCACGAGATGACGTTTTTGGGGTGTTAAAGAAATAGTGGCCACATCTTGGCAATGTACCTGCCAATGTCCGCGTTGTTCTTCAGTTGAAAAACGCGCCAGTGTCTGTTGGAGTGACTGCATCAACTCAGGCACGATATCTACAAAGTGGATTTGATCGGCTCTATTATCTTTGAGTAACTGCATGCCTAAAAAGCCATGATCGCAGCAGCAGTCCCAAATCTCATCATACTCATTTGGGACCATTTGCGCGATCGCTGATAAACGCTTACTTAACGCCATTACTGTGTGGTTTTATAAACAAGCGCTTTTAAGCTTCTATCGCTGTCTACTTCAATAAAACCAGCGGTAGGCGCTAAACGTTCAACGAATGTAATTGCACCTTCTGTGTGCTCTGCAATCAGTGCTTTAAATGCTTGTTCAGACATTTCAGGGCTATTGGCACACAACAATAAAAGGGTGTTTTCGTTGAGCAGCTCAGGCAAACGGCGCAATATTTTTTGATAATCTTTCGTCAAAATAAAGCTGCCTTTTTGAAAGCTGGGCGGATCGACAATAATCAACTCATAAGGTGCTGACTTTTTAAGCTTACCAAATGATTTTAAAATATCATGAGGCAAGTAACTAACACCCCGTGTAAACCCATTAAGTTGGTGATTTTGTTTACCTGTTCTGAGCACGCCTTTATTCATATCCATATTAATGACTTGCTCAGCCCCCCCTTGCATTGCCGCAACGGAGAATCCGCAAGTATATGAAAATAAATTCAGTACTTTAGCCCCCTGACTATGAGCCTGCACAAACTCACGGCCACGACGCATATCAGGAAAAATACCGGTATTTTGCCTGCTCAATAAATCGACTCTAAATTTTATGTCATTTTCTTGAACAACATGCTCGTCAGGAAGTTCGCCGTGTACCACGCTATTAATCGTATTTATACCGCTACGCTGTTGATACACCAACGCAGTAATTAATTCTGGGGCATTATTTTGCACCCATTGCCAAAGTACTTCAGTGAGTTGACCTAGTTGATCGTCAGGGATGCTCTCATACGACACTAAAAATAATGCCGGAGGGTAAAAATCAACATTAATATGGCTTAATTCAGCCACACTGTGGCCGCGGCCATGAAAAATACGGCAAAGTTCGTTAGCCGAAAGTGGCGCATCTGCTAACGCAGTTAAAATGGCTGAAAAATCGTTTGTCATAGTACTTAATTTATTAGCTGTTGTTGTAATTCATGTATTTCGTCACGCACTGAGGCTGCTTTCTCAAACTCCAGATCACTTGCGTACGCGTGCATTTTAGTCTCCAGTGCTTTAATTTGACTGGCAATCTCTTTAGCGCTTAGCACTTTTTTAGATTCTTTACGGACCAATCGAAGGTTATCTTTAGGGCCAGCCTCTTCACCAACATCCATAATATCCGTGATACTTTTCACTAACGCTTGCGGTACAATGCCATGTTCTGCGTTATGAGCTTGCTGTTTTTCACGACGACGATCAGTTTCATCAATAGCCTGACGCATTGAATTCGTTATACGATCACCGTACAGAATCGCTTTACCATTTAAATGACGAGCAGCACGCCCTATTGTTTGTAATAAAGAACGCGTCGAACGTAAAAAGCCTTCTTTATCAGCATCGAGTATCGCAACAAGTGAAACCTCTGGCATATCAAGGCCTTCTCGTAATAAGTTAATACCCACTAACACATCGAAAACACCAGCGCGCAAATCACGAATAATCTCAACTCGCTCAACTGTGTCGATGTCAGAATGCAAATAACGAACTTTTACATCATGATCATTTAAGTAATCCGTTAAGTCTTCTGCCATACGTTTTGTTAAGGTCGTCACTAAGACACGCTCATTTACCTCAACTCGTTTGTAAATTTCAGACAATAAGTCATCAACCTGAGTACCCACAGGGCGCACTTCAATTTCAGGGTCTACTAAGCCTGTAGGACGAATAACTTGTTCAGCCACTTCACCTGCTGAGCGCGTTAGCTCAAATTCGCCTGGCGTTGCCGATACATAAATCGTTTGCGGTGCAATTGCTTCGAACTCTTCAAATCGAAGTGGCCGATTATCCAATGCAGAAGGAAGACGAAATCCATATTCAACTAAGTTCTCTTTTCGACTACGGTCACCTTTGTACATTGCACCAATTTGCGATACGGTCACATGCGACTCATCGATAATCATCAAGGCATCATCAGGTAAATAGTCAAGCAATGTAGGCGGCGGATCGCCCGGAGTACGCCCCGATAAATAACGGCTGTAGTTCTCAATACCAGAGCAATAACCAAGCTCGGTCATCATTTCTATATCGTATTGTGTTCGCTGTGCAATACGTTGCTCTTCGACGAGTTTATTTGCGCTAAGCAACTGGGCTCTGCGATCTTTTAACTCGACCTTAATATTTTCAATCGCATCAAGAATTTTCTCACGGGGTGTCACATAGTGTGTTTTTGGGTAAATAGTCGCGCGCACAATGTGCTTTTCAACAGCCCCTGTTAATGGATCAAAGATACTTAAACGCTCAATTTCATCATCAAACATTTCCACGCGCACCGCGTATGTATCTGACTCAGCAGGGAAAATATCAACCACTTCACCGCGCACACGGTACGTACCACGACTAAATTCAATGTCATTACGCGTATATTGCAACTCGGCTAAGCGACGAAGCATATCACGCTGGTCGACTGTTTCGCCTACTTTAAGTAACAACATCATCTTCATGTACGAGTCAGGATCGCCCAAACCGTAAATAGCCGAAATAGATGCAACAATAATTGTGTCACGGCGTTCAAGTAACGCTTTGGTTGCACTTAAGCGCATTTGCTCAATATGCTCGTTAATAGAGGCATCTTTTTCTATAAATGTGTCACTGGCAACAACATACGCTTCAGGCTGATAGTAATCATAATATGACACGAAATATTCAACCGCATTATGAGGGAAAAACTCTTTCATCTCTCCATATAACTGGGCTGCAAGCGTCTTATTATGCGCCATGATAATCGTTGGCCGATTTAGATCATGGATTATATTTGCCATGGTAAAGGTTTTACCCGTCCCTGTAGCACCTAACAATGTTTGATGAGCAAGCCCTGCTTCAAGGCCCTCAGATAATTGAGCAATGGCCGTGGGTTGGTCACCACTTGGTTTAAATTTTGAAACCAGTTGAAAATGATCACTCATAAATGACACTCCTTCATCGCCGTTGTGCTTAATGCATTTACTTCTTTTATAAACCACTTATAAGCCACAAAAGCCGTAAACAAATTACCCACAGCTGCGCCTATAAACAAGCCTGTTAACCCTGCAATTTCACTCCCGACATAAGCAATTGGCACATAAAAGACAAATAAACGAATGATACTTAAAATCAGCGCATTCATTGGCTTATGTAAAGCATTAAATGAAGAGTTAGAGAGAATTATCACACCTTGCAAACCGTAACTTAATGGCAAGATATAAATGAAAAGTTTAATGACATCAATAACCGCCTGCTCTTTACCAAAGACATGCGCAATAAAACTAGAGGTCAAAAGCAACAGTAAATAAATGCCGAATTGCCAAATCATCACAAACTTCAACGTAGTAATATACGCTTCTTTTACACGGCCTAACTTTCCGGCTCCGAAGTTTTGACTAACAAACGGTGGCAATGTCATCGACAATGCTAAAACCACTAAACTGGCTATTGACTCAATTCGGCTACCCACACCAAATGCAGCGACGGCTTCAGGGCCATGCTTAGCCACTAACGCCGTCATCACAGCCATTGCAATGGGTGTCAACATGTTCGCCCCTGCTGCAGGTAAACCTATTTTTAAAATTTTTCTTATTGCCCCAATAATCGTTTGTTGGCCAGCGTACAAGCTCAACAAACCATTTTTAATTGCCAGTATATAAAGAATAATCACCACCGCGAAAGACCATGCAATTACACTGGCAATGGCAGCGCCTTGAATACCCAATGCCGGTATTGGGCCCAAACCAAAAATTAAAATCGGATCTAACACGGCATTAATGAGACCCGCTCCCCCCATTACTAAACTCGGCGTTTTTGTATCGCCACTTGCGCGCAAAACAGAATTACCAACCATCGGGGTAATCAAAAATACACTGCCTAAAAACCACACACTCATATAGTCGTGTATTAGCGGAAGTACTTGCTGCCCAGCTCCCAACAATTCAAAAATAGGGGTAATAAATACATACCCAACAACAGACAAGCAAAACACCAAAACCACAGAAATGAGTAAAGCAATACTGGCATCAAACCGAGCTTCATCTAATTTGTCACTCCCTAATGCTTTCGCAATTACCGCTGAAGTGCCAATACCGAGGCCAATGGCAAGACTAATAACCGTAAAGGTTACAGGAAAAGTAAAGCTCACTGCTGCAAGGGGTTCTGTACCAAGTAGACTAATAAAGAAAGTATCAACTAGGTTAAACATCATTAAGGTGATCATCCCGAAGATCATAGGGATAGTCATTTTTTTCAACGTTGGCAGGATTGGAGAGTTTAAAAGATCAGGTTTAGATTTGCTCTGCGACGTCACGGTCATGGGAATACTTTGCCTCTTTTACTGAGCTGATAAGTTTAAAGCATCCTCGCCTTGCAAGCCACGGTTAATTTTAAACAAAGAAAACTGTCACTTTTGAGGCTTTAACATAAAAACAACCACGAACATCGTTAAAAAACAAAATAAGAACATCATTAATAGCATTGTTAAAATAAAATGGCAGTAACCGCTGCTTTTTTACACAACAAACCGTGTCATTTTATCGTCACGAATAACATTACTTATCAATTCAGCGTCGCTTCAGATACAAAACTTAACTGATTGATTTTAAATAAGTAAAAAAAATATGATTAAATGCTTGAAATTGCTGCAGCGCCCTAAAATTCTAGCGCCATAGCTGTTCTTAAAGTTTAATAAACAGAGTTATCCACAGAAACCGTGGATAACTCTCTGAAAGCCGCAATTATAAAGGCTTTTGAGCTCAGTATTTATCGCAACCTATGAAAATCACGCAAGTGTCTTGTTTTAACCCTTTTGTTAGATTCTTTTAAAGAATGCCTAATTATTGTTCACACTCACCCTGCAAATAAATATGACAATTCAAAATAAAGTGGCTAAAAAACAGCCTAACACACTGATAAAAAACACTTAAACCACTCTTCCATCTGTCTTTACATTCACAATTCAGGATCAATTAATGCCGTATTTAACGTTTTTTCTCAACCGACAGACCGATTTGAAACCTCTAAAATGGAAGAATTTAATGCGCAAATAAAAATGATTAGATTAAATTTTTATAGCGAGAATAAAATCTGAGATAAATGACAATTTCCTCTCTTATAAGCCAAAATTCTATACAACGAATACTTTTGGCTAATTTATAATATTGCTCGTGGTCAAAAAGCATGCAAAAAATCACATGATCCAACATGAAATTTTACTTTAACCGCGAAAACATCTGTGTTTTTCAGCTACATTTTGTTCAGATCGAACATAAAAACATCGAATACACTTCTTTTTTGAATTTATGAAGTTTTTATGTTGACACTTTGCAATGCTGTCATTAATATTTCGCCCCGTTGAAAGGCATGACGCTTCCCCCTTAGCTCAGTTGGTTAGAGCGACGGACTGTTAATCCGCAGGTCCCCCGTTCGAGTCGGGGAGGGGGAGCCAAGTTTTTCGACCATAAACGTTTCCCCCTTAGCTCAGTTGGTTAGAGCGACGGACTGTTAATCCGCAGGTCCCCCGTTCGAGTCGGGGAGGGGGAGCCAAGTTTATGATTATGATTGTTCCCCCTTAGCTCAGTTGGTTAGAGCGACGGACTGTTAATCCGCAGGTCCCCCGTTCGAGTCGGGGAGGGGGAGCCAAATCATAAAGCACACTACTCTATTGTTCCCCCTTAGCTCAGTTGGTTAGAGCGACGGACTGTTAATCCGCAGGTCCCCCGTTCGAGTCGGGGAGGGGGAGCCAACTTCCAGAATATATTAGACTTTTATCATCTTTCACATTCTGCGAATCTATTAGACTTTCTGCCTTATATATTCTAATCTATCCTGAGTTATTTCTTTTTTGCTATTTAAATAGAATTCACTGTACTTAAAGCAATCAATCAGGGAATTGATTCTTCCTTTTAGGCTTTTATAAGATAAAAAACATGGCAGGCTTTAAAAAACTAATATTTGTTCAACTTATTTCTTGGCTACTATTTGCATTGCTCGGTGGGTATTTTATTGCACTGGGGTTTGACAACGCAGTTAGCGATGCTCAGAAAAAAGCGCAATTCGTAGTGAATACTTACATAAATAGTTTAACGATGGACGAGCTTGCGCCTGAAAAAATACAAAAAGCGCTTGCCGACGGCACTACTTTCTCTAAATTTATAATACGAGATCAAGCAGGTAACCTCGTTACCATGGTTGAATCGCCACAGCCCCTGCCCCTCTTTGCAGATATTGTAAATACGAGCTTTAATTCGATTCGCCCACAATTTGCTGTTAACCAAGCTTCTGACATAAAAGTTGAATTCACAATCAACGCAAACAATCTGGCAAACCTGCTACAACAGTCCATGTTTATTGTCATTTTAGTCTCAGGCTTAATTGCTTTGTTGCCTATTATATATATGCAAAGCATGTTCAGACGCTTAAACCGAAAAGTGAGCACCACCATTGCAGATATCATCGATATCTATATCAATCAAAATCAGGTTAATGGCGATCTTGAACAAGCAATGGACACAACACGCTTGAAAAAGCTTAGTAAAGATTTAATACCTACTTTCAATCGTCTTTCGCACTTTTTACAAACCAAGCATGATGATATTGAAAACAATGCAATGAGCATTAAGCAAGAAGCGTATAAAGATGTCATTACAAATCTTGGTAATCGTAATATGTTCGTCGAATACTACGAGAAAAACATCGAAAATGCCGATAAAAGTACCTTTGGTTCTTTAGCTATGGTGCGTTGTAGTGAACTACAAGCAATTAACCAAACTCGCGGTTATCAAAAAGGCGATGAATACGTAAAAGGTGTTGCCGATATTATTAAACATATCAGTGGTACTTACACCAATAGCCAAGTATTTCGGGTAAACAGTTCAGACTTTGCTGTTATTTTACCTAATACCCCCCTAAAAGAAGCTGAACGATTCGGTGATAACTTACAATCGCGTTTTACGCAGTATCAGCAGAACCAAGAATTAAGTTCAGTAGCAAATACAGGCATAGTTGGGTACGAAAAAGGCAAACCTTTAGGTGAACTACTGTCAATTGTTGATAACGCTATGAGCATGGCACAATCTAAGCAGGCAAATGCATGGCATGTTCAACGCGAAACAGATTTAGTAAACAATGTGAGTGCTGGCTTTGGTAATCAAAACTGGCGCAAAGTGATAAACGAAGTGATCGAGTCAAAGCGTGTTCACTTAGTTATGCAAAATATCATGCCAATTGGTAAAAGCATCAAAGCCTATGCCGAAATTCAAGTGCGCTTTAAAACAGCCGAAAATCAAATGCTTCCTACGGCGTCTTTTTTAGCGATGGCCGAAAAACTCGGTATGGCAATGGAAATTGATCGATTAATAATCGACACCACCCTTGAAAAAGTGAAGACACGTAACTTCTCACAAAAGTTTTTTGGTATAAATGTCACAGCATCCAGTGCGCATAATGATCAGTTTCTTATTTGGTTAGAACGTCGTTTGTTAAAAGATAACAATATTGCCACTAAATTAATTTTTGAAGTCAGCGAATTTGGTCTTCAGCAAAATATAAAAGCAAGTAAGCGTTTTATTGATATGGTTCATCGTGTCGGTGCGCGTGTGACTGTTGAACGCTTTGGTGTAGGCTTAACTTCATTTAAATTCTTCAGAGACTTGAAGCCTGACTTTATTAAAATGGATGCAAGCTATACCCGCGGTCTTGAAGATGATAAAAACAATCAATATTTTATGCGCTTAATGGTAGATCTTGCTCACCGGATTGGGGTTAATGTTTTTGCCGAAGGTGTAGAGAGCCAGGAAGAGAAACACATTATCGAAACCCTTTGCTTAGATGGCGTGCAGGGCTATTACATAGAAAAACCAAAAGACATCTAAGATCTACGCCAATAAGACCTAATAAACCGACTGTTTATCAGGTCTTTAACGTAACTTTAACACTTCAAATACAAACAGCTTTGTTAATTTAAGCTAATCGCCTCGCATGTGTTGTGTCAGCCTCCAGAAAAAAGGATAATGACGTTGTTTTTATTCTCGTGAGGCACGCATGACAGAGTATGTCTTGTTACTGATTGGTACCGTACTAGTCAACAACTTCGTTTTAGTTCAGTTTTTAGGTTTATGCCCGTTTATGGGTGTATCAGGTAAACTCGACACTGCTATTGGTATGTCTTTAGCGACAACCTTTGTGCTAACACTCGCCTCTGTTACCAGCTATCTGGTGAATCACTATATTTTGATTCCACTCGATATCGCATTTTTACGCACCATGAGCTTTATTTTGGTGATTGCTGTCGTTGTGCAATTTACTGAGATGGTTGTTAGAAAAACCAGTCCAACTTTGTATCGTTTGCTCGGTATATTCTTGCCCCTGATCACAACAAACTGTGCAGTGTTAGGTGTTGCCCTTCTTAATATCAAAGAAGACCATTCATTCTTACAATCAGCCGTGTATGGTTTTGGCGCAGCAGTTGGTTTTTCAATGGTGTTAATTCTTTTTGCCGCATTACGCGAACGTTTAGCTGTTGCAGACGTTCCTTCACCATTTAAAGGTGCATCGATTGCGATGATCACCGCAGGCCTGATGTCGATGGCCTTTATGGGTTTTACAGGATTAGTGAAGTTTTAATATGACCTTGTTTTATGCCTTAATTGCGCTAGGTTCATTAGCGCTAATATTTGGTTTGATTTTAGGATTTGCTGCCGTACGTTTTCGGGTAGAAAGCAACCCTATCGTTGATCAAATTGACACCATATTGCCACAAACTCAATGTGGACAATGTGGCTACCCTGGTTGTCGCCCTTACGCAGAGGCGATAGCGAATGGTGACGAAATAAATAAATGCCCGCCGGGCGGCGAAGCCACTGTAAAAAAACTGGCAGATTTAATGGGGGTTGAAGCAAAACCTCTTGCTGGCGGCGAACAAGCAGAGCCAGTAAAAACCGTTGCATACATTCGAGAAGACGAATGTATTGGCTGTACTAAATGTATCCAAGCCTGCCCTGTTGATGCCATTGTTGGTGCGACCCGTCAAATGCATACCGTACTCATTGACGAATGCACTGGCTGTGATTTATGTGTTGAACCTTGCCCAGTTGACTGTATTGATATGCTGCCTGTAAAAGAAACCAAACAAACTTGGAAATGGCAATTAAATGCAATCCCTGTGACTCAGGTAGATTAGGAGCGCAGATGGAAACGTTAATAGAACAAATCAAACAAGGTAAAGTCTGGCCATTCGCTGGGGGGATTCATCCACCTGGACAAAAGCAACAATCAACATCACGTGCAATTGAGCGACTAGAGCTGCCAGATAAATTAGTTGTGTCACTAAAACAACATATTGGTGCCAACGGCAAATTAATCGTAGAAAAAGGCCAATCAGTTCTTAAAGGTCAAGCGTTAACGAAACCTAGCGGTAACTGGTCAGTACCTGTACATGCGCCTACTTCTGGTGTGATCACTGATATCAGCCCGATGCCATCTGCGCATCCATCAGCGTTGCCTGAGCTCAGCGTCATTATTGAACCAGATGGCAAAGATACATGGTGTGAACTAAACCCTGTTGATGACCCTAAAGCACTCTCACATGATGAGCTAGTCGATATTATTCATCAATCAGGTATTGCAGGGATGGGGGGAGCTGGTTTTCCCACTTACGTAAAAGCAGATACGCGAAAAAGCATTGAATTTTTAATTGTAAATGCCGTTGAGTGTGAGCCATACATCACTGCAGACGACATGTTAATGCGTGAACATGCACACGGAATTATCGCCGGTATTGAGTTAATGCAGCACTTGCTCAACCCAACACTGACAATCATAGGTATTGAAGATAATAAGCCAGAAGCTATTGCAGCAATGCAACAAGCAGCAAAACATAATGAGTCTATCATTGTTCAAACTGTCCCTACTGTTTATCCTTCTGGCGGTGAAAAACAATTGATAAAATTGCTAACAGGCAAAGAAGTACCTAGCGGCAATATTCCTGCTGACATTGGTATGTTAGTGCACAATGTAGGCACCCTGTTTGCAATTAACCAAGCGGTTTATGAAGGCAAGCCATTAATTGAACGCGTGGTCACAGTGACTGGCAATACAATCCATAAACAAGGAAATGTATGGGCGTTACTTGGCACTGAAATAAAACACTTACTAGATTGCCAAGGCTTTTCACCGGTGCCACAACAACGAGTTGTCATGGGCGGCCCTATGATGGGCTTTACCTTACCAACGGTAAGAATCGGCATTGTAAAAACCACAAACTGTATTTTAGCCCCTGATCATCAAGAGCTGGCTGAACCAGGAGACGAAAAAGCCTGTATTCGTTGTAGTGCCTGTGCTGATGCCTGCCCTGCTTCGCTATTACCCCAACAGCTGCAGTGGTTTGCTAAATCAAAAGAATACGACAAGTTAAATGAGCATAACCTATTCGATTGCATCGAATGTGGAGCCTGCGCCTATGTCTGCCCAAGTGAAATTCCACTTGTGCAATACTACCGAGTTGCTAAAGCCGAAATCAAAGAGCAACAAGCAGAACAAATAAAAGCTGAGCGCGCCAGAGAGCGCTTTGAAGCACGCAAAGAGCGTTTAGAGCGCGAGCAAGAAGAGCGACAAAACCGTCATAAACGCAAGCCCGCGACGAAGTCGAGCGATGAAAAACAAAAAGTGGCTGATGCCCTCGCCCGTGTTAAACCAAAATCTGACGATAAAGACAGTAAATCAGCTGTTGCAGCCGCTATTGCCCGTGCCAAAGCGAAAAAACAAGGCGCAGAACTGGAACCAGATAATTCTGAAGTAGCTAAAGAACGTGCTGCACGTAAAGAGCAAGCGCGTAAGTACAAAGAGCAAAAAGCGCTAGAGCAAAGTGAAGAAATCGTCGATAAAGACGATAAGAAGTCAGCTGTTGCAGCGGCTATTGCCCGTGCTAAAGCGAAAAAAGCAGCACAAGCCACAGAAGCTGATAACGCAACCAATGCAGAGCCTGCAGCCGTTGACGATAAAAAAGCGGCCGTAGCAGCGGCGATTGCCCGTGCTAAAGCGAAAAAAGCAGCGCAAGCCACTGAAGCTGATAACGCAACCGATGCAGAGCCTGCAGCCGTTGACGACAAAAAAGCGGCCGTAGCGGCGGCGATTGCCCGTGCTAAAGCGAAAAAAGCAGCGCAAGCCACTGAAGCTGAGAACGCAACCGATGCAGAGCCTGCAGCCGTTGATGATAAGAAAGCGGCTGTAGCGGCGGCTATTGCCCGTGCTAAAGCAAAAAAAGTAGCGAGAGAGCACGCTGAAACTGAGAACGCAACCGATGCAGAGCCTGCAGCCGTTGATGATAAAAAAGCTGCTGTTGCAGCGGCGATTGCCCGTGCTAAAGCAAAAAAAGCGGCACAAGCCACTGAAGCTGATAACGCAACCGATGCAGAGTCTGCAGCCGTTGACGATAAAAAAGCGGCTGTTGCAGCGGCGATTGCCCGTGCTAAAGCGAAAAAAGCAGCGCAAGCCACAGAAGCTGAGAACGCAACCGATGCAGAGCCTGCAGCCGTTGATGATAAGAAAGCGGCCGTAGCAGCGGCAGTTGCCCGTGCAAAAGCGAAAAAAGCAGCGAAAGAGCACGCTGAGCAACAAGCAAAAAACGAAAGCGAAAGCGCAGACACCCACGGAACTGACGCTCACTCTGATGATTCAAGTACAGATGAATCTGAAGCACAGCAAATAGATAACACGCCTGAATCAAGCGAAGACAAAAAGAAAGCGGCGATTGCACGTGCAATTGCTCGCGCTAAAGCTAAAAAGTTACAACAAGAAGGAACCGATAAGTCATGAAACTAACCATGGCCAGTTCGCCGCATAATCATAGTACCAAATCATTAAGCCGCTTAATGATCACCGTGATTGCTGCGTGTATTCCAGGTTTAATAGCCCAAGTTTACTTTTTTGGCACTGCGGTATTAATTCAGCTTGTGCTCGCGTTACTGACTGTCAGTGCCTGTGAAGCGGCTGTTCTGTTACTTCGTAAACGCAAAGTATGGCCAACATTAAGTGATGGTAGTGCTTGGCTTACAGCTGTGCTATTGGCGCTTAGTATCCCACCTCTTGCCCCATGGTGGATTATCGTAATTGGTTGCCTATTTGCTATTGTCATTGTTAAACAACTTTATGGCGGGCTTGGTTTTAACTTGTTTAACCCTGCAATGGCGGCATATGTATTATTGCTTGTGTCATTTCCTGTGCAAATGACAAGCTGGCTGCCAGTAAACGAACTGCTCGCAAACCCAATTAGCTTTACACAACAACTATCCGTTATTTTTAACGGCTTTACCTCTGCTGGATTTAGTGTTGATCAGCTGCGTGTTGCAATTGATGGCACAACAATGGCAACCCCTTTAGATACGGTTAAAACCGATGTGGCTCACCACCTAACAGTGTCAGAAAGTATGAGCAAACCACTGTTTAATGATTGGTTTGGACTTGGCTGGGGCTGGGTAAACTTTGGTTTCTTATTAGGTGGTTTATACTTATTAAAAGCAAAGATAATAAACTGGCATATTCCTGTCGGCTTTTTAGCATCTCTTATACTGTGCAGTGGTATTGGTTATATTGCAGCGCCAGGCACAGAGCCAGGCGTGGTATTTCATCTATTCAGTGGTGCAACCATGTTAGGCGCATTTTTTATCGCGACTGATCCTGTTTCGGCATCAACCACCAATAAGGGCCGCTTAATTTACGGTGCCTTAATTGGTTTACTTGTTTACTTAATTCGTACCTTTGGTGGTTATCCAGACGCGGTGGCATTTAGTGTTTTGTTATTAAATATGGCTGTGCCGTTAATTGATTACTATACACAACCACGTACTTACGGCCATGGAGTGAAATAATGATCCTTTCCTCAATGACTAAAAATGGTGGCATTCTTACTGTTTTTGCACTGCTTACCACAGGGGCTGTTGCACTGACACATAGCCTGACGGCTGAGCGTATAAGCGAGCAAGAAAAAAAGCAACTTGCAGAGCAATTACAGCAAGTGCTTGATGCCCATCACTATGACAATCAACTATATAAAGATTGTGTGATCATTACAGATGAACGTTTAGGACCTCGTCCTGATCAGGTTATTTACCGTGCTTACAAAAATAACGAACCCTATGCTTTAGTCATGCGCCATGTCACACCTAGTGGCTACAGCGGCGATATCAACTTACTAACAGCCGTATTTGCTAATGGCGATATTGCTGGCGTGCGTGTCACAAAGCATGAAGAAACGCCCGGTCTCGGCGATAAAGTCGAAATAAAAAAATCGGATTGGATCACCCTCTTTAAAGGCCAAAATGTGCTAGGTGACGATGACACACGTTGGGCCGTTAAAAAAGATGGCGGTCAGTTTGATCAGTTTACTGGGGCAACAATTACCCCTCGAGCGGTCGTTGGCTCAGTCAAAAATGCGGTGCTGTTCGCAAAAGCTGAGTTTGATAACCTATTTGCTGCGCCAAATTCATGCCAAGGAGCACAGTAATGAGCGAAATCAAAACCTTATTTAAAGAGGGTATGTGGGCAAACAACCCCGCCCTCGTGCAATTACTGGGCTTGTGTCCTCTGCTGGCCGTAACATCAACCATTACAAATGCGTTAGGGCTTGGTTTAGCAACCTTACTGGTATTGGTTGGTTCAAACATCACTGTCTCGATTGTGCGTAACTGGGTGCCGAAAGATATACGTATTCCCGTTTTCGTGATGATCATTGCAGGGTTTGTTACCATCGTTCAGCTGCTTATGAACGCCTACACATTTGGTCTGTATCAATCATTAGGTATTTTTATTCCACTGATTGTAACCAACTGCGCAATTATTGGCCGAGCAGAGGCATTTGCCTCTAAAAATACCGTGCCTCTTTCTGCATTCGATGGCTTAATGATGGGACTTGGCTTTATGTTGGTGCTTGTTGTGCTTGGCGCTATTCGAGAATTAATAGGCCAAGGCACACTGTTTGATGGTGCCGACTTATTACTTGGACCATGGGCAGAAGTACTGCGCATTGAAGTCTTTAGCTTTGACAATCAGTTCTTATTAGCAATTTTACCTCCTGGCGCTTTTTTAGGGCTTGGATTATTGATTGCGGCAAAGAATGTGATTGATACACAAATAAAATCTAAGCAAGTTGTTACTCCAGAAGTAGAAAAAGGCCCTCGAGCCCGAGTAACGAGTTTAACTTAAAGGAGAGCACGCACCGTCACTGCGTGCTTAACACTCACCATGAATAAAGAAAAACGCTACGAGATCCTGTCTCGCCTCCGCGCAGAAAACCCTCACCCAGAAACTGAGCTTGAATACTCAAGCCCTTTCGAGTTGTTGGTTGCGGTTACCCTATCAGCTCAAGCAACGGATGTTGGTGTAAATAAAGCGACCCGTAAGCTTTTTCCTGTCGCAAACACGCCCCAAGCTATTCTTGATTTAGGTCTTGAAGGCCTGCGTGATTACATAAAAACAATTGGTTTGTTTAATTCTAAAGCCAATAATGTTTATAAAATGTGTGAAATTCTGGTCAATAAACACAACGCTGAAGTACCAGAAAACCGCGAAGCCCTTGAAGCCCTACCGGGCGTGGGTAGAAAAACGGCTAACGTTGTTTTAAATACCGCTTTCGGCTGGCCTACCATTGCCGTAGACACGCATATTTTCCGTGTTTCTAACCGCACTAAGTTTGCCATGGGTAAAGACGTGGTTGCAGTTGAGCAAAAACTAGAAAAAGTCGTACCTAAAGAATTTAAGGTCGATGTACACCACTGGTTAATACTTCATGGGCGCTACGTGTGTACTGCACGTAAACCTAAATGCGGCAGCTGTATTATCGAAGACTTGTGTGAGTTTAAAGAAAAAACAGACTAGACTAAGGTCTGTTAAGAGCGAATTGCAGCCGTTCATAAATCATAGACTTCTCAAAATTTTGAAAATATTACCATTTATGTCTTAATATATACCCACCAAAATATTCACTACTAATAGAATCCTAACCCTATATGAAACCTACTATTTGGATAAATCTAGGCATTATCACAATTTATGGTACGAGCTTAGATGCGGCTCCACATAGTCACAACTCTATACAAATAATTTGGGGTAAAGGCCCAAATTGTAAACTAAACGGGATAAATACTACTGGTGCTACAATCATTGATTCGAAATTTGAACACCAGTTAGAGATGCTTGAAGGTTGGGTTTTACTTATTGAGCCGAAAAGCAAACTGGGCATAGAGTTATCCGCCAAACTTGCAGGAGAATCTTTTAAGTCGTTTAAGCTCCCTAATTATACAGCTAATGAAGCCCCAAATTTAACTGAAAGCCCAATACCTTACTTAGCGCCACTATTTGACAATTTGCACCTATCTAAGCACTTTCTATTAGCAAACGAAAGTAGTGTAGAAGATAAACGAGTTCAAAAATTGTTAACGGAATTAAATCACTGTTTGCATGGAGTATGCATCAAACCTACAAGTTGGAAAGCATCTGAGGTTGCGAGTAAGCTCGCTTTGTCTGAAAGTCGCTTCCTTCACTTATTTAGTGAAGAAATGGGGATAGCATGGCGGCCTTATTTATTATGGCGAAGAATGATGTGTGCAATTCAGGCATTAGCAAATAATCGTTCAGCTACAGATGCAGCACACTTAGCTGGTTTCTCAGATAGTGCGCATTTAAGCAGGACTTTCAAAAGTAACTTTGGAATGTCGATAAGGCAAGCATTAAAAATATTTGGTAAATAGCCAGTTTATTCAAGTTTCTCTTGTGACTACTAGGTAAGCTGTGTCCATATTCGATTATCAGGACGCAGTTATGAAACAGAAACTATTTAATATTGCTTTATTTGCTATATCGCTTTCCACAATACTTGCAACTTTCATTCATGGAAGTCTTGCTGATATATCTATTTTTCACGGAATGATTCTTCACCCAATATTTTTACTCACGGGGCTTTCTTTATTTGCTTACGCAAAACAAATGGGTTCGAAAAGTTAGCAGGTTTATTCAATTTTTCTAGTGACCAATCGTTAAAATTTAAGTAAACCTAAAGAATAGGCCAAACCATGAATAACATAGCAAATGAATTACTAATTGAAACACCTATGTTGGACTTTAATCATCCCAAAATTCAATCATTGATTGAACAACGGAAGTGGAGAGATATAGAGCCTTTTTATGCTATTGGACAAATATATCACTTTGTACAAGATGAGATACTATTTGGCTATAACGCTGACGATAGGCTATCAGCCAGTCAGGTATTAAGTGATGGTTACGGGCAGTGTAATACAAAAGGTACTTTGATCATTGCTTTATTACGTGCTGTTGGGATACCTACAAGGCTTCATGGCTTTACAATTTTTAATGGATTGCAGAGAGGTGCTATTCCAAATTATTTATTTTTCTTTGCACCAGAACGAATCATTCATAGCTGGGTGGAAGTTTATCATGAAGGTCGGTGGATTAACTTAGAGGGGTATATAATTGATAAGTCATACTTAAAGCAGGTTCAAAACAATTTTGCAGCACAATGCTCTCAGTTTTCAGGCTTTGGTATTGCGACCAAATGTTTGACCGAGCCGAATATTGACTGGAATGGACAAGATACATATATCCAAAGTGAAGGTATAGCTGATGACTTCGGCGTATATTCACAGCCAGATGAGTTCTATAAACAGTATGGTAGTAACCTTTTTGGGGTTAAGAAAATACTCTTTAGATATCTCCTTCGCCACCTAATGAATTTTAATGTTAATCGTATTCGTACTAATGGAATTAAATGAGCGTCTGTTTATGACACAAAACAGTCCATCAAGTAAATGTGCTATATCTACATTCCTTATACTTAGGCTGGCCTACCATTGCCGTAGACACGCATATTTTCCGTGTTTCTAACCGCACTAAGTTTGCCATGGGTAAAGACGTCGTTGCAGTTGAGCAAAAACTAGAAAAAGTCGTACCTAAAGAATTTAAAGTCGATGTACACCACTGGTTAATACTTCATGGGCGCTACGTGTGTACTGCACGTAAACCAAAATGCGGCAGCTGTATTATCGAAGACTTATGTGAGTTTAAGGATAAAACAGAGTAATAAAGTTTGCTTTGCTAACTTAAAAAGTGGTCGCGGATAATGTCGCTAATGTGTCAATATAATCGCTAATTTGTGAGAATCTATCAGTATTGCAAACTCACCACTGCTATTTTCCATCCTGAGTTCATTCGCTAATTGTGCCAAACACAGGCTTTGACACAATTAGCTAGGCCTATTATTAAGGGTTTTGGCTCAACTGTTTTTTAATAAAGTCTCGCGTATCTTTTAAAAGCGACACTCTTGCTGGTTCGTGAACATACATCATGTGACCACCGTGATAATAGTAGTAATCAATCTTATCAGCGTATATACCGTGTCTGTTTAAGGTGTATTCAGCATCAAAAAATGGTGTGACCATATCGTAATACCCAGAGGCAACCATAACTTTCATCTGTGGATTACTGCGAAGGGCATACGATAAATCTGGCGCAGTATTCACGTATTTTGGCTCCCAGCTTTGTCCATCAGGAGCCGTACGCCAGCGCCAATTATCAGATAATTCAGGGTCAGATGGATTTAAGTATTTTCTTTTCCACTGTACGTTTAAATCCGTGTGCATATATTTCATGAGTGCTGCTTTGTAGGCCGGTGCTATGGCTTTCGACGCATCTTGCGTAGGATCAGCGGATAGATCATCTCTTTCATCAAGCTTATAACGTCCATCGAGCAACCCAACGGCGACGCCCTCGTCACGCAACAACTCTTTAGCAAATCTAAACGCGTTGATACGCAAATCAGTCCGCTCTATGTATTGTTTGCTAAGGCCTGTATAACGTTGTAATCCCTCAACAATTCGCGCTCTTTCAGCTGTGCTAAGGGTATTACCTTTAAATAATGCGGGCAGCAATTCAGCAACGGCAAATTGTCGACTCGCATCAATAAACGCTTCAAAACTTCCTGATGTATCAACTTTTTTATGGTACCAAGCTGTCGCAGCTAATGTTGGTATGTAAGTAATGTAAGATATAATATTGTCGTTTACATAAGGGCTTGAGCCTTGGTAATCCAAAGCTTGGGACACAAAAATGATGCCATTTACATTAATAAGGTGTTTGTCCATGAGCACTTTAGAAACAGCTGCCGCTCGCGTCGTACCATAGCTTTCTCCTAATAAAAATATTGGCGCGTTCCAGCGATTTTCTTTCGTCAGCCACTGCGCAATAAAATCAGCAATAGCGGATGTGTCTTCATTCAACCCCCAAAAGGTTTTGCTTTCAGTTTCACCTAATGCGCGAGAGTACCCTGTGCCAACGGGATCAACAAACACCATATCAGTCACATCGAGAATCGTTTCTGGCGCATCTTTTAATTCATAAGGAGCAGCCCCTGGATGCGCTGCGTCGCTTGGCACAACAACGCGTTTAGGCCCGTAAGCGCCCATGTGTAACCAGTTAGAAGATGAACCAGGGCCACCATTCCATATAAACGTAACCGGTCTGTTTTCTTTGTCGTCTGCGACAATGTAATCAAATGAAAAGACAGAGGCGGTAGGTCCTTCGTCTTTGTTCAATAAATAAGTTTCACCGGCTACAACTTTGTATTTCAGTTTTTTGCCATTAAAGGTGCCTTTGTGCTGTGTAACAAATTGAGTGGCTTCTGGTATCAGTTTCTTACTGTTGTTTGAAGCTGATACTTCCTCTGCATATGCCACGTTTATACTCAACGCGCTTAATGTAAATATGACCACTGTTTTGAAATTTTTAAAATACGCCATTCTTTACTCTCTTGGTTGTTTACTTTTGTTTTTATCTGTATCGAGTGGGAGTGCTTTTGTCACTCGTTCTTTATCGCTGAGCATTTTCCAATTAGGCAGTCATCCTCCCACGAGTCAAACTTAGAAGCGTGTAAGCTCCCTCTGTTTACACTTGGCAATGATGTAAAAAGTTGCATTATCGTGTTGCTCACTCAGGGTAGCCTCTGTGGTGAATACCCTATGCCATCGGGTCCATTTCCTGTGGGCAGTTCAAATAACGTTTTGCCAGAGACTATATCAATTACAAGCACTTCATTTTCTGCTCCCTATTCTTAATAAGCTTAATTTTCGAATTAGGTATAATTAAGCCCCCTCTAAGGAAAATATATTTTTCTGCCTTCCTAACACAAGTGCGGCGATATAAGTTGTCTGCGTTTAGTTGTATATAATTACAGCAATCTCGCCAGAAAATAAAATATATGTGTTCAAACTCACTATTCTGTTTGCTAATACATAAAACACTTTCCTTGCTAAGGTATTACTAGTATCGAATGATTGTGAGTGATTCCAACTTGTACTCGAATTAAAAACATGAAATTGCACAAACTCTAATCTCAAAAGACTCGAAACTAATAGCACAATAATCAAAGTATTAATTTCACAAGCCACCATCCTTTCGTTATGCTGTTGAGTATTGTGAAAATTTTTATGAGAATTGCTATGTTACCTTTACTTCGTATCTTGTTAATTGAGCAAGACCCTGCCACTTTGCAAGAGCTGTCAACGAACCTTGCACGAACAATCCCTAATTTTGAGCGTAGTGATGTTGATATCGATATTATTGAGTGTAATGAGCTCAAGCAGGCATTAACATGTGTAGAAGAAGATGGTGATATTCAAGCTGTGGTACTCAGTTGGGATGTACTGAACAATAGCGAACGAACCTATAGTCGCTTTATAGAGCAGTTAAAAGGGATCCGTCTTGAGCTGCCAGTGTATGTTATTGGCGACGATACTAAAGGGTTAGAGATCGTTAACGAGTCAGAAGAAATTGAATCTTTCTTCTTTAAAGATGAAGTAATTTCGGACCCCGAAGCAATCTTAGGTTATATGATCAACGACTTTGATGACAGATCAGAAACCCCATTTTGGACAGCCTACCGTCGTTATGTCGGCGAAGCGAATGATTCATGGCACACACCCGGGCACAGCGGTGGTTCTAGCTTTAGAAATTCTCCCTACATCAAAGATTTTTATCAGTTTTATGGCCGTAATGTATTTGTTGGCGACCTGTCGGTTTCTGTTGATTCGCTTGGTTCATTGTCAGACAGCACCAATACCATTGGCCGCTCACAAGAGTCAGCTGCTGCGACATTTGAAGTTAAGCATACTTATTTTGTCACCAACGGTTCATCCACCTCGAATAAAATTATTTTGCAAACGTTGCTGCGTAAAGGCGATAAAGTGATCATCGATCGCAATTGTCATAAATCAGTACATTATGGCATTTTGCAATCAGCTAGTTTACCCATTTATTTGTCGAGTATTTTAAACCCTAAATATGGCATCTTCGCGCCCCCCTCATTAGCAGATATCAAGCAAGCGATTGAACAGAATACTGACGCAAAACTGCTTGTTCTCACCGGTTGTACCTACGATGGCCTTCTTAGTGACTTGAAACAAGTGGTTGAGTTTGCCCATCAACATGGGATTAAAGTGTTTATCGACGAAGCGTGGTTTGCGTACTCGCTTTTTCACCCAAGTTTACGCTACTACTCTGCCATTCATGCAGGCGCTGACTATGTAACCCACTCTGCACATAAAGTCGTGTCGGCGTTTTCTCAGGCGTCTTATATTCACGTAAACGATCCTGATTTCGACGCCGATTTCTTCCGCGAGATCTACAGTATTTACGCCAGTACATCACCTAAGTATCAACTTATTGCCTCGCTTGATGTGTGCCAAAAACAACTAGAGATGGAAGGCTATAAGCTACTGAATGCCTTGTTGAATCATGTCGCAGAGTTCAAGCAACAGATGGCGTCACTCAAGTATATAAAAGTACTTGGAAAAGAAGATTTTATGGAAATTTTCCCGCATTTTAGTGGCGATAACATGGGTCACGATCCACTAAAAATTCTTATTGATATTAGCGAATTGCCTTATTCATTAAAGGATATTCATAAATTCCTATTGGATGAAATTGGCCTAGAAATAGAAAAATACACGCACAGTACAATATTGGTTTTACTGACACTTGGCGGAACGCGTTCTAAGATCATTCGTCTTTACAATGCATTAAAGAAACTAGACAGCGGAAAAGTAAAACTGGCTACATCGATGAGACGTACACGCTTACCAGAGAACTTACCAGCCATAGACTTAGCATGTATTCCAAGCGATGCGTTTTACGGCGAACGCGAGTCTGTGCCTATTAGTAAGAGTAACAACCGCATTTGTGCCGGATTAGTGACTCCTTACCCGCCTGGTATTCCACTTTTAGTGCCAGGCCAGCATATCACTGATGAGCATATAGAATATCTAAAAGAATTAGCAGGACAAGGACTGACGATTCAAGGGAGTTTTGATGGCGAGATCTATGTTCTTAAAGGTAAGGTGAAAAAGTAAAAAAGGCTATTAATACCGTCAAGTACCTTATCACTATTCAGCAATGCCACACGGTATTGCTCAATAGTAGATTAAAAACAGCCCCACACACTACAAAATAAACGAAGCGAGAATGCAATGATACAATTGAAGAACAAAAAAGCGCTCAGACTTATGCGCGTTGCAGCTCTTATTGTTACTCTCACTAGCATATACATTTTTGCCCCCTGGCAGTTTGCCATATATTACTTTCAGCCACTTCCCGCCAACATTCAAGCACAAACACAAGAGGCTATTGAACAAGGAGTTGATGGCATTATTGTGTATATTCATAAACAAGGAAACCAACCTGAATATTTTGCACAAGGTTGGCATAATCGAGAGCAAAAAATCCCCGCTTATGCGACTGCGTTGTTTAAAATTGGGAGTATCCGTAAGCTGTATGACGCATCAGCTTTAACAAAGCTTGTGTCTGCAGGGCTGATTGATATCGATAAAACACTGGCTGATTATCTTCCATCGTTAGTTGGACGCATTCAAAACGCAGATAAAATCACCTTACGAATGATGGTACAGCACAGAAGTGGTATTCCCAATTACACAGATACTAATAACTTTGATTGGTCAATCGCCTACCCCGATCCGCTAGCTTTGGTGCTAGACACCCCTGCTGACTTTGATCCAGATACAGATTATGGTTATTCCAACACAAATTACCTGCTACTGCGAAAAATAATGTCTACTGTGCTGGGTTATGATCATAACCAATTTATTAAAGATGAAATTTTAACGCCATTGGGCCTAACGCATACGTTTTCATCAGTACATGAAATCAATTTAGTAGATTTGATGAGTGGTTATTACGTGGGTTATGAGAATGATTTTAAAGCACTCGATCAAGGCTATGTGGCGACAGCACAAGATGTAGGTGACTTTATTCTTGCTTTAAACAAAGGCACTTTTTTCAACAAACAAGAGCAAATTTTGTATGCATCACTTTATAAGTATGAACACACAGGTTGGGTATTAGGCTATTCAAGCATTGCTCGTTATTATAAAGATATCGATACAGTCGTTGTGCAGTTTATAAATACTAATGGCGATGATACTGTGATGCTAGCAGAAATAATTTATAATCGAATTATTGATATTTTAACAGCGCAGCAGTAGCTGCGTTATCAAAAATTTGTGAATTTTAAAGAGGATTTAAATGCGTTTATTACACACAATGCTTCGCGTTGCTGATTTAGACAAATCTATCGAATTTTACACGCAAGTATTAGGCATGAAAGAACTGCGCCGTGCAGATAATGAAGAATACCGTTACACACTTGCTTTTGTTGGTTACGGTGAAGAAAAAGACGCTACCGTGCTCGAGCTCACCTATAACTGGGATACCGACAGCTACGACTTAGGCAATGCGTATGGCCACATTGCAATTGAGTTTGATGACATTTATAAAGCCTGCGAAGATATTAAAGCCGCAGGCGGTAATGTGAGCCGTGAGCCCGGCCCAGTAAAGGGCGGCACCACTGAAATCGCTTTTGTTAAAGACCCTGATGGTTATGCAATTGAGCTAATTCAGAAAAAAGACTACAGTCAATTTTAATTGTTTTGGCTATTTCAGTCATTAAATTGACTGAAATAGCCACTTTGCAAGCGCCCGTTCAAGCTCTGTGAAATCGATTGGCTTCGCAATGTGATCGTGTATACCTATTTCCATACTTTTTTCGATATCTTCTCTCATTGCATTCGCACTCACTGCGATAATGGGTGTATTAAACCCTTCTTGCTTCAGCAGTGTTTTACTGGCCGTTAAACCATCCATCACAGGCATTTGAATATCCATTAAAATTAACGCGTAGTTATTCATTGATGCCTTATCACAGGCTATTTGGCCATTTTCAGCAAGTTCATAGCTCAAACCTAATTGCGATAAGTATTTCGTAATAACAATTTGGTTAATTGGGTTATCTTCTGCGACTAACAACGGTGTTTTTATGCTTGAAAAGTCGACCGTTATCGCCGTGTCGAGTTGACTTGTTTTTGCTTTGCTAAGCACGTGTGAGTGGGTTTTAAAACTCACCATAATAGTAAATGTAGTGCCTTCACCAAGCTCACTTTTAAGCGTAATTTCGCCGCCCATTAAATCCACTAAGCCTTTACTTATGGCAAGCCCTAAACCTGTGCCGCCATATTCACGCATGATATTACTTTGCGCTTGTACAAAGGGGTTAAACAAAGCGGTTAATTTATCTTCTGCTATACCAATACCTGTATCAGTCACTGTAAATTCAACTGTTGTCGTGTGAGCATCTTTGTCAATGACATTAATTGATAGAGTAATTTCCCCTTCTTTTGTGAATTTAATCGCGTTTGACAGCAGGTTTATGAGCACTTGCTTAACGCGAATTTCATCACACTCGACGTTGACTGCTTTGAGTTGATTAATATTAAGTTGGCAAGCAATCCCCTTAGCATCGCAGCTGGGTTTAAATAACACAATGAGATCTTGGCATAGCGCGATTAAATTGCATTCTCGCGTATCGAGTTCTATTTTATTTGCCTCAATTTTTGAAAAGTCGAGTATGTCATTAATCACTGTGAGTAACACATCGCTGCAGTTATTAATTTGTCTCACAAAATCAGCTTGTTCTGAATTTAATTGGCTTTTTTTCAACAACTGTAAAAAACCAACAATCCCATTCATTGGTGTTCTAATTTCATGGCTCATATTTGCTAAAAACTGGCTTTTAACTTGCTCAGAATGCTCCGCCCTAACCTTCTCTAGCTGTAAAGAAGTGATCTGAATATCAATTGTTTCAGCCATGCTATTGAGTGACTGAGCTATATCTTTAAACTCCTGATAATGAAAGTCATCGGTTATTTTTTTGTAGTTACCACATGCAAACTCCCGACTCAGTGCAGTAATACGATTAAGTGGATTATGCAAACGTTGCGTTAACCAATGAACCAAAAACAATGACACAACTGAAAGACCTATAATTAACAAACCTCCAGCTATCGCTGTTTCCTTTACCGCATTGGTATATGCAGTTTCAGCTTCATTAATTCTAAAGTGTAATGCTGTTCGTTCATTATTAAACAGCACGTTACTAATCGATGCACTTCCTGTTAATAACGCCGTACTTTCAACGACCCCTAAACTGTATAAAACATGATCTTGCACGGTAATTTGTACTTGTTTACCTGATTGGTAAGTAGGCTGCTCATTGTGAACAGCAAGCCACTTTAATGCTTCAGATAACGGAATAAACGACACTAATAACCCCGTTTTTCGGATTGGTTCACTTAACGAGTCTTGTTCATGTAACAGCGTTGAAGTAATTGCTATTAATGCATTTTGTTTGGTTTCTGTTTGAAAGAGCAATTCATTCAACTGCGGCTTATTAATTACTTGAATGCTATTTTGATTGTTCGAGATCTGCGCGCTATCGAGAATACTTTTTGTTAGTGCGTAATTTAGCGTTAACGATGTTATTGGGTAACCTTCAACAATAAAGCCTTGATTATCTAAAACAATTGATGCAATTATTTGTGGGTTATCTGTTACAAATTGCTGTAATTGAACCAATGCAAATTGCGAATACACCACGGTATCTGGAAGCTCAGCTATCGCTTTTGTACTACTTAATAACTGACTATTTTTTTCTAATTTGAAGATCAGTTGTTCCAAGCTTGCCGCGTTATTTCTTGCCTGCCATTGTAAGCTTGTTTTAGCTTGTTCAATCGAGTTTAAATAAAAACGCCCGATCATCAAGCCTGCCAGCACCAAAAGCGGAATAATAACCAGCAATAATACACTTGCGAATAATGCTTGGCTAAACCGTGGGCTGTTCATTGCACCTCTTCATTCGCAATTGAGCGCTCTGCGAGTCCCTGCATAAATAAACCTGCTTGTTCGGCAGTCAGCGCACCACTGCCATAACGAGAAAAGCCTTTTGTTAACACTTCCCATGCAATTATCATCGCAGCCGATGATGGCATTGGTTTGGTATGTTGCAAAGCAGCAAGCAAGGTAAGTAACGTATCATTGTTTTGCTCTAAAAGCTGCGTTAAAACTTGCGTGTTCACTGGGATATCGTGAAGTTTTTGCCAAATTAAATGCTGAAATGGTGCATGTTGCACAGCCTTTGCAAACTTAATTAAGTTGTCTTTATTAGGGCCCTGTAAACTATTATTCGGAAAAGCTAAAACAAACGTTGAGTAGTACGGCTGCATGAAGTGACCATTTAGTTTTGGTAGTGGTTGTACGGCCAACTGCTCCCCCAGTGCTTCTTTGTAAGTATTGAGGGCCCAAGCACCATTTATAATAAATGCAGCCTGTTGGTTTTGAAATGCGGCATGTGAACAGCTGTAATCACACTCTCTGTCCACGATACCTTGCTGATTTAAATCCCATACATATCGCAAAGCTAATTGCATTGCTGATGTATTCAACTGTACTTTGTCATCAACAATCAGGTCGCCTTCAAATGCGCTTAAAAATGGAATAAACCAATACATTTCCATAAAACTCCAAGTGATTAGTTTCACCTGTTCAGGCAGCATAGGTTTTAGTTTAATAATATCCTGCCAGTCATTTATTTTTTTCTTTACGTACCGAGTGTTATAAAAAAGCAGTAAATGATTACCTTGAATAATGGGAATGCCGAGTAATTGACCATTCACTCTTGTTGTATCTAAAGTGCGTTTATCTGTTGTTTCAGCTATCAGTGATTCGGGAATAACACTAAAATTAGCGTATTTGTTCAGACCCAGATGGTCAGCAGGAAAAATTACGGCATCGGTGGTTGTCGCACTATTAGCTTGAACAAGCCGTACTTTTAACGCTTTTTGGTCAACCAACACAGAATCAACCGTTAATTCTGTTTGCTCAGCCAGCTCACTTAACAGTTGATTGAAGTTATCATGCTTCATTGTATAGGCCAGCTTAATTGTCGTGGCATAACACGGGAACATTGCCAACAGCACTACCAACCCAAATACTCGCCACACGCTCGTATCTACTTAATAAACAGAAAATTATAAATTTAGTTAAGCACACTTGTTTACAATTGCCTAGCTTAATCAGGGGTTTTCTTACATCTCAACGTTGTGATCACTAAACCAACAATTGCAAAACAAATTAACCAAATAATACCATTCCGCTTAATTAAGTGGTCTATTTTGAGGCAATAAAACCGCGTTGATAACAAGGCAAAAATTTAGTTATTTAGTTGTTCTCGGCAATTGCTCCTGCATTGCTCTACCTCCTACATCCATGCAGTCGTAAATCAGAAATTTTTAACGCAGGTAGCGACTGGTTTGATCACTCAAAATGATTAAGTATTTTTGCGGATTGGTATAAGGTCTCCACTCATACTCGTTAACGTCACACCTTTTAAAAACAATGCCTCAAATTAGACATACATGATGTGTCGCAGGAAGCATTAGAAATAGATTAAAACGGTCTGTCGCAGTGAGAAGTAAAGATCTGTACTGTGATTTTTAAAAATATCAGAGAAAAGTCGAAATTAAATAGCGTAGATAATTGATTTTTATAAGATAAGTATGGGATGTATAAATAGGAATTTTTTAATTGAATCTTACAGTATTCACTGTGCAATAAATATAAATTACGCAAGTAAATGGCGTCCCCAAGGGGATTCGAACCCCTGTTACCGCCGTGAAAGGGCGGTGTCCTAGGCCTCTAGACGATGGGGACGCAGAAATTGGTTTGCAAATCACTGATTTGCTATTTCTGCGTAAGATGAGACCGAGCCTGTGAGGCGAATGGCCTTAGCTTAAACAGAAAGTTTCTGTGTCACTAGGACAACTGAATAGTTAAACTCGATTCAGGCGAGCTGTTTAATAACACAACACCCTCTTTAACACGGTTAAAGTAAGTGGCGTCCCCAAGGGGATTCGAACCCCTGTTACCGCCGTGAAAGGGCGGTGTCCTAGGCCTCTAGACGATGGGGACGCAGAAATTGGTTTGCAAATCACTGATTTGCTATTTCTGCGTAAGATGAGACCGAGCCTGTGAGGCGAATGGCCTTAGCTTAAACAGAAAGTTTCTGTGTCACTAGGACAACTGAATAGTTAAACTCGATTCAGGCGAGCTGTTTAATAACACAACACCCTCTTTAACATTGTTAAAGTAAGTGGCGTCCCCAAGGGGATTCGAACCCCTGTTACCGCCGTGAAAGGGCGGTGTCCTAGGCCTCTAGACGATGGGGACACAAGAATGTGTCACTAGGACAACTGAATAGTTAAACTCGATTCAGGCGAGCTGTTTAATAACACAACACCCTCTTTAACACTGTTAAAGTAAGTGGCGTCCCCAAGGGGATTCGAACCCCTGTTACCGCCGTGAAAGGGCGGTGTCCTAGGCCTCTAGACGATGGGGACACAAGAATGTGTCACTAGGACAACTGAATAGTTAAACTCGATTCAGGCGAGCTGTTTAATAACACAACACCCTCTTTAACATTGTTAAAGTAAGTGGCGTCCCCAAGGGGATTCGAACCCCTGTTACCGCCGTGAAAGGGCGGTGTCCTAGGCCTCTAGACGATGGGGACACAAGAATGTGTCACTAGGACAACTGAATAGTTAAACTCGATTCAGACGAGCTATTTAATAACACAACACCCTATTTAACACGGTTAAAGTAAGTGGCGTCCCCAAGGGGATTCGAACCCCTGTTACCGCCGTGAAAGGGCGGTGTCCTAGGCCTCTAGACGATGGGGACACAAAAATGTGTCACTAGGACATTAAATGATAGTTTGACTCATATCAGAGTAAGGTTGCTAAATTAACATGTAAATACTCGAGATTGACATGTTTAGCGCCTTGGTATTAGCTCACTTACATAAATAAGTGGCGTCCCCAAGGGGATTCGAACCCCTGTTACCGCCGTGAAAGGGCGGTGTCCTAGGCCTCTAGACGATGGGGACGCAGAAAACTGCTACCCTAGGACAAACACTATGCAAATTGGTGGAGCTATGCGGGATCGAACCGCAGACCTCTTCGCTGCCAGCGAAGCGCTCTCCCAGCTGAGCTATAGCCCCAACTTTGCATACACACTACCAACTAATGCTGACGTGTATCGCTGAGTGCGGGGCGCATTCTATGCAGCCCCCCAAATAAAGTCAACAGTTTTTTATCTAACTTTATTTAAATGATTTAAATTTCAACAAGCTGACTAAATAACACCCCAAGGAGGAGCTATTTTATACAATCCACTAATAAATAGCTGAATTTTACATATTAGCGTGCTGTTTAGATTTTATTGTGCCTCAATGAAAGGAGGTTTCGCTTACTAAAAGGTATACATTTATATGGAAAACGGCGATATCTTAATTTTATAACTAAATTGATCATTCTTCCCCTCCCCCACGCCCTTTTAATTAACGTTAAAAAAGAGCACTGCGTTGTACTTATTTATACAACCGACAAATGCATTTACATATAAACAAAACTAACACAGCTCATCCCCGCTAAAGTAATTGACCCCAAACAGCCTAAAAGTCAGCTTGCGTATAGAAGGAAGAGCACTGAATTGCATAATTGTTCATCAAAAAATGTAAAAAAGCCATGTCGTTGTTTATAAAAGCTGCATCTAGCACATTTTTACTCATTCAAGTGTTGACACATTTACAACTCTATCTATAATAGCGCCCCACAACAACGCAGCAATGAGTTGTTTTTTAGATATGGGTCGTTAGCTCAGTTGGGAGAGCATCGCCCTTACAAGGCGAGGGTCACTGGTTCAAGTCCAGTACGACCCACCATTATTAAATGGTGTTCATATCTAAAGTTCTTAATGGGTCGTTAGCTCAGTTGGGAGAGCATCGCCCTTACAAGGCGAGGGTCACTGGTTCAAGTCCAGTACGACCCACCATTTAAATGGTGTAAACTCAACATTAAGAATTTATTGCATGTAATATGGGTCGTTAGCTCAGTTGGGAGAGCATCGCCCTTACAAGGCGAGGGTCACTGGTTCAAGTCCAGTACGACCCACCATTATCTTTTAATGGTACTTCATATTACACAATCTAAATGGGTCGTTAGCTCAGTTGGGAGAGCATCGCCCTTACAAGGCGAGGGTCACTGGTTCAAGTCCAGTACGACCCACCATTAATCCAAGTTTAATGGTGTTCTCATTTAGATTATTCTTCGCGGGTCGTTAGCTCAGTTGGGAGAGCATCGCCCTTACAAGGCGAGGGTCACTGGTTCAAGTCCAGTACGACCCACCATTTTAAAAATGGTATCGCGAATAAAAAGATTATTTGGGTCGTTAGCTCAGTTGGGAGAGCATCGCCCTTACAAGGCGAGGGTCACTGGTTCAAGTCCAGTACGACCCACCATTTAATCTTTACAAATTAGCCTTTCGGCAATTATATGTGGGTCGTTAGCTCAGTTGGGAGAGCATCGCCCTTACAAGGCGAGGGTCACTGGTTCAAGTCCAGTACGACCCACCACATATAAAACACTCTTTTCATACTCCATACTTTGTACTTTATATTCTAAATTTTCTAAAAGCATCGCCACTCTCTACAAAGACTCGGCTCGATGGTGCTAGTCCAGTACGACCCAGCACCAGCAAAACACGTCTAGTCGTTGTGCCATTTTTGATATTCACTAATATAAATATCATCACGTTTGTAGCTAATTGCTAAGCTAATTCTTTGAGATAAAAAGGAAATAAAAAATACGACATAAGTCATGCTATAGCATGAGTCAGGTTTTTAAATTAATTGAAAACCTGTAATTTGCCTTGTCAGCAGCTAGACTGTTTATTATAGTCACTGTTAATATCACTCGATCGCAAGTCCAATGCCTGCAAAGATTTTTTCGAAAGCCAAAATTTTAATAGTTGAAGAGCAACCACTCGCTCAAAGCTACATGAAACAATCCCTCGAAGGATTAGGTTTTCGACAACTGCGCTTTGCTGACCATGCCATTTCAGCCAAAGAACAATGTCAGGGCGAACAATTTGATCTCATTGTTTGCTCATTCAATTTAAGTAAGCACCAAGATGGCTACCAACTTTACGAAGAACTTAAAGTTAAACGCTTAATTAAAAACTCCACAGGGTTTATTTTCATTTCAGCCGAAACAAGCGGTTCTCTAGTTCACAGTGTGTTAGAGCTCCAGCCTGACGATTTTTTAGTAAAGCCATTTACCATTTATGAATTAAAAAGCCGTATTGAGAAAGTACTACTACGTAAGCACCACCTTTACAGTGTTTATCAGCTAATTGATGATGAAAATGACTCGAAAGCAATAAAGAAAATCGATGAATTACTACAAAATAAAAGTAATACCTACAGTGCCATTTTATTACGATTAAAAGGTGATGCCCTACTTCGTTTAAATCGAAATGAAGATGCAAAAACATTTTTTAAATCCGTACTCGATATACAAAAGTTTACGTGGGCTAAAGTCGGGTTAGTAGAAGCGCTTATTGCCAATAATGAGCATATTCTTGCTCAACGCATGTTAAAAACCATGCTACAGCGCAGTGAAACTCGCCTTGTGGCCCTTGATTTGTTAGGTCGTTTAGACATTAAACTTAATAAGTTTGATGACGCTCAACTATTTTTTAGTCAAGCTGTTGATATAGCTCCAAGAAACATTGAGCGACAAAAAACACTCAGCCATGTATCACTGTTAAATCATGACTACGAGAAAAGCTACTTAACGCAAAAAGATATCGCCAGTTATGCAAAGCACTCCATACATGATCACCCTGATATATACTTAAATGCAGCACGGGCAGGTATCGATTTTGCTCTGACAACAGATCAAACAGACCAAGTTAATCGTATTGCGAGACAAACAAATCAATATTTAAATGATTTAAAACAACAGTTTCCAAATAGTAACAATCAAACCCAAATTGATGTACTCAACGCACGTTTACATTATTTGAAAGACGAGCATAAAAAAGCAAAGGCCCTAATCGAGCAGCTTGATGAGAGTGACAGTCAAATTCGTTCTGTTGATGGTGCGCTTGATAAAGCAAAGGCATTCCACGAGCTCGGTTTTCACAACAAAGCGCAAACACTCTTTAATCAAATTATTAGTCATTGTGAGCGCCATCCTTCGGTAAGTGATCCTGTGTTTCTTCGCTACATTCAACAACAGCAAACTGAACGTCGTGATATCAAAATGGGGCCGAAAGAACTCAATAACCATGCTGTTACGCAATTTAATAAAGGCCAGCTAAATATTGCGCTCGAAGCGTTTACACAGGCCTTTAGAATTATGCCTAAAAACGCCAGTATTGCATTGAATCTTTTACAATGTTTATTCGACTCTAATGCGCAAGGGCAATCATTTAACTTATTGCTAGCAAAAAAATGCTACGCTTTACTTAATGAATACACATTACACGATGAGCAAGCCACTCGCTTCGAAAAAATAAAAGCGCAAGCTGCAAAAATGAATCTTCAGCTATCTGAGTAAATGTTCTCATTATGGAGCGCCCTTTTTTGAAATCAATTAAGCTTCTTTTAGCTGCAATAGCACTCTTCAGTCCAGTCAGTATTGCTTCTGCTACTTTGCAGTATTGGCAGCAAGCTAATATAAATTGGCAAAGTGAAGCAGGCAGTCATATAAATATACTGGCTGACGAGCAGCCCGCATTTTTGGCTCTTAAACCTTATATCCCCCTGTTTGAGCAGCTTACCGGGATTTCTGTTGGTTTCCATGCGCTGGAACAATCTCAAATGCGCTCTCGTCGTCATCAAGATTTAAGCGAAGGTTTAGGCCTATACGATGTATTGCCTATGGGCATTACATTTTTAGGTGAAGCACAAAATCAAGGCTGGATAGAGCCCCTACAACCTTATCTAGATAACCCACTCATAACTGATAAAACGTGGTATCAACTTGAAGATATTAGCGAAAGAAGCCTCACTCTTTGCAAAATAGATAACAAACTTTATTCTTTACCTTTTGATTTTTCAGCCCCTATTTATTTTTATCGCAAAGATTTATTTGAGCGCTTTAATCTTGAAGTGCCAGATACTTACGAGCAGTTACACGCAACTAAAATAAAATTACAGCGCGCGATTGATGCCGACTCTAAACTCGCCGGCATGCACGCGTTTGCTTCACGCACACTACCCGGTGCGGGGCTTAATACATGGACGGTGTTACCCGTAATGCGTGCCTATGGCGCAGAAGTGCTCAATGAACAAGGTGTATCAACATTTGATAGTCCACAGACGGCACAAAGCCTTAAAATGTATCGAAACTTAGTTACAGGTTACGGTAATCCGGAAAATAGCCGCTTACTGCATTTTTATGAGATACGTCAACTGTTTAAGCACGGCAAACTGGCTTCAGCAATCCTTGCGTCTCACTTTTACAATGAAATAGACACGGCTGAAGAATCCGATATTTGGAATAAATGGGAAGCCGCTCCCCTTCCAAAAGGACCTGTTGCCAGAGAAACATCACCATGGGCATGGGCATTTGCGATTAATAGTCACTCTAATAAAAAAATTGCAGCCTGGTTATTTATTCAATGGGCAACGAGTGAGCAAACGGCCGCTTTACTCAGCACCGGGGGGTCGCCGCCAAGACAAAAGGTATGGCACGAAAAGCTATTTACTTTAGTCAATAAACCCGGCTTTAACAACGCAATGCTATGGGTGTTTGAGCATGCCACGCCTGATCGACTGCAAGCCGGTATGGTTGAATTTCCAGTCATTGGTGAAATTATTTCGCAAACATTTAGCCAAATATTTTATGGTGCCGACATTAAACAATTAATTAAAAGTACTGATGCAAAAATTAATGCAAACATGCACGCTTTAAAAACACAAACTAAGAGCAGCCAATGAGAATCAGTATTGCGCATAAAATTCTGATAATCATCGGCTTTACTATCACGCTAATTTTAGGCGTGAGCACGGCTATACATGTCTTGGAATTAAAAGAGCAAACCTTGCTTAATATGAGTGAAAAAGCAGACGCGATTGTTTCGCCGATGCTGTCTGAAATAAACTCATTAACATCAGATAACACCGCTGGCAGTTGGGTCTTAAAAATTCAGGGGATAACATTAAAAAATATTCTCAAACATAATACCTTTGATGACCTCAAAACCATTTATTTTATTGATCAAAATAACTTTATTGCGGCTCACCCCGATAACAGCAAAGTCGATACCTTAGAGACGAATCAAACGATATTGCAGCAACTCAATCCGAGACGAAATAATATTATCGCGCTTGATCACCAGTACGCTGTAACAGTGCCAGTAAAAAATCATTACGGTGAAAATATTGGTTACGTTATTGTCACGTTTTCTGACATCGATTTATCCCAAAAAACCAAATCTATTATCAGTAACGCCGTCTCTTTATTTGCAATCTATCTGCTAACTGCACTCATTATTGCTTATATCATTATTAGGCGCATAATTTTGCAACCCATTGATCAACTTGTTGAGTTCTCCCATGCAGTGACCACAGGCGATTTAAATTGCCCTATTAATATTAAAAGCCAAGATGAAATAGGCACACTTGCCAGTGGCTTTAAAATGATGCGAGCCGCGGTTAGACAACAAATTAACAGCATGCATGAACAGCACAGCCAACTCGAAGAAACCGTGGCTAAGCGCACTCAAGAATACTTGGATGCAAAAGAACAAGCAGAACAATCAAACCAAGCAAAAAGTCGCTTTTTAGCCAATATGTCTCACGAGTTAAGAACACCTTTAAATGCCGTGTTAGGCTTCAGCCAATTATTGCAAGACAGCGAAACCGACAAAAACAAACGCCGCTACCTTGAAGCGATTTCCATCTCAGGCAATTCGTTATTAAACGTACTAAACGATATTCTTGATTTATCAAAAGTCGATGCAGGTAAAATGCAGCTCGATATTGAGCGGGTTGAAATTCCCACCATGTGCCATGAATTAAATATGATGTTTTTACAGCTCAGCGCACAAAAAGATCTCAATTTTAAAGTAACCGCACACCCTGATCTCACTCCCCCTGTATTGCTCGACAGTAACAAGCTTCGTCAAGTACTTACCAACTTAATAAGTAATGCTATTAAGTTTACGTCACAAGGCAGTGTAAGCGTATACTTTGACTTTAAACCACATGATGACGACAGCCACCTTGATATAAAAATTCATGTGAAAGATACCGGTAAAGGCATTCCAAAAGATCAACAAGATTTAATCTTTAATGACTTTGAACAAGTTCAAGGACAACGCAGTTCTGAGTTTGGTGGTACAGGGTTAGGCCTTGCTATTTCATTACGCTTTATAAAATTGATGGGCGGCGAGTTATCGGTTATCAGTGAAAAAGGCAAAGGCAGTGAGTTTATTGTTTCAATTCCCAACGTCGAGTTAGCTGAATCAATAACAGAAATTGAGCACCGTAATTACCCTGCAATCACTAGTTATCACTTTAATCCTGCGCGCATTTTAATCGTAGACGACATTCCCTATAACCGTGATTATTTAGAATCGTTCTTATCGCGCTGGAGTTTTACTATCGATACGGCAATTAATGGTGAAGATGCACTGAAAAAAATAGAGCAACATCAGCCTGACCTAATCATAATGGATTTGAAGATGCCTGTAATGGGAGGGCTTGAAGCCAGCCAGTTAATTCGCAGTGATGATCGTTTTAAACATATCCCGATTATTGCTGTAACAGCCTCGGCTTTAAAGGATGATAAGGCACAATCAAGTATCTTGACAGACTACACTATCAGTAAGCCAATTTACCGAGAGCACCTTATTTTTATTATTGCGCAATATTTAGATTAGTTTACCTAATCGCATTTTTTCATTGCCACCGCATTCATGCAGTAGCGCAAACCACTTGGCGGCGGACCATCAGGAAAAACATGACCTAAATGGGCATCGCAGACATTACAAATAGCCTCAATACGTTGTATACCGTGACTTGTATCGGCTATGTACGCAATGCTATCGACGCTGCTTGGTTGGGTAAATGAAGGCCAACCAGTGCCACTGTCAAACTTTTCATCGGCATCAAACAATAAATTATCGCAACATACACACGCATATTTCCCAGGCTCAAAGAGTGTGCATGAATCAGAGCTGTGCGGACGCTCTGTGCCTTTTTGGCGTGTTACATAGAAAGTATCTTGCGCAAGCTCACGCTGCCACTCTAATGGCGTTTTTTCAACTCTACGGGGAGGTGTTGGATTGCCGTTGTGGGCAAACTCTAAAATATCTTGCCAAGTTAACATTGTGTTCTCCTAGGATTGATAAACCCACGTTCAAAATACTGCTTAAAAAATAGTTAAGCAAATTAAACCTTATACCAATTTACTTACTTAAATGATCTATTTTGATGCAAAAAAAACCGTGTGGTCGCAAGGCAAAAACGATGATATTTAGTTGCTATCGGCCATTGCTCCTACCTTGCTCTAACGCCCACAACGAAACTGTCGTTCATGAGCAATTTTTAACGCAGATAGCAACTGGTTAAATCCATCAAAATGATTCTGTATTATGGCTAGTCGGTACTAGACTGCTTAATTATTTTTATATTTTCGCGTTCTCGTTCAGACAGTAAGGTATGTAAATAAGCGTCAATTTTCGACTCTGCAACGCTTAAAACTGCGGTCAATGTCTGTTCATTGATATCTGTAACATGAATAATGCCATCGCCAATTTTTATCTTTTTAATCTGCCCTATTAATACAAATTCCGCTTTGCGTTTAAAATCAAACAAACCGGAAAGGCTAATCAATGCTAACTGGTTAACATCGCGCTTTAATGAATCTTCAATTGGATTGCGTGACACGAATAAAGGTGTCACACGGTACAGACTTGATACTGTGATAAAAGCCCACAAAAGAACAAAAAAAGAAAACGCGACACTGTGCCAAAGTGGTGTAAAAAACCACAGGGCAATCAATACCACTGCAATCAATGCTGAAATTTTTGCTAGTAATTGATTAATAGCCAGCATGGTTAGTTTCCTTTTTTTACGATTGGATCGGGCCAATCATTGAAAAACACGGATAAATAGCGACTTTTTACCAGATAAAGTAGCACCCAAAGCACCAATACCATTTGGCACGCCAAAAAAAATGAGAATTGATAATAACTGTGCGCGGCTTGGTAGGTCAGCCAGCCTAAATCTATCACAGCACACACAATCAAAGGCCACCGCATAAAACGCCACACAGTTGCCCACCGCTTAGCGGTTTCAGGGTTTTCTTGTGGCCTTCTAAAACAAAAAACAACCGCGGGTAACAGCGCAATTGCTGCAATGCCTATCGCCATAAAAAACTCTGATTTAGAGCTAAAAAACAACGACATAATATCTAAATCAGGGCGCCGACTTAACGCGGCCATTAACCAGATAAAATAACTACGAAGCAGTACTAACAAGGTTAAATGAAACGCTATGGGGGTTCGATAAGCGCCATGTTTATCCCAATATTCTGGCCCGTAACGCATCATAGCTGATTCTTCTTATCTGCGATAACACCCAATACCAAGAATGCACCGGTTAACGTTAAACCTAACCACTTTATACCTAATAACATCAGTAGCTTACTTAAAAATGGCGTCACAAACACCACCAAAAGCCCCATACCAAAGCCTGTCACGGCAACAAAGCATAACACGCGAATAATAAAGTGACGTCTGGCAACAAAGCGCTTAGTCACTTTAATAATATCGTTGGCATATAATGAGATAAAACACACCACTAACAATAAAGAAATATTATACAAATGGGGTTGAATCCACTGCCCTATCGTTAAAGCGACTGACGAGACAGCTTGCTGCAAACTATCCATTGTGTTCACTTAATAAAGCAATTAAATCGGCTTCAGTAAGCACCTCAATACCCAACTCTTGTGCTTTTGTTAGTTTAGAGCCTGCTTTTTCACCTGCAATAAGGGCATTTGTTTTAGCCGACACACTCCCCGATACTTTTGCACCGAGAGCTTGCAGACGCGCTTTCGCATCGTTTCGATTAAGCTCACTTAAGGTGCCTGTTAAAACATACGTCAGACCAGCTAAAGGTTGCTTCTCAGCGCTTGGTGCATTTAAAGCTGGCCAATGAATTCCCTGCTCTATTAACGCATTAACAACAGCCATGTTGTGCTCTTCACTAAAGAACCCGCGCACATGCTTAGCAACAATTTCACCCACATCGCTCACTTCTGTTAGTGCATCAACACTGGCTTGAGTAATTTTCTCTAAGGTTAAAAAGTGATTAGCGAGGTTTTGGGCTGTTGCTTCACCGACTTCACGAATACCCAAAGAGTAAAGAAATTTAGCTAAGGTAGTTTCCTTTGCCTCTTGCAGCGCATTCACCAAATTTTTAGCAGACTTTGGCCCCATTCGTTCAAGTGACTCAAAGTGACCTTGTTTTAAAATAAATAAATCAGCAGGCGTTTTGATAAGCTCACGATCGACTAATTGGTCAACAATTTTGTCTCCTAACCCGTCAATATCAAGCGCTTTACGTGAAGCAAAATGCTTAATTGCTTGTTTACGTTGTGCTTGGCACACCAACCCACCGGTGCATCGTGCAACTGCTTCACCCTCGATACGCTCTACATGCGAGTCACAAATTGGACAAGTGGTTGGGAATACAATCTCTCTTGCACTCTCAGGACGACGTTCCAGTACCACTTGGGTAATTTGAGGGATTACATCGCCTGCGCGGCGAATAATCACCGTATCGCCAATTTTAACGCCTAAACGGGCTATTTCATCCCCATTATGCAAAGTGGCATTCGATACAGTCACTCCGCCAACAAATACGGGCTCCAAACGTGCTACCGGTGTAATTGCACCCGTTCGCCCTACTTGGAATTCAACATCTAAAAGTTGTGTAATTTCTTCTTGAGCTGGAAACTTAAACGCAATAGCCCAACGGGGGGCGCGGGCAACAAAGCCCAAACGCTCTTGGAGCTTTTTGTCGTTGACCTTAATAACCACACCGTCAATTTCATAGGCAAGCTCACTTCGGCGCGCTAAGATGTCTTGGTAATAATCAAGCGCCGCCTGTTGACCTTCAACTAACTTAGTTTCAGGGCAAAGTGGTAATCCCCAATCAGTCAATTTTGCCAGTTGTTGGTAATGATCTTCTGGCAGTTGTCCATCAGCCACCAGCCCTGTGCTGTATGCATAAAACATTAATGGGCGTTTTGCCGTTACCTTAGAATCGAGCTGACGTAAACTTCCAGCCGCAGCATTACGAGGGTTAACAAATACCTTTTCGCCTCGCTTTTCAGCGTCGCTGTTCAGTTTTGCAAAGCCTGCACTGTCCATAAATACTTCGCCGCGTACTTCAAGTTCAGCAGGAAAGTCATTACCGCGAAGCTTTAATGGCACATTACGAATCGTTTTCACGTTTTGCGTAATGTTCTCACCCACCATTCCATCGCCACGTGTTGCAGCTTGAACCAGCACACCATTACGATAAATAATCGACACAGCTAAACCGTCAAGCTTTGGTTCGCAGCAAAATGTGAGTTCGCGGGAATCCATCACGCGCTCTTTAATTCGGCGATTAAACGCCGCAAACTCTTCTTGTGAAAAAGCATTATCAAGCGACAACATAGGAACTTGGTGGGTTACTTGTTCAAATTTATCAAGCGCGGCCCCACCCACTTTTTGGCTGGGTGAATCAGGACTCTGAAACTCAGGATTTGCTTGCTCTAAGCTACTTAGTTCTCGCATTAAGCGGTCATATTCAGCATCGGGAATACTGGGTGCATCCAGCACATAATAATTATGGTTATGCTCTTCTAACTGGGCACGTAGTTGACTAATTTGCTCAAAGATAGGGCTGGACATGAAAACCTCAAAAATCTACATAAAAAAGCCACTTAGACGACTTAACGCCAAGTGGCCTAACAATCATTTACTTGCGAATATGGATTACGCTGAAAAGCTTCTTACCTTTTCAACATATTCACGTACGCTATCAACCGTCATTTCTTCACGGTTGCTATCTAAAATAGTCGCACCAAACTCATCTGCTAACTTTTTAGCAGCGCTGTGCAACATATTAAAGGCACTTAGGCCATCACCATCGCATGGTAATGTCATAAACAAACTGACACCCGCTGTGCTGAACTGTTCCATATTATCAATATCAAACGTTCCAGGATTGTACATATTCACCAAACGGAATAACACAGGGCCTGTTCCAGCAGGGTCTAGATGGCGATTAAAGAAGCCTTCATCCGAGTATTTGAAACCTAGCATATTAACAGCTGGCAGTAATTGACTGCCCTCCATTGCTAAGCCTTCTGGCATCTGTAAGTGCACAATTATAAAGTCTGTCGGTGCAGGCGATTCTGGTTGCTCTTCAGTGTCAGCCGCTTCTTCGACTTCAACGTCTGGCTCTTCGGTGTTTTCAGCAGTAAAGCTTAAATCACCAAACTCAGGCTCATCACGCTCTTGCGCATAAGGCTGTGAAGATTCACTCGTTTCTGCACTTGCTTCATTTGGCTCAACCCGTTCTTGCTGCTCAACATCAGGATTATCCTTTTTGCGCACAGACCATAAACCATGAATTAATAAACCACCAATGACAAATACACTGATTACGATTAAAGCCCATCTTAATTCTTCGGCCATCCCCTCACCTTTATTATTTGATATGCCAAACTAAATTTATGCATGTGCCATTTGCACAGCTTGTTCGATATCTACGGCAACCATACGTGAAACGCCTGGTTCAGCCATAGTTACACCCGTCAATCTGCCTGCCATTTCCATAGCAATCTTATTATGACTGATATAAATAAATTGCACTGATTGTGACATCTCTTCTACCAAACGGCAAAAACGACCCACATTCGCATCATCCAATGGCGCATCCACTTCATCTAGCATACAGAATGGAGCTGGATTGAGCCTGAATATTGAAAACACCAATGATAATGCGGTCAGCGCTTTTTCTCCACCACTAAGCAGGTGAATTGTCGAATTTTTCTTGCCAGGAGGCCGTGCCATTATACTAACACCACTTTCAAGCAAGTCATCACTGGTTAATTCTAAGTAAGCGCTTCCGCCGCCAAATACTTTTGGAAATAACTCACCAAAATCACTATTTACTTGTTCAAACGTCGCCTTAAATCGATTTTTCGTTTCACGGTCGATTTTTTGAATCGCGCCCTCAAGCGTATTAAGTGCTTGAGTTAAATCATCAAGTTGCTGATCTAAATAGTCACTTCGCTGCTTAGCCTGCTCAAACTCATCGATCGCGGCTAAGTTAACCGCCCCTAGTTCATGTAAGCCCTGCGTCGTTTTAGATAGCATGCTTTGCATACTATTTAAGTTGGCATTGTCTGGCAGTGCTTCAAGCACTGTTTTTAAGTGTTGATCCAACTCGTCAAGTGGCTCCAGCGCCGCTTGTGCTTTTACAAGCAAACTTTGTTCATCTAACGCCAGTGATTGCAGTTGTTCTTGCAACGTAACTAGCTCTGATTGCGATGATTTAAGCGATGCCTGCTTATCCGCTAGTTCCTTTTTAGCGTGAGTCAGTGACGCTTGCAAGTTTTTTAGCTCAACGTCACTTTGTTGATGTTTTTCAAGCAATAACACAATATGCTCTGCCGTCTCTTCAAGCGGTATCACTAACTCTTCTAACTGCGCTGTTAATTCTAAAACAGCGTCACTTGCGGCTGTATGTGCTGCATCAGCATGTTGTAATTTTGTTTCACTGAGTTGACACTCACTACGGGCTTTTTGTTCCGCTAAATTCGCTTGATGGGCAAGTGTCTTGTAATGCTCTAATTGAGACGCAACTTGGCGATACTGATTGTCAGCATCCATTTGCACTTGCTTAGCCTGTTCAAGGTTACTTTCAAGCGTTGCGTGGTGTTCTAGCAAGTCTTCTAGGCGCAATTGTTGGTTTTCTTGTTGCTCAACGACACCTTGCATTTGCTCTTTAAGCGACGTTTTGCGCAGCTGTAATTTAGCCAGTTGATTTTGCCACTGCGTTTGCTGCTCAAGGAGCATGTCTCTGCGAGTACTTGCTGAGGCAATTTGCTGCGCAACGTGATGAATACGCTCTCTGTGTTGCTCTTTTTCAGCGATGAGCGTGTTCTTTTTGGTAAGGTGACTGTCGAGCTGCTGTTGCTTGTCTGCGATTTGCTCATTGAGCTCTTCATCAAGTTCCTCTGCATCACTCAACTGGGCATGTTTTAACAGCAGTGAGTTGTCCGTGTTTTTTTTTGCATCAGCTTGAAAATTACGACCATAAATACAGCCCTTTTCATCAATCACGGCGAGCCAATATGGATCTGCTAGAATCGCTTCATCAAACGTTGCTTGAAATGCAAATCGTGTCAGCAGTTCAGGGTAAATCCCCTGTTCAATGTATTGTGCTAATGAATGATCAGGCACAGCAAGGGTCTGTGACCAAACACTATTAGGCTGCGCATTTTTGCTGACCTGTAAATGCTCAAGACCCAGTAAAGCTTGCTCAACGAGAGGCTCAAAACCTGGCGTTACTTTTAATTGCGATAATAAAGAAGTGCGGTCACTGTCAGCATGCTCACTCAGGACTGAACTCAGTGCCGCAATACTGGCTTTATTTTCATTGCTGTGTTGTTGCACCCGTTGTAGTGCTTGCGCTAACTGTGCTTGCTCTGTCTCTGTTTGCACTAGATTTTGTGTCAGCCGATTCAGAGCCGTTTGCTGTTGAGCAAGTTCCTTGGTGAGCGCTTGAATATGAGTTTGCTGCTCAGTAATCTGCGTCGCAACAGGAGTCGCTTCAAGCTCACTGATTTCGTCCGTAAGCTGTTTAAGCTGTGTCTCTAGTTGGTCGATGGATTGCGAAAAATGCGCCAGCTGATTTTTGGCTACTGTCACCTCACTACTGAGCGTTTGACTTTGCTCTAATGCACGCTGGTATTCCTGTGAAGCAGTATGTCTGTGCTGATGTTGTTCTGATGCGTGAAGTTCAACTTCGGCCACGTGCTCTGCACATAATAAACTTTGCTCTATCGCTTCTTGTAACTGCTCTTGCAGTAAAGAAGCCGCAGCGTGTTGCTCAGCCTGCAACTCTTTGTTTTGCAATTGCAGTTGCTGCTGCTTAATCAAGTTTTGACTAATATTTTGCTGCTGTTGCTTTAAGCTGATTTGTTGCTGCTCTTTACGCGTTAACTCAGTGTGAGTTTGGTGCTGCGCGTGTTGTGCGTCTTGTAATTTTTGCTGCTCAAGCTGTACTTGATTCTCAAGGCTCGCTAAAACATCATCATGACCAGAGTGGGCTTCTTTAAAAAACTGTATTTGTTCTTTAAGCTTATCTATTTCAGCAGCCTTATCAACTTGCTGTTGATGCAGCTTTTGCCACTTTAAAACCGCAATTTGCCCTTTTAGAGTCCGCTCTGTGGCTTTTAACACACGGTATTTTTTCGCGTCGACTGACTGTACCGCAAGTTTATCGAGTTGCGTTTGTAACTCTTTACGAACATCCAGTAAGCGCTCAAGGTTTTCGCGAGTACTTTTAATACGGGTTTGTGTTTCACGTCGGCGCTCTTTGTATTTAGACACCCCGGCGGCTTCTTCTAAAAACACACGCAAATCGGCAGGCTTACTCTCGATTAGTCGCGATATCATGCCTTGTTCTATAATGGCATAGCTTCGCGGCCCAAGCCCTGTTCCCAAGAAAATATCAGTAATGTCGCGCTTACGACATTTGCTGCCATTAAGAAAATAAATAGATTGCCCATCACGCGTTACCAATCGCTTAATAGCAACTTGGTTCCTGTCAGCAAATGTATTCGGTAAATGACCACTGGTATTATCAAAAATTAGCTCAACAGAGGCCTGTGAAATCGGCTTACGATTGGTTGAGCCATTAAAAATAACATCGGTCATGGCATCGCCACGTAAGTTCTTCGCTGAACTTTCACCAAGCACCCAGCGCACCGCATCAATAACATTTGATTTGCCACAGCCGTTAGGCCCGACAACACAAGTCATTTGATCAGGAAATGGGATTTTAGTGGGTTCAACAAACGATTTGAAACCCGCTAACTTTATGGTGCTTAAGCGCATCTAGTTGTTTTACCGATTTTTATTATTATTCTGCAATTTAACTCATTTTATAACAAAAGGTTAAGCGTGACGTTTAAAATTATCTAAAATAATGCCTGTTGCCATGGCTACGTTCAGCGATTCAGCCTGACCATAAGCTGGTATGGTTATTTTATCAGTGACCAGCTTTTCACAATCTGGACGAATACCGTGCGATTCACTGCCCATTAAAAGAACAGCATCTTGTTTAAGCTTTGCTTGATGAATATTATCACCCGCTAAAAAAGCCCCATAAACGGGCAGGTTTAAGCTCGGTAAATAGCACGTTAAATCGGTTTGCGACACTGTCACACGGGCAAATGACCCCATGGTTGCACTAATGGTTTTTGGATTATATGCATCGGCACTGTCTTGGCTTGTCACTATATGGTTAATTCCATACCAGTCCGCCACGCGAATAATTGTGCCTAAGTTACCGGGGTCTGATACGCCGTCTAGCGCTAAAATAAGGCCCGAGGTGGGTAATGCTTGCTGCTTTGGCATATCAACAACAGCAATGGCTGCGTTATTGGTCACCAAGGTGCTGGCTTTCGTTAGACTGTCTTCATCGGCTTCGATAATTTGATGGGCTGCAAGTGCTGAGCGATGCGCGGCAATAAACGCGGGTGTTGCGAATATATTTGCGATACTCAAACCACTGTTTAATAACTCAAGGACATTTTTTTCACCTTGAACTAAATACTGGTTGTATTGCTTGCGGTATTTCTTCTGACCTAATGCTCGAATAAGTTTCAGTTGGTTTTTTGAAATCATAACAGCCTCATAAAATGAAGCCGTTAGTATACCCAAACCACCTAAAGATGCGAGTTTCAGTTAGAATTAAACGCGATTTAGGCAGGCATTAATTGCAAAGTGTGATTATTCCGATATTTAAATCTTTAAATCATAAAAATCACCGTTAAACCGACTACAGGAGGTGTCTCGCGGTGAATGATGTATCGCACAGTAAGAGCGCACTTAAAGTCGCAGACCGTGCCAATTGCTTTCCCCAATCGGCACGTGTGAATAGGCTATAAGCTATTAGCTAATTTTTGTTAGCCATTCATTTAACCATGGCTCAGTTACCGGCCACGGTTCAAAGTCTTCACAGGCATCAATTTCAAGGCGATGACCAACAGGCTTTGCCTGTAAATCACGAAATAGTTCATCAAAACTGCGCCCTGCCCCACAAAATGTATCACCATAGCTGCGGTCACCCATAGCGATAATGCCATACTGCTTGCCTGTTAACATGGGGAATTGATCATTTAACTGGCTGTACAATGTCACTAAATTATCAGGAATATCACCTTGGCCTGTGGTCGAGGTAATCACCAATATATGTGAAGCAGCCAGCATGTCTTCTACTGTGCCATTTTCAATAAGCTGTGCTTGGTGCGGTGACTTTTCAATCACCTCAATTACTTGCTCACTTAAACGCTCTGCACCGCCGTACACACTGCCGACAAAAATACTAATGGTTGCCATAATAATCCTTTTCTTCTGTTGGCCAGCCTAGTTGCTGGCAAATCGTTAACATCGCCTCTCCAAGGGGGGCTCTAATCGTTATTACTTGTTTATTATAAGGGTGCACAAACTTTAGCTCAGACGCAAATAACATCAGACGACGCAGCTGAAAGTGCTCTCTAAAAAATTGGTTATGTTGGTTATCACCGTGGTTTACATCACCAATGATCGGTAGCGATAAATGTTTTAAATGCCGTCTAATTTGGTGCTTTCGCCCCGTTTTAGGAAAACACTCCACTAGCGAATAACGCACAGTGGGGTATTTGCCAATTGGGATCGGCAAAGCAGCTTGGTGCAAGCAGTTAAAGTGAGTTTGCGCCTCTTGTGCAGCCTTATTTTGATCAGCAAACTTATCGGCTATTTTATCGAGTTCTTCTTTTAAAGGCTTATCAAGGAAGATTGACTCATTTAAAAAGCCCCTAACCAAGGCTAAGTAACGCTTTTCTATTTGCCCATCAATAAACAATTGATTCATGTCTCGAGCCGCTTCTGAGCTCAATGCAAACAATAAAACACCTGAGGTGGGTCTATCTAAACGGTGCACCGGAAACACATGTTGACCAATTTGATCACGTAGCATTTGCATGGCAAATTGTGTTTCGTGTTTATCTAAAAATGAGCGATGCACCAGTAAACCCGACGGTTTGTCTATTGCGATATAATTTTCGTCGCGATATAAAACCGTTAACTCTTCATAGTGCGGTTTAACAATTTCATCCATCTTAGTTATCACTCAAATGCTGATCAAGCTTTAGTAAAACACTAATAACATCATGGCCACCGGCATGTTGTGCCAGCATCATTTCAGCCATAGGCGCAATAGCAAAGTTTCGAGGCAATGGCTGGTTATTGGTGATTAACACCTGCATTTTTTCAATAAATACAAATTGTAACCACTGCTCAAACGCCATGGTGTCATGACAAAACGGAACAGATGAATTTAATGCTGCAGGATCAATTGCAGCTGTTTGCCATAGTTCATGACGTTGGAGTGTCGTTTGTAATTCGCGCAGCAGCGCCAAAGTCTGTTGATACATTATATAACTCTTAAAACCTTTGGACTTATTATACCCTGTTCCAAGGCGCCATGGTATGGCGTATAATTCGCATCTTATAACGATTTATAAACGACGATTGGGATTTTATGACAGAGCAAATTGCTACTTTAGGGCAACTTCTTGATGCTGCGGGCACTACATGGCGTGCTTTTGATATTGGTAGACACATCACTAAGTTAGACAAAAAACAATTTCTTGCGATTGAAGAAACTAAAATCCCTTACCCTTACCCACTTGCTGGTCACGCTTGGCTTGCGATTCAGTTTTGGGATGTCAAAGCATCCAAAGAGCCTTATGTCTGGTTTTTGAAGTTCCCACTCGATGAACAAAGCCGTTTAGTCAGTGCCAGCCGTGATCATTTTGCGAACATGGTCATCGAAGCATTAGGTACCGAAATTACCAGTGAAAATGCAGAAGGCAAGCTCGACAATAACCCGTATGTATTTACACCAAACGCCAATAAATTGGCCGCATTTAATGCCCAAGTTAAGTGCTTACTCAAACAAAGTGCATCGCAATATTATGAATATGCACAACTTTATTTTTCTGGCACCCTAGGTTTTGAAAACTGGCAAAGTGTTGCTGTACAAGGCATTGCTGATTTTGCAATGCGATTAGACAACGATAAAAACCTAGCTAACTTGCAATCAGCGTGGCCGCAACTGCCTGTTGAAGTGTTACAACCACTCAGCGCTATGCTTGAACACGTTACAATTCCTCCCGCTTTTGCGGAGCAACTTTTAGCTTATGGCTTAAATGCCATAGAGCAAAAAGATGAGATAGCACTCGTTGCCGCACTTCGCAGTATATCAAAAGCATCAGCACAAGGTTTAACAGCCCAACTGGTTGATGCCGTATTGAACTCTGAAATGAACACGCATTCAGATGTGCTTTTAACCATTGCTGGACGTTGCTTTAGTACCTTAGAAGATCCTGCGCGCCTACATGTGTTTATGGATTGTTGTGCGCATCACACCGATATCGAACAGTTGTTTGTGAGTATTTTCACAGACCTAGTTGCAATTCCAACTATTCGACCTCACTTATTAGGTTTGTTACGTTTAGAAAATCGCAGCGAAACACTCGCGCGAGCAATAGGAAGGTTATTTTCGTAAATGGCAGGTTTATGGACACTCATGATTATTGGCAGCATTATCTACTTTTTTTGGTTAAACAGAAAAGTAGCTGAGGCCGCCAATCTTCATGCACAAAGGCAAATTGAACAGTTAAATGTGCAATTGGTGAGTGTTGCATGTAATAAGCGACGTATTGGCATTCTAAAAAATGGCAAACCCGGCATTAAAAGCGAGTTTATTTTTGAATTCTCAAGTGATGGGCAAAGTGTTTATCAAGGTGTGCTGTTTATGGAAAATGAAATGCTGAAAAGTGTGGTGATACCACCGCATAAGATTTAAGTTGCGAGTTGCGAGTTGCGAGTTGCGAGTTAACAATACTAAGTTGCTCAGCTAAAAATACAACCCCATAAAGAACTAAGGCGTAGCTTCAAGCCACGCCCCAATCTTGCTACTTCCATGATAAAGTATCCGTACTTTTGCCGAAGCTGCCGTTTTCATCTATCCCCTGAACGGGTATACATCCGATACACCCACCATGCAACATCATGTCACATTTAACACATCCTAGTGTCGTCCACTTGCCTTCACTGGCTATCCTCTACGTTTCCAAACGCTCCTTTAGCTTCCTGCTAATATCATCCTTTGGTCAATCCTTTTCAATTGCTCCGCAATTGTACTGCGTCCTGGCAGTGTCCTTGTTCGTCCTTGCCTTCCTTAGAACTTGTCCTTTTGCTTCCTGCTTAAGCATCGTGCTTGGTGTGCCGTAATCCTAATCCTTGGCATCAGTTCATTCATTGAACCTGTGTCTTCTTGACATGGTTAAGTTTAGAGAATTCCTGAAATGTAGATAGGCATAAAAAGTAATTTTTCTTGAGTCACAAAATTGCAAAAAACAATAAATCCTTATAAATCATTTAAATAAGTCATTTTAGGTACAAAAATAACTGTTTTAAAGTGATAATACTCACAGCAATGTAAGAGAAATCGCACACGCTACTTTCCAAAACGTCCCAATTACTCTTTCGCCGCTTTGAACATTAACTCACCTTCGACCTGATTAAAGCTTAATGCTTTAAAGACTTCGAACCCTTCGGAACTAAAGAATTCACGCTGCTCACCACGTGTGACAAATACGGCTAAACCCGATACTTGTTGGTGGCTGTCTACTAAATCATCTAGTCCTCGAAGTAAGTAACGCCCTAAACCTTGCCCCTGAAAATGAGGGTCTACAGCGATAAATGCTAAAAACAAATACTGCCCTTTTTCAGCTAACATTTCACGAATTGTGCGCTCTTTTTCAATAAGTTGATTTGTCTGTAAATATCCTGCACTAAGCATTAACTTTAAACGCCAGTGCCAATAGCGCTCTGCTTGTAACTCACTGGATGAATCAAACACGCATGCAATGGCTTTTAATCGGCTTTGCGAGTACAAACCAATTAAAGGTTGTTTTTCTTGCCAAAAGCTCGCGAGCTCTTCACGTACTAAAGCGCGTAGTTTGGTTTCATACTTACTGGGATTATCTTCTTTGTAGCCCAGCACATTCTGAAGTACGGGGTCATCATGATAGGCTTGGTAAATAAGGCTAGCGGCCGTGCTGATATCTTCAGCACTTAGGTATTGCACACGTAAGGTCTCGGGTTCAGCAACAGTTGTCATACTCATCCTTTTCTGTGTTTTATTTTTTTTAGTACTAGACTATAAGGTATATACCCAAGCGCGATTAAAGACAAATTCAGCGTGAGTTAAACTGCTGTTCATCATTATTATGGTTGAGCAGTAATAAAGACCGCCATACACAAGGAGCAGAATTATGGATACGACAAAACATGATATTTCGACCTTATTTGCACAATTAGGTTTACCCAGCAAAGAAAGTGAAATCGATGCATTTATTGCCTCGCATCAGCTGTCTGATACCACCCTACTACAGGAGGCTCCATTCTGGGACGAAGCTCAGCAACATTTTCTAGCAGAATCTTTAGCTGAAGATGGGGCGTGGAGTGAGGTTATTGATGAATTAGACGCCCGATTGCGTCAATAAACACACGATTAGTTATCCATAACCTAAAATCTACCAATTTTGGGTTATGGATAAGGAAAGTAATTTCACATCACCTCTATTATTGCTACCATACGCGCGCATTGCAGCCCATACGCTACAGTGCTTTTTATTCTTTAATCAGAGTTTATACAAAAATGAATGCCGTTGTATTTGATGCAATTAAAACCCTTCTTGATGAAGGTAAAACCCCTACAGTTGCGCTAACAAAAAGCAAACTATCACAACCGATGCCAATGCCTGTAATTATTGCAGCTGTTAGTCAGTATAAAAACAATCCGGATTCAATTAAAAATTTTATTAATAACCCGTCAAATGAACATGTTAGTGCGCCAAAAGAAAGTCAATTAGATCGTATTGAAGCAAAACTAGATAGGTTATTAGCATTACTTGAGAAAAAATAATGTTTGTTGTCGATCTGACTTTTGATTGCTACCAAGATACCACCCTAGAGCTTGCTGAACAGGCAATAAACCGCCTTGTGAATGCATTGCGATTTAATGGCCAAATAATTGGTGATGAATTCCCCACTGTTTTAAAAGATGGCTATTTTATTACGCGTGTTATGTGCCCAACCGAAGATGCGATGCACCCGCTTAACAACAGCCCGTTTGTTAAACACAGCATTGAGCAACTGCACTCGGCGGGATTGTTAGCGCCTAAAGTGAAAGTGATCGGCCAAGATATACATTCAAATGGGGCTGACGCGTGTCAGGACCCATCGTGTTATATTTTATACACCACTTATGTGCATACCTGCAGCCCACTTTATTGTGGTGATGACTTTTTGCCTGTCCCCCTGTTTCGTATTCCAGCCATTGCTAATGGTGATTACAAAACACTGATCAAATGGCAAGAAGACTGGCAAGCATGCGATCAAATCCAGATCAATGGCGCTACGCGTTGCGAGTTTCCAGCCCTTGAGGAAATGGCGAGCACACAAAGTGATTTGTATCGTCGTGGTAAAGACATTACTAAGCGAATAAGTTATTTGACTAAAAAACCTGTCTACTATTACTTATATCGTGTTGGTGGTATTGATAAAGAATCAGAACTCAAACGACGTTGTCCAAGCTGTGATGGTGACTGGAAACTGCCTGAGCCATGGTTTGGCTTATTTGATTTTAGATGTGAGCCCTGTGGCCTTGTATCGAATATATCGTGGGATTTTCAGTAAACATAAGGGGCACACAGCCCCTTTTTGTTTATTAAACTATACCAATGCAATGCGCTTAATTAATACCACTGTGCTTAATTAAGTGGTCTATTTTGAGGCAATAAAAGCGCGTTTATAACAAGGCAAAAATGTCGTTATTTAGGTGTTGCTCTGCATCCATGCAGTCATAAATCAGACATTTTTAACGCAGGTAGCGACTAGTTTAATCCCTCAAAATGATTAAGTATTATTGCAGGTTGGTATTAAACCGTTACCTTATCTAAAAACTCACTAATGCTGTTAGCAAGTACGTGGTGCGGTTTTTTGCCCACGTATTCTAAACACACCTGACCGTTTTCAACTAACACCGTAATCAGCAAATCATCTTGCTCTGTGAGGCCAATAAATACGGTCTCAGGCTGTTTTAACTTACGTTTCATAAGCACATGCCCGGTAATATTTTGTTGCAGGCGGCTAAAATCGTCTTCATTCCATGCTTGTAATAACTCAATATGATGATCGTTTATATTTAACAGCACGTTGCCCGCATAAAGGTGGCCAAATAACGCATTTAACCCTTCAGGGAAGCGAAGCTCAAGCGCACTGGCTAGGTCATCTAAAGAACCTGCTGGCTGCTGCGCAACGGCACGCCATTGAATTAAACCTTGCTCGTCCACTTCACCGTGTTCACAAGGACTTGGCCAAGCGGTGTCATGTTCAATGACAGGAAGCTTTCCTGTACGCTCTAGGCATTTTTCACTAAATGCTTGGTGTAACTTATCCAGTTTTGAAGAAACAGACATACTGCGAAACTCATTAGCTTTAGGTATAATGCCGTTATTGTAACCACAAAAGTGTAAAGATGACAGATTACAGCAACTCCCCCGAACTGAAAAACAGCGTGCTTGGTAAGTCAACGGACTATGTTGATACCTATACACCTAGCTTGTTGTTTCCTATTGCCCGTAAACTAAACCGCGATGCACTCGGTGTGAGCGAAGATAACTTACCTTTTAAGGGCCAAGATATTTGGACAGGCTATGAATTATCATGGCTAAATAGTAAAGGTAAGCCGATGGTTGCTGTCGCTACATTCGTGTTTCCTTGCCAAAGTAGTCATATTATTGAATCAAAGTCATTCAAGCTTTATTTGAATAGTTTTAACCAAACTCGCTTTGCATCGACTGAAGAAGTGCACCAAGCACTTACACGCGATTTGTCAGCGGCAGTGAATGCAAACGTGAACGTTACTTTGTATCGTGCAGATGATCATAATTGCTTACCATTTAGTGCGCTACCGGGTGAGTGTATTGATGATCTCGATATTGAAATCTCAAGTTATGACATTGATGCAACATCACTTTGCCATAGCCATGATGAAAAGGTATCTGAAACCTTACACAGCCACCTTTTAAAGTCGAACTGTTTAATCACCTCTCAGCCAGATTGGGCCAGCGTGATCATTCGTTACACCGGCCAAGCAATCAGTCACGAAGCCTTATTAAAGTATTTGATTTCGTTTAGAACTCACAATGAGTTCCACGAACAATGTGTTGAGCGTATTTACTGTGACTTAATGCAGCACTTAAACATTGATGAGCTTGAAGTGTATGCTCGCTATACACGCCGAGGGGGTTTAGATATCAATCCTTATCGCTCGACGAATCAAGACGCAACCCCCTTTAACGTGAAAATTAATCGCCAATAAGCAGAACTCAAGCAATAAAAAACCGAGTAAAATGAAGTGACCCCATAAAGTTGGACTCATTTTTAAGCGGCTGCCAAGGCCTGATTTCGATACTGTATCGGACTCAGGCCTTTTAGTTTCAGCTTAATACGCTCGTTGTTGTAATAGTGGATATATTCTTTGATGTTTTCAATAAGCTCATTCACGTCTTTAAACGTTTCGTTGTGGTACATCTCACTCTTCAATATGCCGAAGAAGTTCTCAGCAACCGCATTATCTAAACAATTTCCTTTTCTAGACATACTTTGTTGCAACCCTTTTTCCTTGAGATGATTTTGATATTGTTTGTT
>NZ_LYPI01000015.1:0-147960 GCF_001938575.1 Pseudoalteromonas sp. PAB 2.2
AAACAAACAATATCAAAATCATCTCAAGGAAAAAGGGTTGCAACAAAGTATGTCTAGAAAAGGAAATTGTTTAGATAATGCGGTTGCTGAGAACTTCTTCGGCATATTGAAGAGTGAGATGTACCACAACGAAACGTTTAAAGACGTGAATGAGCTTATTGAAAACATCAAAGAATATATCCACTATTACAACAACGAGCGTATTAAGCTGAAACTAAAAGGCCTGAGTCCGATACAGTATCGAAATCAGGCCTTGGCAGCCGCTTAAAAATGAGTCCAACTTTATGGGGTCACTTCACATAAGCTCGGCTTTTTGGTGTCTTTACGACTTACTCTGCAGACTGTGCGTCTTCTTGAACTTCTTCGTTTGTCGCTGGGCGACCAACTAGTTCAATATAAGCCATTGGTGCATTGTCACCAGCACGGAAGCCACACTTAAGAATACGAGTGTAACCACCTGGACGGTCTGTATTACGAGGACCGATTTCGCTGAACAATTTGCCAACTACTTCATTATCACGCGTGCGAGCAAACGCTAAACGGCGGTTTGCTACACTGTCAGTCTTAGCCAGTGTGATTAAAGGTTCAATTACACGGCAGGCGGCCAATTTTCTAGGCGCATACCTAGAGATAGACCACGTGAAGCTAGCACGTCTTTAATTTCAGTTAGAGACTTCTTACCTAAGTTAGGCGTTTTAAGAAGCTCAACTTCAGTGCGCTGAACTAAATCACCGATATATTGAATTTGCTCGGCTTTCAAACAGTTTGCTGAACGTACTGTTAGTTCAAGATCATCAACTGGACGAAGTAGAATAGGATCGAATTCTGGCTTCTCTTCTTTCTCTTCTGGCTCAGTTACATCACGTAAATCTACGAATGCATCTAATTGCTCAGCTAAGATAGTAGACGCACGGCGGATCGCTTCTTCAGGATCTAAAGTGCCGTTCGTTTCCATATCAATGATTAACTTGTCTAAGTCTGTACGTTGCTCAACACGGGCTGATTCAACCGAGTACGCAATACGTTCAACTGGGCTGAATGATGCATCAAGCAGCAATCGACCAATTGGACGCTCATCGTCATCAGAGGATAAACGACTAGATGCCGGCACATAACCGCGACCGCGCTCAACACGAATACGCATGCTGATCTCGCTGCTATCTGTCGTTAGGTGACAGATAACGTGATCTGGGTTGGCGATAGTTACATCACCATCGTGCTGAATATCAGCCGCAGTCACAGGGCCTACACCAGATTTAGTCAGGGTCAGAAAAACTTCATCTTTGCCTTCTAAAGTTACTGCTAGACCTTTAAGGTTTAACAGAATTTCAATGATGTCTTCTTGTACGCCCTCTTTCGCGCTGTACTCATGCAATACACCGTCGATTTCTACTTCAGTTACTGCACATCCAGGCATAGATGATAACAGTATACGGCGTAAGGCATTACCCAGAGTATGACCGAAGCCACGCTCTAATGGTTCTAAAACTACTTTAGAACGCGTTGGGTTGATAGCGTCGATATCGACTAACCTTGGTTTTAGGAATTCGGTAACAGAACCCTGCATTTTATCCTCTCTTAACTCTTAACTTTACTTAGAGTAAAGTTCGACGATTAGTTGTTCGTTAATGTCCGCAGACAGATCTGAACGCTCAGGTAGGCGCTTGAAGCTACCTTCCATTTTCTTACCGTCAACTTCAACCCAAGTCGGCTTTTCACGTTGCTCAGCCAACTCTAGAGCAGCGATGATACGTGCTTGTGTTTTAGACTTCTCACGAATTACAACAGTATCTTCTGGTGTAATTACGTATGAAGGAATATTCACAACACGACCATTAACTAAGATCGCTTTGTGGCTAACTAACTGACGTGCTTCTGCACGTGTGCTAGCAAAACCCATGCGATATACAACATTGTCTAAACGTTGCTCTAAAAGCTGTAACAAGTTTTCACCTGTATTACCTTTAAGGCGAGCAGCTTCTTTGTAGTAGTTACGGAATTGCTTTTCTAATACACCGTAGATACGACGTACTTTTTGCTTTTCACGTAACTGTAAACCGTAATCAGATAAGCGACCTTTACGAGCGCCGTGCTGACCAGGTGCAGTCTCAAGTTTACACTTAGAGTCGATAGCTCTTACGCCGCTCTTAAGGAACAGGTCAGTACCTTCACGACGACTCAGCTTGAGCTTAGGGCCCAAATATCTTGCCATGTTATTTCTCCTAACCTATTGTTAAACGCGACGTTTCTTCGGTGGACGACAACCATTATGAGGGATTGGCGTCACGTCAGTGATGTTGGTGATACGGTAACCAGCAGCATTCAAAGCACGTACAGCAGATTCACGACCTGGACCTGGACCTTTAATGAACACTTCTAGATTTTTTAAACCGTATTCTTGAGCAGCAGTACCTGCACGCTCTGCAGCAACCTGAGCAGCAAATGGAGTAGATTTACGTGAACCACGGAAACCTGAACCACCGGCAGTAGCCCATGATAGTGCATTACCTTGACGGTCTGTAATTGTTACAATAGTGTTGTTGAAAGAAGCATGAACATGAGCCATACCATCAGCAACTTGCTTTTTAACCTTCTTACGACGAATTGGTGCTTTAGCCATAATCTACCCCACCTTATTTCTTGATAGGCTTGCGAGGACCCTTACGAGTACGCGCGTTAGTCTTAGTACGTTGACCACGTAGTGGTAACGAACGACGGTGACGTAGGCCACGGAAACAACCAAGGTCCATAAGGCGCTTGATATTTAATGTAACTTCACGACGAAGGTCACCTTCTACAGTGTACTTGCCAACTGCTTCACGCAATACGTCAAGTGTTTCGTCTGAAAGCTCACCGATTTTTGTGGTCTCGGCGATACCAGTCGCTGCTAAGATAGCCTTAGAGCGAGTCTTACCTATGCCATAAATAGCAGTTAAACCGATAACTGCATGTTTATGATCAGGGACGTTAATGCCAGCGATACGGGCCACTAACACATCTCCTATATTTGAATTTGGTTATCATCTGTTTGAAAAGCCCGTAAGGATACTCAAACGAAGACCAAATCACAACTAAAAACACAGGCCGAGTAAATAACTCAGCCTGCACGACTGTTTAATTAGCCTTGCCTTTGCTTATGCTTAGGCTCACTGCAAATTACGCGTACTACACCAGCACGTTTAATAACTTTACAGTTACGGCATATTTTCTTAACGGAAGCACGTACTTTCATTGCTCAACTCCGTAAACTGACCTTATCGGCCGTAGCCTTTAAGGTTTGCTTTTTTCAGCACAGAATCATACTGATGTGACATCAGATGCGTCTGTACTTGTGCCATAAAGTCCATGATTACAACAACGATAATCAAAATTGATGTACCGCCGAAATAGAATGGCGTTTGCCATGCCATAGTCATGAATTCGGGCACCAGACAGATAAAGGTTATATACAAAGCACCTGCCAATGTCAGGCGTGTCATCACTTTATCAATGTATTTAGATGTCTGCTCACCTGGACGAATACCTGGGATAAATGCGCCAGATTTTTTCAGGTTATCTGCTGTTTCACGCGGGTTAAATACCAACGCGGTGTAGAAAAAGCAGAAGAAGATAATAGCCGCAGCTAAAACCATCGCATATAACGGTTGACCTGGAGTCAATGTTGTAGCGATTGCTTGTAGCACATCAGCGACCGGACCTTCACCCTGGCCGAACCAGCTTGCAATTGTACCAGGGAACAGAATTATACTGCTAGCAAAGATTGGTGGAATAACACCCGCCATGTTTACTTTCAGCGGTAAGTGCGTGCTTTGAGCAGCAAATACCTGACGACCTTGTTGACGCTTAGCATAGTTAACGACGATACGACGTTGACCACGCTCGAAGAATACAACGAGGTAAGTAACAGCGAATACGATTACAGCAATCAATAACAGTACAAGTACATTCAGATCACCTTGGCGCGCCATTTCGGCTGTCGAACCAATAGCAGACGGCAGGTTTGCTACGATACCAACAAAAATCAGAACTGAAATACCGTTACCGATACCGCGTTCTGTAATTTGCTCGCCCAACCACATAAGGAACATAGTACCGGTAACTAAACTCACTACAGCAGTGAAGTAGAAACCGATACCAGGGTTAACAACTAACCCGTCCATCATACCCGGTAAGCTTGTGGCAATACCGATTGATTGGATAGTAGCAAGCACAAGCGTGCCATAGCGTGTATACTGGCTGATTTTCTTACGCCCTTGCTCGCCTTCTTTCTTAAGCTCTATAAACGGCGGATACATATGCGTTAATAGTTGCGTAATAATCGAAGCCGAGATATACGGCATAATACCCAGTGCCAACACTGAAGCGCGCTCAAGCGCACCACCGCTGAACATGTTAAACATTTCAACAATGGTGCCCTTTTGTTGCTCGAAGAAATCGGCAAGTACAGCGGCGTCAATCCCAGGGATCGGCACGAATGAACCTAGACGGTAAATAATGATAGCACCCAATACAAATAGTAATCGACGCTTCAATTCCGAAAGCCCACTTTGTGCACTTTTCATATCTTGACCTGGTTTAGCCATTAGTACTTCCTTAGTCTTCTACCTTGCCTCCGGCAGCTTCGATAGCTTCGCGAGCACCTTTGGTCACTTTAAGACCTTTAACGGTAACTGCGCGTGAAACTTCGCCAGATTTTACTACTTTAACGAACTGGATGTTCTTTTTAACTAGACCAGCTGCTTGTAACGCGTTTACGTCTACTACATCGCCTTCAACTTTAGCGATTTCAAAAAGGTTTACTTCAGTAGATACTAATGATTTACGTGAAGTGAAACCAAATTTAGGTAGACGACGTTGCATAGGCATTTGACCGCCTTCGAAACCAACGCGTACTTTACCGCCAGAACGTGATTTTTGGCCTTTATGACCACGGCCACCAGTCTTACCAAGACCAGAACCAATACCACGACCTAGACGTTTCTTTTCAGTTTTTGCACCAGCAGCAGGTGAAAGTGTATTCAAACGCATCGAATTAACCCTCAACCTTTACCATGTAAGAAACTTGGTTAATCATACCACGCACACATGCTGTGTCTTCTAACTCAACAGTGTGATTGATACGACGTAAACCAAGACCGCGTAATGTAGCTTTATGCTTCGGTAAACGACCGATAGAGCTCTTTACTTGTGTTACTTTAACAGTTTTATTAGCCATGGTTTACCCCGTGATTTCGTCTACGCTAAGACCACGTTTAGCAGCGATTGACTCTGGAGAGTTCATGTTCTCTAGAGCTGCAATCGTTGCACGAACGATATTGATCGGGTTAGTTGAACCGTATGCTTTTGACAATACGTTCTGTACACCAGTTACTTCTAGTACTGCACGCATCGCACCACCGGCGATGATACCTGTACCTTCTGAAGCAGGCTGCATGTATACTTTAGAACCCGCGTGGCGACCCTTGATTGGGTGCTGTAGCGTGTTACCGTTTAGGTCTACACTGATCATGTTACGACGTGCTTTTTCCATTGCTTTTTGAATAGCAGCTGGAACTTCACGTGCTTTACCATAACCGAAACCTACTTTACCTGCGCCGTCACCAACTACAGTTAGTGCAGTGAAGCTAAAGATACGACCACCTTTAACCACTTTAGACACACGGTTTACCGCGATTAGCTTTTCAGCCAAATCAGGCTGTTGTTGCTTTGCTTCTACGTTAGCCATTGTCTACTCCTAGAATTGCAAACCGGCTTCACGCGCTGCATCAGCAAGCGCCTTCACACGGCCGTGATATTTAAAGCCACTGCGATCAAAAGCAATCTTTTCGATGCCTTTGTCAGCTGCACGTTCAGCAACCGCTTTACCAACTGCTTGAGCAGCTGCTACGTTACCTGTGCCTTTAACTGTTTCGCTAATTGCTTTTTCAACAGTAGAAGCAGCAGCCAGTACAGTACCCTCAGCAGTAACTACTTGAGCGTAAATGTGACGTGGCGTGCGGTGGATAACAAGACGCGTTGTGCCTTGTTCAATGTAATTTCTACGAGTGCGCTTAGCACGACGTAGACGAGCTGTTTTTTTATCCATCGTCTTACCTTACTTCTTCTTAGCCTCTTTACGGCGTACATTCTCGTCCGCGTAACGAACACCTTTACCTTTATAAGGCTCAGGTTTACGGTATGCACGGATGTTAGCAGCTGTTTGACCAACTAACTGCTTGTCTACGCCCTTAACTAGAACTTCTGTTTGGCTTGGTGTTTCAATCGTAATACCTTCAGGTACTTCGAAATTCACTGGGTGTGAGAAACCAAGAGTTAAGTCTAAAACTTTGCCCTTAGCCGCTGCACGGTAACCAACACCTACTAACTGAAGCTTCTTCTCGTAACCTTCATGCGTACCAACAATCATATTGTTGATTAGAGCGCGAGCAGTACCTGCTTGAGCCCATGCATTGACTACGCCTTCACGAGGTAAAGTTGTAATAACGTTGTCGTTAACTTGTACTTCAACAGCATCGTTGATAGTGCGAGTTAATTCACCGTTTTTGCCTTTAACTGTGATGTCCTGGCCTTTTAATGTAACTTCTACACCGGCAGGAACATTGATTGGTGCCTTTGCTATGCGAGACATAGTTCCCCTCCGATTAAGCTACAAAGCCAATGATCTCACCACCAACGCCGGCACTACGTGCTGCGCGGTCTGTCATTAGGCCTTTAGAAGTTGATACGATAGCGATACCAAGACCACCCATTACCTTAGGTAATTCGTCACGTTTCTTATAGATACGTAGACCAGGGCGGCTAACACGCTGGATATTTTCAATAACAGCTTTGCCTTCGAAATATTTTAATTCGATTGCTAGCTCAGGCTTCGCTTCACCGCTTACAGCGTAATCTGCGATATAACCTTCATCTTTTAATACTTTAGCTACTGCTACTTTCAGTTTTGAAGTTGGCATCGTTACTGATACTTTCTTCGCTGACTGACCGTTACGGATACGTGTAAACAAATCCGCAATAGGATCTTGCAAGCTCATAGTCTTACTCCCGTGATACTATTACCAGCTAGCCTTTTTAAGGCCAGGAATTTCACCGCGCATAGCTGCTTCGCGAACTTTAATACGGCTCATGCCGAATTTGCGAAGGTAACCATGTGGGCGGCCCGTAACGTTACAACGATTACGTTGACGTGAAGAGCTAGAATCACGTGGTAAAGCTTGTAGCTTTAATACCGCGTCCCAACGATCATCGTCAGATGTTTTCACATCACTGATGATAGCTTTTAGTGCAGCACGCTTTTCAGCATACTGAGCAACTAATTTAGTGCGCTTTGCTTCGCGCGCTTTCATAGAATTCTTTGCCATAACCCTACCCTTATTTCTTAAATGGGAAGTTAAACGCTTCTAACAACGCACGGCCTTCCTCATCTGTTTTCGCAGAAGTAGTGATAGTGATATCCATACCGCGTACACGGTCTACTTTATCATAATCAATTTCTGGGAAGATGATTTGCTCACGTACGCCCATGCTGTAGTTACCACGTCCATCAAAAGACTTAGCACTTACACCACGGAAGTCACGGATACGTGGGATAGCGATTGAAACCAAACGCTCAAAAAAGTCCCACATACGCTCGCCACGTAGGGTTACTTTACAACCAATTGGGTAACCTTCACGCACTTTGAAGCCAGCAACAGATTTGCGTGCTTTAGTGATTAGAGGTTTCTGACCAGAGATTGCTTCTAGATCTGCAACAGCATTATCTAGGATCTTCTTGTCAGCTAGAGCTTCGCCCACACCCATGTTTAATGTGATCTTTTCGATCTGAGGGACTTGCATGACAGAGCTGAAACCAAACTTCTCTTGAAGTTCAGCCACTACTTTGTCTTTATATACTTCATGCAGTTTCGCCATCATTCTACTCCAACTATTAGATAGTTTTACCAGTAGATTTAAAGATACGTAATTTCTTACCATCTTCAATCTTGAAACCTACACGATCTGCTTTACCCGTTTCCGAGTTGTAGATCGCAACGTTTGATACGTCGATAGACGCTTCTTTCTCAACAATACCGCCAGCTTGGTTCAACTGAGGAACAGGCTTTTGGTGCTTCTTGATTAAGTTGATGCCTTCGACAAATACTCGACCAGACTCAGTAACAACTGAAAGCACTTTACCGCGCTTACCTTTGTCTTTACCGGCTAGTACGATTACTTCGTCATCACGACGGATTTTTGCTGCCATGATAGACTCCTTATAGTACTTCTGGTGCTAGTGAAACGATTTTCATGAACTTTTCAGTACGAAGTTCACGAGTCACAGGGCCGAAGATACGAGTACCAATTGGCTGTAAGTTATCATTTAAGATAACAGCCGCATTGCTATCGAAACGGATCAAAGAACCGTCCGGACGACGAACGCCTTTTTTAGTACGCACAACTACTGCGTTTTTAACATCACCTTTCTTCACTTTACCGCGAGGAATCGCTTCTTTTACAGAAACTTTGATGATATCGCCAACCGCTGCATAGCGACGGTGCGAACCGCCAAGGACTTTAATACACTGCACTTTGCGAGCGCCGCTGTTATCAGCAACGTCCAGCTGAGTTTGCATTTGGATCATGTTAATGACCTCCGGTGTAGATATTACAACACGCCTTAATTTTGTTTAAAATCAAGACATTTCGGTTAAATTCCACTCAAAAAACACACGAGTTGTCTCTTAAGGGCGGGCAATTGTATCAGCAATAGCAATGAAGTGGTAGGTTATTTTTTAATTAATTTATAATAAAGGGTCGCTATATCAAGGTGGGCTTACAACCGTTGACTGGTTTGTTATTGATTATAAAACAAACAGGGCGCCGATGCGCCCTGCTTTAAGGATTAAATTAAATTTTTATTAATTTCCAAATAAGCCTTTAAGCTTATCTTTTATTTTATCTTTCGCTTTTTCTTTCACTTCTTCTTTGGCCGCATCACTCACATCGAGGCTATAACCCACATCATGGAATGGGCCTTTAATACGCAGTGGAATTTTAAAGCCTGTGCTGTCATCTGTGGTACCTTGCCCTTCAATTGAATCAACGATGCCTGTCACGAGACGATAATCAACGTTGGTCATCGGTAAATCCACCTTACCAGCCCCCGAAATTCGAATAAGCGGGCTTAATAATGACAAGTCACGGTTTTCACCCACCCCATTAGTGAAATTAAAGCTGCCTGTTAACGCTGAGAAATCTGTTTGCTCAGAGTTATCGAAGCCTGTATCGAGACCTTCTGATACGGCCCCTAAGTTACCTTTGATTAGCTCTTTTGCTTTACGGACCATTTCAGCAATGTTTGCGCCTTTAACTGCCCCATCTGCAAATTCAAATGCTAATTTACCATTCAACGCATTAATAAAGCTTTTCTGGCTTTGACCCGTTGTCGTTAAATTCCAGTTTAATGAACCTTTACCCATTAACTTATCAAAACCTGCTGCGTCAGTTAATAATGGCTGCGCATCTATTTTATCTAAAGCGAAGTTAGTTGAGATTGCATAAGGAGCTTGCTTTGCATTGAGTGTAATAACACCTTTACCATTGCCCTCATAAGCAACAAATTTGTCTAGGCTTACTTTCGCTACAGCATTTTTAAGGTTTACAGTGAATTGGTTCTCACCGAGTGTGATCTTCTTGGCTTTTAGACCACTTGAGCGAACAACTACACTCGCATCCAAGACATTTAAACCACTTAAATCAATTTTAGTATCATCCCATACGATAGGCTGAGCGGGTGCATCTTCTGCAGGTAAAGGTTGTGCCTCTTTTGCAACGCCTTCTGGAAGGTACGGATTTAAGTCGAGCATGCCTAAATCAATATCCGCATTGACCGCTAAGCGATTACCAAGGTTAATGTCGCTTTTACCTTTGATTTGTAATTCATCTAATGTTGCCAAAAGCTCTGTTAGTTTGAATTTGTCACCTTGTAGATGCATGGCCCCTTTAACATTAAAGGCATTAAAAGCATTGTCTTTGGCATTTAAGTCCACACCTTGCCAATTAGCAATATTTTTAACCGAATCACCGCTGATAGACAATTGACCTTGTACATCTTGACCCATTTCAGCAATCGCACCTTTAAAAGTCATATCTACCAAACGTGAATCAACCTCTGTACTGACATTAAAAGTCGCTCCTTCAATCACTTTCACGGGTGTATCAAGGGTTACATCAAGTTCAAAGCGCTCCCCCATATATGTAATCCCGCCTTTAAGCTCTAATGTTTTACGCAGTGATGGGAGTAAAATAGCCAGCTCTAAGTCACTAATCTGTTGTTTTGCGCCCGTTTTACCATCTAGATACGTGAAGGTTCCGCCATAAATTGCCACTTCACCTAACTGAATATCAAAGTTATCAGGCAAATTTACAGCTCCTGAGCTCTTTTGTTGCTCAGTCTCTGGTTGTTCGGCTACGCCATCAAACAACTGCCAGTTAGCTTTGCCATTTTTATCAGTTTCTAACAAAATTGTTGGCTCGTTGATAACGAACTTATCAAGTTTAAACTCACCACCGAAAAGCGACATCCAGGGAATATGAATGGCCAACTGTTGCATGCTTGCCATGTCTTTTTGTGAACCCGTTTGCATATTAGCAAAATGCACATCATTCAGTTCAAGCTTCAACGAAGGGAAAACCGACAGTTTTTTATCACCGTTAATGGTGAGGCTTCGACCCGTCGTTTGTTCAACTTGCTGCGAGACTTTGTTAAAGATTGCATCAGTTGGGATAAGAAACGGTGCGGCGATTACTAAGGCAATTAGTAATACGAATATGACACCAATAATCTTTAGTAAGGTTTTCATAATCATCCTTAAAAATGGGCAAACATTGTTCATATCATAGCGGGTGTTAAGCCGAAAATCATTGCTAAACAAATAAAAAGGCTATTCAGCAAGCTTAGGTAGACAAATATGAATCGTCGCTGAAATATTTTGAAACCTTTAGGTTACATTAAATAGTTGACTAGATGATACCCAAAGGTTACATTGATACCTATAGGTTACAATTAAAATTAAAAGGAAGATTTATGTCAAAGCAAGATATCCAAACGGAAGAGAAATTTATGAGCCAAAATGCATGGTTTTCAGTGTTTATGGGGATCACTCTACTCATTATCAGTGTTTACCCTGCGCTTAATCAAACATCGGCCCCCTTGTTGTTTTTAGGCAGTGCTGCTTTTCTGGGATCATTCTGTATGTTTGTGATAAGAGGTGGATTTACATGGAAAATGAAATATCGCCTTACTTATAAAGATGAGTTTTTAAATACGATTGACACCATTGCCTATAAACATGTTGTACTTGGTTTACTCTTTAGTATGGGTGCGGTGTATTTATTGTCTGATGAGTTAGCTTTAGATGTTTCTCATAGCATGATGGCTACCTTTTACCTGGCTGAAATGAGTTTAATATATGGCATCTCAATTCTTTGGCAAAGTAGAGACTAGGAGCAATAGTGCAAAATCATATTGCAAAATATCGCAAAGCCGCAGGGCTTTCGCAACAAGAGCTAGCCGATGCTATCGCTGTTTCACGTAAAACAATTAGTACGGTCGAAACGTCTCGCTTTACGCCTTCAGTGATCATTGCATTAAAGATAGCCCGGCAGTTTAATACAACTGTCGAGCAATTATTTTCACTAGACGAAGCAGATTAACGCCTTTAAATGCAATCTTGTGCAGATTTAACTTATCAAGATTGCATCCCCTGTATTCTTCGGTATGATGCACGCCCCTGTTGCTGTTAGCTTATTTAAGCTAAAATAAAGTGACTAAAAAATATATCAAACTGGAGAGTCTACAAGGCATGAAGAAACTGCTTATTTCACCGTCAAAAATGGCGCTTAGCGAGCAAGAAAGTCAAATTTATCAAAATATTCTCAAGCAATCTTCAGAGCTAAGCCTCAACCTAATGGCCGTGAAAGTAGACAACCACCCAGAAGACTTTTTAGGTTGGTGCTATGAGCTACTCAGTGCAAGCCGCGATCGTATTAACTATGATTTATTAGAAGATAAGCAGTTACCGACATTAAAAAAACTTCACGACTTACTGATCTCTGCCATTAGCTTCTTGCAATTGAAAACGCTGCGCGTTGCACCTTGGCCTGTTGTTACTGGCTTTATTGAGCAACATAAAGAGCTCATTGCGCTTGATGAGCAATTACGTTTAGCAAACTACATTGGCACAATTAAATCACAAACTTTAAAAGAAATGATTCCAGAAGACCGCTTGGCTTTTGCAGGCAAACACACGGCTTCTCTTGACCCAAGTAGCTATAACTTTGATGTTGAATGGTTTGCTTCAACCAAAAGTGCCAAAGGGTTTCATCAAATGCTGAGCGACCTGCCTGCGGCTTTTGACGAGGCCCTAGCGCACATTCCCCTAGAAGGCGATGTGACGCAAGAACACTATCAACATTTTATGGTTGCTTACTTTATGGCCTTTACAGGCAGCGAAGAAAAACCAACGCTTGCGCCTGCAACACGCTTATTAGCAATGCGCCGCCCAGATGTATTTACGCCTATTACAAATAGTAAGCTTGATGCGCTTTGCGCTTCGTTGGGAGTTCCTAAATTAAACAACCGTGATTTTGAACGTTATTGGCAAGACGTGGTTACTGCAATTCATAGCATGCCTTGGTTTAAAATGGCTGCTGCAGCAAATGATCATGAACAATCACTTATTGAGATAAAAGCGTTACTACCGTGCTTTTTCTATTATGCCGATAACACCACGGCTGATAACTCTAACTACATTAAACTGCTTAGCAAACCGAAGAGCACGGGCAGTTCTGCAGGCAAAAAAACCGTGCGTCGCGGCAAAGAGTCTGCTGAGATTTTAGTAGACCGCGCGCTTGCAAGTGACGATATCCCCGAGCATATAAAAGCAAAACGAGACTCTATCGTCAGCGAAGTTGAAAAAGGCCGTAGCGTTGAAGAAACAATCAGCCTAATGCGTGCCATTTTTGGCTAAGTCTCTATCAAACAAGAAAAACCTGGTTGCTTCGCGATTGTGCAACCGGGTTATTTTTTGCACCACAGGTGTGCGCATGAACAATTCAAATAAATCTAAACTTTAAAAAATAACACGCTTAAAAGGCTGTTTTTAAAGCAGTTAAACATAAAATATCCCTTTCAGAATTAACTTGGCACAACCAGTGCTACATCGTATCCAGACAACACATAAAAACTGTCCTCAAATAATAACCAGACTGCAATCTGAAATGGGGCAAATCAACATAACAACAGGATACGAGAAACATGCTAAAACTAAAAAAAACGGTCGTAGCAAGCGCCATTGCGCTATTAACTTTGAGCTCAACATATAGTTATGCAGAAGTAACAGCAAACGCTGCGGCTACTTCAAACTATTTATGGCGTGGTCAAGAGCAAACTGGGGGTGATGCTGCAATTCAGGGCGGTATTGATTACGCAAGTGAATCTGGCTTTTACGCAGGTACTTGGGTATCGAATGCCAGCTGGGCTGACGACATGACTTACGAGCTAGACCTTTATGCAGGTTTTGGCGGTGATATCAATGAAACATTTAGCTACGATGTTGGCTACATTTATTATGCTTACCCTGATGCAGCATCTTATACTGACGCTGACTTTTCAGAGATCTACGGTAGCATCAGCATGGGTAGTTTCACTTTTGGTGCTGCAATCCTTGCTACATCAGCAGCCAGCGGTGACGGTACAGATTTTGGAGATTCTTTATACTTAAATGCTGACTATAGCTTCCCAGTTGGCAGTACCGGTGCAGAAATGGCTCTTCATCTGGGTCATTACTCAGGCGATTTCATTGGTGATGATAATATCATTGACTACGGTGTTTCTGTGTCAAAAGACGGCTTTACATTTGGCGTGTCTGACACAGACATTGATGGCTCTGATGTAAAAGTGTATGTCGCTTACGCAGTTGACTTTACGCTTTAAAAAAGAATGTGTTACTTGCTGCAACACGAAGGGCCGAAAGGCCCTTTTCTCGTTAAAGCGCACTTTAAAATTATGGCACACTGTGGCCTGTAGAGCCTTGCCAAATACGATACCATTGCTCACGATTCATCGTGAATTCTTTCGCTGCGACGGCTGATTTAACCCGGGCAATGTTGCCTGTACCCAATACTACCGATGGCAAACTTGGGTGCATGAGTAACCAAGTATACACAACTTGATCGATAGAGCTGGCTCCAATTTCGTTGCCAACTTGCTCCAACACCGCACGCAAACGCACTGCTTTTTCATCGTCATTTGAAAATAAACGCCCGCCCGCTAAAGGTGACCAAAGCATGGGTTTAATATCAAGTAATTGGCATTGATCCAAAGTCCCATCATCAAGCGCTTTCATCTCATAAGGCGAAAACTCTATTTGATTCGTGACTAAATCAAAGTCTAAACGGGACTGCAGTAAGCTGAGTTGTGACGGCGTGAAGTTTGAAACACCAAAGTCAATAACATCACCATTTGCTTTTAAAGTATTGAATGCTTCAGCTACTTCATCTGCATTCATTAAATAATCAGGGCGATGGATCAATAACACATCTAATCGGTCGGTATTAAAGTGTTTAAGCGATTGCTGAGCGGATGCGATGATATGGGCTGCACTCGAGTCATAATGATTCGCTTTGCCTTGCAAGCCTAAACTGGGAAATGCGGGTTTAATTCCACATTTAGTGATTATTTTTATTTCATCACGAATACTCGGCTTTAGTTGTAACGCTTTACCAAATTCAGCTTCGCAGCCGTATTCACCATAAATATCAGCATGGTCAGTGTGTGTAACCCCTACTTCAATGGCTTGCTCTAAAAAGCTTAAGCATTGCTGTGGTGATATTTGCCAATCTAGCAAGCGCCAAAATCCCAGTACTAATTCATCAATACAACGCACATTGTTATTCACTATATATACCTACTTAATCTTGATTATTACACCTATCTTACTCTTTAAAGAATAACACAATTTCCCTATTCACAACTGTTAACATATAGTTACAAATCAGACTTCTAATTAATAATAAATCAGGGTATTTTAGTACCTAAAAATAAATGTTACTTAACAAGGAATAATAATGAAATCGTCGAATGCAGTGACAGCACTAGTTGATATTTTTATCAGCCCAAGCAAAGCGTTTAATGGAGTGAAGGAGGCAAAAGGCTGGTCTTTTGTTGCTTTCATATTACTTGCAGGCATGCTCGCGGCAAGTATGCTCGCTTTTTATAACAAAGCAGATCCTCAGTTTTTAATCGATCAGCAAGTCGCTGCAGCCAGTGTTGATGCCACAATTGCTGAGCAAAAAATGATCCGTCAAAGCATGGAGCAAACGCTTGATATGCAGGTATGGTTTGCGCTCTTTGGTGGTATTATTGGCTTAGCTGTTATTAATGCATTGATGGCGGGTTACTACCTATTTGTATCAAAGCAAGATCCAGAGGCTAACTATAGTTACGGTGCGTGGTATGGGTTTGGCGTGTGGACCATGATGCCAATGGTTATTTCAAGCTTGGGTATATTGATCCTCGTTTTAACTGCCAGCAACAACCAGCTTTCACCAACCCTCTTTAATTATGCCTCAATCAATCAATTGCTCATCGGCCTTGAGGTCGGTCATCCTTTTTGTACCATGCTTGAAAGCCTAAACATTTTCTCTATCTGGGGCATTGTACTAGCGGCAATCGGTTTAAAGTGTTGGACTAACTTCAACTTTAATAAAGCACTCCTGTTTGCTGCCCTACCCAGTATCGCGATCTACGGTATTTGGACAGTTATTGCAATCATCTAGCTATCAAATGAGCGGCATTGCCGCTCTTACTCCCACAAGGAAGTAACATGAAAAAAGCCATCATTATTGGCCTTGCTATCACGGCATTTGCAGCATTACTCATATCTAAGCAAATAACAAACAGCAAAAAAGTGCCTGAAATGCATGTAGCAAGCGTTGAACAAGGTAGTATTGCTGATTCAATTTTGGCCTCTGGTAATCTGGTATTTAACACCCAAGTACAGTTACGCTCAGAAGTCACTGGGCGGGTTGCGAAGGTATTTGTTGAAGAAGGTGAAAGTGTCACCGAAGGCGATATTTTAATGCGCCTTGATACCACTGCATTTGAATCTGAGGTGGCGCGAAACAAAGCGGTGTTACGTGCAACCGAGATTGATATTAAACACAGCGAAACACGCCTGAAAAATATTGAGCGACAATTAAGTCGACAAAAAGAGCTCTACGAAGTCGGACTTGCAGGCCAAGAAGTGTATGAAAACCTACAAAACGCGCGTGATTTAGCCGAAATTGATATTGAAGCGAAACGTGAAGCCTATCATCAAGCACAAGCGTCGTTACTGATTGCCGAAGACCGTTTAAATAAAAGTGTGTTTCGCGCACCCATGAGTGGGCTACTCGCTTCGGTCAACATTAAAGAAGGTGAAACCGTGATAGCCGGTACGACAAACATTATTGGTTCAGACCTAATGCTAGTCGCCGACCCCAGTGCAATTTTAGCGGAGTTACGGGTTGATGAAACTGATATTGCTGGCATAAAGTTAAATCAACATGCCGACATTTATGCCGCAGCCTACCCTAATCAACCCTTTACAGGAAAAGTCATAAACATTGGCACTTCAGCAAAAAACCAACCAGGTTCGCAAGGGCTATCGTTTAAAGTCAAAGTGCTGCTTGATGCCACTGAGCGTCAACTTTATGCTGGTATGAGTTGCCGAGCTGAAATTGCCACAAGCATTACCGAAAATGGTTTAAAACTCCCCATTGAAGCAATTCAAAAGGAAGACGATACCTACTTTGTATGGAAGCTAAACGCCGATAACACCGTCACTAAATCGCCAGTTAAGGTGGGAATTTCATCAGATATAGAACAAGCGATAACACAGGGTGTAACGGTGGGTGAACGCATTGTGATTGGTCCTGCAAGACCGCTTAGTTCATTAAAAGATGGCGATACCGTGGCAATTAAAGACAGCCTTGTAAAAGGGGCATCCTGATGTCTGTGGTAATCAAACTGACTAATATTAATAAACAATACAAAATGGGCGAGCAAGTTTTCAAAGCCCTGGATGACATCAATATCGAAATTGCACAAAATGAGTATGTTGCCATCATCGGCCCATCGGGTTCAGGTAAATCAACCTTAATGAATTTGCTTGGCTGTTTAGATACCCCAACCAGTGGTGATTACTATTTAAAAGATAAGTTAGTTAAACAAATGAGTGAAACTGAGCTTGCTCATCAACGTAATGAAAGCGTGGGTTTCATATTTCAAAGTTTTAACTTATTACCCCGCGCTTCCGCACTGGAAAATGTTATGCAGCCGCTCGTTTATCGTTTTATCTCCGCGAAAGAACGCAAAAAAAAAGCGCTTGAGTCATTACAGCGTGTTGGCCTTGGCGATAAAGTGAACCATTTATCTAGCCAGCTATCTGGCGGTCAACGACAACGTGTAGCCATTGCCCGCGCGCTCGTAACCAAGCCACACATTCTACTTGGTGATGAGCCAACCGGTAACTTAGATAGCAAAACGACCACCGAGATCATGGCCCTATTTGATGAATTACATAACGAAGGCCACACCATTATTTTAGTGACTCACGAGCAAGATATTGCCGACCATTGTCAACGCGTTATTCGACTCGTCGATGGGAAAGTGGTGAGCGACACTCGTAAAGGTGAAGGAGCAAGGCTGCATGTTTAGATCTGCTATTGCAATAATGGAAGGAAGTAAAGCGGCACTCATGGCAATTAAAGCCAATGCCATGCGCAGTGCCCTCACCTGTTTAGGGATCATCATCGGGGTCGCTGCGGTTGTCACTGTGGTGGCCGTTATGCAGGGTTTTACCAAACAAATTAATGACCAACTCGCTGATATGTCTCCAGATGTAACCAATATAAAGCCCTATACCAGTGTTGAAAAAGAAATGGTGGGACAGCAAGCCAAGCTAACTTATAGCGACTTCTTAACCTTAAAGGCGCGAATAAAAGAGGCTGAAACCTTCACTGCATTAATGTTTACATGGCGATTTTCTGGCGCTGCTGAGTATGGCAACAAAAGCCACTCGTCACGAGTGATGGGCACCGAACAAGATTATCAAAGAGCCTACCGTACCTACCCTGAATTAGGCCGATTTATTCGCGCAGAAGATGACGAAAAGCGCCGTCGCGTTGCTTTTATTGGTCCATCGATAATTGAAAAGCTTAACTTACCCGACAACCCCGTTGGCGAGTACATTAAACTGGGCGGTGAGTGGTTTCGCATTATTGGTGTAGCTGAAAAGCAAGGGAGCTTACTTGGCTTTGATCAAGACGATTATATTAATATTCCGATCAGCACCATGAGCGCCCTCGAAGGGGGTAGCGTTGATACGAATGTACAAATGATGTTCCGCTTAAAAGACGACGCTAACGAAGCACAAGTGTTGGCTAAAATTCGTCGAATTCTCAGACAGCTTCATAAATTAAAAGATGGTGATGAAGACGACTTTGAATTTGAGACCGCGGAAAAAGTCCGTGCTAATGTTGATAAATTTACAGGTAGCGCAACTGCCATTACCGCTGGAATTGTAGGTATAAGCCTAGTCGTCGGTGGAATTGGTGTGATGAATATCATGCTGGTTTCGGTAACGGAACGTACCCGCGTTATCGGCACCTTAAAAGCCTTAGGGGCAACACCTGGTTTTATCATGCTGCAATTTCTAGTTGAAGCTGTCGTGCTATCGCTGTTTGGCGGCTTAATTGGTTTAGCGATTGGTTATGGCGCTGCCGCACTGATTTCAATATTAGTGCCGAGCATGCCAGAAGCCTACATACCGGGTTGGGCGATTATGCTGTCGTTTGGCTTTACTTCATTGATTGGTATTGTGTTTGGTTTAGCGCCCGCTATTAAGGCTGCGCGTTTAAACCCAATTGATGCGCTGCGTTATGAGTAAAACATCGCAGTGTTTATATGTGATTGAGTACCAGAAAAGCATCTCTTTTTTAGCATGCTTACTTTGAACTAAACTTAAGTTGTCTTCAACTAACGGTTAGGTCAGCAATTTAGGGGCATTATGGCATCGTATCTGCACTTATTGTTTTTGAGTTTATTATCTTGGCACAGTCTTTCAAGTGAGCCACTTTCTGATGAACAACAAGGGATCACAAAAACGGCGGCTAATTTAGCTGGCTGCCAGCAACAATTAGCACAAAGCCGTCTGCAAACTTATGCGGGACACTATATATTGCCATATCAATTTGAACTGCTCAGTTGGAATATTTATAAAGCCCAAATTGACGGCTTACTCAACGACTTAAACACACTCAATGAGAGTGCAGATATTGTCTTATTACAAGAAGCCATTAAAGACTCCACCCTAACCAATCTAAAGCCTTATTGGCGTTTTGCCAAAGGCTATAAAAGTGGTAACGTGCAATCTGGTGTCATGACCTTAAGCCGCTGGCCAGCTACCGTACACTGTACATTAACGCATGTAGAACCGTGGCTGCGCAGCCCAAAAGCGACCAATATCGTTGAATATGCCTTACCAAATCAACAGTTATTACTCAGTGTTAACCTACACGCTATAAACTTTACCTTGGGCATTAGCGACTTAAAACAACAACTCGATGATGCCGCAGACATTATGCGCCATCACACCGGCCCCATTATATTTGCTGGCGACCTCAACACCTGGAGTGATGAAAGACAACAACTCGTCACACAAACACTCAAAAACCTTGGTTTACATGAAGCCATCTATTTAGACGATAAACGCACCAAAGCATTTGGATTAGCACTTGACCAAGTGTGGGTACGTGGTGTCAAAATAGAAACAACGGTTGTACCTGAGCTTGAAAGTTCAGATCACAATCCCATAATTGCAACCCTCACGATAGAGCAAGAAGCACAATGAAAGTAATGATCAAAGGATATTGGCTACTGAGCCTGATGTTACTATCTGTTAGTCAATTAAGTTATGCCAACACTGCAGAGCAAGAGATTAATCATTTAATAGATTTTGTGGCGCAGAGCGATGCTATTTTTATTCGCAACGGGACCGAACATTCAAGTAAAGATGCCGCCGAGCACTTGGCGATGAAATACAGTAAAGCAACTCGTTACGCTAAAACCGCCGAAAAGTTTATAGAGAATCTCGCCAGTAAAAGTTCATGGAGCGGTAAGCCCTATAAAGTCAGACTTAGCAATGGCACGTTACTTACATCAAAAGACTGGTTAAGTAATGAGTTAGAAGACTACCGCCGAAACCTGCATACACAACTATAATGTGATGACATCATTAACAGATAAGAAGCGAAAAGCCATGCAAGAACACAAAAATAAGCCACTCAATGATTTTATTGAATACCCTCATGACGAAATGCTCAAGCGTGCAGAAGAATTTTTAGCCGTGAGTCAGCGACGACACAGTATTCGCAGTTTTAGTGACCGCCCAGTACCAAAAGAAATAATTGCAACCTGTATTAAAGCCGCAGGTACTGCACCGAGTGGCGCAAACCATCAACCTTGGCACTTTGTTGCGATACACAGTCATGACGTTAAAAAACAAATTCGTGATGCGGCAGAAAAACTGGAACGCTCCTTTTACGAAGGCCGTGCTGGCGAAGAATGGCTGAACGCTCTAAAACCACTTGGCACCGATGCCAGTAAACCCTACCTTGAGCATGCCCCTTGGCTGATTGCTGTATTCAGTCAAAAGAAAGGCGGTATTACATCCGATGACAAAAACACCAACTATTATGTGCATGAATCTGTCGGCCTTGCCACAGGCTTTTTGATTCAAGCCCTGCACAGAGCAGGACTTGCCACACTAACGCATACGCCAAAACCAATGAGCTTTTTAACCGAGATTTGTGGTCGAGATAAAGATAACGAACGCCCTTATATGCTCCTTATCGCAGGCTACCCGAGTGCTGATGCAACCCTGCCTGAGCATGCCTTAGTGAAAAAGCCACTGGACGAGATAGCAACCTTTATTTAAGCTCAAAATCAACAGCCAGCACATCACCAGGGTTTAAGCCTGTAACGATGTGCTGCTTATTACGCACCATTTCGCCTAAGCGTACGTAGCGACGCACAATATGACCGCCTTCTTTCACATACACCATACTTAATTGACCATATTGATGCACCCAGCTTGGGTCAATCAATACGCCTTTGGCAGTGACCAATGGTAAACGTAATTGCGCATACAATCCCGGCATTAACCCTATTTGAGCCTGCGTTTCTAAGCGGATTTCCATACTGCGGGCTGCGCTATCAGCTACGGGAACAATTTCGGTTACCGTTGCGCTCATAGATGTCGATAATGCTGGAAGCGTTACTGTTAATGTTTGCCCAACAGCCAACTTAATAGCTTGCTGCTCCCTGACATTAAACGCCAATTGCAATTGTTGTGGGTTATAAAGCGCAAGTAACGGTTTGCCCGGAGTAGCGGTATCACCCGGTTCAGCAAATCGCTCTACGACCACGCCTGAAATAGGCGCTTTAATTTTTGTAAAACTCAATGCCACTTGCGCTTGAGTTTGCTGCTGCTTAGCAATGGTTAGATTTGCGCTTAAATTATCAAACCTTGCTTTCGCATCATCATAATCACTGACTGACACTAAACCTTGTTTGAAAAGGTCATTAACTCGCTTGAGCTGCTTTTCAGCTTGGGTAAGCGAGGCATTAATAGCATTAATTTGTGCGTCACTTTGAGCAAGCTGTGCTTTAAAATCGTCTTGTTGTAAGGTAATTAATACATCACCTTGGCGCACAGTGTCACCAGCACGCACATTTAAACGTTCAACTTGCGCCATAACGCGCGATGATATTTGGGTATTTTGCTTAGCAATAACGGTCCCTGGCACAATTTCATCACGTGCAATATCAGCCAATGTCACGGTTAGTAACTGACCTGCGTACTCACTCGCCGCGGGATTTTTTATGCCTGGGGCTTGTTTATCAGAAAAGCTGCCAGCCATGTAAAGTACCGCAACAATAATGACCATTAACGCGATAATTGAACCAATTAGTTTCGATTTACCCTGCATGAGCGTGTTCCTCTTTGGCTGCATCCTTTGCAAACACTAAATAATAAACCAGTGGCACAACAAACAATGAGAACAGTGTTGATGCCACAATACCAAAAATAATCGCAATCGCTAGGCCACTGAACACAGGGTCTAAAGTGATTACCAAGTTACCTAATAAAGTGGTGCCTGCGGTCAGTAAAACAGGCCGCATACGCACAGTACCCGCTGCAATAAGTGCTTCTTTAATAGCCATACCTTGCCCGCGCGCTTGATTAATAAACTCAACTAAAATAAGTGAGTTACGCACAACTATCCCCGCAAGCGCAATCATGCCTATCATGGCCGTTGCAGTGAACAGCACAGGCTCAGGGGCGCCAGCAATACTGCGCTCACCAAATTGATTCAATAACCAAAAACCCGGCATGATACCAATGACCGTCAAGGGAATAGCCGACATAATAATCAGTGACAAACTGGCAGAGTGTGTTTGAATACGCAGAATGATAAAAATGGCCGTTAATGCAAACGCAAACGCAATCCCCATGTCACGGAATACATCAATGGTTATGCGCCATTCACCTTCACCACTGAAAGTGACCTCTGTCCCCGCAGGTAATTGCCATGACGCGGTGCCACCGTTACTAAAAAAATGCCTGCTTTGCCAATCACTTTGCTTGAACGCATTACTGCTAACAGCTAAATCTGCATTAACATCGGCAATTACCTCAGCGGGTGTCCGGCCATTGAGTTCAGCCATGACGTAAATCACATTTCGCTGATCTTTACGCATAATCGGTTTTGCAACATCGCGATATTTAAATGCCCCTAACTCAGATAATGCCACCAGCGGGCGTGGCGCACTTTGCAGCCCAAACTCATCGCTGGTTTTTGCAAGCTCTCTGTCGCCACGAACTTGCAATGCGAGTAACTGAGCAAATTGGTTACGATCTTGATATGGTAGCTGCAATTTAATAGCGACAGGGTTAGTTTCTCCACTAACATACAGCACACCAACATTTTGGCCGTGCGAGGCAATCGCTAAAGCGTGTGCGATATCTTGGGTTGAAACAGCCGATAACGACGCTTTGGTTTTATCCGTTATGAAGCGTTGTAATGGCGCACTGGCAGCCATACTGGTATCAACTTCGACTACATGCGGTTCTTGTTTAAGTCTATTTGCAACAGCAGCTGCAGCCTGATGGTGCGTGTGTGTATCAACAAATGGATCACTGTATACTTCGGCCACCAAGGTGCTTAGGACAGGAGGCCCTGGCGGTACTTCAACCACTTTTAGCACAATACCCTCGGTTGCCAGAGGGGCTAATGCAGCACGTAAGCGCATAACCACACCATGAGATTGATGGTCACGCTCGGTTTTATCAAGTAGTAATACTCTAAGCTCAGCAAGGTTTGCGGCTTCTCTTCGGTAATACCCACGGACCATACCATTAAAGTCCATGCTTGATGGCTGGCCGACATACGCTGCGGCTTCGCTCACTTCATTTAATTGCCAAGTGACCGATTGCACTTTTCGGGTAAAAGCGGCTGTTTGCTCAAGACTGGTGCCTTCTGGCATATCGATTAAGACTTGGAGTTCGTTTTTATTATCAAACGGTAGCAACTTTAATGGGACAGCGCGCATTACTGGCAGCATGGCACTGGCGATAAACAACCCTAAGGTGGTCCATAGTACTAGTTTTGCACGGCCTTTAGATTCAAGTAATGGCGACAAAATACGCTCATATAAACTATGAGGGTTGGCCTCTAATTGCATGTTGTCATCAACGGGGGCTTTGAGTAATTTCATGGCCAGCCATGGCGTCACAAAAAACGCCACCATAGTTGAAACCATTACACTAACAGGCACATTGAATGCCATAGGTGCCATGTAAGGGCCCATCATGCCAGTAATAAACGCAAGCGGAATGAATGCCACCATAATGGTTAGAGTCGACATAAATAGAGCCACTCTAATTTCACTCATGGCATCAACAATATTTTGTTTTTTATCACCTTTTTTAGTTATAAAACGGCTGATATTGTCGATTCCTGTAATAGGATCATCAACAAGTAAGCCCAGAGATAAAATCAGTGCAAACAGTGTTACTCGGTTAATGGTATACCCAAATACGAAATCGAGCGTTAAAGTAATACCGTAGCAAATAGGCACCGCAAGACCGACCACAATAGCGGGTCGCCAGCCTAAAAACACGCCAACAAAAATAACCACTGTAAATACTGCAAACACCAAACTAGAAGTGAGGTTATTCACTTTTTCATTGGCAGTTCGGCCATAGTCACGCAGTACCGTGTAGCCAACTTCATCAGGCAATAATGTCACCGATAGCTGGTTCATCACATCATGCACTTGATTCGCAACAGCCACCGCATTTGTGCCTGCTTGCTTGGCAACACTAATCGTCACTAATGGCAGTTGCTGCTCAGTATCTGACTGAGCAAGCCATTGATAACTTTGGGCTTCGCTGGGACCATCGGCGACAGTCGCCACATCATTCAAATAAACACTTTTACCATTTACTACGTTAACAACGAGGTGTTCAATTGCCGACTGAGTACGTAATACATCCCCCACTTGCAAAGCAATGTGCTGTTTACCATCTACAACACTGCCAACATTAACTAGCTGGTTAGACACCTTGAGGGCATAATATACGTCGTTTAAGGTGGTTTGGTGTGCCGCTAATGCACTGGCATCAAGGTCGATAGTGAGCTGCCGAGTTCGACCTGCTATCACTTTGACTTCGCTGGTATTTTCAATGCGCTGTAAGCTTGTGGCAATTTCATTCGCAAAACGCGTTAACTGGTAGTCATCATAGAGTTTTGGGTCTTTGCTGAACAACCCAAGCATCACAATTGGCACATCATTCACCTCAACGGGGCGAATTTGCCACGATGTAATCACTGACGCCATAGTGTGCTGGTAACTGTAAAGCTTGGCATACGTATCGAGTATCGCTTTTTCGCGATCATGGCCCACTTCAAAGCGCAATGTAACCACGGCATTATTACTGTGTGTCGTCGAGTAGATGTGTTCAACACCGGTTAATTGCGCTAATAGCTTTTCTAATGGTTCTGTCACTAACCGAGCGACTTCTGGGGCTTCAACATTCGGGGCAGCAACATAAATATCGAGCATGGGCACCACTATTTGTGGTTCCTCTTCGCGTGGTGTTTGCTTTAGCGCCATGAGACCAAGCAGTATCGCCATTATAAAAATAATGACTGGAATTCGCCCACTTAAGCTATTTTTTACGGCATTATCGATAGCATTCATCCCTTAACTACCTTTACAAAATAAACCATGAAGTGTTTCTAAAATAGCCATCACACTTTTATCAACGACACGATAGTAAATTGTTTGGCTTTCACGACGAGTCGCCACAATTTCAGCTTTTCTGAGTGCAGCTAAATGCTGAGACAAAGCAGACTGTGCCAGAGGAACCGCTTCATTAAGCTCACTGACACTCAGTTCTCCCTCTTGCAATGAGCATAGAATCATCAAGCGATTTTTATTCGCTAAGATCTTTAATATTTGCTCTGCTTGTTCAACATTGTCGGCCATTGCCGCAAAATCGATGTTCATAATCACACCACTCTATATTCTTAAATACCCGTAAAGTATAGATAGATATATTAGAAAAGTCTAATATTAGAATTTACTAATGTAGATTTTTCTAATATATTAATTACATCACCCTTTGTTATTGAGGTTTAATTATGAAACTAAATGACGCGCTCCGCCTTATTGCTGGTGTAATGATCTGTATTTCATTGTTGCTCCAACAGTTTCACAATCCTATGTGGATTTGGTTTACGGTATTTATTGCTCTAAACTTAATTCAATCGGCATTCACTAAGTGGTGTCCTATGATCACCCTATTACGCAAACTTGGCATGGAGGATTAGTATGCTAACCCCAATTCCTGACCTAATGAAAATTGTTGCCCCTAATCAGCGCCGCATTAGTGCAGAGCAAGCAAAACAAGAATTAAGCGAAAATCATGGTTTATTGATTGATGTACGTGAGCCCGCCGAGCATGCCACAAAAGCCGCAACAGGTGCGATTAATATCCCGCGCGGTGTGCTTGAAATGAAACTAATGGAAATTGAAAAAGACCCTGCTCGGCCAATCTATTTGCACTGTGCAAGTAGCGCCCGGGCCACACTCAGTGCTGAAGCACTAACCCGCGTAGGTTACGAAAATGTCACAGTAATTACGTGTAATGCTGAACAAATCTGCCACGTTTTTTAGCTTCACAGAACAGTAACACTGGTCGGATAAGCTCTTACTTTTCTATTAACAGGTACAGAGCAATGACATTTACACGAAGACATTTTTTAAAAGCATCGGCGGCCGGATTTGGGGTCGCCGTTTTATCTTTAGGCTTAACGGGCTGCACTTTAGACGACGATGAAGATGTCAGCACCCATGTCAGTTTTGACCATGGCGTTGCAAGTGGTGACCCACTGGCCGATAGCCTTATAATTTGGACCCGCGTTACGCCTCTTGATACCGCAACCTCCAGTATTAAAGTCAAGTGGCAAGCATCTACCGATGCTAATTTTGACACGATTAGCCACGATGGCGAGACCGACGTAACAGCGGCAACTGATTTCACCTTAAAAGTTGATCTACAAGGATTAACTGCAAACACCACCTATTATTTCCGCTTTATAAGTAATGGCAAAACATCACCTATTGGGAAAGGTAAAACACTCCCTACGGGCACCATTGAGCAAGTAAAATTTGCAGTTGTGTCATGTGCCAACTACCCCGCAGGCTTTTTCCATGTGTATGGTGAAATAGCTAAGCAAACCGATTTAGATGCGGTACTGCATTTGGGTGATTACATTTACGAATACGGTAATAACGGCTATGCCACAGAGGATGCAGCCTTACTTGGACGCTTACTGCCCAATGATAACAGTGAAGAAATTATTTCGCTTACTGATTACCGCAAACGCTATGCCCATTACCGTACAGATAAAGACTTACAAGCCGCACACGGTAATTGCGCATTTATAACGGTGTGGGACGACCACGAAATTACCAACGACACGTGGAAAAATGGAGCTGAAAACCATAACGAAGGAGAAGGCGATTTTACCGAACGTAAGCTGCACGCCTTACAAGCCTATTTTGAATGGATGCCAATACGCAATGTCGCCGATAAAGAACGAATTTATCGCCGTTTTGAATTTGGTAATTTAGTGTCATTGCACATGCTCGATACGCGTGTTTTAGCCCGTGATGAACAACTAAACTATGCCGACTTTGATTTAACAAGTGCACAAGGACAAAGCGATTTTGCCGCTGCAATCAGTTCACCATCGAGAGCCCTATTAGGAAACGAGCAACTCACTTGGCTTACCGATGGGTTAAGTACGGCAACAACACAATGGCAAGTACTGGGTCAGCAAGTATTAATGACTAAAATGCACTTACCTTTTGAAATACTGCAACTATTAATGTCAATTCAAATAGCACAAGCCGGAGGCAATGATCCCAGTGAGTTACTTGCAAAAGCCAATGTATTATTCAGCGAACTTGCGCAAATTAAAGGACGCATTTTAGCGGGGGATCCAAGTGTGACAGCACAAGAACGAGCACGGGTAGAAACAACAGCACCTTATAACCTAGATGCATGGGATGGTTATGCTTACGAGAGAGAAGTGATACTTGGCACGGCAATCACTGCAGAGAAGAACCTCGTGGTCCTCGCTGGCGACACTCACAATGCATGGGCAGGCCAACTCGTTACCGATGCGAGTAATCCGTTTGCAGCGTCACACACTGCCGGCGTTGAGTTTGCAACGTCTTCTGTATCATCACCTGGCCTTGAAAACTATTTGGCACTCAACAGCCAGTCAGCCGATACAGTTGCACAGATGGAACAAGTGATCGCATTACTGGTTAATGACTTGGCCTATAATAACCTAGTTGAACGCGGTTATTTAACAGTCACTTTCACCGAACAGCAAGCGCATGCAGAATGGCAATTTGTAAGCAGTATTAAAACGGCCAGTTACACCATGCTCAATGATCGCAAAAAAGCCTTTACGCTAAAAGCTGGAAGCACAACGTTGCAATCTGTTTAACGCTTTTCATCTAATAGCGTAACTAACATTTGCTCAATGTTTTTTACGCTATAGGTCAGTGAACGCAAAAGCGCTAACTGGCTATCCTCAGATTGTGGCTCAGCCTTAGCGCTTGTTTGGCTTATTTCATCCTTTTGCTTTAGGATGGCTTCACGAAATTCAGCAGCATCAATCACGCCGAGTAAAGACACCAAAGCCCCCTGCCCAGATTGCCCAGCCGTTTCGAAGCTGAGTCGGTACAAACCAAACTGACGCATTAAAGGCCCTTGGCTTAATGCCACATCAGTGATTTTTTCAAGCGGTATTGATTTTTCTTCTTTGAAGAACACACCTCGTTTAACCACCAGTTTTCGCGTTAATAGCTGTGCCGACATAGCGGCTAGAATACGCCCTGCCACCAGCCAAATAATAAGAGCAACAATAGGGATAAAAGGAATACCTATCATACTAATCACACAGGTAAACATACCCAGTAATAACCAATACTGTTTTACTTTAGGATTAAAGCGGGCGCTCAATATACTTGTTTCTGACATCACAGGCTCCTTTATAGGTGATTTATCACCATAAACAATCTTCAGCTCTGCTTCAATAAAAATAAAAAAAGCCGAGCAAAGCCCGGCTTAAGGGTACTGCAGGGAAAGCTATTCCACAGCTTCAACCATTACTGTTAGTTTATTCAGATCAGGTCCTTGCACTGTAAAACGATAGTTACCCGCCTGTGTAATACTCAATGAGATATTGGCACCGACAGCTTCTAACGAGGCCGCTTCGCCAAGAACAGCGAGTGGCGATTCACCACTACCACCTAAATTCACTGTGTTCCAGTCACTAGACGCAACTTTGAATTCATAATCGTCAACATCGAGTGCTATTGTCGTACTATATATAGCATCGCCTGCATAGGTTAATAGGTTAACTGGATCCCAATTGTTCATACTTCCACGCAGATAGACAGGGGTTTCACCAAACATTTCTGCGTTAAACACGGTCATGAGTGGCTCTTCAAGGTTGCTAGCATCAAATACAAACTGATATTGGCCATCCCTTGCAATGTCGATAGTCATGTTTGTACCTTTCACTGCAAGCAGTTTCTCAGTTCCTACGGTAACAACCGCACTGCTTTCACCTGAACCATAATCCACCGTTTTCCAATCTCCAGAGGCTACTTTGAACTCATAGCTGCCAGCTATTAATTGCTTAGTGAAGGTGTAAACGCCTTTACCTTGATACATCAATTCGTCACTGGTACTCCAATCATTTAAATTACCACGTACATAGATTGAAGTACCCACAAATGGCTCCTCGTTATACACTTTAAGCACTGGGTTCTCGATGTCGGTTGCATCAAATGAGAACACATAGATAGCGTCCATTGTTGCAGTAAAGGTCATATTGGCCCCACTGCGTGCAAGTGGCTCGTCTTCACCTTCAATCACTTCAGCAACATCTGCAGAAAGCGCACCAAAATCAACCGTAGACCAATCTTCAGATGCCACTTTAAACTCATAGCTACCTGCTGTAAGTGGGATGGCAATTTTATATTCGCCATTACCTACATAGTCAAAGCCGTTTGCCGTACCCCAATCGTTTAATGAGCCACGAACATAAACGGTTGTACTACCGAATGGCACGATATCTGGTGCACCCGCAGTAGCATTAGCACTTAGACCTTCACCTTGCGTAACACCTTGTGGTTTCACAAACACAGCAATCGTGTAAGCAGGAACTGTAAAAGTCCCCTCCCCCTCACCTGTCATAAAGCTTGCTGCTGACATACTTGAATCAACACTCGCTTTTAAAACAGGATGTAACTCAAAACCGTAGGCAGTAGATATCGTATGCGATAAGCTTTGCTCGGTTCCATTCATAATCACTACAATCGCATCATACTGGCTATCAAGGTCCGTCAAACCAACGCCATCATCAATGCTCATAACCACTAAACCTTGCTGTTGACGTTTTCCAATATTATGGAAACCTACGCGGTCTAATATGTCTTGTTCCGTGGTTAGGCTAAATAGCGGACTACTACTGCGAATTGATAAGAACTCAGTAAATACATTACTTGCATATTCAATGTCGCTTGCCATCGCTTGCGCATTGGTATTTGCTGAAATTGGTGCGATTTCGCCCCATTTAGCTTGGTTATCTTGTGCCGGTGGTAAACCGACATTCCAGTTATTAGTTGCTTTACTGAAATCAACAAAATTGAACCAATCGCCAGAATCATAGCTGTTACGATCCATTGATTTAGAACGCAACATATCCGCACCCATTTGCATAAATGGAATACCTTGGCTCATTAATGGCATCGCTAGAGCCATATTGTGAATACGCACACGCTCTTCAATATTTAGGTTATTGCCGTGTTTATATTGCAGCTGATCCCACAATGTTTCGTTATCATGCTTAGAGACATAGTTAATACTATCAGCAGGGTCCAGTGCATAGGCTGCAGGCTGCGTATTCCAACTAAAGCTACTGCCTTTTGCTGAATTGCCTTTAAAGTCTTTAAGAATGTAGTTTTGTAAGTTACCGGCAAGCGATAAGCGAAGCGTATCTTGCTCGGCTAAGTTGCCATCTGTCGCACTATTACTAAAGAAAGCACCACCACGAATTGCTTCACGAATTCGGTCATTAAAGGTACCGACTTCTGTGCCAGCCATATCTATTTGCTTAGCTTGCACAAACAATCGATTATCAGCTACTTCCTCAAAGTTCCAACCTTCACCGTAGAAATAGGTATCAGGGTCAACCGCTTGCACTGCACTAAGAGCCGTCATAATTGACGCTTTTGGCATATGCCCCATCACATCAAAGCGGAAGCTATCGTAACCAAAATCACGAGCTAGAATCACCATAGAGTCAGCAACAAACTTATCCATCATGACATGTTCTGTTGCTGTATTTTCACAACAAGTTGAGCGTTCGATATCACCGGATATTTCGTTATATCTGTGGTAATAACCTGGTACCAGTTTATCGAAGACTGATTTATCCCAGACACCTGATGACGTGGTGTGGTTATAAACAACATCAAGCACGACACGTAAACCAATTTCTTGTAAAGACTGAATCATCGCACGCGTTTCTTTAACTCGTGCTATACCTTCAGGCGATGAAGCGTAAGAGCCTTCTGGGGCAATAAAGTGATGCGGATCATAACCCCAGTTAAAACTATCAACACCACGCATTGCATTGGCAAGTGCTTGTGCATCATCAGACCCCGGTAGGTATGAAGCCATTAGGTCAATAATCAATGCGCTCTTATCTTCAGTTTTACATGCATCGGCATCATCGTTAATGCGTGTACATAAATCACCTAACGTTGCTGTAATATCTACACGTTGGCTCGCATCTTCGTCAATAGTGCCAATATCTGTCAGTGGCAGTAAGTGGAAATGTGTTAAGCCATTATCAGCTAGCTTTTTAAGATGTCGCATTGGCGCACTATCAAGCTCAGTAAACGCAAGATACTTACCACGGTTTGCTTCACTTACCGTTTCATCGCGAACACTAAAGTCACGTACATGGCCTTCGTAAATCACCGCTTGTTCGGGGTAATCAATGGTTGGTACAACACGATCATCCCAGCCACTCGGTTTAGTATCGTCATCATCAAGATTAATTAGTTGGCTGTATAAACCATTAGTTGAAACATTTAAAGAGTAAGGATCTGTGCTCCATAAACGTTCAATTTGCTTGGTAGTAGGATGATAAACATCAAACATAAAACGGTAGTAATGGCGATCGTGACTGATATCGACATTACTAGACCAAATACCCGTTGTGCTATCAAAGGTCATAGCAAGTTGTTCAAGCTCAGTTTTATTAGCATCGTAAAGCGCTAATTTCATATTGCTTGCAGTAGGCGCCCATACCGAGATATCAATGCCATTATTGGCGTAATGCACACCTAGTTGTGCTTCATTGGCATCACTTTCACCGCTGGTGTACAAGTCATCGAGAGCTTTAGCGGTTTGCACATAAGTTGCTTCAATTAGCTTGCCATCAGCATCATAGCCTGCCACAACCAACTGGTGTTTAATCAGCTCTTTTGCAGCGGCTGCATCCCAGCTACCTTGGTAAGCATTCCATGCAGCAAGGTGTGGCACTTTAGCTACTTGCTCATCGTTCAAAGACGTCGATGTTAGTTCAACCACTTGACCATTTAACTCACCAGTATCTTCATCGACAGCTAAATCTGCACTGCTTGAAGCGTGCAATTTAATAATACTCGTAAGCTCATTGCTTGGTTTATAAATCACCGTTGAAAGATCAATCCAATGCGCAGACGCACCAGAAATACTCACCGGACGCTCACCTAAGCTAACAATTGGGTATTCAAATACTGATGGTTCACCATGAATGGTAAAGTTCATACGTTGGAACTTTTCATCGTCTTGCATCAATGGCATTTTTAAATCGACATCACCAAACGCTTTGCCTGAACCTTCAGTACCAATATGTACAATGAAGTTGGCACACTCGTTGTAGCCGTCTTTGAGTTTTACAATCCAGTACGCGCCATAGTTCGGATCGATACCATCGTATTCATGACCATTTGCCCAATCCGTCGCATCAAACGGTGCTGCATATGCATCACACACATCATTATTCCACGTGTGCAAACGATACCCTTCATAAGCATCATCACTGGTACGGTTATAGAACAAAATGGCTTCGTCACCCGCTGGAAAAACCACAGGATCAGGCAGTGTTGGATCAGCCCCAACTACACAGCTCTCATTATTTTCATCAGGCACAGTTGGGGCCGGACAATTAATCGGGGGTGGATCAACACATTCAGTACCCGCTGCATTGGGGATCTGCGGTACGCTACAGGTCAATAAAACTTGCCCTGAATCAATATCATTACTAGCTCCACCACCACATGCAGCTAGCAACGCTATGCTACAGGTAATGAGTAAGCGGTTAAAATCAGCTATTATTTTCATATTATTATCTCCAGCTTACTGATCAATGGTTATAGGTAAAACCTAAGTAAAATTGGCGACCAAAGAATTGCGTGGTCCCTGTTTTACTGGTTGTACCGAAGTAGCTTTGTGTAGGCTCATCAGTCAGGTTATTCACTTGTAATAACATGCCAAATGAATCTGTGAACTGATACGATGTTTGGAAATCGATAACGGTTTCCGCATCAAAGTTCACCACTTGCTCATTGACAGCAACTTGCTCAGAGACAAAATCATCGCGATAGCGCACATTTAAGCGTGTTTCAAAGTTTTCGTAGCTGTAAAAAAGTGTCCCGTTAAAGACGTTGTTTGAGAGACCCGGTAAGTCTTGCGAAACAGAATCACCACCTAAATCGGTGATTGATTGCACTTCACTCTCGGTATACGAATAACTGGCATTAATCCCTAGCCCTTCAAACGGTGATGGCAAGAAAGAGAAAACTTGCGTATAAGCAAGCTCAATCCCGCGAATATACCCCCCTTTAGCATTGTTAACCGCAGTTGTGTACACACCATTAGTGGTTTCGATTTGCTCACCGCTTACAGGGTCGACAATGTACTCAGGGACGTTGAAGCCATTCCCTTTAAAATCAAAGTTTTCAATAGCTATCGTATCTATGAATGAATCAATATTCTTATAGAACGCCGCCACGACTAAGGCACCATCCGTATCTTCAAAGTATTGCTCATAAGAAATATCGTATTGATTCGCATAGAAAGGTTTTAAGAATGGGTTATTCGTACTTGAACCATTAATTTCGCCATCATTATTAACCGATGCACTGGCGTCACCCGCTAAACGGTTAATCGGAGCACGTGCCATCACTTTTGCTGCAGCAAAACGAATTTGCGTTGCATCACTGATTTTAAAGTTAAGGTTTAATGATGGTAGGTAGTCTGTGTATTTAATGCCTAATATGTTTGGTGCATAAAGGTCGTTAACAATGCCGTTATCATCGACAATGTATTGCGCACCGAGTTGTGGATCACTCCCAACGTTTTCAAGCACCGTCGCTGATTGGTCCGTATCAACACGACGAATACCAATGTTACCTGTGACAGGCAGTTTGCCAATTTCGGTATCAATATTGAGCATGAGATACGCTGATACCACTTCTTCATACACTGAACCACTTTGTAGCATGGTCCATGAGTAGTTAGTGGTATAACCTTGTGTATCTGGCTCACCATCACCATCTAAATCAACAACCCCCTCAGCGTTACCCCAAGTTTGAACAGGTTGTGGGATGCCATTAGGGAACCACGCGTTTAGTGCTTTATCCAAATCTATCGCTAAGTATGATGGGAAATAACTAAACTCACCCTGCCAATCAACCACGGTGGTCATGTCATCAGTCAAACGAAGTGGAGGTTGAGTGGCTGAGAATGCGCCATCGTTACCGTACTCAAATACTGACCGATTATTGCTGTATTCACGGTCTGAGTAACGCGCACCAAATTCAATTGAGCTAAACCAGTTATTCTCTAACTCATATTTAAAATCGAGTCGGAACGCTTTGACTTCATCTTCATTTTCATACGGGTAAATGCCGTATTTACTAAGCATAACGCGATCAATATCGCTGAATGCATCAGCTTGATTAAAACCAATATCAGGTAAATCAAGACCGTTTAATTGATAATTTAGTGACACATTGGTATCAAATACCGGATTATCAATTGTAGCGTCTTCCGCCACCAGTGCCCAAAGTAAGCCATTGCGGAAATTACTCTTCGCGCGTGATAACGACACATCAGCATTGACATTTAAGCGCTCGGTTACTTGCCAATCGGCGTTAATTCCATAGCTATCAACTTCATCAAAATCTTGATTATCATCATTGACTATTTCAACACGGGTAAAGCTATTTGATGTGCGGTTGATTGCTCCACCGATTACCGCATTGCCGTCAAGTAAGGGGTTCGCATAGACAGCTGACGGGCCACCAAATTTAACCCGAAAACCACGGGCAAATGATTCGCTATCAAAACGAGATAAAAACGCATCACCTTTCAGTTTAAAGTTATCGGTTGGTGCCCATTCAATCGATGTTAAATAGCCATTACGCGTTTCTTCACCACCTAAATGCTGAAGCTCGAAACCTTCACTGATATATTCATTAGCGGGGTTATCTGCAGGGCCATCGATGTCATTTGCAAGTCCGTCAACATCTTTATTACCGTTATATGCTAGACCGATAAACTGGGTGGCAACACTAGGTTGGAATAAGCGAGCATAACCTAGCGCTACACCGAGGGTATCATCAAAGAACTTACCCTGATAAGAAAAGCTAATACGGTCGCCATATTCAGTGGCATCAAAAACCTCTGAAGCACGATCGTTATACATACCGCGCACATTAGCGGTAAATTTGTGTTGCTGGTCATTATCCAGTGGGCTGGCTGTTTGTAACTCAACAGTACCGGCAACGCCCCCTTCGATTAATGATGCTTTGGGTGACTTATACACAGCTGCCGAACTAATTAACTCAGACGGATACTGATCGAACTCAATACTACGGCTACCACTGGTCGATACTTGCTCTCGACCATTGAGAGTCGAAAACACGAATCCACCAGATAAACCTCGAATATTAATTTCGGCAGCTTGGCCACCTGTTCGTACCGCCGAAATACCCGGTAGTCGTGTTAATGCATCTGCCATAGATACATCGGGAAGTGCACCTAAGTCATCAGCAGATAACTGCTCTGATACGGTGTCACTAAAACGTTTTTGGTTTAATGATTGAATTAAACTGCGACTAAAGCCGCGCACTTCGATTACTTCAAGCTCAGGATCAAGTTCCTTTGCAGATGTGCGTTCTGCTTCATTCGCTGCCATAGCACTGTTTGCTGCAACCATTGCCAGCATTAATGCACTTAGCTTAAATTTCCCCATTGGATTCCCACTCTGTTGTCATTGGAGGCGTTATGTTTATTCTTGTTGTCAAAAAACAACCAACAAAGTGTAACCAAAAGGTAAATATTGTGTAATGAATACGTATGCACTATACGTTTCCTGGGGATAAGCAGGAGCTCCTCTCACGTTTTACTATTGAGAGAGGAGCAATAGAGAGCTTTAAAGTGTTATCACGACACGCACTGCAAGTGCGATAAAGATCATGCCGAGTAGTTTTTCAAAAAGTGGATTCGCTTTAGTAAAACCAAAGCGCTTTTTTGATATTTCTGTGAGTAAGGCAACCAACAAATACCAGCCAGTATCCAGTACAAATACGGTTAAGCACATGATCAAGCCAACCTGTAACGTGAGATTTTCTGGGTCAATAAACTGTGAGAAGAGCGCTAAAAAGAACACCGCAAGTTTGGGATTCAAAAACGCAATAGCAAAACCATCTTGTAACGCAGCGCGTTGACTAGGTATGGCTTGTTCAACTTTCACGGCTTGCGAACTGGGTTTTGCCAGTAATATACGTATACCTAAATAAGCAAGGTAGGCGGCACCACCATACACGAGTACATTATAAAGTGTAGGTAACTTGGTCATCAGTGCGCCTAATCCAAGCAAAGAGGCGCTCGCATAAAACCCCACTCCCACACCATGACTCACGGCCGCCAGCATGCCGTTTTTCATACCACCGTGAAGGCTATGCTTTAACACAACCGCTAAACTTGGCCCTGGCGACATAGCACCCATGATACAAATTAACACTAAACTCAACCACTCTGTGAGTGTCATAATTCATTATTCTCTACTAACAATAAAACGGCCGTTATTTGACCATAAAAACCGGTGGCTATGGTGATTGTTTTAACCTGCCAGCCAGATTGGCCTAACTCGTACACTTTCTGATTTAACGCAGTGATATCAAGTCCACCCAGAAAACGTTTCTTTTTAAATTCAATAATTTTTTTGCATATTAGCTTGTTAACTCATACTCAAAATCATAGTAATGAATTCCCGCCTCAATGCGGATTGCCATTTTACCCGTAAGCCCCACCAGTTCACCAGCGCCTGAATCTGGCACGACTTCTAAAATTAACCTGTCTGTGCCTTTATCCATGGTGCCAAAATGTTGTAATACAAAGCTACCTTGTTTGCCATTCAGACTACCAACCACTTGTTCAATAGCAACATATCCTGCACTGCCTTGGGTTGCCGTCATTGCGCTCAGCATCTCTCCTTGGCTAGTTGCCTCCAGAGCGCCTGTAAACGTTTTATCTATCGACATACGGCCAAGATTCACGCTATCTTGACCTGTCGCATACCCTCCAATTGGGTTTAATTTCACGTTAAATTGACCGCTTATCACTGTTGATTCCATACTAATCCCTTATTTTACTGTTGATTTTTAAAGCGATGATAACCATATCTATACCCTATTCACAAATAAGAATCTAGCATGGCAATTAACAAAGAAAAGGCCGCGTTCAGTAGCCTGTTACCCGTTTTAGCGTTTATTAAGCCCTACAAATGGGTGGTATTTGCAGCCCTTGGGGCATTATTACTCACCGCAGGCGTTAACTTGTCACTCGGCCAAGGAGTGAAGTTTGTTATTGATCATGGCTTTATTGCAGGCTCTCAAGAACAACTTCAACAAGCAGTAATGGTTCTTATTGGCCTTATCAGCCTATTAGCAATCGGCACATTTTGTCGTTTTTATTTAATGTCGTGGATAGGTGAACGAGTCAGTAATGATATTCGTAACGCGATTTTCGAGCGAATTGTAACGTTACACCCAAGCTACTTTGAAGAAAACCGTAGCGGCGAGCTGATGTCACGACTCACCACCGACACCACATTGCTGCAATCGATTATTGGCTCATCATTTTCTATGGCGCTTCGTAGCAGCTTAATGTTAGTAGGTGGCCTTGCTATGCTGCTAATTACTAATTTAAAACTTACCTTAGTGGTCGTTGCCTGTGTACCTATGGTGTTAGTTCCTATGCTAATTTTTGGTCGTAAAGTGCGTAAACTAGCAAGTTCGAGCCAAGATGCCATTGCCGATATCAGTACTTATGCAGGCGAAATTATTCAAAATATTAAGGTCGTACAAAGTTTTAGTCATGAAGCGCGCGAAAAAGCGGCTTTTGCTGAAGAAACGAATAAAGCATTTTTGGTCGCGAAAAGTCGTATTAAACAACGCTCACTTTTAATTGCTGCAGTGATCTTTCTAACCTTTAGTGCCATCAGCGTGATGCTTTGGGTAGGCGGCAGTGATGTGCTCGCGGGTACCATGACGGGCGGCGAGCTAGGTGCCTTTGTATTCTATGCCATTATGGTGGCTATGTCGGTTGCAACAGTTGCCGAAGTGTACGGTGAGTTACAACGCGCAGCAGGTGCGGCAGCAAGACTGTTAGAGCTGCTCGCTGTTGAAAGTATGATTCAAAACCCCGCACACAATAAAGATGATCAGCTCGAATTAAATAAAGCTGACCACCCTGCTATTCGTTTTGACAATGTATCATTTAATTATCCATCTAGACCCGATAATGCAGCACTTAGTACACTTAATTTAGAAGTAAAACAGGGTCAAACAGTCGCCATTGTTGGTCCCTCTGGTGCAGGCAAAACAACATTATTTGAATTATTGCAACGATTTTACGATCCGAGCGCAGGGAGTATTTCATTAGCTGGCATTAATATTAAAGAATTATCTCTTCACTGTTTACGCCAACAAATGGGCATGGTGGCACAAAACCCCATTTTGTTTAGCTGCGATGTAATGCATAACATTCGCTATGGCAATCCCCATGCGAGTGACGAGCAGGTATACACGGCAGCCAAATATGCACACGCCGATGAATTTATCACGCAGCTACCGCAGGGCTATCACAGCTTTTTAGGTGAACAAGGGGTACGTCTTTCTGGTGGGCAAAAGCAGCGGATTGTGCTTGCTCGCGCTATTTTAAAGGATCCAGCTATTTTATTACTCGATGAAGCAACCAGCGCACTTGATGCACAAAGCGAGTCTCATGTGCAAGCGGCACTCGAGCACTTAATGAAAGACAGAACAACACTCATTATTGCCCACCGCTTAGCCACCGTAAAACATGCTGACGTCATCGTGGTAATGGACAAGGGTGAAATTATAGCGACAGGTACACACCAGCAGCTATTGACTAGTAACCCACTGTATAAGCAGCTTTGCGAATTGCAATTTAATCGGGATTAATATCCAAGGAGGGATGTCAGGTTTGAAAGGGCATATCAAACCTGACCACAAATCTAGACTACATTAAGCCTAACCTTGTGTGTTTGGTACGATTTGAATCTCTACACGGCGGTTTAAAGCACGACCATTGGCTGTATCATTACTCGCTACAGGGCGTGTTTCGCCATAGCCACGTGTGCTAATACGTGCCGACATAATTTGATGATTAACTAAATAATCTTTAACACTTTGCGCACGTTGCTGCGACAGTGTCATGTTATAGCTGTCTTTACCTGTGCTATCAGTGTGACCTTCAACACTTAAGTAGGTTTTTTCGTATTTGTTCATCACTTGTGCAATGGCATCAAGGGTGCTGTGAAAGCCTGATGAGATATAAGATTGATCTGTCGCAAAAGTGATGTTTGATGGCATAACTAAGCGAATATTATCGCCTTCACGTACCACTTCAACACCCGAGCCTGCTAGCTCGTCACGGAATGCTTCTTCTTGCTTATCCATGTAGTCACCGACAGCAGCACCCGCTAACGCACCAATGGCCGCACCAATAAAGATACGCTTATCATCATGATCGCCTGTTGCTTTACCTAATACCGCACCTGTTGCGGCACCGATTGCAGCACCTTTACCTGTGTTAGTTGTTTCACACCCCGTTAATAAAACGGCTAAAACACCCACTGTTAAAATCGACTTGCTGAAACTCATGTGTCTCTCCATGGCATTTAGTAATTTTGATCTATTAACAATTATGAACACTAAATCATGAACATTAGGTTAATAGTTCTCTTTAATAAGTGTAACAGCTGGTAGGTTATACGCTTTAACTAATTCTGTTAAACGTCCATTACGTACAAGAGCGTGTAACTGAGATTGAATTTCCTTTGCTAACGAGGTGTCGGCAAACTGTTTACTAACAGCCATATGGCCGTAAATAATGTCTTTATAGCGATAAGGCATTTTGACGATCTGCTGTGAAGGGAGTTGTAAATAACCCGAGGCATGATCCGCGGTATCTTCAACTGAAATAACGAGTTCGACGCGATCTTTAAGCAGCATTTCAAACGCATTACCTTCACTCAAAGCCTCCACTTTAGTGAGTGAGCTGTCATTATCAAAACGCGAAAAATAAGCGGCTCCTCGCATGACCGCGATGCGCTTTCCTAGCAAGTCTTGGTAACGATTTATAACGATGTCACGGTCTGCTCTTGCATAGAACCCAAAAGAAGAAGACAACATCATGTACGGAGGAGACATAAACTGCATTTTTTGCTCACGCTCGCTGGTACGAATTAACCCGCCCATCACATCCACTTCATTTTGTTCGAGCATTTTTAAACAGCGAGAAAATGGGCAAGCGACAAATTCTAATTTCATCGGTATGGTACGTTGCAGCTCACGCATAATATCGACCACCGCGCCACTCACATGCCCTTTTTCAGACACAACGCCGTAGGGAGGAGAATGATCAACCGCAACAATAACCCTCTGCACAGGTTCTGCATACAAGGAGCTTGATATAAGTACTAATAATAGGCTTACGATACTCAGTCTCATAGGGTTACTCGTTACTACGTTCATACCTTACTATATATCCTAGCGATGTGTATGTCATAAAAACCACAAAAATGTCATAGAAATTTGTCATAATTAGGTGATTAGATTCGATGGCGAAAACAATGTTACTAGTTATATTTAAGCAATTTTTTTTATTAGGCTGCATGAGTTTCGGTGGCCCCGCAGCGCACTTAGGCTATTTTAAACGTCACTTTGTCGATAACTTAAAATGGTTAAATAGCGAGCGCTACGCACAACTAATAAGCTTAAGCCAAGCATTACCGGGTCCTGGGTCAAGCCAAGTAAGCTTTGCGATTGGGGTTGAGAAAGGCGGTCTATTGGGCGGTTTGTGTGCCTTTATTGGGTTTACTCTACCGTCTTTTTTAATTATGTTTTTTTTGGCACTGAGTGCCCACCAATTTGGTAACATTTATTTTGCTGTTATTGCGGGACTTAAATTATTTGCCATCGTTATTGTCGCTGATGCAACTTACAGTATGGCGGTGAGCTTTTGTAAAACACATTTACTTAAACTTATCGCGGTATTAAGCACGTTATCGTTGATTATTTTTTCACAGTTTTCCAGCCAAATTTTTGTGTTAATTATAGCTGCGATTATTGGCTGGCTTTATCCACAACATAAACTCCCTCAGCATGAGAATGTAAGTAAACCCGTTAAAGTATCGTGGTTACCTTTTATCATTTTTGCAGTATTGCTTATCGCGAGCTTTTTACCCTTTGGCGAGTGGTCCTCACTATTTGCTCAATTTTATCAAACAGGAGCGATGGTGTTTGGTGGGGGGCACGTTGTGCTACCTATTTTGCAAGCAAGCATACCAAGCCTTGAAACCGAGCAGTTTTTGTCAGCCTATGCCAGTGCACAAGCAATTCCTGGCCCTATGTTTACAATAGCGACCTACTTAGGGGCTGAACTGACACCTCATTCTCCCCTATTGGGAGCACTTATTGCGACGCTATTGATTTTTTTACCGGGCTTTTTATTGATGCTTGCATTTTTAAAAAGCTGGCTACAATTGGCTGATAAACCACGCTTTGCTGGCAGTATTGCCGCTCTCAATGCTGCGGTAGTCGGGTTTTTAGCGGCAGCACTCTACTCGCCGATTTGGCTCAGCACAATCACCAACATATGGCAGATTGTATTAGTGGTTACAGCCTTCACATGGTTAAGGGTCGCTAAGCCCCCTATTTGGTGGTTATTACTTGGCTTTATTGGTATCGCTTTGGCAGTGCAGTCGCTCTAGTCTTTACTTTTAGGCGCCGCGTTAATCACTTTAATACTTGGTTTATCTACGACATGCTGCTCATTAGCCGAAAATTGCCCCGTCACACTCTGATATGGGCGCAATCCAAAAATAGGCAATACTGCAAGCAGGTGATCCATGATCTCTGCTTGTAGATGTTCGTACGATATCCAACGTTTGTCTTCGCTAAAGCAATAAAACTCAATTGGTAAGCCATGATTAAATGGCTGAAGTTCTCGCACCATGAGGGTCAAATCACGGTTAATTCTTTCATGCTGTTTCAAGTATCCTTCAGCATAACGACGAAATAAACCTAAATTCGTAACAGGATCAGGTAACGTTGTCACACGAATGTAGTCGTGCAGAGGTATCGCGCTATTTATTTGCGTATGGAAAGCCTCATCAACTAAACGAATGCTGTTCATATCTATATTTAAAGAGCGTTTAATTCGACGACCACCCGACTCCTGCATACCCCGCCAATTTTTAAATGAACCGGCCACCAACATGTAGGTAGGAATGGTGGTAATCGTGTTATCCCAGTTACGCACTTTTACCGTGTTCAAACCAAGGTCGATAACCTCACCATCAGCGCCATAGCTATCAACTTGAATCCAATCACCATAAGTAACTAAGCGATTAGCAGCAATTTGAATACTGGCAACAAACCCCAAAATAGTGTCCTTAAACACTAACAAGGTCACCGCTGCAATGGCACCAAAACCAGATAAAATATAGGTGGGCGACTTTTCAAGTAATATACTGACGATCAAAATAGCGCAGATCATGAAGGTGATCAGTTTCACAACTTGAATCAAACCTTGTATGGGCACTTCTCGGGCAAACTCCAGCTGGTTATAAATGCCCCCAGCAATACTGACAATGCTGCTGATGATAAAACCGCCATAAATAATCAGAACAATTTGACCAATGGTTTTTAAAACTAACGCTGCCACCTCTGTGACAGGGTAAACATTGTCGAATGTTGCTAAATACAACACGCAACATAAGGTGCCTGCAAAACGTCTATTAAGTTTAGTTAGCATGGGTGCTAATGCACCAATGCGTTCTGGCGAAAGGCGCGTTACAACACTTTGTATTCCAGGAAGCATTAAGCGCCGAGTAAAGACATACACCAGCAATAAAGCACTCACACCAATTGCGGTGGCTGTCAGCGCACTGAAAAGCTCCGCATCTGGCATTGCTTCAAACCAAGGCATAACCAATTGTTGCAAGTGAGTTTGCTTCATGGTGCTTCAACTTCCTTACTGATATTTGCTACCAGACTACCTTGTTTGGCCTGATAATAATTAAATAATTGCGCGTCTTTTTGAAGCCAAATTTCATTGATTCGTTGCTGAAATGCGGTTCTAAATTCACGGTCATGTTGATAATCACCAATCATCTCAGCACTGATAGCCTGCACATGTATATCTACTTTAATGAGCGCTAATCGGCCACGCATTAAGTTGCGACAAATATGACTGCCCTCACCTTGGTAAATAATAGAAGTATTAAGTAACGCATCAAACTGTTCACCCAGCACTTCCAGCGCAAACGCAATCCCTCCCGCTTTCGGCTTGAGTAAATAACCAAATGGACTGTTCTGTTTTGTATGCTTTTGCGGGGTAAAACGTGTCCCCTCAACAAAATTAATAATGGTGGTTGGGTGATTACGAAAATCACGACAGCTTCGCTTGGTCCGTTCAACATCAAGGCCTTTAAGCTTTGGGTTTTTAGCCAGCTGCGACTTACTGACACGCTTCATAAAAGGCATTCCCATCGCCCACGCACCCGTGCCAATAAAAGGCACGTACTTTAGCTCATCTTTTAGAAAAAACTTTGGCGCCGGTAATACATCAATCGCACTAAGCACCACAATATCTAACCAACTCATATGGTTAGAAATAAGTAAGTACCAGCTATCGCGATTAACATTGCCTTTAATATTAATTTCAATATTCGGGCAACCTAGCCACAGAGCAAAACGATTCCCTTTGCACCATCCCCGATAAGCACCATGCAAAATGTGACTAATGATGTTGAATGGTAAAATAAGTTTCAACACACCAAACAGCAACACAAGGGTTCCCCAAAGAATGACATTGGCAAACAGCACAATACTGACCAACAATCCGGTTAACCAATTAGGTAAAAATTTCTTTAACATATGTGTGCTCTCAGCTGTGCCAGCAGCATCTACTCAGCTTGCGATTCAAACTGGGCAAGCTGCTGGTTTTTCTCTTCCCAAATACGATTTAACTCCGCTTGAAAATTCACTCTAAAGTCTGCATCACCAGTGTAATCACCTATTAAATTAGGACTGACATCCATCACTTCAACGCGAACATCGATTTGCTTCACTCGGCCACTGGCAAAATCCACAAAACTTGGAATACCACCCGGGTAGTGAATGGTGACATTTACAACTTTTGAGATCTGCTCACCCATAGCTTGCATAACAAACGCCACACCACCCGCTTTCGGTTTTAATAAGTACTGAAAAGGGCTCTTTTGACGCGCATGTTTTTCAGCGGTGAAGCGCGTGCCTTCCACAAAATTTACGATGCTTACTGGCATTTCTTTAAATTTTTCACAGGCTTTACGCGTTGTTTCTAAATCTTTTCCGCGCAACTTTGGATTTTTCTTAAGCTGTGACTTGCTAGTACGCGTCATAAACGGAAAGTCTAACGCCCACCATGCAAGCCCTAGAAAAGGAACGTATATCAATTCCTTTTTCAAGAAAAAGTTTAAAAACGGGATACGGCGATTAAAAATACGCTGCATGACTAAAATATCAACCCAGCTTTGATGATTAGCAATCACTAAGTACCAGTCTTTTGAACGAAGTTGCTCAAGGCCCGTTACATTCAGTTGATAAGAAGCAAATACATTTTGGTTTATACCATTGCACGTAACCCACACTGTGGCACATTGCTTAGCAATCCAACTCATCAACTTTTGTAATGGTTTAATTGGAATGAGTTTAACCAAACCACACAAAAAAATAGGCACGAACCAAAACAGCGTATTTAGGGTGTAAAATAAAATACTCAATACACAACGAATAACGGACATTACTACTTATTCCTTTAACCTTTAATCTTCAAAATACGTATAGCCAGCAAGGCCCGCATTTAATTCAGACAAATATTGTGCCTTAGATTGCGCATCAATTTCCAGCTCATCCACACGTTTTGCGAAGTTGGCAGCCAGAATATCGCTATCATAATCAACGAACTTTAATACGTCCTTAACACTGTCGCCTTTAATCGCATTGGTTAATTGGTAGCCAGCCTCTGTCAGCTCTACATGCACTGAATCGGTATCACCAAATAAATTATGTAAGTCGCCTAAGATTTCTTGATAAGCACCAACTAAAAACATGGCAATGTGGTACTGCTGACCTGATTTATACTCAGGGATAGGTAAGCTGCTTTCAATGCCTGTTCCCTCAACATAATTGCGAATTTGACCGTCTGAATCGCAGGTAATATCTTGAATGATCGCGCGTTGAGTGAGTGGTTTATGTAAATTTTCAACAGGCATTACAGGGAATAATTGCTGGATCCCCCACACATCTGGCAACGACTGAAACAGTGAAAAGTTAACAAACAACTTATCGGCAAGCTTCTCATTTAAATCGTCGAGCACTTCACGGTGTGCACGCGCATTGTCGCTCAGTGAAGCGCGAACGCGATGTAAAATAGTAAAATAAAGTTGCTCAAGCTTCGCCCATTCCAGCATCGTCAGAAGACCATGGACATATTGATCATGTGCTTCGCTAAATAAATGCATTGCATCATGATAAATCTCCAGCGCCATGCGAGGTGTTAAGCGCTGTAAGCATTGCCACATTTCATCTAGCACTAAAACATTGTTTGACTCTGGCGGAGTTGGATTTACATGATTTGGCGCACGCTCGACATCAATCACATCGGTAATCAATACCGCGTGATGCGCCGTTAGCGCACGCCCTGATTCGGTGATTATTGCAGGCTGCTTTAAGCCATGTTGTTGGCACACTTCTGCAAATGCATTCACAACATTACGCGCATACTCATCAACACTGTAGTTCATAGAACACGCACTACGTGAACCAGACCCTTCGTAGTCAACGCCTAGACCCCCACCTACATCAACGGTATTAAGTGGTACACCTAACTGGGTTAGTTCGGCAAAATGACGTGCACATTCACGAAGTGCGCGATGAATGTCACGAATATTGGCAATTTGAGAACCGATATGAAAATGCACCAATTGCATTAAATGTAATTTGTTTCGCGACTGAAGTAATTCAACCGCAGACAGCACCTGCCCAGCAGTTAAACCAAACTTACCTTTTTCACCCCCCGTGTTCTGCCACTTGCCTTTGCCCACAGAGTTTAAACGAATACGAATACCAATCGATGGTTCAATGCCCAAGTCATCAATTTCAGCTAATAAGGTGCTAAGTTCTGACAGTTTTTCTACCACAATATGCACTTTGTGACCTAAACCTTGACCGATACACGCTAAACGTAAAAATTCACTGTCTTTGTAGCCATTACAAACAATGGTAATCGGTTCTTTGGCAACACCTAAAATTGCCATTAATTCAGGTTTAGAACCCGCCTCAAGACCCACTAAACCACTTGGGTGAGCAAGTAGCTTTGTTACGACCGAACGTTGCTGGTTCACTTTAATTGGGTAAACACACGTATAAGTGCCTTGGTAGTCGCGAGCTTGACGAGCTTTAGTAAAAGCGCTTGTCAGCGTATCAACCCGATTTTGCAAGATATCAGTAAATCGAACTAAAACAGGTAAGGTAAGACCTTGCTTCTTAAATTGCTCGGTGAGTTCAGATAAAGAAATTGCAGATTTAGTTTGATCACCGTCAGGGTAAGCGACCAGCTCACCTTGTGCGTTAATATCAAAATAACCGTCACTCCAATGAGCAACATTATACGTTTCGCGTGCTTTGTCTAAACCCCAAGTCATGGCCATGTCTTCTGTAAATTCGTTAAATATAAACGCGCATTTTAATACGCTCGCGCCTACCACGCTAACAAAAATTGCCCTATATGCCAAAGTGATAAAAAATATTCGCTATACTGATTAAAATTTGATTGAGCAATTGGCCAAGCACTGGCAGAATTGCCCCCTTTTTTACCATTAACTAAAAGTGTATAAGCAAGATGGCTAATTTAGATCAAAACAACTGGTTCACTGAAATTAGTGACCGTGATGGTAGCGCCTTTTCACTGCGTATAAACAAAAAGCTTGATGAACAGCAATCGCCGTTTCAAAAAGTAGAGATGTATGAAACAACTGACTTCGGTAATCTTATGATTATTGACGGTTGTACAATGGTAAGTAGCCGTGAGAACTTCTTTTATCACGAAATGATCAGCCATCCTGCTCTTCTTGCGCACCCTAATCCTAAAAATGTAGTGATTATCGGTGGCGGTGACTGCGGCACATTGCGTGAAGTATTAAAGCACCCTGGTGTTGAAAGCGTCACGCAAATTGATATTGATGAAGTTGTAACGCAAATGTCGCTTAAATACTTCCCTGAATTATGTGAGTCAAACCAAGACCCGCGTGCCACAGTGATGTTTGATGATGGCATTAAATACATGCGTGAAGCTGCGCCAGAATCAATTGACGTGGTTATTGTTGATGGCACCGATCCGGTGGGCCCAGGTGAAGGGTTATTCAACCATGCTTTTTATACAAGTTGTCTAACAGCACTTCGTCCTGGCGGCATACTCATTCAACAAAGTGAATCACCGCTTATGCACATGCCTTTATTAGTTGAGATGCGTGACGCGATGAAAGACGTGGGCTTTAATGACCTACAAACGCTGCCATTTCCACAACCAATTTACCCAAGCGGTTTATGGTCAGTTACTCTTGCACGTAAATCACAGGCATTTGATGGCTTTCGTGAAGACGACGCGAATACACTAGCTGAAGGAACTGAATACTACAACGCTGGTATTCACTACGGCGCACTAGCAACACCTAACTACATGAAGCGCGCTTTTGAGAAAAAGTAAGGTAAGGTTGTTTATTGATTAAAAAGGGCTCGCTGAGCCCTTTTTTAATTCCTTTAGAATAGTTTACGCAGAGGGGCATTACACCTTAAAACGGTTCACTAAATGATTTAGCTCATTGGTGAGCTGATTCATTCGGTTTGCCACTTCTTGTGTTGAACTTGCCAAGCCGCCTCCTTGTTGGGTTTGATCATTTAAATCAGATAAATTCTGGCTAATTTCATCTGCAACAGCCGTTTGCTCTTCAGTGGCCTGTGCTGTTTGCATTGCCATATCATTCACTTTTACCGATGAGGCTTGCATCGCATTAAGCACGTCATTCGTTTGTGTGAATGATTCAACAGCTTCATCGGCAAAACGCTTACCACTGTTTATAGCCTGCAAAGATTGCTCAACGCTTGAAGCAAATTGTTCAACCATGGTTTGAATATCGTTCGTGCTTTCTTGAGTACGCGTTGCCAATGTTCTTACTTCATCGGCAACCACTGCAAAGCCCCGACCTTGCTCACCGGCACGCGCAGCTTCGATTGCCGCATTCAGTGCCAGTAAGTTAGTTTGCTCTGCGATTGCACGGATCACTTCCAGTACCTTCGCTATATTATCTGAGCTTTGTTGTAACTCGGTAGAGCGCTGCGTTGCGTGATCCATATTCTCAGACAAAGCAACGATTTTCTTACTGGAATTATCAACCGCTGATAACCCCTTCTTAGCCAATTGCTGAGAATTATCTGCTTCATGAGAAGACTGTTGCGCCACATTTGCGACTTCACGGCTTGCAACACTCATTTCGTGTACTGCACTCACAATTGACTCGGATGCCTGACTAAGCTTTTGATTAACTTGATGGTTCTGATTTGAAAACGAATCTAGATCATGACCGAGACTTTGTAATTCTTTGGCTTGTTCAAGTATGTCTTTTATCAATTGCTGTAAATTATCCAAGAAGCGATTAAACGCGGTTGCTAAATCTGCAAACTCATCTTGGGTTTTAACATTAATACGCCCAGTTAAATCACCATCACCAGACGCAATTTCGTTTATTCGTTCAGTAACATAATTCATTTGGGTCGTTAACTGTCGTGGAATGACATAACTAAACCAACCCGCAACCACTAATACCACGGCAATCATTATCATTAGTAATGCTTTAAAACCTGTGATTTTATCCATTAGCTTTTCAGTTTCGGACTGCGAGGTTTGTTCTGCCACCTCACCCGCTTTATCTAAAATGTCACGAAGCGCCGAAAAGGACTGTTCTGCCATTTGATTTTGAGACGCACTGGTTGCGCTATTAATATAGGCTGTCGATGCCGAATACCATGCATCAAAAGCACTATTAAAATTACGAAACTGTGCTAACACTTCTGGATAAGGTGACATGTAAGATAAATATTGTTCAAAGCGCTCTTGCACTTGGTCAGCATTTTCTTGATGTTCCGCTAGAAAAGACTGATCACCTTTATCCATAGTCACTAAGTGCAGCTCTGCCACTTTCGCTTGATACAAATCTCGATCTGCATTCACGATAACTGACACCGCATTTAAAAATCGCTCCGATTGCGTATCTATGGCTTCTTTTTGTAAGTTAATTAAATAACTGTAGCCAGCTATTAATATAATAATAGCGACCCCAAGCAACACAATGGGCAGTGAACTTTTGACACGAATACTCTGTAACTTCATACGTTTTCCTAATTCAAATTCGAAACCAGCTCATTCCTTAAGATCTTAGTAGAAAAATAGTAAAAGTGTGCGAAATTAAAAATACAAAATGAGGCGATTTAATTAAGGCGGCTATTACAACCTGAAAATTGAATACGTATGCAGATCACTCGTATTAGCAGGCAAGTCAATTTATGCTTAAAGCTTATAGGAACATATACGACAACAATCCATATTCTGCATCGCCAAGGAATAATAATGAAATATACAGCCTTACTACTCGCTGCCTTCTCAGGGACGTGTTTAGCACACACTACCACGGTCAGTTCGCCTGATGGGCAAATTAAAGTCACGATTTCTGATGAACAACACACCCCTAGCTATGAAATCAGCTTTGCGGGAAAGCAAGTTATTGCACACTCTGCTTTAGGACTTGTTTTTAAACAACAACCTGCAATGAGTGAAGGCTATAAAATTAGCAGCCAAACGACTAATTCTGTAAAAAGCAGCTGGGAACAACCTTGGGGTGAACGCCAAACGGTAGTTGATAACCACAACGAAGTTGCTGTCACCTTTAAAAAGCCACAACCCCAAGGTGGCACCTTTACCGTGCGTTTTCGTGCCTTTAATGATGGGGTCGGTTTTCGCTACGAACTACCGAATCAATCAGGTTTTGAAGATGTAGAGATCACCAAAGAGCTCACTGAATTTGCAATCACCGATTCAGCCAATGCAACTGCATGGTGGATACCTGCTCGCGGTTGGAATCGATACGAATATGTTTATAACACCACGCCTGTTCACAAAGCTCCTTTAGTACACACTCCGTTTACTATTAAAAACAAAGAAGGTGTTCATATCAGCATCCACGAAGCTGCGCTGGTCGATTACGCGGGTATGGTATTAAACCAACGCCGTGATGGCACTTTCCAAGCTGACTTAACACCGTGGTCCGATGGGGTTGCCGTAAAGAAACATGGCGCATTCAACACGCCGTGGCGTACTATTCAAATTGGCGATGAAGCGGTTGATTTAATTAACTCTGACATCATTCTCAACCTTAATGAACCAAATAAACTCGGTGATGTATCTTGGGTTAAGCCCGGTAAATATGTGGGTATTTGGTGGGGTATGCATATTAATGAAAATACGTGGGGAAGTGGAAAAATTCACGGCGCAACGACCGCAAACACCAAATACTATATGGACTTTGCCGCACAATATGGCTTTGATGGTGTACTTGTCGAGGGATGGAACATTGGTTGGGATGGCGACTGGTTCTATAACGGTGATGTATTTAGTTTTACCAAACCCTATGACGACTTTGATATTGCAGAGCTTACTCGCTACTCCAAAGAGAAAGGTGTACAGCTAATTGGTCATCACGAAACCTCGGGGAATGTCACTAATTATCGTAACCAAATGGAAGATGCCTTTGCACTGTATGAAAAATCAAACGTAAGCCAAGTAAAAACGGGCTATGTTGCAGACGGTGGCAATATTAAACGTGTTGATGAAAATGGCATAGTGCGTAAAGAGTGGCACGATGGTCAATTCATGGTGAATGAATACCTTTATAACGTGAAACTTGCAGCAAAGCACAAAATCAGCATCAACACTCACGAACCCATTAAAGATACTGGCTTACGCCGCACTTATCCAAACTGGATTGCACGTGAAGGCGCGCGAGGCCAAGAGTTTAATGCTTGGGGCACACCGCCTAATCCACCGGAGCATATTCCAATGCTTGCCTTCACACGTATGTTAGCGGGACCAATGGATTTCACCCCTGGTATTTTTGATATGGGGTTCAATGGGTTGGGTGCTGATAGTAATCGTCCACAAACAACACTTGCAAAGCAACTGGCGTTATACGTAGTACTGTACAGCCCTATTCAAATGGCTGCTGACTTACCACGCAATTACTTAGCAAAACCGGATGCGTTCCAATTTATTCAAGATGTGCCTACAGATTGGCAACACAGTATTGCGCTGCAAGGTGAAGTAGGTGATTACGTTGTCTTTGCGCGCAAAGAGCGTAAACGCGATCACTATTCAGGCAATGACTGGTACCTAGGTGCAGTCACTGATGAAAATGCACGTACACTGCAAGTTAAACTCGACTTTTTAGAGAAAGGTAAACGCTTTGAGGCGCAAATTTACCGTGATGGCGATAAAGCTGAATGGGTTAACAATCCCTACGACTTAACAGTAGAGAAACGCATTGTGTCTGCAAGCGATAAACTCACTTTAAAACTTGCCACAAGTGGTGGTGTCGCGATTCGTTTTAAAGCGCTGTAAAATAAAGTCACAAGAAAATGATGCTACAACCACGTTGTAGCATCATGTTTAAAGGTATTAATTTATTTTTAATAACTGATCAAACAAATCGAACACCTGATCAAGCTCTTCAATTGTGTTGTAATGCATACAACCAATACGCACTACACCCCCCGTGTCTAATACACCTAATTGCTTGCATAAACCTTGTGCATAAAAGTTGCCATCCCATACACAAATGTGATGTTTACCTAAAAATTCAGATACAACACGCGGTTCAATGCCTTCAAAGATTAATGCAAAGGTTGGAGTACGCATTGATAAGCGCGCAACGTCATTAATACCAAACAATTTAATACGTGAGTAATCGGCTAAGCGAGTTAAGAAATGCTTACTGAGCGTCATTTCATGTTGTTTAGTAATAGCAAAAGCAGCCGCTAATTTTTCTCGGCGCGAATGACTATCATCCAACTCGCTAATAGCAGCAATGTAATCAACGGCAGCAATTAAGCCAGCTAAAGCTTCAAAGCTTTGTGTCCCCGTCTCCCAACGGCCTGGGATGACGTCTTTCGCGGGCTCTACTTTATACGGGGTGAAACCTTCTAAATGCTCACGCTTACCGTATACAAGACCCAAATGAGGACCAAAAAACTTATAGGCAGAGCATGCTAAAAAGTCACAATCAAGTGCTTGAACATCAATCAGCTCATGCGGTGCAAAGTGAACTGCATCCACGTATACAAGAGCACCAACAGTATGGGCAAGCTCGACAACACGTTTAATATCGTTAATTGAACCAGTGGTGTTTGATGCATATGTCACGGCAACGAGTTTTGTCTTACTTGATAATAAACTCTCAAAATGAGCCATATCTAAGCTACAATCGGCTTCGTTAATTAAAGCCGTTTTAACTAATGTGCCTTTATCTTCAGCTGCTTGCTGCCAAGAGGATACATTTGAGTAGTGATCTGCGTTAGTGACAATAATTTCATCATCAGCAGTCCAATCTCGAGAAATCGCACGGCTAAAGCTAAACGTGAGGCTTGTCATGTTAGCACCAAACACGATTTGCTCTTTAGAAGGCGCATTCAGTAAGTCTGCCGCTGCTTGGCGAGCATCGGCCATTAGCTCAACAGTTTTATCACTTGAGAAAAAAGCACCGCCTAGGTTTGAGTTGAAATAACCTAAATACGCACTCATGGCACTTAAAACAGACTGCGGTACTTGTGAGCCACCGGGACCATCTAAGAAAACTGGCGATGTACCAGCCACATTTTGCATTAATGCCGGAAATTGACGACGTAATTGCGTTAAGTTCATCGTATTTTCCTTACGCAGTAAGCACGAAGCAATCAAGGTAACCCTCTTTGCTTGCATCTAATTTATTCATTGGTGTTGCGTTGTGCCACACTTCACGGTCATTAATGAGTGCGAACATGCCGTCTTTAATTTCCATTTTAAAGCAAGGCTCAGCTTGTTGATTCTCGTAAACAAGTAGCTCACCGCCTTCGAGGTTTTCATGTGATACACCACAGACACATACATGGTCGAAACCATCTTGGTGAACCCCTTCAGGTGCAGCAGGTGTGTCACTGTCGATCGCAAGCATTCTAAATTGATGAATTTCAATATCACGGTCAGCACTGATGCCGGTCATTTCACGGAATTGATTAACAATTTGCTTCATGCCATCACTGGCTAATAAGCTGTCTTCAAGATTCTCATAGGTACGCTCTACATTCCCTTGAAACGTATTGATTGAATCATCTTGAACAAATGCTTTTGTTGGTTGTAATTTTAATTCGCCATCAACCACTTTAATTACCGAATAGCGACGTTTACGAAATGCACCATCTGCGTATGGGTTAGCGGGTAAATTAGCAAAAGAAGGCTTTACTGCGTCAATATGTGATTGGCTTACAAAACGAAGTTGTAGGAGGTTCTGGTTGTTTAATGTAGTCATAAAGATCTCGCCTTAATACGTTGAGAATATTGACGAGGATTTTAATGCAATTGATGAGGAAATTTTGCGTTTTTATGTAAACACAACCGGTCTATTGTTTAATTTTAAGATCGTTTTTATTCTTATTTTAGAAGTTTAATCTAAAAAATAAAAAGTGCTGAAATACACCGTTTAAGCTTAGGGTACCTATTTCAAACCGCTAAATAACAAGACAATGTGAAGTTGATAAAAAGCCACAGCGAACCGTGGCTTTTAGTTTACTCAATAAGTTATGGTCGTCGTATCTGAGACGCTTACAAATTCACTCGCGTAATCTGCTTATCGGAATGTACAGTCTCATTAAAAAAGTGAATCACCGAGTATTAATAGCTCCATTGTAAGCCTAATGCAAACGATACATTACTGTATTCAACTTCAGGTACACGAAGGCGTTGACCGTTTTCTAGATTCTTGGTCACAATATCACGTGACTTATACTGAGCATCGATTCCACCAATCAATGCGATATGAGACAGTACTTGATATCGCATTCCTACCCGCCCCATAACACCCCAACCATTAAAGCTATCGGTGAGTGTCGAGGTTTCAAATTGCGTATTCTGAATCTCAGAATACATAGGTGTACTTAATTCAGTTTCAATATACCAACTATATTTATTAAAACTCTTTTGCAAGCGACTATCGTAACGCGCTCCTATGGTCAGCAAGATCCCCATTTGATCTTCAGAAACCGAAATAACCGGACGTAACTGCGAAGCATAATCCTGCTGCTCTCCTGTATTATTACCTGAATTCATACCGGGTAATGTAAATCGCGCGGGATTATTTGGGTCATCTGATAATGCGATTAATGCTTCGTCGAATGCTGTTGCACCGGGTTGTACAAATGCAAAATTCGAACGCGTGAAACTAGAAGTAAAAAACTTTGTCCCTAGTGTAAATTGCACTGTTTGAGAAAAATTATACGCCCCCTTAAAACCTATTTCATTCGCTTTCGTTTTAAATGCATTTTCTTGAATAGCACCAAAGTCATCCATGTACCACGTCTCAGTTTCAATTTCTGTGGATATTGTTGCAGCACTTTCAATATAAAAGCCCCAGTTATCATCGATACCTGTGTATGAAATTTGCCGTACGGCAGGGTTTGTTACATCAATAGATTGATTAAGTTTCCCAAAGCCTGCAACATCATTTAAAGTTTCGCTGTAGCTAATTGTTTCGAAACCTACTCTAACTTCACTAAAAGAGGGGTTAACTGCCAATACAGAACTACTAAATGGGAGTAGAAAAAGGAGTGCTTTCATTATTCAGTTCCTTGAAATACAGAGTCTGCGTCGCCAAGAAATAGATGCAGCCCTTCCTTGGTTACACTTTTAAACATTAAGTTACACTAATTAACTTTTTACATTAATCAGTGTAGACAAACGTATTAGTATTTCAAATAAAACTGAACAAAAAGTTAATAAAAAAGCCCGCATATATAATGCGGGCCTTTTACAGTAAAACTCAATTAGTTACTTATTACACAGCTTGCTGAACAATTACTTGATCTGCCTTTTTAGTGTATTGAGGCATACGGTGGAAGTTCAGGTAGCGATAAGTATCAGCTGCTGTTGCGTTGATCTTATCTGCGTACTCTTGATATTCAGCCGGTGTAGGCAGCTTACCTAGAATTGCAGCAACCGCTGCAAGCTCTGCTGATGCTAAGAATACGTTTGCGCCAGTACCAAGACGGTTAGGGAAGTTACGAGTAGACGTAGACACAACTGTCGCCTTATCAGCAACGCGTGCTTGGTTACCCATACATAATGAACACCCTGGAGTTTCAATACGCGCACCTACACGACCAAAGATACCGTAGTAACCTTCGTCAGTAAGCTGATCTTTATCCATCTTCGTTGGAGGAGCAACCCATAACTGAGTTGGAATACGACCGCTGAAGCCATCAAGAAGTTTACCCGCAGCACGGAAGTGACCAATGTTAGTCATACAAGAACCGATGAATACTTCGTCGATTTTCTCGCCTGTAACGTCAGATAGTAAACGTGCGTCATCTGGGTCATTTGGCGCACAAAGAATAGGTTCTTTGATTTCAGCTAGGTCGATTTCAAGTACGTGTTTGTACTCTGCATCGGCATCCGCTTCCATAAGCTCTGGGTTCGCTAACCACTCTTGCATTGCATTAATACGACGTTCGATAGTACGAACATCACCGTAACCTTCAGAGATCATCCACTTAAGCATGACAATGTTTGACTCAAGGTATTCAGCGATAGATTCTTTAGAAAGTTTAACGGTACAACCTGCCGCTGAACGCTCAGCTGACGCATCAGAAAGCTCAAATGCTTGCTCAACTGTTAAGTGCTCAACACCTTCGATTTCTAGTACACGACCAGAGAATTCGTTGATTTTACCTTTCTTCTCAACAGTTAGAAGACCTTCTTTAATACCGTAGTAAGGGATAGCATGTACTAGGTCACGTAACGTGATACCTGGCTGCATTTCACCTTTGAAACGTACTAAGATTGACTCAGGCATATCAAGTGGCATTACACCTGTTGCAGCTGCGAATGCTACCGCACCCGAACCTGCTGGGAATGAAATACCTAGAGGGAAACGCGTATGCGAGTCACCACCCGTACCTACGGTGTCTGGTAATAACATACGGTTTAACCATGAGTGGATTACACCGTCGCCTGGACGAAGTGATACACCGCCACGGTTCATGATGAAATCAGGAAGCGTATGATGAGTGTTTACATCGATTGGCTTAGGATATGCTGATGTATGACAGAAAGACTGCATTGTTAAGTCTGCCGAGAAACCTAAACATGCTAGATCTTTAAGTTCGTCACGTGTCATAGGACCTGTTGTATCTTGCGAACCAACGGTAGTCATTTTCGGCTCACAGTATTGACCAGGACGTACGCCAGGCATGTTACATGCTTTACCAACCATTTTCTGTGCAAGCGTAAAGCCTTTGCCAGAGTCAGTAACAAGAGCAGGTTTGCGGAAGATATCTTCTGCTTCTAGACCTAGAGATGCACGCGCTTTGTCTGTTAGACCACGACCGATAATAAGTGGAATACGGCCACCAGCACGCACTTCGTCAAGAATTACGTCTGATTTTAAAGAGAACGTTGAGATAACTTCATCAGTGCCGTGACGCTTAACCACACCTTCGTAAGGGAAGATATCGATTTGGTCACCCATGTTTAGTTCATCAACAGGTAATTCGATTGGTAATGCACCAGAATCTTCCATCGTGTTGAAGAAAATAGGCGCGATTTTACCGCCTAGACATACACCACCAACACGCTTGTTAGGTACGTGAGGGATATCATCACCCATGAACCAAAGCACTGAGTTAGTTGCAGATTTACGCGATGAACCCGTACCAACTACATCACCAACATACGCGAGCGGTAACCCTTTCGTTTTAAGCTCTTCTAGTTGTGAAATTGGACCAACTTCACCAGGCTTGTCTGGGTTGATACCGTCACGCTCGTTTTTAAGCATAGCTAAAGCGTGCAGTGGGATATCTGGACGAGACCATGCATCAGGTGCAGGTGAAAGATCATCAGTGTTTGTCTCACCCGTTACTTTGAAAACAGTAACAGAGATTTTTTCAGCAACGGCTGGTTTATTTACAAACCATTCTGCATTTGCCCAAGACTCGATAACTTGTTTCGCGAATTCGTTACCAGCCTTCGCTTTTTCTTCTACGTCGTAGAAAGCATCGAACATTAATAATGTGTTTGATAAACCTTTAACGATAATTGGCGCTAACGCTTCGTCGTCTAAAAGTTCAATCATAGGTGCGATGTTGTAACCACCTAACATAGTACCTAATAGCTCTGCCGCTTTTTCTTTTGATACTAATGGTGAGCTTGTTTCACCTTTTGCTACTGCCGCTAAAAAGCCAGCTTTGATGTATGCAGCATCGTCTACGCCTGGTGGTACACGATTAACAAGAAGATCAACGATAAACTCTTCTTCACCTGCAGGTGGGTTTTTAATTAGTTCAATAAGATCAGCCGTTTGCTGAGCATCTAGTGGCGCTGGTACGATACCTAACGCGGCACGTTCTTCTACGTGTTTACGATATTCTTGTAGCACAATATTGCCCTCTTGGTGACGTGAGAGTACTCGGTAGTATTAAACTAAATACAATCATTACCCAGTACTTATAGTATTCTGACGGTTAATTATAAAGCTTTTAAGTATAGATGAAAATCCATGCTGCGGTTAGGCACTTTATATTCACTATAAATAACATGAATAGTGGTAGAAAAAAAAGCTATTCAAATGAATATTTATTAACTAAGAATCATTCCTATCTGCTTTAGCGGTCATTAACAGTGCGTTTAACCCTATTCGCTTTATTAAGCGCATTATTTAAAGGCAAGAAAATCTCGATAATAACAAGACAAAATTTTGTCTTTTAGCTGCTTTTAGCTATTGCTTTTGCATCGCTCTACCAGCTCAATCAATGCAGTCGTAAATCAGACATTTTTAACGCAGCTAGCGACAAATTTAGCACCTCACAATAGTTAAGCGTTATTGTGAACTGGGGTAGGTATTTTTGCAGATTGGCTTAACGACTTATCCTTATGAGCACACTATTTTAACCATAAAAAACCCAGCACTTGGCTGGGTTTTTAAAATTAGTCGCAAAGGTTAATTATTAACGCTCTACTTTTACACGCTCAATAACGCTTACGTGTGCTTCTACACGACGGTTTTCAGCATGTGCTTCAGCTGTATTAGCTGGGTTTTTAAGGCGCTCTTCACCTAAACCAACAGTCGTTAGACGCTCTGCATCGATACCATCTTCAATAAGTTTCTTAGCAACGGCATCAGCACGTTTCTTAGATAACCACTTGTTGTAGTCAGCTTTACCTACAGATGAAGTGTGACCTTCAAGTAGTACTTTAGTGCCTGGGTGCTCTTTTAAGAAAGCAGCAGCTTTAGCGATGTCATCTAAGTACTGTTGAGACACTTTAGATGTGTTGTTAGGGAACGTGATTAGTAAGCTCTTCGTTACTTCACGGTCTTCGTATAATGTACAACCCGTGCCGTCAACTGCATCAGTCATCGGTGTGTTAGCACATTGGTCGTCAGCATCAGGGATATTATCACCATCGCTGTCTACAGGCTCAACAGCAACAGGAACAACTGTTGGAGCTGGCTCAACTGGCTCAGCTGAAGATTCTTGAGCACCAAAAATGTAGCTTAAGCCTAATTTAGCGCCTACATCTGTATAACCACGGTCAAGACCTTGGTATAGAGACGTTTCAGCGTTAAATGCGAAATTGTCAGTGAAGTAATGTTGGTAACCAGCACCTAGGTTAGCGAACATTAGGTCTTCGTCAACTGCATCAAGGTTTTTCAAACCGAAGATACCGTAGAATGGGCCACCACCGAAGTGATATAAACCATCGATACCGTAACGCTTACCGCTTTCTGAACCGCTCATAGTCGTGCCGTCGTTCAGAGCTACGCTGTAATCAAAATCCATATCAGCATACTCAAGACGAGCGCTCCAGTAATCGCTGAAGCGATAACCTAGCTCTAAACCCCAACCTGTAGAGTCATCAACATCTAGGCCACCTGGCGCGAAATCGCGAACATTTTCCCAAGACGCATCATAGTAGTCGCCAAATGCACCGATATAAAAACCTTGTTTTTCGGCTGCGAAGCTTGATGCACTAGTTGCAGCTAATGCTAAAGCAATAGTAAGTGATTTTAATTTCATTGTTTCCTTCCCATTTTCACAATTAAAATTGTAGCTAAGTCATCCCAGCTCAATCAGTTTAAACAGAGTAGTCGACTAATAGTTAATCAAAACTTAACACACTCGGTACAGAACAAATATCTTGCCGAGTAATTTCAGTCAATTACCCATAATAATAGGTTATCTAAATAACTTTGCATAACAATGCCTTTAGATCGCTTTGTTAAAATCAGACAAAAGCTGCTTTTTCCGCCTAATTTACTGACCTCAAAACCGATTAAAGTCCATTCCCAATTACACTATTATATTGGTTATTTTTAAATCAACAAGTTGAAAGCAACTTTATTTGTAAATATTCGTTAAAAAGCAAAACTTTAGTGCTATTTTATTGATATAAATCATATCACTGGCAGCTACCTTGCTCAATCGGCGAACACTTAGATTTTAAAAAATGAGCATTTACAGCTGCAATATATTGTTCAACATCGCCCTTAAGTACCACAAAAAGTCTGGTAATGACTATCCCCATCATGAGGGGGCTGGTACCAAGCTGCTAATCGCTCTTCATAGCTATACGGGTTTTCTAAGACTTTCAACAACTCACCTATCGATGAACTCGTGCCCGTTTGCTCATATTCAGTCAAGATCATTTCAATATTATGATTACGTGGAATGACTGCAGGATTAACAGCGCGCATCACCCCGTAACTTTCACCCGAAGTTCTTAACTGCCATTTACAAAGCCATTCTTTTAAACTACCCGGGAGCGAAAAATCTGTGCGTAATGACTCTGTCAGCGCATTAAATGTGTTCGTGTAATCAAGTTTATGTTGTTTCATCAAAGTGAGTAACTCTGAAACTAATGCTTGATCGCCTGCTTGCTCGCCATCTAAACCTAACTTTAGTCGCCACATGGTATCAAATGCCGTGTTAAACTTAGCAGCGAAGCCATTTATAACCGCTGATAATTCGCTGAGCGCACGTTCCTCATCTTTAAAAAGCGGTAATAAGCTTTCTGCAAGACGCGCGCAATTCCAATTTGCAATAGTTGGTTGATTACCAAAAGCATAACGTCCTTGGTGGTCAATAGAGCTAAAAACTGTTTCTAAATCAAACTGATTCATCATTGCACACGGGCCATAATCAATGGTTTCACCACTAATTAATGTGTTATCTGTGTTCATTACACCATGAATAAACCCAATTCGCATCCAGCTCACAACAAGCTCAATCTGCTTATCGATTACCGCCGCTAAAAAGTCTGTAATACGCTGCTCACCTTCACTTTTGATATCAGGAAAATGACAACTAATTGCGTATTCAACTAACTTCTCAAGTCCTTCAATATCACCTTGAGTTGCTAAATATTGAAATGAACCAACACGGATATGGCTATTCGCCACACGCGTTACAACGGCACCGGGTCGTGGGGGTTGTCGGTAAACAGTTTCTCCAGTCGTTACAACAGCAAGGCAACGGGTAGTTGCAATACCTAAGGCCGCCAAGGCTTCACTCATGATATATTCACGTATGGCAGGACCTAGTGCACAACGACCATCTCCCCCACGCGAAAAAACCGTTGCACCTGCACCTTTTAATTGCAAATCCCATAATGCGCCATGTTTATCTTCAATGGCACCAAGCAAGTGCGCACGACCATCCCCCAAACGCGGCGAAAAATGACCGAATTGATGACCCGAATAGCCAAGCGCCACAGGCTTTACAGCGTTATCTACCTCTGAGCCACTTAAACGTTTTGCTAAAAACTCAGGGTCAGTGCTAATGTCAAACTCGCGAGCTAAATTAGCATTAAATAACAATAAGTTCGGGTCAGAAACCGCTGTTGGGGTGTCTTCAATTGCTAACAGATCACTAATGTCTGTATATCGGGTGTGCAGTTTCATATTATTCCTTAGGGTGTTGCAATGCCTACTCGGTTATCACCCACTCCATAAGCAACTAATTGACTCAGTGCTTGCAGGCTATAACCACTTTGCTGCTGTAGTTCATTGAAAAAGTTCTGCGCCGCTTGCTGTGATTTTTTGGTCTGCAATCCCCCATCAATGAGCTGATGAGCACGTAGATAACTTTCCACATCTCGCGAGAGCAAAAAGGTATCTTTTCCCATCGCGCGCAACGCATAAGGGCCGGTGTTCCCGCCCAAGCGTGCGCCATGCTTCTTCAAGTAAGCCCATAAACCAATAATGTTGTCGCTGGGCCACTGTGCAATAAATTGGCTAAAGCTTGCATTTTTTTCAGCGACTTCATGGATCATGTAAGCATTTTCAGGGATTGTTTGCACTTTTTTGAAATTGCGAATAATTCGCTCATCCATCGCTTTTTGTTCGAGCATATCAGGTGGCATCATCAATAGTTTTTCGACGCTAAAGTCCCAAAATACTTCACGAAACCCCGCCCATTTATTATTGATTACAGACCAATAGAATCCACTTTGAAATACCTTACGAGTGAACTCCTCCAACCATAAATCATCCGCTATGTTAGCAATATCAGCATCATCGAGCGGGTTTGATAACAGTGCATGCAGCATTTCTTCACTGCCTTTTCTTTTAACGGCTCGTTGATAAATGTCGGTAAACTTTTCCATCATTCTTCCAATTCGTCTGCTTCGTTCTAAGTGTACGTAAAAACGAAGTTATACGTAACCCGATTGCTTAATTGGTCAATAAAAAACAAATCCACCGCCTTGACACCTAGAAGGCTAAAATGCTTTAATCAGCGCCAATACCCTATTTCATTATGTTGGCTTTAACGTTAAAGCGAGCATAAAGGGCTGGAAGAGGTGCGTTATTCAGGTAGCGTATGGGAAGAGCACAGACTCTGTTGATCATACGTGAGGGGAAATTAACGCCGAGAAGTAACACCGTTTGTGGGGTGCTTATTTCGGGCGACTGGGCTGAATCCCAGCGACTGTCACCAACAATAGCAATGCTATTGATAAGTTTGGTGGAGAGCTTCTGGTCTTAGTATAATAAGGCCGTCGCGTCTTTATTATTTTAAGCCCATTCGCTCTTCGAATTATACCTTGTTCGAATGACGACATGCGGCTCCATTCAATTGTTTCCGCACTGACTCTTCGAATACCTTATAAGTTCGTGAGAGATGATCAACAATTTTGATTTAAACGACTATCCATTATGGACAGCGCTAATCACGCCATTTTCTGAATCTGGCGAGGTAGACTACATCGCCCTTGAACAGCTTGTGGCTGAACAACAAGCTGCCAACAATGGTATTTTATTGCTGGGCAGTACCGGTGAAGGGCTTGCTCTTTCACTCAAAGAACAACAAGCCATTGTTGAGCACGTATGCCAGCTAACCCCTAGCGTACCGCTTATGGTTGCCGTTGGTGGTATGAACCTTAAGCAGCAAGTTGCGTGGGTCGAGTACTGCAATCAACTGCCTATTCATGGCTACTTGTTAGGTTCGCCACTGTATGCAAAGCCTGGCGTTATTGGCCAAACTCATTGGTTTGAAAGCTTACTAAATGCGAGTAAACACCCATGTATGCTATACAACGTACCTGGACGCAGTGCTGTTGAGATTTCACCTACCGTCATTAAAAACCTCGCCGATCATAAAAACCTGTGGGCACTTAAAGAAGCCAGTGGTGACATCGGCAAATTTGAAGGCTTTAGAACGGCCTCACCTAAGCTCGCCATTTTTAGTGGTGACGATGCACTGATGCCATATTTTGCGCAAGCGGGTGCTAAAGGCTTAGTGTCAGTGGCGGCGAATGCATGGCCAAGTCAAACTCATGAGTTTGTTAAACGAAGTTTAAGCGGTCAACATCCCAATTTATTCACCGATTGGTCTAGCGCAATTCAAAGCTTATTTGCTGTCGCAAACCCAATTCCCGTAAAAGTACTGATGCACCTGCAAGGTAGAATAAACACCCCGCAATTACGTCCACCGCTGACTCATTTAGAGCTTGAGCATACAGACAGCATCACCCACGCAAACAACACAATTTTATCTTGGAACTAAAAACAGGTTTTATCATGAGCTGGTTAGCATTATTAAATAACTTAGAATCGGGCACAGTACGTGCCGCAACACAAGACGAGAATGGCAACTGGCATGCCAATATTGAAGTAAAACAAGGCATTTTAGAGGCCTTTAAAAATGGCACAAACACGGAGTTTCCTGGTGGATTTGTTGATAAGCACAATTTAGCCCCTCAAGGCTTTGCCGCAGATGCAGGTGTACGTATGGTCCCTGGCGGTAGCAGTGTTCGCCGAGGTGCGCACGTTGCTAAAGGCACGATCATTATGCCACCCGCGTATGTAAACATCGGAGCATTTATTGATGAAGGGACTATGGTCGATAGCCACGCTTTAGTAGGGTCATGTGCACAAGTGGGTAAAAATGTTCACCTGAGCGCAGCGGTTCAGTTAGGTGGCGTACTTGAACCAATTGGTGCCAGTCCTGTGGTTATTGAAGATGATGCATTTATCGGCGCAGGTTGTGTGATTGTAGAGGGCGTTGTCGTTAAAAAAGGCGCAGTGCTTGCACCGGGAGTCCGCTTGTCTGCGACCATTCCAGTCTATGATTGCGTGAACGAGCGTCAATTAGAAAAAGGCGAACCAATCCCTGAGTACGCTATTGTGATCCCAGGTTCTCGCCCTGCTTCCAATGCATGGGCTCGCGAGCAAGGCCTCAGCATGTCATGTGCGCTCATCGTAAAATACCGTGACGAACAAAGTGACGCGTCATTGTTATTAGAAGAGGTTTTACGTTAATGAGCTTTTTGAGCACGCCCATCAAGCAAGCAGTTGAACAAGTTTCAGCGCACCTTGATACACCATTTTTTATCTATGACCTTGATAAATTAACGACACATTTAAAACAACTCACAGCCCAAACCGATGTGAAACTGTGGTATGCCGTTAAGGCTAATCCCCTGTCTCGCATTATTCAGTGTTTAGACAGTGCGGGGTTTAATTTTGATGTGGCGAGTAAAGGTGAACTTGAGCAAGTACTTGCTCAAGGCATCAATAGCGAGCGCGTGCTCAACACAGGGCCAGCAAAGAGCCCTGCACAAATTAGTCATTTTATTGCGCGAGGTGTGCGTATTTTCGTCGCCGAGAGCATTAACCAAGTCCGTTGGCTAAACGAGCAAGCCACAAAAGCTAACTGCCAACTGCAAGTATTATTGCGTGTACAACTTCGCTGGCCAGACAGCGAAAAGAACCCGCTTGGTGGCGATAGCCTCACTCCTTTTGGCCTTGGTTGTGAAGAGTGGCACGCGCTTAATGTCAATGACTACCCAGCACTTAAGGTTGATGGTTTGCATATTTTTCAGTGGGGCAACATGCTCAGCACTGACAAACTGGCAGCGCTTTGGCGCGCTATGATCCAGCCATTACAGCAACTAGCACGTGCATTACGCATTGAACTTAACATACTCGATTTAGGGGGCGGCTTAGGCATCCCTTATACTCAAGATGCCAGCCGATTAGACTGGTCAGCACTTATCGAGACCCTTGCCAGCATTAAAGCTCAAGCCGGTGTAGCAGAACTTTGGATGGAGTTAGGCCGTTATGCCGTAGGTGAATGTGGTCATTACGCAACACCTGTGGTTGAGCGAAAAGAAAACTATGGCCAACAGCAAGTGATTTTATCAGGCGGGATTAATCACCTGCTTCGTCCTGCGGTAACAAACCAAGACTTCCCAGTTACAGTATTGCGTGAATCACAGGCTTCACTGACAACAATGACACTCTATGGTCCACTTTGTACCGCGCTTGATTGTTTAGGTGAACATACATTAGCGAATGACGTAGATGAACATGACTGGCTCATATTCAGTCAATGTGGTGCTTATGGTTTCACAGAGAGTATGCCGTACTTTTTATGCCATGAACTTGCTGCCGAATACGTTATTGAGCAAGGCAACATTGAATGTATCCGCAGCGCTGAAGATGCCAGCTATTATTTAAGGTAATCACCATGAGTAAAGATTTAATTAGCCAAGAAAACATTGTCGTCGGCGAAATTGCGAATGGCTTACCATTGACCATCCCAGTCTATCGCTTAAAAGGCGATGGAAGTGGCCCAAGCGTTTACATTCAGGCCAACATGCATGGTGCAGAAGTACAAGGTAATGCCGTTATTTACCAGCTACTTGAACAATTAAAAACGCTTAAACTGCGCGGTGATATCACACTTGTCCCTTATGCAAATCCGATTGGCTGCAACCAAAAGTCGGGGGAATTTACATTAGGTCGTTTTGATCCCATCACAGGGACCAACTGGAACCGTATGTATCGCTTTAACAACGCGTTACCTGCCCAGATTGCAGAGCAGCATGCATCAAGCAATGAAGACACGATCAGAAGTGCTCTTAAAGACGCGTTAGTCGCAGATATCAATGCACAACTAAACGGCCCAGATTACAGCTTAACAACGGGTAAACGTATCGCGCTCAACTTACAAAAGTTGGCACATCAAGCCGACATCGTATTAGACCTTCACACAGGCCCAATCTCAAGCCAGCACCTATATTGTCCAGAGTATGCCAAAAACAGCGCACAATACTTCAATATTGAACATGTATTGCTCATACCTAATGACTTTGGGGGTGCGATGGATGAAGCAAGCTTTTGCCCGTGGTGGTCTTTATCTGAAGAGCTTACTAAATACGGACGCGAACTTTCAGTACAGGTCGAGGCTTTTACTGTTGAGCTCGGCAGCCAAGAAAAAATTGATTTGAGTGCCGCCCTTGAAGATGCACACAGTATTTTAAGCTACTTGACTCATAAAGGTGTATTTGTTGATGCAGCGTATCAGCCTAAAGCGATGACTCGTTACGGTTGTATGCTCGATGACTACATTGCTTACTACGCCCCGATGGGCGGTATGGTCGAGTACTTAGCACCGTTAGGCGGTCACATCAAAGCAGGTGAGCCGATAGCCCATATTTTACGTATGGAGCGCTATTTATGTGAACAACCACTGCAAACACTCAGTTTTGATAAAGACGCGATTGCAATATTGCATTTCGCATCAGCAAGCGTAAACCAAGGTACTGAGCTTTATAAGTTCTTTACCAATGTCTTTGAGCTGTGATTAAACCCAGAGCTCATTCCTTCTCATTGCGTGAGAGTCAACGGCCAACAGGATTCTATCCAAAGGCCGTTATATTAGAGCCCCAAGCTTAGCTTGGGGCTCTCTATTCACAATAGCGTTTAACAAGTCCTCACCTCTGTCAATTCCACCTTACCTAAGCCGTGTTTAAACTCGCCGATTAAGCGGTAGAGATAACATTTGTCCACAATTCAGTACAAGTTCACGGCGAGTTATGTAAAAATCACTATACTGATCACACTTCTACATCTATTTAAAGGAATCGCAATGGGATGGCGTATTTGGCTAGTTGCCGCGAGTTTATTTTCCGTACCTGTTTTAGCCCAAACCGAAGAGCAAAATACGAATGAGCAAGATGATGCGCTCGAATTAGTTAAGCAATGTATATTAAATGAAGCGATTGGCGGAGATGGTCAGCAAACTCTCGAACAGCTGCGCAAGAAATGCTCCGATCTAGACGAAAGCAAAAAGCTGACAGCTCTGGATAAGCGTAAAGCGCGTGAAGAAGTGAGTAAAAAGAACCGCAATGTAATCACCCCCCATAAACGTAATTACATTTTACCACTTTCTTATGTGTCTGATCCGAATATTCGCCCGTTTGATGGTTTAAAAGAGTTGGCTGATGACGCCGATGGCGAGCCACTTGATAACCTAGAAGTTAAATATCAATTATCAATAAAAGTGCCTATTTTTGAGGGCTTTTCTGATAAAGACCAAGGCGTATTTTTTGCTTTTACCATGCAATCATTTTGGCAGTTTTATAACAAAGATATTTCATCACCCTTTCGCGAGACCAACTACGAGCCTGAAATATTCTGGATAAACTACCTTGATCCTGAGCATGTACTTTGGGGTGATGAAATGGCGATAGCCATTGGTGCATCGCATCAGTCTAATGGCCGCAGCCAGCCAAACTCACGTTCATGGAATCGCATATACGCTGACTTTTTATGGGAAAAAAACGGCTTTGTATTTAGCTTTAAACCTTGGTACCGCATTCCTGAAGACAAAAAAGATAACGAGTTAAAAGCTCGCGGCGATGATAACCCCGATATCTACAAATACATGGGCTACTTTGAATTCTCTGGGGCGTATCGCTACAACGAACATGAATTTAGCTTTATGTCGCGTAATAACTTAAATTCTGATAATCGCGGTGCAATCCAACTTGATTGGTCTTTCCCGCTGTGGGGACGGTTACGTGGTTACGCACAATATTTCAACGGTTATGGTGAGAGCCTAATTGACTACAATGCCGATATAGAGCGTTTTGGTGTGGGTATTCTTTTAACAGACTTACTGTAAGCAACGCATTATGAGCCTTTAACAGCGAGCAACTTAGCGCCCGCTGTTAAAGGCTAAAACTATGCTATTTTTTTACGATAAAGTGCCCTTCAAACTCAGCAACTAACACATCGCCATCGTACACATTCACTGGGACATGGTAACTTGCTTTACCATTTGATTCTAAATCAGCTAACTTCCCTTTGCAGCCTTGCAACTCAACACGGCCTCGGGGATCGTTATTGAGAGGTTTTAGGTATTTAATGTTCGCATCAGCTAACACAATATTTCCCTCAAGACCGGCTTCTTTTAATGCAAGATAGGTTGCTCCCCACCCTGTTAATGTCGCTAAACTGTATATGGAACCGGCAAACATCGTGTTATGTAAGTTTAAATTGGCATCTAAATCAGCACGGGTCGTAAACTGCCAGTCAGTATAACTTTCAACTTTAATCCCCATTGCATCACTGATTGGAATTGATTCACGCCACGTATTTTGTAGCACTTGTGTCCAATTAGGGTGACGGAACCAGCCTGGCTCAGACGGCTTTTGTTTCACCATTTTCCAATGCTGTACATCATTGTAAGCCAAATGTGCTTTTTCTTTTACTTCATAACCGTGGCGTTTATAGAAGTCGAGCGCCCGTTCACGCGCAAATAAGACTAATTCATCGGCATCTTGTGTCCATGCTATTTTTTCGAGTTCATGCAACAAACGACTACCAATATGCTGATTACGATTACCCTCAGCCACAGCCATATAACGCACTTGTGCTTGTTGATGATTATTGAAGTGCAGACGCGCTACCCCCAATACCTCGCCATCATTATTTTTGATAAAGCGGTGCTCTGCGTCTTGCTCTAAGTCATCTTGCTCAGATCCACGCGGCTCGCCCCAAGGTGCTCTTAAAACTTGCCAACGCAATGAATAATACGCTTGCCAATCTTCGCTACTTTGTGGGGTGGTCACTTTAAACATAAATACTCCTGTGATAGTTAAGCCACTGTCTGTTGTTATTTTAACGTGGCCTGACGAATGCAAATTACGATACGCGATCTTCACTCAAGTTGGAATAATACTTTGGTGACCCAACCTAAATTATTATTTAAGGCTGTAAAAACTACTGCACAATTGGCACTTTAAGTGTGCTGGTCTATGCTGAAATAATTGTATTATTTTTGTAATTCAACCGCTAAAGGCCCGAAATATGGAACATTTTTTAGAACCCAGTGGCGCAGTGAAACACAGTTTTATTGAGGAATGCCACCGACTCGGGCAGCTTATCTACTGGCATAAACAAGGTAATGACTGTATTCAAGTAAGGCAACTAAATCAGCTACGTTGGTTATTAATTAATGAAACCTTGCAATCTGTTATTGAAAAACGCCGGCCAGCTCGATTATTTTTCCCACATTTACAATACCTTGCAAAACGTTGGCAAGAACTCGAAGCACCTAAAAAAGTGCTGGAACTTGGCTTAGGGGGTGGTGCAATTCGTAATTATCTACAACACACTTACCCTCAAAGCCAACTCACTTCGGTAGACAAAAACCCTGATATTATTCATTGCTATAAACGCTATTTTGGCGGAAACCATGCCAATAACCTGCGCTGTTTTGATGCCCAACAGGTGTTAGAACAAGGCAATGAATACAATTGGATTATCTTAGATTTATTTAGTGAGGTAGAAGCGCCACTGTTTTTATACAAACACGCATTTTACGCAAAACTTCGGGCTGCAATGGCCAAAAATGGCCGCTTGTTTATTAATTTTTTATCGAATCATCCATCACAATTAAAACAACTTGAGCATTTACTGATCACCGAATTTGGTAAACGCCCAAGTATTGAAAAAATACCCAACTACGTTAATCATATCGTTATGATCAGAAAGTAATCACACAGATAAGTTAAAAGTAACGGGCCCATCATTACACAAGCTTACCTGCATATCAGCAGCAAACTGCCCTGTGGCAACTCGTAAATCGGCCGCTTTGGCTTTTTCTACAAAATATTCGTACAACGCATTGGCTTGCGCTGGGGTAGCTGCACTTGAAAAGCTTGGCCGCATCCCCTTTTTGGTATCAGCAGCCAACGTAAACTGCGACACAACTAATAGCTCACCTTGGATGTCTTGCAAGCTTAAATTCATTTTTCCTTGCTGATCAGTAAAAATACGGTAATTACTCACCTTGTGCAAAAGCTTTTCTGCCGATTGCTCTGTGTCATGTTTTTCAACCCCTAATAACAACAGAATACCTTTTGATATTTCACCAACAACTTCCCCATCTACCTCAACTTTAGCCTGGGTTACTCTTTGAATTAAGCCTTGCATTGATCCCTCGATAACTTGATATACATTAAATCTGCGGCACGTCGCATGGCCGCCAAATATACCTGATTATCACTGCTGTGCCCAACCCCATCTAAAATAAGTAATTGCGCATTAAGCTGCTCTGCTAACTGTTGTACCGCACTGTACCTGCACACTAAATCAGCACGGCCATGAATAAACCAAATAGGTAAATGAGCAAGTTCTTTGCAGTTTTCTGCTATAAATTTTTCTTCGATAAAGCAATGATGTCGAAAATAATGCACCATGAGCGTAGCTTGGTTTAGGCCAACATGAGGTTCATGTAAACTCCAGTTTATTAATGGTTCACCATGACAAAGTACCTGCTCCCATTGACACCAACGCTTAGCATACTTACTGGCCTTGATTTGATCATCACAGGTTAACTGCGCATGGTAAAAATCAAGTAATTCATGCCAGTTAGAATACTGATGAGCAAACACTTTAAAACATTCGGGATAAAAGTGAGCACCAGCTCCACGCGTCGTGTAAAGCCACTCAAAGTCACTGTCACAGGCTAAAAAGCTGGCACGCAAGATGAGTCCTGCCACGTGTTCACGGTGATGAATCGCGTACACTAAGGCAAGCGTCGCCCCCCACGATTCGCCACACACAAGCCATTTGTTAATACCTAATTGGGAACGCAAAAACTCCAGATCGGCGACTAAGTCCAAGGTGGTATTTGCCTTAGTTGCGTGCGGCGTTGAGTGACCACAGCCGCGTTGGCTAAACATGATCACCCGATAACGTGCGGGATCGAAAAATCGACAATTTTCAGGCCGAAGGCCCGCGCCCGGCCCCCCATGACATAACACAACCACCATGCCTTGAGGATCACCGTATTCTTGAACATGTATTTGATGTCCATCACCCACGCTTAAGTGATAGTCACGACTTGCATTGTACTGTGGATATAACTGCACCTCGCTCTCCTTAGGTGCAGTGTATTTAAATGTCTATATCAGGAGTGTCTTCTATTTTCTCAGGGCTGATACAGACCGTAAATTCTGCACCGAGTAATACGACAATCCACGACAAATAAACCCATACAAATAAAATAGGAATTGTCGCTAGGGCCCCATAAATCACTTCATAAGATGGGAAATGGCTGATATACAGCGCAAAGCCTTTTTTTGTCAGCTCAAATAACATAGCTGCAAACAGCGCCCCTGGAATTGCCGCTCTAAATGGAACTCGTGTGTTAGGAACTAAAGTATAGAGCATAATAAAGCCCACCATGGAAATAATGTAAGGTAAAAGCTTTAACAAAAATCCACTGAAGCCAGGTATCCCCTGATCGGCAAACGACACCAAAGAAACAATATAAGACGTCACACCAATACTTGCTCCTAACAAGACTGGCCCCAAACTTAATACCATCCAATACACTGCAAATGAGATCATCATCGGGCGTTTTTTCTTAATTCGCCAAATGCGATTCAGGGTGGCATCAACATTGCGGATCAATAAAAGCGACACCGCAGCCAAAAAGCCAACCCCCACGGCGGTCATTTTATTCGCATTCCCCGCAAACGCACTGATATGCTCTTTAATGACATCAGAGGAAGTGGGCACAAGATTAGTGAACAAAAAGTTTTCAATGGTAATGAGAGTACTTTCAAAGCCAGGAAATGCAGAGAATATCGCGACCCCCACAGCCACTAACGGTACAATGGATAATAAGGTGACATAAGCAAGGTAACCCGCATTAACCGTGATCTGATCATCAATACAGCGGGTCAAATACTGCATCCACCAACCCGGTTGCTGCTTTAAGAAAATACTTATTTGCAACTTATAACGACTGAGTTTCTCATCCATAGAACCAACTTTCTGCTAAAATGTTTTGATAATCATAGCAATCCACCACATAATTTGAAACGACAGGCATCTAAAAAGGGAACTCAATGAAAAAACTGACACTTTTAAGCGCACCACTCTTTGCAGTTACTATGGCATTATCAGGCTGTCAGTCAGCTTATTACTCAGCCATGGAATCAGTCGGAGTGCATAAACGCGATATTTTAGTAGACCGCGTTGAAGAAACGAAAGAATCACAGCAAGAGTCGCAAGAAGAGTTTCAATCTGCACTAGACAGGTTAACGACCTTAATTAACTTTGATGGCGGTGAACTCGAAGAAGCTTATACTCAACTTAATAATGATTATGAATCGAGCCTTGCGGCAGCGAACGATGTCACCAGTAATATCAACAAAGTTGAAGATGTAGCCGAAGCACTTTTTGAAGAGTGGGCCGACGAACTAGAACAGTACAAAAGCGCTTCTCTCAAGCGTGAAAGCAGCAAAAAGCTTAATTCAACGAAGCGCCAGTTTGACCAATTGCTTCGTTCAATGCGCAGCGCCGAAAGTAAAATGGAACCCGTCCTGTCGTCATTGCATGACAATGTTTTATATCTGAAACATAACTTGAATGCTCAAGCTGTGACAGCAATAAAAGGTGAATTCACTAATTTAAAACGCGATATCAAAATCTTAATGGACGATATGAACAAGTCGATTGAAGATTCAAATAAATTCATTGAACAAATGAATAAAGCGGGCTAAAAATTTGAGTAAACACAGTGAGCAGTTAGATGCTCTCGGCACCGACATTTTTTTAATAAATTAAATCACTAAGCCTACAATATCGTAGGCTTTTTTATTGTTACGTCTTGTTACCTTTCGATGATTTACCCGGTATGTTAATTTGCTACACTGTGCGCAAAGTTTAAAAGTTAGTCACCTTATGCAGAACCACCTTAAAGTTATAATTGCTGCGGCGCTACTCAGTGCCTGCAGTAGTCCAAACACAGTTAATGTTATAGCAGGGCAAGAGTCTGTTATACCTTTGCACAATGAAGGTGAGCGAGCTGGTCGCTATCACAACCTGTATCCCGGTGATAAACACTACCCAACAACCTGTACTGATGATTGCTATCCCGAGACCGAGTTACTTCAATGTAATGACACTCCTTTACACTGTTTATATCAAGGTCAGCAGAATCCAGCGTCGATTAACACCGGTTTTACTGTACGTTGGCTTGGGCATGCCAGCTTTATGATTGAGACACCTAACGGCGAGCACCTGCTATTTGACCCCGTCAAAGAGCAGTTTGATTCACCGGTCGATTTAGCCTTTAAGCTTGCTGGCGGCATGTATCGCAACCCCGGATTTTGGCCCACAAAAAATGAGCTAAATCAGATTGATGCTGTCATGTATTCACACATCCACTACGACCACTTCAATAAAGCCGACATCGAAGAAATTGGCAATCAGCCCCGCTATTTAGTGCCCCTAGGCGTCGCTGATAACTTTCCAACAGGTGGTTTTAATATTAGTGAGATGGCGTGGTATGCCAGCACCCCAATTAATGATTTAACAATACATGCTGTGCCAGCGCACCATTTTAGCAGTCGTGTGTTAGTGCCATTTGTCTACGAAGATAACAACAAAGATTTATGGAATGGTTGGTTACTTGAGCAAAATGGGAACACACTATTTTTTGCAGGGGATACCGGCTACTCACAGCATTTTAGCGATATTAAGCAAAAGTATGGTGAAATAGATGTGTGCTTAATGCCAATCGCATCTTACTATCACGAAGAAAATGGTAAATGGTATCGCTATGTGCATACCACACCCGAAGATGCCTTGAATGCAGCACGTGAATTAAGTTGTAAAGTAATGATCCCATGGGGTTATGGTAATGCAAGTTGGCAAATGGGCGACCATTCAAGTCACTCAGCATTACTGCGTTTACTACACATGTCTCATAACATGAATGAGCCTGTCCCCCTGTATATTTTAAATGAAGGTGAGCAGGTTCGTTTATAACATTCCAAAATGGGGGTGAGTTATTACCTCACCCTCATTTTATTTATTACAGTGAGTGTGTCTCTTGCGCTTCAAGCACTTTGGTTGCAGGTTTGCTTTGCAAAGACCCCTTTAACGACTTGCCAACTAACGGCAAATGCGCCAACAATAAACACCACATCACCAACCGTTCTTACCCATCTTAGTATCACCAAGGTGTCACTTTGTAGTAGCGCTTCAGAGCGTGCATACCACAACCCTTTAGAAGCACTTGCAAAGAACTGAATGATTCCAATAGGTAATAAACTGGTAAATAGCATTAACGCTAAACCGATATTCATCCACCAAAAAGCAGTTTTCATTAAAGTGTCATCAAATTGAAGATGAGGACGAATATAACGCAGTACTAACAAGGTAAAGCCAAGAGCTAAAAAGCCATACACACCAAATAATGCGGCATGAGCATGGGTAGCCGTCGTATTAAGACCTTGTACATAATAAAGTGAAATAGGCGGATTAATTGAGAACCCTAATACGCCGGCCCCTAACATATTCCAAAATGCGACAGCGACAAAAAACATTAATGGCCACTTTATTTTTAGCATCCATGGAGTACGGTTTTTTAATTTATAATGCTCCCACGCTTCATGACCAAGCACAATTAACGGCACGACTTCCAGCGCACTAAAGGTTGCTCCCACTGCCATTACAGGGGTCGTTGTACCAGAGAAATATAAGTGATGGAATGTGCCTGGCACACCGCCTAATAAAAACAGCGATGCAGACGCCAATGACGCAATTGTTGCCGAACGTTTAGAGACTAAACCCATATTATAGAAAATAAAAGCCAGCGCAGCGGTTGCAAAAACCTCAAAGAAACCTTCTACCCATAGGTGCACAATCCACCAACGCCAGTATTCCATTACCGAAATATGCGTTCGTTCACCATAGAAAAACCCAGCAGCGTAAAACAGCCCGATTGCCACCACTGAAGCTGTAAATAATGCCAGTAGGTTTTTATCTCCTTCTTGTTTAAATACCGGAACAATTGCACGTAACATTAGCAGCAGCCAAAATGCGACGCCTGTAAATTTACCAATCTGCCAAAGTCGGCCTAAATCAACAAACTCGTACCCTTGATGTCCCAACCAAAAGCTTAACTCGGGAGGCATAATTTGCGCGATGGCTAAAAAGTTGCCGATAAATGACCCAACCACGACGATAATTAGCGCCCAGAAAAGAATATCAACACCTATTTTTTGAAACTTAGGATCTTTACCGCCGTTAATAATCGGCGCTAAAAATAAACCTGCAGCTAAAAATCCTGTCGCAATCCAAAATAATGCCGATTGAATATGCCATGTTCTTACTAGGCTATAAGGAAACCATTCTGAGGTATTGATGCCATAAAATCCCTGCCCTTCAACAGTATAGTGCGCAGTAAATCCACCCAATAAAACCTGGAACGTAAAGAGAGCAACAATTAAAAATAAATACTTACCTAATGCTTTTTGAGAAGGCGTTAAATTAAAGCTCGCTATTGGATCGTCTTTTGGAGCCTCAGGGGGAGCCTCGTCTTTATGTAAAAATGACCATGCCCAAATCAATCCACCGACACCTGCAATCAGTATCACAACACTAACAATTGACCAGACAATGTTTTCAGCGGTCGGTTTATTATCAATCAGTGGCTCATGCGGCCAGTTATTAGTGTAGGTTGCATCCCCATCAGGGCGCTCTGTCGATGCGGACCATGCCGTCCAAAAAAAGAACTCTGTTAGACGCTGACGACGCTCAGGATCAGGAAGTGTCACCTCTTTCATTGCATAGTTTTTACGTGTTTGCTTTAATGCCTCTGCCCCTCCAAACAAATCGTTGTAGTACTGCGCTGTTTGCTTAATTGCCGCTATCCGACGCGTCGATAAAGTAACCGTGTCAGATTGTTTATCATACGTATTAGTGCGGTACTCTCTCTTTACTTCCCACAGCAATGGTTGCTTTTGCTGCTCAGTTAACTCATCAAAAAGCACACCATATTGCGCTTGTGCAGCAATATCTAACCAATTAATAATCTCACGGTGAAGCCAATCAGCAGTCCAGTCAGGCGCTTGATAAGCACCATGCCCCCAAATTGAGCCTAGTTGCATTCCTCCTACTGATTGCCATGCAGTTTGACCATCTAAAATCGCCTCTTTACCTGTGTACAGCTCCCCCGATGTGGTGACATATTTTGCAGCTATAGGAGGGGCAACTCGGTATACCTCTTTACCAAAGTAACCCAAAATAGCAAATGTAACAGCAAGAACAGCAAACAAGGTCCACCATAACTTTTTGTATTCTCTCATTTCTATCGTCCCTCAACCCGTGCGAACAAAATAGCGTTCTCAATATGAATATGCATATTCAAATCGCTAATAAATGCCTGCAACCCTAAATACAAAGCCGTCCATGTATTACATGCTCCCGCATGCAAAGTGACATCATTTGTTAATTGGTAGATTTTCTCTATTTCTGCGATATGGGCTTCATGATCCGCCATCATTACGCTAATTGGTCCACTGACCATGGCAGGGATTGTATCGGCTTGCAGCATTGGAAAGAGGATAAGCTCTTCTTTTTGCATATGATCTTCTAACTCTACATACATATTCTTCAAATGATTCGCTAAACCATTAGGACAATTAGGCTTATCAAAATGCACCTCTTCAACACGCTCACTTAAACGTATCAACTCTTCAAGCTGTACTCGGTGAACACGGTGATAGCGAGTCAGAATATGCTCAACCAATTCCTTATTACTCAGGTTGTGGTAATCAATAGCGGTTTGCCTGCTTAGCAAAACCTCTATGTCTGAAATGATTTCTTCGCGATCAATATTTCGTTTTTCGATAACGTCTGACAACACCAGATGCCCCTGACAACAAAAGTTTATTCGGTGCGCAAAAAAGAGTGCTGTTGCACCGGGAATTTCTGTCGCAATTTTACTGATAGGCCAATTTAAGTAATTCATATAACACCCCTATTTAAACATGCATTTGAAATGAATCTTTAAGAAGTTTACACACGTTTATTAAAGATGTAAAATAGATACATATTTAAAATTTTAGAGTCTCACTATGAATGTCACTCGTTTTACAGATTATTCACTGCGTGTTTTGATTTTTACTGCCTTACATAATGGTGAGCTTGTGACCATTAAAGAGATCGCTGAAAAATACGAAATCTCAAAAAATCACCTCATGAAAGTAGTGCAAGAGCTAAGTAATAGAGGCTATTTAATTGCGACGAGAGGAAAGAATGGCGGTATCCGCTTAAGCAAAGATCCCACCGAGATTAACATTGGTGAGTTAGTGCGCTTACAAGAGCAAGGGTCTACGTTGGTGGAATGCTTTGGTAATGACAATCAATGTGTTATCACCCCCGCCTGTCAACTTAAACAAATATTTGCACAAGCAATGGAGGCTTTTTTCCTTCATTTAGATAACTATACACTCGCAGATCTGATCACCCCAAAACACGCAAATCAGCTCTCCCAACTGCTAAAAATAGAAAACTAAACTCACATTTTGGCGCACTCAAAGGTGTAAGTATTCCTGGAGTGTCATGGCAGTGACACTCCATTTGGATTATTGATTTACTAATGTATCCCTCAGTGCCATCATGAGTTTATGTGCACTGCCTCCTGACATTGCTAACGGATCGAATTCGCTGGTGCCTGAGTATTTTAAATTAAGCGGTGTGGTTATTTTTGAATACGGAATATAACCCATTGACCAGTTTTCGAACTCCCTTTCGTAAATTTCGCAGTAATTCAGCATAATAATATTTCGATGCCGATTATCATTTAAGATCTTATGGTAGGTTGCATTTACCGCCTGTCGAGATCCCTCTAGGCACTGTAAAAAGTGCGAACTATTAAAACACAGCAACCCTGTTACATTCGACGCATGATTATTTTTCTGTGCTTTTTCAATGATATCCTCAATATCACTCGGCCCAAATCCTTCACAAACTTCACTCGTATAAATAAGCCTGACTAAATACATCCTGATCTCCTTCAAGGTAGATTTAAAAAGATAGTACAGATAGAGGCTTTAGCAAAAAAGTGGCAACTTGCGGTTAGAGGTTAGAGGTTAGAGGTTAGAGGTTAGAGGTTAGAGGTTAGAGGTTAGAGGTTAGAGGTTAGAGGTTAGAGGTTAGAGGTTAGAGGTTAGAAGTTAGAAGTTAGAGGTTAGTAGACAAGTAATTAATTTATCAATAGAAATAAAATACGCCACCCCTTAGTAACAACAAGAACGAACATTTGTGAGTGTTACGGCTGACAGCAAAAAACAAGTCTCCTTAAACAAAAAAGCCGCCGTATTTTGAAATACGACGGCGTGTTATTTTGCGTGAGCTAAAAGCGTAAATTAGCCTTTAGAAGCACGGCTCGCACGTTTACGATCACTTTCAGTTAAGTGACGCTTACGAATACGAATATTTTCAGGTGTTACTTCTACTAACTCGTCATCATCGATAAACTCAAGCGCTTGCTCAAGTGTGTAGTTCAATGGTGGTGTTAATGTTTGCGCTTCATCAGTACCTGATGCACGAACGTTCGTTAGCTGCTTACCTTTAAGTGCATTTACAGTTAGGTCGTTATCACGGCTATGAATACCGATAACCATACCTTCGTAAACTTCTACACCGTGACCGATGAATAGCTTACCGCGCTCTTGAAGGTTGAATAATGCGTTAGTTAACGCTTTACCTGTTGCGTTAGCGATCATTACACCATTTTTACGTAGACCGATGTTACCGCCTTTGTGAGGGCCGTAATGATCAAACGTGTGGTACATAAGACCTGAACCTGATGTAAGCGTCATGAAATCAGTTTGGAAACCGATTAAACCACGGCTCGGCATCATAAAGTCCATACGCATACGGCCTTTACCATCTGGCGCCATGTCAGTTAGTTCACCTTTACGCAGACCAATTTGTTCCATGATAGAACCTTGGTGCTCTTCTTGACAGTCAATCGTTACTGTTTCGTACGGTTCTTCTAATACACCATCTACAGTGCGTAAGATTACTTCTGGACGAGAAACAGCAAGCTCGTAGCCTTCACGACGCATGTTTTCGATTAAGATACCTAAGTGAAGTTCACCACGGCCTGATACACGGAAGCTATCTGGGTTGTCAGTTTCTTCAACACGTAATGCTACGTTGTGAACAAGCTCAGCTTGTAAACGCTCAAGGATATTACGTGATGTTACGAACTTACCTTCTTTACCCGCAAATGGCGACGTGTTTACAGAGAACGTCATTGTTACTGTCGGCTCATCAACTGATAGCGGAGGTAACGCTTCAACGTTAGAAGGCGCACACACTGTATCAGAGATTTTTAATTCGCCGATACCTGTCACAGTTACGATATTACCCGCATAACCACGGTCTGTATCAATTCGCTCAAGACCTAAGTAGCTTTGAACCGCACCAATTTTACCATTACGTTTTGTGCCATCAGCACTGATAATAGTTACTTGTTGGTTAGGCGCTACAGAACCACGCTTGATTCGGCCGATACCGATTACACCTACGTATGAGTTGTAATCAAGTTGAGAAATCTGCATTTGGAAGTCACCTTCAGGATCTGCATCCGGTGGTGATACTTCGTCAACGATCATCTTGAACATAGGTTCCATGTTGTCAGATGGTTCGTCTAAATCTAATGTTGCCCAGCCGTTGATAGCTGATGCGTAGATAACTTTAAAGTCTAACTGTTCGTCAGTTGCACCAAGGTTATCGAATAAATCAAAGATTTGATCCATAACCCAATCAGGGCGTGCACCCGGCTTATCAATTTTATTGATAACAACGATTGGCTTCAAACCTTGCGCGAACGCTTTTTGCGTTACGAAGCGCGTTTGTGGCATTGGACCTTCTTGAGCATCAACAAGTAACAATACTGAGTCAGCCATCGAAAGTACGCGTTCAACTTCACCACCGAAGTCGGCGTGTCCTGGGGTGTCTACGATATTGATGTGGTAATCATTCCAAGAGATGGCTGTGTTTTTAGCCAAAATGGTAATACCACGTTCTTTCTCAATGTCGTTTGAGTCCATCACGCGCTCTTCATTACCGCCGCGTGTTTCTAATGTGCCTGATTGCTCAAGCAGTTTATCAACCAAAGTTGTTTTACCGTGGTCAACGTGGGCGATAATCGCTATATTTCTTAACTTTTCGATGCTCATATTTTTTCTCAGAGAAATTGAATCTCATTGATCCTGCAAGATCTACGCACTCACCTGCATTTTCAACAGATGTCTAAGCATAGGATTTAAAAGGGCGCATATTATCCCTTAATAATGGCATGGATGAAAGTTTATCCAATACAATTTTATAAACTTTCTTCAGGCTTTTTATAAGTATCTGTTTTATAAATGACAATTTTATTAATTTTATCTTTAATCGAACATCAAAACTGGTAAAAAATCACCTTTTTAGCAATATTTTGGCACTAAAGCACATTTCGTTTATGCTATCTAGGGTGGCTAATCGTTGTGCAAATACAACCGGTAAGCATAACGCACCACAATGAACATTTTACGCACCAAAACAGTGCAAAAATAATTAACAAAATGCGCTTTATTTTATTTTTATAAGCCTAAACAAGGCGTTAAAAATTTGGCATGAAACCAGCTTACATAGAACAAAAGCAATAATGCAGCAAAAATAAAACCCAACAATTGGAGGACACATGTCACAATCGGTTTTAGATTTTATCAAAGAAAATGACGTTAAGTTCATTGATTTACGCTTTACTGATACCAAAGGTAAAGAACAGCATGTTTCTATTCCTCATCATCAAGTTGATGAAGACTTCTTTGAAGACGGCAAAATGTTTGACGGTTCTTCAATTGCTGGTTGGAAAGGTATCAACGAATCAGACATGGTATTAATGCCTGTTCCTGAGTCTGCAAAAATGGACCCATTTTCTGAAGAAGCAACTTTAATCGTACGTTGTGACGTTGTTGAGCCTTCAACACTTCAAGGTTACGAGCGTGACCCTCGCTCTGTTGCTAAACGTGCAGAAGAGTACATGCGTTCAACTGGTATCGCAGACACAGTATTATTTGGCCCAGAGCCAGAGTTCTTCCTATTTGATGACGTTAAATACAAATCAGACATGTCTGGTTCTATGTATAAAATCGACGACATCGAAGCGGCTTGGAACTCAGATAAAGATTACGAAGGTGGCAATAAAGGTCATCGTCCAGGTGTTAAAGGTGGTTACTTCCCATGTTCACCAATCGACTCATCTCACGACTGGCGTTCAGCAACGTGTTTAGTTCTTGAAGAGCTAGGCCAAGTTGTTGAAGCACACCACCACGAAGTAGCAACTGCGGGTCAAAACGAAATCGCAACACGCTTCAATACAATGGTATTAAAAGCTGACGAAATCCAAGAGATGAAATATGTTATCCATAACATGGCTCACCTTTATGGTAAAACAGCGACATTCATGCCTAAGCCGCTTGTAGGTGATAACGGTTCTGGTATGCACTGTCACCAATCTTTAGGTAAAGATGGCGTGAACATCTTCGCTGGTGACAAATACGCAGGTCTTTCTGAAGAAGCGCTTTACTACATCGGTGGTATCATCAAGCACGCTAAAGCAATCAACGCATTCGCTAACGCGTCAACTAACTCGTACAAACGTCTTGTACCAGGTTTCGAAGCGCCAGTAATGCTTGCATACTCTGCACGTAACCGCTCTGCTTCAATCCGTATCCCTGTAGTACCATCTGCAAAAGGACGTCGTATCGAAGTACGCTTCCCTGATCCAACAGCAAACCCATACTTAGCATTCTCTGCAATGCTTATGGCTGGCCTTGACGGTATTCAAAACAAGATCCACCCTGGCGATGCAATGGATAAAGACTTATACGATCTACCTGCTGAAGAAGCAGCTGAGATCCCACAAGTTGCCTCTTCACTAAGCGAAGCACTTGCTGCTTTAGATGCTGACCGTGAGTTCTTAAAAGCAGGAGGTGTATTCACTGACGACCTAATTGATGCATACATCTCACTTAAGAACAAAGAAGTTGAAAAACTTAACATGACAACTCACCCAGTTGAGTTCGAAATGTACTACAGCGTTTAATACGTCGTAGACAGTAAATAATTAATGTGTGTTCTCAAGCCCGCTTTGGCGGGCTTTTTTAATGGTAATTAGGCGTGTTCTCCTCTACAGTTTTAATTACATAAAAAAATGCAGGGTCGCAGGGTGAAAAGAACAACTTTATTGGTATTTTTGTTACTATCAGTAAGCTTTTTTAGTTATGGAACAACAAAAAAAGTGTATTCGTGGAAAGATAAAAATGGTGTTCTGGTATTTTCTGATACGCCACGCCCCGGTGCTACCGAAGTAAAGCTTAATACCCCTAACTTGACCATGCCTGCTACCGACACCAGTATTCTTGATAACACAGCCAGTGCAACACCCGTAAACTTTAAAATCGCTATTTCCTCACCTGAAGACCAAGCAACAGTCAGAGAAAACTCCGGTTCTGTTTATGTTACAACCCGTGTCATTCCTCGCTTTGCAACGGGTTTTAAAGTACAACTTTTTGTAAATGGTGCCCCCCATGGCGAACCAAGTAACAGTTCTACTTTTGCACTACGAGGCGTAAATCGAGGCGAGCACACATTACAAGCCAAACTATTTAATGCGAACAATAAACTCGTTTCGGTCAGTCCAGTTAGCACATTCTACATGCACAGAGCGTCTGTTTTTGGTGGGAATTAATTTTTTCAAACGCGCCTCGCAATGCAAAAGGATTATGCTAAGCTGCACTTAATCGTAACGCACTAAAATGGTGCAACCATGCTCAGTGATACACAATTTAACTCAGAATTGCTCGACAGCATTTGGAAAAATTTAAGTACAGCGGTTATTTTACTTAACCGTGATTTTAAACTTGTTTATGCCAATGATAGTGCCAGTGAGCTACTTGGTTTAGGGCCAAAGCGCATTCTCAACCAACCGTTTGATAACCTGTTTAACTACCACTCTATCGATCTTAAACGCATTGCTCAGTATTCACTCTTTGATGGTGTTGATTGCCACCAGCATAGAGCTGACGTGGTGTTCATCGATTCTCGCCATGCCAAGCTCACAATTAGTACACGCCGAATTACCAATAAAGATGACAATTATATCTTGTTTGAATGCCGCCAGATGGACGATGAAATTCGCCACGATCAGGCCTCAAATCAAATGCATCAGTATCAAGCTGCACGTAATTTAATTCGTGGTTTAGCCCACGAAATAAAAAATCCTTTGGGGGGTATACGCGGAGCGGCGCAATTATTGCAGTATGAGGTTGATCAGCAAGAACGAGATCAATGTGCAGAACTCATTATTGAACAAGCAGACCGCTTACGTGAATTAGTCGACCGTTTACTTGGCCCGAATCAACTGCCACATAAGTCGTATGGCAATATTCACCAAGCGCTTGAGTCTGTCGTTAAATTAAGCATGCTTGATAACAATGCAAATATCACGTTAGTGAAAGACTATGACCCGAGCATACCCAGCGTATATATCGATCAGAGTAAAATTCAACAAGTGGTATTAAACATTATTCGTAATGCACAACAGGCGCTCGTTGATGGGGGAGAAATTAGAATAAAAACCCGTATCAACCATCAACATAGACGCCCTGGTAAAGCACCGAAAAAAACCTTGCTGATCCAAATTTCGGATAACGGTCCAGGCATAGACAAGAGTTTAAAAGAAACCTTGTTTTACCCGATGATTACCAATAAAGAAAATGGGTCGGGTCTTGGCTTATCCATCGCGCAAACGTTGGTTGACCAACATGATGGACACATAGAGTGTGACAGTTGGCCAGGCCATACAGAATTTAATATCTATTTGCCATTTACGGATTAATGGTTTTTTTGGAGTAGTCATGAAAACAGTGTGGTTAGTTGATGATGATGCCTCAATACGCTTTGTATTAGAAAAAGCGCTGGCACGAGCAGGATTTGAAACTCAAAGCTATGCCAATGCGCAAGAAGTGCTGAATGCTTTAAAGTTTAGCCAGCCTACCGTGCTGGTGTCTGATGTGCGTATGCCAGGTATGGATGGTATGGCGTTACTAGAAACAATCGCTGAGCAAAACCCTGGGTTACCTGTCATTATCATGACTGCCCACTCGGATTTAGATTCGGCGGTTAATGCGTTTCAAAAAGGGGCGTTTGAATACCTCGCAAAACCGTTTGATTTAGAAGAAGCCGTTTCTTTAGTTGAAAGTGCTTGCCGTGCAAACTCCACAAAGAAAACCAGACGCAAACAAGCGCCGCAAACCAATGCCCATATCATTGGTGAAGCCCCTGCTATGCAGGAAGTGTTTCGTGCAATAGGTAAATTATCTGCATCAAGCATGAGTGTTTTAATCAATGGCGAATCAGGCACTGGTAAAGAGCTTGTCGCCAGTGCATTGCATAACCATAGCCCACGAAAAGAAAACCAGTTTATTGCTCTTAATATGGCTGCCATCCCTAAAGAACTGGTTGAATCAGAATTATTCGGCCATGAAAAAGGCGCGTTTACAGGGGCCGACAGTATTCGTAAAGGCCGCTTTGAACAAGCGAATGGCGGCACGCTATTTTTAGATGAAATTGGTGACATGCCACTGGATGTACAAACCCGTTTATTACGTGTTTTAGCCGATGGTGAGTTTTACCGTGTTGGCGGGCATCAAAGTATTAAAGTAGATGTTCGTATTATTGCCGCCACCCATCAGAACTTAGAAGACTTGGTAAAACAAGGTAAGTTCCGTGATGACCTATTCCACCGCTTAAATGTGGTGCGTCTTCGCTTACCGGCTCTTCGTGAACGTACAGAGGATATTGAACGTTTAGCACAACATTTTCTCCATAAAAGCGCCAAAGAGCTGCAAGTCGAAAGCAAAATTTTAAGCCCAAAAGCGACCGAGCAATTGCGATTATTTAACTGGCCGGGTAACGTGCGTCAGCTCGAGAATACCTGTCGTTGGTTAACCGTAATGGCACCTGGAGAGCTTATCAGTGAGCAAGATTTACCACCGGAAATTATCGCGGCAGAACCTGTAGAGCAAGAAGGTGATTGGCTTGAAGCTTTCCAACAATGGTTAAACCTCGAGCTTAAACAAGGGAAAGAAAATATTTGGCCCGCGATTCAAGCTCAACTGGAAACTCGTTTAATTAAAACCGCACTGGCAAATTGTGCAGGCCACAAACAAGAGGCTGCGGTTAAAATTGGTTGGGGGCGCAATACATTGACCCGCAAGTTAAAAGAGCGCAATATTAGCTAATTTTGCGTTATAAACGATGTAAGTAATGAAGTTAATCGAACATATTCCGCTTATTAAGCAGATGGAAATTATTAACCGATTGGCGTTCTTTCGGGAGTTTACCCTGAGTGAACGACAGGTGTTATTAGAATCTTTCAGCCATTTGTATTTAGTACAACAAGGTCGAGCTGTATTTAAACAGTTTGATAATGACAAGCGACTCTATATTGTTTTGAGTGGTTCATTAATCATCTTTAAGCAAAGCCATTTGCTTGAGCTCGGCACCATTGAACCAGGTGAGTTTATTGGTGAAGGCGCATTTATCAATAATCGCGAGCGCAGTACTAGCGCCCGCGCTAAAGTGGATACTATTTTACTGGCAATCACACCGGAAGCCCTCACCCGATTGCCAAACGTGATCCGCGAAAAAATTAAAGACCGCATCATCGAAGGCATGAGTGAGCGTATTATTAAACTGAGTAACTTCCTCGAATCACGCGGCTAATACATAGCGCTCCATTAACCATGCAGACGTTGCTTTGCCTACATTTAAAAGAAATGTGTCTGTAAGTAATGTATGTAATTGCTCACGTGATTGAATAACCTGTTGCGTATGAACTGCTGATGTTTCGTGCCAATAATGCAGTAGATTATTTCGAATAAGCCAGCGTTCACCCTTTTCAATACGTGATACAACAAGGTTGTTAACAAATGCAGCGTCTGGATGGTGATGACTATAGAAATGAGCGATTTCGCAATCACTCTCATAGAATTGAGCCAGTTCAACGCGGTATAAATGCTGAGTATTTGGTAAAACTTGCCTCACATCAATTAGCCTGTCACGTCGGCTAATTTCATATAAGTTCACACCTTCACTGACTCGTGACGACTGATCAATTGGCAATGCGATTACCGGTGTACTTACCCCAAAGCCAACATCGAGCAAATAGTGTTTACCCTCGAGTGTCAATTTTGTTAATCGGTGCGAGCGAGGGTTTTCTTCACGGCCGTTAAGCATCACCCGCGCTATGAGTATTTCAACGTCAAAACCGAGTGCGACCAACGCAAGAAAGAAGATCTTGTTATGTTCAAAGCAATAACCTCCTTCTTGTAAATTAATTAAACGTGAAAACACTTTATCGTCATCAAGGCTCAGTGATTTAGCCTGTAATGCATTGACACTGCTGAAACTATAGCGAGCTAAATGCGCCGCTTGTAAACGCTCAATCAATGCAAGATTTCTGTCTTCATTAATGTAATCAATAGCCAAAGAATTTAGATAATGTTTAATGTAGTTTTGCATGGCATGTCCTTATAAGTAATGATGACAGCCATGCTAAAACCTCAAGTTTAGTTGAGGTAAAGATTTTTTAGTCCATATAGACTATTTGCAACGAGCAATTTAACCAACTAGGCTGATTAACCCTAATAGTATATCGATAGGTATCTGTTGGCTTTTCACCAAAAGGTGTACTTACATAGGGTGTTGAATGGCTGTAGGTCTGTGAATAGTTTTTATAATAAATAACCAGATAACCGTACAGATAATCCCACTTAAGTGATACTGGGGTCCCGCCAGGAAGCACAAACTCGGCGTGCTTCTCGGTAAATGTCACCATCAGTCCATTAAACTTATCCTCATCGCAGTGTGTTGTGAAAACACGATTAGGCAGAGAAATTTCATCCTCCTCACTCGGTGCTTTTAAGTAAAAGCCAATATTGCCATGATTGTAAAAGTGATTTGCGGCGGTGGTGTATTTGATCTCAGGCTGATAACCCAGTCGCTGCATGATGCCAGCTAAGATCTCAGTCTGTTCAGTCAAAATTTTATCTTCGGATAACATCAAAGTCGCGTCGCCAAACTCTCGCGGCACACTCAGTTGCGTGTATTTATAAGGTAAACGCTGAGCACTTAAGGCTAAATCGAGCTGAGCTTGCTGCTGTGCGTCTAAGTTTTCTGTATAAACATAAACAGTTGGCTGTTGGCAACCAACTAACAATAGCAGCACACACCAAATATACATCCTGTTCATACTATTCCCTCCAATAGATTACAAATGTAGTCTATTAGAGGAAAGCTGATTAATCAACTAATTTAAATGGTGACTTAGCCATTTATCAACACTGCGTCGAGTGTAAAGAATATCTTTAAATAAGCGGTGAACCTGATACTCAAGTAACTCTTCTTTACTCTCCTCTCCATAGGCAAGCTGGCTGTGGTTATCATTAAAACGCGAAATTAATGCAAAGCCTTGTTCTGATTTATCAGGCTGCGCTTTCATTGTTTGGGTTAATAATGCACGCACATCATCTGCTGCAAGTAACGATGTATCGTCTAACCCCATTAGTTCTTTTTTCAGTACTGACCTAACGCCCATGACTACTTCTCCTGAACGAATAATAAATAAAACGACGTTGCATTTAGCAAGTAGCGCACCATATCGAGACGCGCGCAGTGTACTTATGAAATACTGCAGTTTTCTTACGACTCTGCAAAATACGTCATTATTTTTTGTGCTCATTTTTTAAGTATGTGAAGCGCTTAAAAATTTAACCTTGGTTCAATCCAGTGCTAGGCTTTATAATGGCTGCGATTAAATTATGAGAGACCAACATGAACGAAGATTTCATCGAAATTGAGCTTGAAGAAGAGCCAATAGAGTTATGTAACTTACTTAAAGTGCTCGATTTAGTTGAGACAGGTGGCCAAGCAAAGACCTTAATCGGTGAAGGTTATGTTGGAGTTAACTATGAAATTTGTACAATAAAACGGAAAAAATTATACAGTGGCGACGTACTTTCGTTTGATGGTGAGCAATTTCAATTAACCTTAAGTGAGGATGCAATACCGAACCCTCGCCCAGAAAAACAACCTGAGCAACAACGACAGAACGCCCCGCAAGAGAGCAGCGCATCAACAGCCAAAAAACGTAAGCGCACTAAAAAGCCTAAAGTAGACGAAAAAACAGGTCGTCGCCCTATTTCTTTTGGTTAGCCTTGCTTAATTAATATTTATCCCCTTTAATTGTGCTTGATAATAACAATATAAAGGTGATTTATGACTTCTCCCGCTTGGCTCAAACCACTTGCATGGGCCGCATTAGTTTGGAATCTACTCGGGGTAATTGCACTTATTATGCAGCTACTCATTACCCCAGAGATGATTGACCAATTACCACTCGATCAACAAGCCGCATACCGTGATATCCCGCTGTGGTCAACGCTTGCCTTTGCGATAGCGGTGTTTTCAGCCAGCTTAGCAAGCATTTTATTACTTGCTAAAAAAGCCCTCGCGAGAGAGTTGTTTCTTATTTCGTTTGTCGCTGTATTAGTCCAGCAGTATTACAACTTTATCGTAATCGATAGCCTCGCCCTCTTTGGTTTTAGTGCTTTGGCAATGCCATTTTGCGTGATTGTAATTGGCTTATTATTGTTGCTTGTTAGCCATCACGCAAAACAGCAGCATTGGCTAACTTAACGTCAGTCTATGTTATGAGCTGCTGTCTAATTACTGCTCTTTTATTGCTCTCTCCCCTTGAAATAAGTTGCATCGGCATCAACTATAATTAGATAGCATATTTTTTCATCAGCACGGTGAATTTTAATAGCTGGTATTAAGTTTGCAGATATCTCGTAAAGGAAACATAAAAAGCGAGCATTGCTTGCGTAAACCACAGGGGCAAATAATGAATAACAGTTTTGATACCCAAAAACAGCTTACGATCAATGGTGAGCAATATCATATCCACTCTTTACAAGGTCTTGGTGACAAAGCCAAACGCCTGCCTTTTTCATTAAAAATATTGTTAGAAAATCTATTACGCAACGAAGATGGCGTAAACATTAAAAAGCAAGATATAGACGCACTTCTAAACTGGGATCCACAAGCAAAACCCTCCGCCGAAGTTGCCTTTACGCCTGCGCGCGTGGTGATGCAAGACTTTACAGGTGTCCCTGCGATTGTTGATTTAGCCGCAATGCGCGACGCCATGGAAAAACTTGGCGGAGACCCCGCTAAAATTAATCCACTGTCACCTGCGGAACTCGTAATAGACCACTCTGTACAAGTTGATGGTTATGGCGAAGATGGCTCGTTCGACTTAAACGCCAAGCTCGAATATGAACGAAATAAAGAACGTTACGAATTTTTACGTTGGGGACAAACAGCCTTTGATAACCTTAAAGTGGTGCCACCCGCAACCGGTATCGTACACCAAGTTAATTTAGAGTATTTGGCACGTGTGGTGTTTAACGATCAAAAAAATGGTCAATCCCTCGCTTATCCAGATACCCTAGTCGGCACAGATTCGCATACCACAATGATTAACGGCTTAGGCGTACTTGGTTGGGGTGTCGGTGGCATAGAAGCCGAAGCGGCCATGCTTGGTCAGCCCATTAGCTTGCTAATTCCACAAGTGGTTGGTTTTAAGCTCAATGGTCGCTTGCCCGAAGGCACAACCGCCACAGATTTAGTGCTCACAGTAACCGAAATACTGCGTAAACATGGTGTCGTGGGTAAATTTGTTGAGTTTTATGGGGATGGCCTTGCTGACTTACCACTTGCAGACCGCGCTACCATCGCAAACATGGCACCTGAGTATGGTGCAACATGTGGTATTTTCCCGATTGATGATGAAACGATTAATTACCTGCGTTTAACAAATCGCGATGAAAAACAACTGAAGCTAATCGAAGACTACGCCAAACACCAAGGACTGTGGCGAAACCCAGGCGACGAAGCACATTACACCGACACATTAGAGCTGTCTTTAGATGATGTAGTGCCTAGCCTTGCTGGTCCCAAACGTCCGCAAGACCGTATTGCCCTTGATAAAGCAGGCGAGGTGATTGGGGAACACTTAAAAGCTTTCCAAAATGAGCGCATGCAACAGCGTGATAAAAGTGATACTCAAGAAGCACGTATCGAAGATGAAGGTCCGACAACAAATCCGGATGATCCTGTTAACGAAGCGCAATATATGGGCGCAGCCAAAGTTAACTTCAAAGGTGAAGAGTTTGAGTTAAAAGACGGTGCGTGTGTCATTGCTGCAATAACAAGCTGTACAAACACGTCAAATCCGAGCGTTATTCTGGCGGCGGGTTTAGTTGCTAAAAAAGCCAAACAGCTAGGGTTGAAAGTAAAACCGTGGGTTAAAACATCACTCGCGCCAGGCTCTCAAGTGGTCACTGATTACTTGAAAAAAGCGAATTTAATGGATGATTTAGACGCGCTTGGGTTTAACCTTGTGGGCTATGGCTGTACCACGTGCATTGGTAATTCAGGCCCGCTCGCTGATGAAATAAGTGAAGCAATTCAGAAGCACAAACTTGTTGTAAGCTCTATTTTATCGGGCAATCGAAACTTTGAAGGCCGTATCCACCAAGATGTAAAAATGAACTTTTTAGCATCACCTCCGCTTGTTGTGGCCTACGCTATCGCGGGACGCACCGACATTGATGTATACAATGAACCCTTGGCACAAGACCCCAATGGTAACGACATTTATCTAAAGAACATTTGGCCAAGTGTGAGTGAGGTGAGTGAGTTAGTGCGTGATACCGTCACCAAAGAGATGTTTGCATCGAGCTACGGTAATGTTTATCAAGGTGATGATCGCTGGCAAAAAATCCAAATCCCTGAAGGTAAGCTTTATGACTGGGATGACGCATCAACCTACATTAAAAAAGCGCCATTCTTTGATGGCATGGAAATAGAACCGCCCGGTATCCCCACGATCAGTGGAGCACGTTGTTTAGCAAAACTTGGAGACTCAGTCACCACCGACCATATATCACCTGCGGGGGCGATTAAAGCCGATGCTCCTGCTGGCTTGTACTTACAAGAAAATGGTGTAGAAAAAGCACAATTTAACTCGTATGGCTCTCGTCGAGGTAATCATGAAGTCATGATGCGCGGCACCTTCGCCAATGTACGATTAAGAAACTTACTTGCTGCTGGCACTGAAGGGGGTGTCACACGCATACAACCAACAGATGAACTTGCCAGCATTTTTGATGCGGCCATGCAGTATCAACAAGACGGTACCCCATTGATTATTTTGGCTGGTGCTGAGTATGGGACCGGTTCATCACGTGACTGGGCAGCAAAAGGCTCTTTATTACTGGGTGTAAAAGCAGTCATAGCGCAAAGCTATGAGCGTATTCACCGCTCTAACCTGATTGGTATGGGCGTATTACCGCTTCAATTTAAAGAGGGTGAAAGTTATGAATCGCTTGGTTTGACTGGTCAAGAATCCTTTGATTTTGAAGGCTTATACGACAAAACCAATGAAGTCAGCGTTATTGCAACTAACAGCGAAGGTAAGCAAGTTAGCTTTAGTGTTGATGTGCGAATTGATACACCCAAAGAGTGGGATTACTACAAACACGGCGGCATTTTACAGTATGTACTTCGTAATATGCTGGCTGAGCAGTAATCACTTTTAAGTTAACTAAGGGGCTGAGATTTCAGCCCCTTTTTTTGTTTAAAACACCAATAAATTGCAGTTTAGACCAGCACACTTAGTTACAAAAAATGAAAAGCACATAAAAATCAGCATGTTAAAATTGGATCATAATTTGCGAATGCTAACCAGATAAAAATCACAATAATTTTGGAATCCATATGACTATTGCATCATTCAAACGCGCGATGTGCGCAACTGCCATCTCATCGAGCTTATTAATAACAGGCTGTGTTATTCATGTATCTGCGGATCAGTTTGCTGAACAAAAACAACAAGACTTACGCGTTTCGGCTGCAAATGTAAGCCAGTTAAAAATCGATGCCGAAGCCGGCTCACTGATCATCAAAGGCGACAGCAATGCCACAGCTATCACAGTGAATGCCAATATCTATGCGGCTAAAGGCGATGAAACCTATACGCTAACACTTGAAAAACACGGCGACACAGCATAGCTTATCAGTAAGCTCAATAATGGTAGCGTGTCGTTTTACAGTGGCTCATCACCTCATATCGATTTAATCGTATCTGTGCCAGCACAGCTTAAACTTGATATTGATGATGATTCAGGTGATATCGTCATACGTGCTATGCAAAGCGATATCAGTATTGATGATGACTCAGGATCCATTGTGATTGAAGGAGGTCGCAATATTCGTCTTGATGATGACTCTGGCGACATTCACATTAGTAATGTAAGCGGCAATATCAACATAGAAGACGATTCTGGCTCAATTATAATAGACCAAGGCCAAGGCCGTATTGATATTGAAGATGACTCTGGAGATATTCGCATCGAGAATAGCCAAGGCCCAGCACGTATCATTGATGAATCAGGTAGTATTAGCGTTAAAACATTAGGTGGTGCGCTCACTATCGAAGACGGCTCTGGTGATATAGATGTAAGACACATAAAAGGGCTCGTTACCATCACCGATGGCTCTGGCAGTATTTATGTCAATGATACCCTTGGACTCACTATTATTGAGGCTGGTTCTGGCGACTTAAGTATTGACAATATTAACGGCCCAGTAAAGCTTAATAAGTAACCAATCATTACTTGATTTAAAACAAACCGTCTAAGTCAGATAGCACCTACACTTTAATTACGCCTTTAAATGTTGGTGCTTAAAATGACAGAAAAAAATATTATAAGAACCCTTAAGGTATTTATTATATTAGGTATTTGCTTAATTATTTTAGGCCACTCGCTGTTAGCAAGTAACTATTTAGATGAAAGCCTAGGTGTACACGGCATTATGATCAGTGCGGCTTGTATCGCGGTAGGCGTGTTATTTTCATTACCGACAAAGATTTATTTAACCATTCTTTTAATGAAGCTTGAAAGCGAATTAACCACAAAAAACACGCACGTTTAGTGTTCTAATTGCTTATTACGTTGCTCAATTTGCAGCTTTATTTGCTCAGCATCTTGTATGAGTTGTTGTATTTTTTTAGGGTCGTATAAATTCGAATCTGCAGCTGATTTAACCTGTGTCTCAGTTAACTTGCTTTCGGGGTCTGCTTGAAAACTCTCTGCGGGTAACACCGTGATTTCTCGCGAGTCTAACGTCACCAACGTACTCGCATATTGTGGGTGAGGTGTATCTGCAAAATGCCACTGTCCCTGCTCATCTTGCCATTTATAAACCACAACAGCTGCATGACCATTATCAGGCTCGCTAAATTGCTTTAAAAGCTGCTCGGCTTTAACACCCCACGACTCAACATTTTGTGACGCGCTTTGAGTGACATCATGACTTACTTGTTGTGAATAACGTTGCAACATGCTGAGCGATAAGTAAGGCTGACCATCGGGCTTTTTTATATAAAATAGCAGCACAATACTGGTCAGTAATAGCATTACTGCAAGATAGCAAAATCGCTTCATGATCCAATTTATCCGTTATTGGTAGTTATTCATTATCTTAGCAAACTCTCCTGATGATTTGAGATTTTTCAGAAAGTCATTAAATTGTTTGCTGGTCTCTTTACCACGTTCATCAAACGCAAACTGTAACTGTAATGGCGCTTTGCCTACAGAGTAATCACTCACAGTGAACTTTTTAAAATCATTATTGCGAGCAACATACCACGTTAAGGCATCCCGAGAAATCACTGCGACGCGTTGGTTATGCTCCCAATCCATTAAGGCAAGTAGCATTTCAAATTCTGAGTAAAAATTCTCTCTGTGCATATCACCCGATTGAAATAAGTGTTCAAACTGGGGATAGGTGTAGCCATAACGCGCCATAAGCACATACCCGGCAAGCTGTTCAATCATAGGAATATGGCAGCCACTTGGCATGACCAATACATCTTCTACCACCGCGAGCGCATCACTCCAATAGTATTGATTCTGTCCAACATACCACTCTACAGACTCGATTCGACCATCAAGTAACCCTTCATCAAGCATTTTTTGTGAACGTTTCTCTGGCACATAAAAGTAATCAATACTCACTCCATATTGTTTTGCAAAACGGTTCAGTAAATCGCTCACAATCCCCTCTTCTTTACCGGCCATAAAATGATAAGGAGGATAATCGCTATCAGGCAATCCTATACGAAGCGTATCGGCTAAACACAATGGACTAAACAACAAGAATAATATAACTAAACGGCTCATGATTTTCTCTCACTCGATTGAGCCATGGACTATACATTTTTGGTATAAAAAAAGCGCAACCGATGTCGCGCTTTATGAATTTTCTGATAGGAAATTAGGACTAAATACCGTCACCATCAATGTGTAAACCACACTCACGGTTTAACCCAAAGAAACGAGTCTCTTCTTCAGTCATACCGGGTTCGAGTTTACGTGTTGTATGCACATCACCCATTGACACATAGCCTTGCTCCCAAAGCGGATGGTACGGCAAATCATGTTTCGTTAGGTACTGATAGATATCGTGATTATTCCACTCTATCAGTGGATATACTTTCACTGTACCACGGCTAATTTCAACTATTTGTTTATCAGCACGCGACGATGATTGGTCTCGACGAAGGCCACTGAACCATGTACCCGCATTAAGCTCATTCAATGCGCGGGTCATTGGCTCAACTTTATTAAGCTGATTGTACTGCTTAATACCCGCCTCTCCTTGCTCCCAAAGCTTACCAAACTTCGCTTCCTGCCACGCAGGGCTGAGCTCAGACTTGTACACTTTAAGATTCAGCGATAACCGTTCTGTCATGTGTTCAATAAACTGATATGTCTCTGGGAACAAATAACCAGTATCAGTCAGTACCACAGGAATATCTGGCTGCTGCGATGTCACAAGGTGTAGCATCACAGCGGCTTGTATACCAAAGCTAGACGATAAAAAGTGTGTACTTGGTAAGTTTTCAAGTGCCCACGCAACACGCTCCTCAGCGCTTTTTTCAGCAAGAAGACCGTTAATATCAGCCAGCATGGCTGTTTGGTCTTCTTTGCTCATCGTTAAGATGTTTTTAAATTCACTCATGGTTAATTCCAAACCTTAAAGCGGTATCGCTTTTAAAATTATGCGTGAAAATCGGTTACTGAAACTTTGACTTCAGCAACAATGCCTTTGCGAATAACAAAATCACCAAAACATTCACCGTCATTACGCTCACTCGCCCATTGGCCTATGAGCTTATCGAATGCATCTAGGTAGACATCTTCGCCAACATTTTCTAAATACAATTTAGGAATACGCGTGCCTTCACGGTTACCACCTAAGTACACGTTGTATTTACCCGGGCCTTTACCAACAAGCCCTGCTTCTGCCAACATCGCGCGGCCACAGCCATTCGGGCAACCCACAACACGCATAATAATGTTGTCATCACCCATACCGTGTTTCGCTAAGAGCGCTTCTGTTTTCTCAATTAAGCTTGGTAAGTAACGCTCAGCTTCTGCCATCGCTAACGGACACGTTGGTAATGCCACACACGCCATTGAGTTTTTACGTTGCTCAGTATGGCTGTCATCAATTAAACCATGATTACGAGCAATCTCTTCGATAACGGCTTTTTGATCAGCGGGTACGCCAGCAATGATCAGGTTTTGGTTTGCCGTCATACGGAAATCACCTTGGTGAATTTCAGCAATTTTACGGCATCCCGTTTTGAGTGGTTTATCTGGGTAATCTAAAATACGGCCACTTTGAATAAACAGCGTTAAATGGTGCTTACCATCAATGCCTTCTACCCAGCCAATACGGTCACCACGATGCGTAAACTCGTACGGACGACTATCTTCGAATTTAACACCAGCACGCTTTTCAACTTCCGCTTTAAATACATCCGAACCTACACGGTCTAATGTGTATTTGGTTTTTGCATTTTTACGGTTTGAACGGTTACCCCAATCACGTTGAACAGACACCACGTGCTCAGCAATTTTCAATGTGTGTTCAAGTGGAATAAAACCAAAGTCATCTGCTTTACGTGGATACGTAGCTGTATCACCGTGAGTCATCGCAAGACCACCCCCCACTAACACGTTAAAGCCAACTAATTTGCCGTTTTCTGCAATTGCCACAAAGTTTAAATCATTGGCGTGTACATCCACTTCGTTATTCGGTGGAATCGTTACCGTCGTTTTAAACTTACGTGGTAAGTACGTTGAGCCTAAAATGGGCTCTTCGGTGGTTTCGCTCTTTTCGCCATCTAACCAAATCTCAGCATAAGCCTTGGTTTTTGGTAATAAATGCTCAGAAATCTTCGCGGCCCACTCGTACGCTTCTTGATGAAGCTCTGACTCAACTGGGTTCGTCGTACACAGTACATTTCGGTTCACATCGCCCGCGGTCGCAATTGAGTCAATCCCCACGCTATCAAGCATTTGGTGCATGCCTTTAATATTGGGCTTAAGCACGCCATGGAACTGGAACGTTTGACGCGTGGTTAAACGAATACTGCCGTAGCTGGTTTTCTCGTCGGCGAATTTATCAATCGCTAACCATTGTTCAGGCTTGATGATACCGCCTGGCATACGCGCACGTAACATAACATTATGTAACGGCTCTAGCTTTTGTTTAGCACGTTCAGCGCGAATATCGCGGTCATCCTGCTGATACATACCGTGGAAACGGATCAACTGGAAGTTATCAGCGGTAAAACCACCGGTGATCTCGTCTTTTAAATCTTGTGCAATGGTGCCACGTAAAAAGTTACTTTCTCTTTTCAAACGCTCGTTATCAGAAAGCTTTACGTTTTTGTCTTGTTCGCTCATGGTATTTCCTAAATTTGTTACGGTGACGGCTGTTAGCTTTTAAACGTGTTTAATACACGTCTTTCTGATAGCGATTGGCGCTACGTAAATCTTTTAAGTATTGCTCAGCTTGCTCATCATCTTTGCCGCTGTTTTCTTTGATGATGTCAACCAGTGCGTGGTGCACATCTTTCGCCATACGATTAGCATCACCACAAATATAGATGTGTGCTCCGGCTTCTAACCACGCAAACACCTCTTTGCTGTTTTTACGTAGTTTGTCTTGAACATAAACTTTTTCCGCTTGGTCACGGCTAAATGCCACATCCACTTTAGTGAGTAAGCCTGACTTTAAGTAGCCTTGAATTTCTACTTGATACAAGAAGTCTTGCGTAAAGTGTGGGTTACCAAAGAATAGCCAGTTTTTACCACTTGCTTCACGGGCGTCTCGTTCTTGTAAAAACGCACGGAATGGCGCAATACCGGTACCCGGTCCCACCATAATAATGGGCGTTTCGTCGCTTACTGGTAAGCGGAAGTTGTCGTTATGCTCACTGAATACTTTTACCTTACAGCCTTCTTCAGCTCGACGCGCTAAATAACCAGAACAGCCCCCTAAGTGCTCGCTGCCAAATGCGTCAAACTCAACCAGACCAACCGTTAAGTGCACTTCTTCTTCAACTTCGGCTTGGCTCGATGCAATCGAATATAAACGCGCTTGTAGTTTGCGTAAGCAATCTACTAACGTTTGTGCGTCAAGCTTTGCTGGGTTTTGACGAATAATATCGAAGATTTGGCGAGGCTCAATGTACTCACGCATAGCCGCTTTATCTTCAACAAGCTTTAATAATTCAGGGTTACCCGTTGCTGTTGCGTATTTTTCAACAAAGCCTGGGTAAGACTGCGTTAATTCTAACTTTTCAATCAGTGCATCACGTACGCTTAGCGTTTCGTCGCCTAGTTTAACCGTGCTCGATGCATCGATTTGTGTAAGCGCAAGTACTTCATCAACAAGCGCTTCGTCATTTAAGAAGTACACACCCAACGAATCACCCGGTGTATAGGTAATATCAGAACCTTCTAGAGAAATCTCAACATGACGTACATCTTTCGTTGAATCACGGCCTGTGATCTTTTGTACCACACTAAGCTCAGCGGCAAACGGGTTTTGTTTGGTGTATTGACTTGCTGCTGGTGCTGCTGCACCAAATGGCATTGCCACCACTTGACCACCGCTTGTTTGTTGCTGTGCTTTTAGGTCGGGTTCAAATGCATCAAGCGCACCGTCTATCCATTTTGCAGCTTCGTCATCGTAATCAACGTCTAAGTCTGCGCGTTGGAAAATAGTTTCTGCACCTAGTTTATTGAAGCGCTCTTCAAAATCTTTTGCTGTTTGGCAGAAGAATTCGTAGCTTGAATCACCTAAACCAATTACTGCTACCTTTACACCATCTAATTTAGGTGCTTTTTTGGTGGTTAAGAATTCATGTAAGCTTTCTGCATCTTCAGGTGGCTCACCTTCACCGTATGTTGATACCACAACAGTGATAAATTTTTCTTTTTTCAGGGCTGTAGGCTTGTAGTCTGCCATATTGACTAGTTTTACTGCTAATCCACGTGATTCAGCTTGCTCTTTTAATTTGCTTGCAACACCTTTGGCGTTGCCTGTTTGTGAGCCGTATAAAATAGTGAGTGGTGCAGCATCGCCTGCAGCAGGAGCCGCAGCAACGCCCCCTGTTAATGCACCCGCATTAGCACTTGCAGCTAAGTAACCACTTACCCACGCTTGCTGAATTGGATTAAGTTCAGCCACTAAGCCTTGCAGCTTTTGTACTTGCTCTTGCGATAGCGGGCTCGCCGCTGCATTTAGTTGACTCAACAACATGAATTTATTCCTCGTAACCCTGAAAGTTAACTGCGAAACCCCTTGCTACTGGCATTTCACTAATAATTTTTTCGACTTTAAAAGAGCTCAAACGATGCTTTTTAAAAGTTTATCTGAGCGTGAAGAATAACGAGGTCTCGCACGATTAAAAAAGAATAGAATCTGCTTTGATATTCCATTTAGTTATTAATTTTCATATTTACTATAAAAAACAGATTAAATGCTTACTTAGTCGAATAAATATTTTACCAATTAACATTATTGCAACATACCGTGTTTAGCCTATACTCGCTGTGTTCATTTTAAGAACAGACAATATAACAATGAAAAGGAAACAATAATGTCACACGGGACATGTAATAAAATAATGCTAGCCAGCAGTTTGCTGTGTTTAGCAAGTTCAGCAATGGCGAATATCAACAATGCTGATTTCGAAACTTGGTCAGCAGGTGCCCCCTCAGGTTGGAGCACAATTGACAGTGGTATAAATCTCAGCAGCAACAGTAATGTGGTTTACTCGGGTAACTACTCAGCTCGCGTTACAGTGAATACAGGTACGCAAAGTAATACTGATTTATTACAAATGGTTGATGTCGTTGCGGGTGAAAGCTATGAGTTTTCGGCGTGGGTTTATCATACCGAAGGGGGGGTGAAGGCACGCCTTGTCGTTGATGGCTACCAAGGTTATTCAAACTCAGCATTAACAAATCAATGGCAACAGATCAGCTATCAATATACCGCATCAGTAACAACCTCTATCGATGTAGGATTACGTTTTTACGACGTAACGGGCTTTGATGGCAGCGAAGTTGTTTATGTCGATAACTTTGCGCCAAACATTGGCACACCGCCTCCACCTGCGGGGGGCTGTACAGATAACCAAGTCGCTCTTACCCTCACCACCGACAACTATGGTGCAGAGACCAGTTGGCAAATTACCAATGCTCAAGGCAGCACAGTAGCATCAGGCGGCAGCTACGCTGCTAATACGAACTATAACGAGCAAGCCTGTTTAGTTGATGGTGACTACACATTCACTATTTTTGATAGTTACGGTGATGGCATGTGCTGTTCATTCGGTAATGGCAGCTACAGTCTTTCTTTAGGTCAAACTGTGCTTGCCAGTGGCGCAAGCTTCCAAAGCTCAGAGGCTACACCGTTTAGTTTAGGTGATAACACTGGCGGCGGGAATAGCGGCGGTACCACACCAACAGAACCGACAGGATATTATGTAACGACTCAAGGCCTTACAGGCTATGCTTTAAAAACGGAACTGTACAACATAATTAAGGATCATAACTCACAAGGTTATTCGGCTATTTGGGGATTTTACGACCTCGCATCGCGTGATAAATACTTTGAGAATGATAACTCAATTTTAGACCGTTATTCAGAGAATCCAGCAGGCCAAGACAGCTATAACTATGTTGCTGTTAGCGACCAGTGCGGTACCTACAACAGTGAAGCTGATTGCTATAACCGCGAGCATTCGTTCCCAAAAAGCTGGTTTGGTGGCACTGTTGAGCCCATGAATTCAGATGTACATCATATCTTTGCCACTGATGGCTATGTAAATTCAAAACGCAGTAACTACCCTTTCGGCGAAGTCGCCAGTGCAAGCTACACCTCTAGTAATGGAAGCAAATTAGGCAGTGCCGCTAGCTCATTAAATTACTCAGGTACGGTATTCGAACCGATTGATGAGTTTAAAGGTGATTTTGCACGGGCTTATTTTTACATGGCAACACGCTATGAAAATGTGATTGCTAACTGGCAAAACAACACAACGTATAGCAATGCTGTGCTTAATGGCTCATCAAGTCAGGTGTTCGAGAACTGGGTCATTGCGATGCTATTAAAATGGCATAACGACGACCCTGTTAGTCAGCTTGAACTTGATAGAAACCAAGCCGCATTTGAATTCCAAGGAAATCGTAACCCATTTGTTGATCACCCTGAATTTGCAGAAATGATTTGGTAACTTCGTTAAGGCAAGACACTTAACGTCAGTTAAGTGTCTTTTTTAATCAAGTAAAACCACTTTATTTGCCGCAATTAACCCGTCTACATAGCGCTTTTCTAAATGCCACGGATGACGCTTCCATCCTCGAAAAGCGAATCCAGCAATATGTATTTTATCAAACTGCGATAAATAAAAAGCGATAGCTAGAGTGCCAGAGCTTGGGCAATAAGGTCGATGTATTACAGGTCCTAAAGTAAGCAAGTGAGCGAGTAATGATTGTCGAAACTGAGCGCTTAAACGTTCACATTTACAGTGCAGACCATACATCTTAAATAACTGATTAGCGTAGTCTATCTTGCCTTTTCGATGAATTAATTTAAAAAAGCAGTGCAACAACGGATGAGGGTTAGGATCAGTGATCATAACCTGTGAAAGCCCTTCGAGTGGTATTGTAAGCGGTCTCTCTAGTAAGCCATGCGCCTGATAGCCTCGCCCAACTAGCCATAGATCGGTACAACGCTTACCTAAATGGGCTGGCATGTCTGCACAACGATTAAACCTAACCACGCGTGGGCAGCGATTAACGCTCGCTGCGATATGCGCACCCACAGGGCCATTACCTAAAATAATAATGTTTGGTTGTTGCATGACCCAAGGCACTCCATGTTATTCCTTAAAACAGTGTTATTTCACGCCAGCAACATGACCAGTTAATGACAGCTCACGCTAAATGTAATGTATATGCTAAACGTGTGTGTTCAATAAACAGTACATCATGTCGTTGCCGCTCAACACGGATACGGTAACCAAGATGATGTAACACCTGTTTTAATAAAGCTTGATGCTGCTGCGGTGTTGAATAATGAGAAATATCGAGTGCAACTAACAATGCCTCAGCGTAATGAGATGCTGATAAAAGAGACCGAAAAATACGGTTCTGTACGTCGATGATTTGTGTGACTGAGGTGTTGTAGCAATTAATTTGTAGACTTAACAGGTAGTTTTCGAGTGCATTCATAGCAACGTCCTTCTAAAAAACGCCACTTTAAAAGCTCAACTTTAGTTGAGGTAAAGAACTTTATTTATTTTTTGCTCCACTTATTCATAATCTCCTTGAACAACGCCGCTTCTTTATCTTCACAGGGTCTGGGTGAACCACTCGGTACGCCTGATTTACCGAACACTGAATTAAAGTCAATGCCATAACACTGTCCATTCAGCATCTCGATGCGTCGACTACCATCACCATTTTCCCATAATACCGTGGCTTCGCTTGAAATTGAGTACTCTTTAGGGCTCGTTATTCGTACTCCACTCGCATTGTTTGTTGCTGAGTGTAAATTTCCTGTCGCGTGCGCGGTCGACTGGTTGTACTCAACATCCATGTTAGGTAATGGCGCATAAGGATTAAGCTTTTTAAATGGCCTTGGTGATACCTCTGATGCAACGATTTCAGGCTCTTTTGTTGGCGTAGCGACTGTTGACGCATTGGTCATTGTCCTTCCTCTGGAATTTGTTTGAGCAGCCAGACTTAAAGTACTTTCATTCATAGCTGCGTAACTCGGCTGTTCAGCAACTTCTGAAGCAGTGTCCTCTGATTTTGGTTCTGTCGCAGAACCTAATTGGCTACTCTTAGCTTTTTCTTCGGGCGTTTTTTCTACATCTATATTTAAACGAGGTAAGGTCGTGAGATCAACGGTAACATAGGCTTGCATCACACCTTTAGGTTCAAGCCAAGGCGCAACAATGACACGCTGAGCATGTTTAGCAAATATAAGCAGTATGAGAACATGAAGTGTAATCGAAAACACCCATGCTTTATAACGTCCCTTTAACACCAACACTCCTTGTTTTTTATTCTAAGAGTATTTAATAACCCAATAAGTTCATTGTTAACTCGTAAGGGGTTAGCTCCCGTTTAACTGGTCGCAATTCGCTTAATTAAGTGGTCTATGTTGAGGTGCAAAACGTGTCGGTGGCAAGGCACTAATTTGGCTATTGAATTGTGCTAAATGAACAAAGTATAACGCTATGAACGTCAGGTTTAGTGTTTTAAATGAGTAATACCATTCCTTGATAACAAGGCAAAAATTTAGTTATTTAGTTGTTCTCGACAATTGATCCTGCATTTCCCCCTACCTCCATGCAGTCGTAAATCAGACATTTATAACGTAAGTAGCAACAGGTTTAATCACTCAAAATGAGTAAGTATTATTGCGGGTTGGTATCAGTGTTATTTCAGGTGGGTATACCCCCTACTCGCTGAGCTAACGACTCACGTCACAAAGCAGTGAAGGTTGTTTTAAATACAAAAAACCCCAGCAAAGCCGGGGTTTTTTAGTAAGTAAACTTAATTAAAAATTAAGCTTGCTTTGGACGCTCAACAACGTCTACTAAAGTCCAAGACTTAGTCTTAGAAATAGGAGCACACTCACGGATAGTAACTACGTCACCAGCTTGAGCTGTATTGTTTTCGTCATGTACGTGTAACTTAGTCGTACGTTTGATGAATTTCCCATAGATTGGGTGCTTCACGTAACGTGCGATAGCAACAGTGAAAGATTTATCCATCTTGTCGCTGATTACACGGCCTTGAAGAGTACGGATTTTATCGCTCATTATTGACCTGCCTTCTGGTTAATAATTGTTTTTACACGCGCGATATCGCGACGTACTGTTCTTAGCGTGTGTGTTTGAGCTAACTGACCAGTGCTTGCTTGCATGCGCAGGTTGAACTGCTCACGAAGAAGTCCTAGAAGTTCAGCATTTAGCTCTTCTACGCTTTTGTCTTTTAGTTCGCTAGCTTTCATTACATCACCGTCCGAGTTACGAAAGTTGTTGTGAATGGTAATTTACGTGCTGCAAGGTTGAACGCTTCACGAGCAAGCTCTTCAGAAACACCTTCCATTTCGTAAAGTACTTTACCAGGTTGAATTTCAGCAACCCAATACTCAACAGAACCTTTACCTTTACCCATACGAACTTCTAATGGCTTGTTCGTAATTGGCTTATCTGGGAATACACGAATCCAGATTTTACCTTGACGCTTTACGTGACGTGTCATAGCACGACGAGCTGCTTCGATTTGACGAGCAGTCATACGGCCACGACCAGTAGCTTTCAAACCGAAAGTACCGAAGCTTACTTTGTTACCGTTTTGCGCTAAACCACGGTTGCGGCCTTTGTGCATTTTACGGAATTTTGTACGTTTTGGCTGTAACATTACTCGCTACCTCTACTTAGCACTTTTTTTGGCTTTCTTTGGCGCGCGTTTAGCTGGCTTCTCTTGCTCTTGTACTAGTGGTAAACCACCAATAACTTCGCCTTTGAAGATCCAAACTTTAACACCAATGATACCATAAGTGGTTAAGGCTTCAGAAGTTGCGTAGTCGATATCAGCACGAAGAGTATGTAGAGGTACACGACCTTCACGATACCATTCTGAACGTGCGATCTCAGCACCGCCAAGACGACCGCTAACTTCAACTTTGATACCTTTTGCACCAATACGCATTGCGTTTTGTACCGAACGCTTCATAGCGCGACGGAACATAACACGACGCTCTAGTTGTGACGCAATACCGTCAGCTACTAGTTGTGCATCAAGTTCAGGCTTACGAACTTCAGAAATATTGATCTGAGCCGGAACACCTGCAATCTTAGTTACTGCTTGACGTAGTTTTTCAACGTCTTCGCCTTTTTTACCGATAACAACACCAGGACGAGCTGTGTGAATTGTTACACGGATAGATTTTGCTGGACGCTCAATAACGATTTTAGACACAGAAGCCGCTTTTAATTCCTTAGTAAGGAATGTACGTACTTTGTGATCGCCAAAAAGCTGATCAGAGAAATCTTTTGAATTCGCGTACCAGGTAGAAACCCAAGGTTTAGAGATACCTAGGCGAATACCAGTAGGATGAACTTTTTGTCCCATTACTTATACTCCTAGCTATCTGAAACCACAACAGTGATGTGGCTTGTACGCTTAAGGATGCGGTCTGCGCGTCCTTTAGCACGTGGCATAATACGCTTCATTGTTGGACCATCGTCCACAAAGATCGTAGTTACACGAAGCTCATCAATGTCAGCACCTTCGTTATGCTCTGCGTTAGCAATAGCAGACTCAAGTACTTTCTTAACTAATACAGCCGCTTTTTTAGGGCTGTACGCCAGGATTTCTAGAGCGCGATCAACCGGAAGTCCGCGGATCTGATCTGCAACTAGACGTGCTTTTTGCGCCGAACCAGAGGCGAATTTATGTTTAGCTAATGCTTGCATTTATCATTCTCCTCTTAACGTTTCTTCGCTTTCTTATCCGCAGCGTGACCGCGGTAAGTGCGAGTTGGTGCAAATTCACCTAGTTTGTGACCGATCATTTCGTCTGTGATAAACACAGGAACGTGCTGACGACCATTATGGACAGCGATGGTCAATCCGATCATGTTAGGTATGATCATTGAACGACGGCTCCAAGTTTTAATTGGCTTCTTGTCACCGCTTTCCAACGCTTTCTCTACCTTCTTCAGCAAGTGTAGGTCAATAAAAGGACCTTTCTTGAGAGAACGTGGCATGGCTATTCCTCAACTATTATTTAGTACGACGACGTACGATAAATTTATCAGTACGCTTGTTCTTACGTGTCTTAGCACCTTTAGTCGGTTTACCCCATGGAGACACAGGATGACGACCACCAGATGTACGACCTTCACCACCACCGTGCGGGTGATCTACCGGGTTCATGGCAACACCACGAACTGTCGGACGGATACCACGCCAGCGATTTGCACCAGCTTTACCTAGTGAACGAAGCATATGCTCAGCATTGCCTACTTCACCAAGTGTTGCGCGACAGTCAGCTGGAACTTTACGAACTTCGCCAGAACGAAGACGTAGAGTAACGTATTGACCTTCACGTGCAAGGATTTGAACGTATGCACCAGCAGAACGTGCGATTTGAGCACCTTTACCTGGTTTTAATTCTACGTTGTGAACAGTCGAACCTACAGGCATGTTACGCATTGGTAATGTGTTACCAGCTTTGATTGGTGCATCAACACCAGACTGGATTGAATCACCAGCTTTTAAGCCTTTAGGTGCAATAATGTAACGACGCTCACCGTCTGCATATAATACAAGAGCGATGTTTGCGCTACGGTTTGGATCATACTCTAGACGCTCAACAACAGCTGGAATGCCATCTTTAGTGCGTTTAAAGTCGATTACACGGTAATGATGCTTATGACCACCACCGATGTGACGAACCGTGATACGACCTTTGTTATTACGACCACCAGACTTAGAGTTTTTCTCTAGTAGTGGTGCGTAAGGTTTACCCTTATGAAGATCAGGGTTAACCACTTTAACCAGGTGACGACGACCCGCAGAAGTTGGTTTACACTTTTGAAGTGCCATAATTCTAACTCCCCTTATTACTCGGCGCCGCCGACAAAGTCTAGCTCGCTACCTTCTTTAAGAGTAACGTAAGCTTTCTTCCAGTCTGAACGACGACCGAAACGCATGCCAGTACGTTTTGTTTTACCCTTAACGTTTAGTGTGCGAACACCAGTTACTTCTACTTCAAAAAGCTTCTCAACTGCAGCTTGAACTTCAGCTTTAGTTGCATCTTTAGCTACTTTGAAAACAATCGTGTTGTTTTCTTCAGCAGCGATAGTGCTTTTTTCAGAGATATGTGGAGCAAGGATCACTTTTAAAAGACGTTCTTCACGGATCATGCTAGCGCCTCCTCAAGTTGCTTAACAGCAGCAGCTGTAATAAGTACCTTATCGAAAGCGATTAGGCTTACAGGATCGATACCAGCTACATCACGCGTGTCAACCTTGTACAGGTTACGTGCCGATAAGAATAGATTCTCATCTACTTCTTCAGTCACGATAAGAACATCTTTAAGCTCAAGTTCTTTAAGCTTAGCAACTAGTTCTTTAGTTTTTGGTGCTTCAAGACCAAACTGCTCAACAACGATTAAACGCTCTTGACGAACTAATTCAGATAAGATGCTTTTGATCGCACCGCGGTACATTTTACGGTTTACTTTTTGGCTATGATCTTGTGGTTTAGCTGCGAAGCTAACGCCACCTGAACGCCAAATTGGGCTACGGATTGTACCAGCACGTGCACGGCCAGTACCTTTTTGAGCCCATGGTTTTTTACCACCACCGCTTACTTCAGAACGTGTCTTCTGAGCACGAGTACCTTGACGAGCACCTGCTGCGTAAGCAACAACTACTTGGTGTACTAATGCTTCGTTAAACTCACGTCCAAAAGTAGCTTCAGAAACTTCAAGAGCGCCAGAAGCGTCTTTAATTGCTAATTCCATCACTAAATCTCCAGGACTTATGCTTTAACAGCTGGTTTAACGATAACGTCACCGCCGATAGCGCCAGGTACTGCACCTTTAACTAAAAGCAAGTTACGCTCAGCGTCAACGCGAACTAGTTCTAAGTTTTGAGTCGTTACACGCTCAGCACCCATGTGACCGGCCATTTTCTTACCTTTAAACACCTTACCAGGTGATTGGTTTTGACCGATTGAACCAGGAGCACGGTGAGATAGAGAGTTACCGTGAGTCGCGTCTTGCATGCTGAAATTCCAGCGCTTAACACCACCTTGGAAACCTTTACCTTTAGAAGTACCGGTTACGTCAACTTTGTTGATTTCGTTGAATAATTCAACAGTAAGCTCAGCGCCTACTTCAAAATCGCCTTCACCACCATTTAGGCGGAATTCCCACAGACCGCGACCCGCTTCAACACCTGCTTTAGCGAAGTGACCCGCTGCAGCTTTGTTTACACGGCTTGCTTTTTTAGTGCCTGCGGTTACTTGAAGCGCGTTATAACCGTCTGTTGCTTCAGATTTGATCTGAGCAATACGGTTAGGAGTCGCTTCGATAACTGTCACAGGGATAGATACACCATCTTCAGTGAAGATACGTGTCATACCCACTTTACGACCGACTAGACCTAATGCCATTTTCCTAAAACCTCTCTAATCTTCCGATTAACCCAGGCTGATTTGAACATCAACACCAGCAGCAAGATCTAAACGCATAAGCGCGTCAACAGTCTTGTCAGTTGGTTCTACGATGTCGATCAGACGTTTATGGGTGCGGATTTCGTACTGATCACGCGCGTCTTTGTTAACGTGCGGTGAAGTTAGTACAGTAAAACGTTCAAAGCGTGTAGGTAGTGGGATTGGACCACGTACTTGTGCGCCAGTGCGTTTCGCAGTTTCCACGATTTCCGCCGTTGATTGGTCAATCAAACGGTGGTCAAAAGCTTTTAGGCGAATACGAATGCGTTGATTTGACATTCTTAAACCTCAATATAAAGAGCATTTAAAAAGAGCATAAAAAAACGACCGAAACAATCTTACTAACTAAGATGTCGGCTGTTCTCTTATATCTACGTTGAACTCCAAATCGGAGTTCCTGTTTTATTAGCTTGAAATCCAAGCTTAATGTTCCTTCCAAGTTCCCGAGGGAATTTTGAAAGCCTGCGTATTATAGTGAGATTGGTGATAAATGCAACAACTTTTTAGGATTAAAACGAATAAAGTCTGCTTTGTATAATATTTCAGTTAAATTCAGTTAAGCTATGTCTTTGCTTTACTATAGTTAATTTGAATAAACCCAAAAGCCACACTATGGCAATGGTCAGTCCAGTTAATAATTGCTATTCTATGGCGCTTTTTTTGTTTCTATTATTACTCTTAATTACTTTGGTGAGTTAATGCGTATCATTAATCGTTGTTTAAATATCATTTCTGCCGGTATGAACCGCTTATTTGTTAAAAGTAAGGTCTTGCCAGAAAACCCGATTGAGCAATATAACCTAAACCCCGCCAACCCGACCTTTTATATTGTTAGACTCAATGCGCGCTCTGATTTAGCGGCACTCGCACGCGTGTGTAAAAAATACGGCTTACCAAGTCCAACAGAAGAGCAGCTTTTGGGTAATAAAGAGCTTGATCGTTTTATTGGTATTCAAAACCCGCCGCCTCTGTTTGGTAATAAAAGTAAACCCAGTAATGCACTTCACCAAGGCAAACACATTATTGACCACCTAATGCACTCAGGTGAGAAAAACGTACAGGTTATCCCGGTTACTATTTTATGGGGTCGTAACCCAGGAAAAGAAAAGCCAGGTTTAGGTACATTGGTATCACACTCACTTACGCCAAGCTGGTTTCGTAAGTTCTTTGTCATTTTGTTTTCAGGTCGTGACAACTTTATTCGCTTTAGCCAACCGCTCGACTTATCGCTCTTGGTAAACGAAAAAGCCGATGTTGATGAACTGCCACATAAATTGCTACGTGTTGCTCGCGTGCACTTCCGTCGTCAGAAACTGGCAGCTACCGGGCCAAAAATGCCCTCACGTGAGCAGTTGTTTAATTCGCTGCTTGCCTCGCCAACCATCAAAAAAGCCATTCAAGTAGAGGCAAAAGAAAAAAACATTAGCCAAAATGAAGCGCGTCAAAATGCGCTTAAATTATTAGACGAGATCGCTGCTAACTACAGTGACGCGACTATTCGTGTTGCCGATCGTATTTTGACGTGGCTGTGGAATAAGTTGTATAACGGCATCGATATTAAATTTTCTGAGCAAGTCCATGAGCTAACCGACAAAGGCCACGAGATTATCTATATGCCTTGTCACCGCTCGCATATGGATTACTTATTACTGACCTATTCGATTTACCATTTAGGCTTAGTACCGCCGCACATTGCAGCGGGCATCAACTTAAATTTCTTCCCTGCAGGTGGCGTATTCCGCCGCAGTGGTGCATTTTTCATTCGTCGCTCATTCGCGGGCAATAAATTGTACTCCTCTGTATTTAAAGAGTACCTAAGCCAGTTATTCATTAAAGGCTACTCAGTAAAGTTTTATACCGAAGGTGGCCGCAGTCGTACAGGTCGTTTGTTACCACCTAAAACGGGCATGTTAGCAATGACATTGCAAGCGATGCTGCGCGGTATCGATCGCCCTATTTCGATTGTGCCCGTTTACATTGGTTATGAGCACGTAATGGAGATTAATACGTATTTAAAAGAGCTGGCAGGTAACGACAAAAAAGGCGAATCCGTATTAGGGATTTTTAAGGCTATTAAAAACCTTAAAAACTATGGCCGTGGCTACTTAAACTTTGGCGACCCCATTTCGATAAACCAATACCTTAATGAGCAGCAACCTGATTGGCGTGAATCGATCCACCCAACAGATGTACAAAAACCACAATGGTTGGGCCCACAAGTCGCTAATCTTGCAGACAAAGTGATGGTTAATATCAATAGCGCTGCGGCGCTTAATGCGGTGAATTTGTTAGCGATGATCTTACTGGTTAACGATAAACATGCGCTGAGTAAACCCAAACTGATTGCCCAACTTGAGTTCTACTTGCACCTGCAACGTAGTGCAAGCTATAGCGACAAAGTGACCACCCCCAATGAAAGCGCAGAGCAGCTGTTAGAGCATGCATTAAAACTGAATAAATTTGATGTGATCAGCGACGAATTTGGCGAAATCATTGCAATTAACGATAAAGAAAAAACGCTGTTTAACTATTATCGTAATAATGTGTTGCACTTGTTCGCTGTTCCCAGCTTACTGGCACTGCATTTATTTAAAACACACAAAACGACTCTGGCTGATTGCCAAGCCGTGATTACACGCTTTTACCCGCTATTTGCCAAAGAGTGGTTCTTACATGAGTTAGATGAAAACTACATTACTCGCGTTCTTGCCAGCTTTGTTGATCAAGACTTAATTGAAATCGATGGCAATAATATTAAAGTAACAAACAGCAACGACTGCTTAGCAAAACTCGAAATGCTAGGGCGAGCCTTGAGCTTAACCTTGCAGCGTTATGCAATCGTGGTTGGCTTTATTCAAACCAGCAAGGGGATTGAGCGAGAAGAGCTTGAGCACGAAAGCCAAGTATTAGCAGAGCGTTTAGGCACGCTGCATGGCATTAAAACCCCTGAGTTTTTTGATAAAAAAGTACTTATCGGGTTTATTTCAAGCTTACGTGAGCAAAAGTTAATTACCGAAACAGAGCACGGTTTTACCGGTAGTAATGCACTTTGTGAAGTATATATGTATCTAAAAGCATTGCTGCCAGCACGTGTCTGGCAGTCAATTGATGACATAGTGCAAAGCCAAGCTACGCACTCAAAGGATTAGCGCTGGCGCATCACTCCTTCTTGGATCGTTGAGGCAACTAAGTTGCCTTGACGGTCAAAGAACTGGCCTCTCACCAAACCCCGTCCCGAGCTCGCACTTGGGCTATCAATCGAATATAAAATCCAATCATCAAGCCTAAACGGACGATGAAACCACATCGCATGGTCAATTGTCGCCACTTGCATATTAGGTTGCATAAACGACACGCCGTGCGGTTGTAAAGCCGTGGGTAAAAATTCAAAGTCCGATGCATACGCCAATAAATAATTATGAATGCGTTGGTCATCTGGCATCTCGCCATTGGCTTTAAACCAAATGTGCTTAACAGGTTCCATTACCTGAGGTTTAAATGGATTATGAAACGTGACTGGGCGCATTTCAATCGGCACCTCACGAATAAATTTATTGCGGATCACCTCGGGTATATGCTCAGCATTCGCTTGGTAAAATTCAAGCGATGACTTAAGTTCTTCAGGCTGTGGCACATCTGGCATATGGGCTTGATGCGACAGCCCCTCTTCTTCCCCTTGAAATGACGCTGTCATATAAAAAATAGGTTTGCCATATTGAATCGCTTTCACGCGACGCGTACTAAAACTTTTACCATCACGAATATTTTCGACGTCATAAATGATTGGTTTTTCGGCATCACCAGGGCGTAAAAAATAGGAATGCAAAGAATGGACAATGCGCCCTTCTGGTAACGTTTCTTTGGCAGCCGACAAAGCTTGCCCCATAACTTGACCACCGAATACAGCACGAAACCCTAAATCTTGGCTTTGCCCTCGATACAAGCCTTGCTCAATTTCTTCTAACGATAGCAACGACAGTAAATCATCTAATACTTGGCTCATTTATTTATCCTCAATCCCGACAAGCGTTTAATGATACTATAGACTAATTGGAAGTAAATCTTTGTAAGGGCACCTAATTATGGCTTATTGGCTTTTTAAAACCGAACCTGATGCGTTTTCAATCAATGATTTAAAAAACGCGCCAAAGCAAACCTCAATGTGGGATGGTGTACGTAATTATCAAGCCCGTAACTTTATGCGTGATGGCATAAAAGCAGGGGATTTAGTGATGATTTATCACTCAAGCTGTAAACATGTAGGCGTTGCGGGCATTGGCGAAATAACACGTGAAGCCTATGCTGATCCAACGCAATTTGATTTAAGCAGTGACTACTATGATGCGAAGGCCACAGCAGAAAACCCACGTTGGTTTGTCGTTGATGTTACTTATAAAGTGCACCTTAACAAACTAGTGAGCTTACAAGCGATAAAAGCAAATGACGCCATCACTGACATAGCCCTAAAAAAAGGTGGGCGTTTATCAGTCATGCCCGTCACGGAGCATGATTGGCAACAAATAATCGCCATGAGTGAAAGCTAACATATTAAAGTCGCAGCCATTTTTATTAAATGGCTATTTTTGCTATAATGTGTCCCCTTTATTTTAGAGGTACCGTGGGGGATGTATGAAATTATTGTATTGGCTAGATGAATGGACCCAGCTCCCCCATGCAGAACAGCAAAAACAAGTGCCGTTCACGGGCGGCGACTTACTCGGTGATGTGTATGTGAAGTATCATATCATCGACGCCAGCAAACCTCTGCTATTTACCTTTTCTCCTGCGGGGACAAATTATCAAGAACATGACCTTACTGATGATTTCTCACCATGGGCCTACAAGCTCGCAAAAAAGCAAGATGTTAATATCATTGCCTTTCAACATTTAGGTATCAGTAACTGGTTTAGACACCGTAATTTATTATTTTTTATTGAGCAGTTAGCCCCTCTTATTGGCAGCTTTAAAGAACGCTTAGGCTATGGTTTAAGCCGAGGAGGCTTTGCAGTAGGTGCATTTGCTAATTTGTTGAAGCTCGATAAGGTGCTGCTATTTCACCCTGTCAGTACAAAAAATAAAGAAAAAGCGCCATGGGATGACCGTTCAAGTACTGATATCGCACAAAAATTTGATTGGGCAGGTGATTACCACGACGTAGATTTAGGGCAAGCTAAAGGTTACATTATTTATGACCCGACCAATCGAATTGACCGCGCTCACGCTAAACGCTACCCACAATTAACCCATTTACGGGTGTTTGGCATGGGTCACAGTGTTCATGCAACCTATTTAAATAAGTTTGGTTTTTATAAGGATGTGGCGGTGGATTTTATTCGCCATCAACAGGTTGATATTGCCCAGTTTCGCCAACAAACAAAAACCTTGCGCTTTAAAGAAGATTACTACCGACGCTTAAATAAAGCGAATAAAGGCTCTGCACACCGTTTAGCTTTGCTCAGTACCGCACATAATATTTTGATTGATGAAAAGGCTGAGCATCTCCAAGAGCAAAAGGAGGCTGTTGATGTACAGCCTCTGATTGATATAGCCATTAAGCACCAAGAGGCGCACCCTAAAGACGCGATAAAGTTACTCGAAGTCGCTCAGCAACTGTCGCCAGATGATCCATTGATTGAACATAAATTAAAGCAACTCAAGTAATCTAGCTTTTACCTTTACGGTGCTTTTTGACGTGCCCATGCTTGGGCACAATGGTCAGATACATAATCAAACCAAGCCATGAGAAAAAGATGATACCGATCAACCAGGCGTTCTTTTCGTGACCTTGCGTGCGCTTACTATTGAGTACAATGACCACAGGTAAAATGTAGGCACTGAGAACAATAATTAAAAACGCGACTTCATTCATTATTTCACCAAGGCCGGCCAATCAACTTCGTTGCTTAACACACGCTCAACAGCAATATAATGTAAAATATCGCCTTCACTAACGACATAGTCAAGCGGCGGATTTAAATCCATATCTTGCGCACTAAGATTATGGGCAACGCCCAATAAAATAGCGTCATGACTTTGCTTAAAATGATGAAATAAATTACCAAATGTCATTGCTTGCACTCCCTTAGGAATTGGCAAACTGAACTGTGTATCACCATGTAAGGTTGATAATAGCTCTTCCTGAACACGGCTTGAGCCAGGGTCTTGCATAGAGCGTACAAGTATTTCAGCCGATTTTGCACTGCTGCACTCGACATTATGGCAATGCTCTAGCAACATTTCGATTTTTGTTTCATCATCAAAATGCGCGCTGATATGGCAGTGTTCATTCACTAATTTGCTGATACGTAACGCTGTAGTAAACGTTTGGTCGTCATCTTGACCATCTATAATAATTTTATCTGCGCGTTCAATCGCCACTCGTTTTAGCTCGTCAATGTCGGTAAAGCTGCTTAAACGGGCAAAATCGACGTGCGGGTTGGCTAAAAATGGATGCTCCATTTGCTCTGTCACAGCGAGCAGAATACGACGATCTAAACGTTTTTGATCTGCTAAAATATAGTCAATCATCTTTTTAGTCCGCGTGTCATGCCAGCCAAAAATAATGATGTGATTGTTAATATGTGCGAAGCTTTTATCACCCGTCATAGCGCGCCTAATTAAGTAAGTTACTGTTTGCCCTGTTTTTCCTAACAGAACGCCAAATAATGCTAAACCAAATGGTATTTGTAATATTGCAACAATCCAACGTCCCAATTCTGTACTGGCGCTAAAGTCGCCATAGCCTACCGTTGACGTTGTCACAACATAATAATAAAAATAGGTGCTAAGTGGTGTTAAGGCCTGCTCGCCAACAAGCACAAGTAACCACCAAATAAGTAGCATGTGCAATAGGGTTGTTATTACCACAGCTTGCCAACTCACTTGGTCAATATGGCTGCGAATAATCACCACTAAACGATTAAATAGATGATGCATAATCCTTGCAAATAGTCGTAGAGGAATTTATCCGATACGGTACTTTAATGCTTAGCCTTTGGCAACTGATGGAAAATTACTAATGCGTAACAATGAAAATTAATAGTAGACTATACTTTCTCTGTATTTAGTATTTAGGGTGATATATGTCTGGTGTTTTAGCCTCAGTCGACAAACGCACGCAACTGGTCGGTGAAAACCGTTTAGAGCTATTGCTTTTTTACCTGCATAGCCGCCATCTATTTGCCCTCAATGTTTTTAAAGTCAAAGAAGTGGTAAAAATACCACATATAAGCAAAGTCCCCCACGCCCACCCTAAGGTTGCTGGCGTGGTCGATATTCGTGGCGAATCCATCCCCGTGATTGATTTACGCAAGGCGATTTGTATGCCTGATGCACAGCATATCGAAGATACCAACCTTGTAATTACTGAATACAACCGAACGGTGCAAGGCTTTTTGATTGGGAAGGTCGATCAAATCATCAACATGACATGGTCTGACATCATGCCACCGCCAACGGCGATTGGTAAAAATCACTACTTAACCGCACTCACTAAAATCAAACGCGATGGCCAAGAACACTTAGTGGAGATCATTGATGTTGAAAAAGTACTCGCTGAAATCATCGAATACGAAGTCAATATTTCTGACGACATTTTAGATAAAAGCATCGTTAATGAGTTTGCTGGTCGTAAAATACTGCATGCTGATGACTCTCCCACAGCCCGCAAACAAGTGAGTGACACGCTCTCTCAACTTGGTATTGAAATTATCCCTGCACGTAACGGACTTGAAGCACTTAACATGCTGAAGAGGTGGGCAGATGAAGGCAAAGATGTTGAAAAAGAACTGCTGATGGTGATCACCGATGCAGAAATGCCCGCGATGGACGGTTACCGCCTTACACACGAAATTCGTAACGATAATCGTCTTAAAAACTTACACATTGTATTGAACACTTCACTCAGTGGTAGCTTTAATCAGGCGATGGTCGAAAAAGTCGGCTGTAATGCCTTTTTATCAAAGTTTCAGCCCATTTTACTGGTTGAAGAAGTGCAGGCACGACTAAAAGCGGTACTCGAACAGCAACCGTAACACTGCTTTTTCTAATACACCGAATACAGTCTCCTCGGTATCAATTTGCCAATTAGCTTCATTCATGATTAATTGGCACTATCGATTCAACGACAACAATAAAAACTATGCTAAATCGCGTTGCTAAACCATTTACCAAGCTGGTTGAACGTTATCTACCAGATCCATTTATTTTCGTCATTTTATTAACCTTGCTGAGCTTTATTGTGGCCAGTATTTTTACCCCCTCGTCCCCGGTGCAAGTATTAGCTGCGTGGGGAGGTGGTTTTTGGAACTTATTGCAATTTGCCATGCAAATGCTGCTGGTCTTGCTAACAGGTTATATGCTGGCAAGTACCCCTGTTATGCGACACCTGTTAACCACGCTTGCGACGCTCGCGAATACCCCCGCTAAAGCAATCATACTAGTGACGTTAGTTTCTTTATTGGCAAGTTGGATAAACTGGGGATTTGGCTTGGTTATAGGGGCTTTATTTGCCAAAGCGATTGCCAAACAAACCCGGGTAGATTACCGACTACTGGTTGCCAGCGCTTATTCAGGCTTTATTGTCTGGCATGGTGGTTTAGCGGGTTCAGTACCGCTAACTATCGCCACCGATGGGCACTTTTCGGAACAAAGTATTGGGGTAATTGGCACTGAAAACACCGTCTTCGCAGGCTTTAATATTGCGATTGTGCTGGGTTTATTTATTATTATGCCATTGGTTAATCGCTACATGTTGCCAAACGAGAAAGACAGTGTGTATGTTGACCCAGCAAAACTTAACGATGAGCCCACGGCATCAGTAAAACCCACTCGCCCAGCCGAAGTGATTGAGCATAGTCGTATATTAGGTATCGGTATTGGCCTTGTTGGTCTTGGCTATCTATTTTATTACTTTGTGCTCAGTGGCGGTGGCTTAAACTTAAATAGTGTCATCGCTATTTTCCTGTTCAGCGCTATTTTACTGCATCAAACACCTCATAATTTACTGCAAAGCTTACAACAGGCGATCCCGAGTGGCGCAGGCATCGTGATTCAATTTCCATTTTATGCAGGGATTATGGCCATCATGGTCAAAACAGGACTTGCCCAACAAATATCTGAAGGGTTTATTGCCATTGCAACCACCGAATCACTGCCCTTTTGGAGCTTTTTAAGTGCGGGGTTTGTAAATATTTTTGTGCCATCTGGTGGAGGTCAATGGGCCGTTCAGGCACCAATCGTGATCCCGGCAGCACACGCACTCGGTGCCGACATACCTCGTGTAGCGATGGCCGTTGCGTGGGGTGATGCGTGGACTAACCTGATACAACCCTTTTGGGCACTCCCTGTGCTTGCCATTGCAGGCCTAAAAGCCAAAGACATCATGGGCTTTTGCTTGGTGCAACTGATCATCACGGGTGTGTTTATTTCGTTAATGTTGAGTTTTTATCCTTAAAAAGCAAAGCAGGAAGTGTAAAAACACTTCCTGCTTAGTCATTAGATTCACAAAAATATTCGCTCTGCTTTTGTAAACTTAACTCGATAAAATTTTCATTGGTAGGCTTAAAATTGCGCTTTCAGAGTCGGCAAAGTGCATCATAACAGCCACATGTCCGGCAACAACAAGTGCATACATTACCGCTGAAAAGCCTTGGCCATAGGTGTCCAGAGGGATTAAATGCGAGTAATGACGGCCGCGCCATTCGAAGACAATTTCCAGCGCCCCGACAAATAAGAAAAACACCAACAGCATTAAGCCAAAGGTGTAACTTAACCATAAGCCAAATAACACCCCTAATAAACACACGCTTAAACCAATCCAAGATCGCATTGAAAAGCTAATACTTTTTAAAACATGGCCGCCATCTAGCGGTAAAATTGGTAATAGGTTAAATAAATTAAGCAAAGCACTCAGTACAGCAACACCGGCAAATATTTCCATTTCAGTGGCGTAATAAAGCACCACGCCGAGCACTGAGGTAATTAAACCAAATGCAGGCCCCATGAGTGAGATCACCACATCTTGCCAGCGCGTTGTTATTTTATCGTCGGATACAGCCAGTCCTCCAACAAAAGGGATAAGATAAATACCCTTGGTTTTAATACCAAAGTATTTCATGGCTCTAACATGACCATATTCATGCACCACTAAACAGGCAATCAGCATTAACGCAAACTCGATTGAGAATAGCCATGCATAGCCAGCAACTGACGCACCAGCGAGTGCCGCTTTGACGACCTTTGCACTTTTAAAGAGTTTAAATCCTAACGCGAGCAAACCGATGATGCCACGTTTTGGCTCAGCCTCTTGCATAGCGGGTAATGCAAGTTGACTCACCCACTGTTGATTTACATAAACACCCAAGCTTTTATCGTGCACGGTGCTGGTATCTAACCCGATACGCTGCCCTTGAAAATCAAACTCATACATTTGTTGTTCTGGGTTCTCGAACGCAATCGCTTGTTGTTGATGAAATAATTGCACTAACTGCGCGCCCTTTAAATGCAATGTAAAGGTTTCATTTGCTAAGCTCAGCTGAAGTCTGATCATAATCTATTTAACGGCTAATAAGGAGTGTCGCTATTATACTGAGGCAGCGCTAAATTACGAATTAACTCTTGCGGCCCTTGTTGTGATTATTTACATCAATACACAAGTAAAAAACATGACGAAATAGCATTTTTCTACTACTTTTAACTAAAGCATTTCTTGTTCATGGAGTGAATATGGTGAAGTCAGCACGGCATATACTCGTAGTCGATGATTCTAAAGCGATTCTTATCGTTATGCAGGCCATTTTAAATGAGCTTGAAGTTCCTCATGTCACAACCTGCTTAAGTGCTTGCGAAGCCTTAGAGAAAATAAAAAAAGCCCCGCATTATTTTGATGCCGTCTTCACTGATTTAAATATGCCTGATATGGATGGCATGGAGCTTATGCGTCATTTAGGCGCAATGAAATACCATGGTGCGATCGCAATCATTTCTGAAATGGACCCTAAAGTCATCGATTTAGCGGCTGACCTTGCACGTAAACACAACGCGCATCTTATTGGCAATATTTCAAAACCCGTGCAACTGAATCAAGTTTACTTACTACTCCAAAAACTTGAGCATTTTTCGATTCATGTCGAACGAACAAAATCCCCGATTTCGGAGTCACTTTTACTGCATGCTATTAGCCACAATGAAGTCGTGCCATTTTATCAACCAAAAATTAATCGCCATGACAATCGGGTTGAAAGTATTGAAGTGCTGGCACGAATTAACACCAGTAAAGAAGATGATATCGTTTTACCCGAACGCTTTATCTGTATTGCCGAAGATTTAGATCTTATTAACCTTATTACTTTTCAATTATTTGAAAAGGCGACGAGCGACTTTTCTGAAATTAAAGAGCACTTTGAACCAAATTTAAAACTGGCTTTTAATTTATCGCCTTCACAGCTTGAAGACTTAAGCTGCCCAGATAAACTAGCCCTCATTTTGCACTTAAACAATTTATCGCCAAGCGAAGTGATTTTAGAAATTACAGAGCAGTATGCACTTCGTAGTGCCGCACAACTCGAAACCCTAAACCGCCTTAGAATGCGTGGCTTTGGTATTTCGCTCGATGACTTTGGGACCGGCTTCACCAACGTGCAACAACTTAAAACCCTGCCTTTTACAGAGATAAAAATAGACAGGACACTAATCAGTAATATTGAAACTGATCAGTTTTCACAAGTTATCGTCAGTAGCTTAGTAAATATTGCGATTCAAGAAGACTTAGCCATTGTGGCTGAGGGGATAGAGCGCGTAGAAGAGCTTGACTACCTAGACCGTTATAAAGAATTTATCTTAATGCAGGGTTTTTTACTTTGCCGCCCGAAAGCCAAAGAAGACTTTTTAAATTGGTCATTTTCATGGCGGCAAATGGTTAAAACCGCAGCGGGGTATCGCCGCTAAGGCTCACGTTTATCGTCGCTAACAATCGTATTACTGCTCTCTAAACGCTGCCGCCAGCGCTGCTTTGCCTCTTTTTGCATATTGGCAGATTGGTCATGTTCGTCAACGATTTCAAGCCCCATTAAGGCCTCAATTAAATCTTCCAATGTCACAATGCCTTGAATATCTCCATATTCATCAACCACTAAGCAAATATGAACACGTTGCGATAATAAGGTTTCAAGCAAAGTAGGCACATGCAAGGTTTCTGGCACCGTATAAATAGGCTTGACCAGCTTGCTAATTTTGTAGTCTTCACCCAAGCGATGGTAAGCAAGCATAATATCGTTTTTATGTACAAAACCAATAATGTCATCGCCATTTTTATCGTATACCAACACCCTAGAAAATGACGATGAACCATATTCCGATAAATACTGATTCACTGTAATATCTTTGTGTACTTTAAAAAGCACAGTGCGCGGCGTCATTAATGTATCAAGTTTGGCATGGCGAAAATGCAATAAACTACGAATAATCTCAGACTCATCTTGTCTAAGTGCCCCAGATTCAGTGCCTATATCTGCCATTGCTTCAATTTCTTGGCGTATATAATATGCTTCATCGTAATTGCGCCCTAAAAAGCGCGTTAAGATATCCGCAAACCAAACAAAGGGTTTTAAGATAAAGACTAAACCCACCAGGCTTACGCTTACGATGGGGGTTAAAGCACGCCAGTAATTAGCACCTAATGTTTTTGGAATAATTTCGGATAACACGAGTACCAGTAGTGTCATTATTGCTGAAGCAATGCCGACAGCCGCATCCGAAAAAACCACCGCGGCTTGCGCACCAACACCCGCAGCACCTGCAGTATGAGCAATCGTATTTAAAGTTAAAATAGCCGCCAATGGTTGATCTATATTGTCTTTCAACTTAGCAACACGCTCAGCTAAAAGAGGTTGCTGTTTTCGTATTAAAGCAACATAGCTTGGCGTAATGCTTAGCAACACAGCCTCCATTACTGAGCATAAAAAAGAAACGGTAATTGCCACCAGCATGTATACAAGTAATAGTGTCACTGTGCGCCCTCAGCTTTAATGAAGTGCCTCACCTTAACAAGTGTTTACACGAAGCTCAATCCATTCTGCATTCTAACGCAGCACACTTTTTGACATTTTTACTGCGTGTTATATTGGTCTAAACCACCATTTAATAGGCTAAATCATGATGTTTACAACAACTTGGCTGAGCAAGCGCGCTCGCTTAAAAACAGCACTCAGCGCTGTGGCACTGTGCACTTTAACAAGCACAGCAATGGCTGCTGCCATTGATAAGTCTGCAATACAATTTATTGGCCCACTTAGCGATGACATGCAACTTAAGCCCTATCAAACCGAGCACCGCGATGCCATCATCGCCAATCTACTGCCACACTTACAAAAAAATACCTCCCGTGTACGTGTCTTTGGTGATGAACAAGATTGGCAAGCATTTGATAAAGTAAGTGCCCTTACTTTAGGGGGCCTGCAAGCCCTAAAATTCACAGCGTCAGCCGAACGTTTTAGTCAAGGTAAGTTATCGTTAAAGGGGATCGAAAACGCCCAGTTATTTATTAACGGCGAAAAACAGACTGAAAAAGATAAAACTTATGAATTGGCATTGAGTCAAGGCGACCATCAAATAGTGATCATCACAGAGCAAGTGCCTAATTGGCATGATGTTGCCATTGATTTTGAAGCTAAATCAGAGGAAAGCGCTCTGACCTTTTCAGCAAAAGAGCAGCATGGTTTATCGGCAAAGCAATTATTTGATGCACCAACGATAAGCTACATTTCTATGTCACCAAATGGCGCTCATTTTTTGACGAGTACACGCCATTACGACGATAAATCAGCAAACCAAGCTCTGTATGTCACTGAGTTAAAAAACGCTAAAAATAAGACTATTTATCGTTTTGAATCAGCGCAGCCTAGCAATATAACTTGGAGCCCAGACGGTTCAAGCTTGGTGTATTTAATCGAGGGCGAGCTTAAGCGCTTAAATTTAGAAACACTGCAACTCACTGTCATAGCTAAGCATCTTGCAGGCGCAAATGGGTTTCAATTTTACAATAATGACAGCTTAATTTTTAGTTGGTCAAAATCACCCAGCGACGATGGAAAACTCACCAAGCACTATCAAGGGCTTCAAGACCGCTGGTCTTATGCGCGTACCACGTCACAAGTGTACTTACTCGATATAAGCACAGGATTAAGTAAAATTTTAAGTCAAGGCCCGCTGAGCCATTCACTTGAAGACTTCGATGCTCAACAAGGTGTTGTGTTAATGAGTCGCTCAGCCCAAGCTATGAACCGTTCGCCAGAACCTGCAACTGAACTTGTTGAGCTAAATATTGCCTCTGCAACGAGTAATGTACTTGGCCAATTTAAAACCTTTAATCAAGCAAAATACACCGACGACGGTATTTATGTTACAGCTGGCCCTGACTTCAGAGATGGCCTTGGCCGTAATTTACCCGAAGGCATGCTTGCCAATAATTACGATGGGCAACTCTACTTACTTAGCCGCGATGGCAAAAAAGCGACGGCACTAAGCAAAGAGTTTGACCCGGCGATAGGCCAACTTACGGTGCTTGCAAATGGCGATGCACTGTTAAAAGTGACTGAGCAAGATACTGTGCAATTATATCAATACGATTTAAGCAAAAAACGTTTTAACAACGTGAATACGGGCTTTGATGTTGTTGAGCAATTTAGTTTCTCAGACGAGCGTAACCCTACTCTGCTTGTTACAGGCACCACAGCATCAACACCACAACAACTTAAGCAACTCACTGTAGGTAAAAGTCGTACTAAGGTGCTGTGGGACTCCACACCAATTAGCTACCAACACACTGATATTGCAGCGCTTGAAGAGTTTAATTTCATTAACCCTGAAGGTGTAGAAATTAAAGGTCGCGTGTACTTGCCGCATAATATAGATAAGAGTAAACAATACCCTGCTTTGGTTTACTACTATGGCGGTACATCACCGGTGACGCGTGGCTTTACTGGGCGTTACCCTTTTAACCTTTGGGCGGAACATGGTTATGTGGTTTACGTTATTCAACCAACAGGTGCAACGGGATTTGGCCAAGAGTTTTCGGCTAAACACGTTAATGCATGGGGTGAATACACCGCAAACGATATTATTAATGGCACACGAGCATTTCTTAACCAGTATCCGTTTGTTGATAGTAAACGCGTTGGTAACTTAGGCGCCTCATACGGTGGCTTTATGACCATGCTGCTGGCGACAAAAACAGATATGTTTAGTGCCTCTATTGCACATGCGGGAATTTCAAATATCACGTCTTATTGGGGCCAAGGTTGGTGGGGATATTTATACTCAGCTGAAGCATCTAAAAATAGCTACCCGTGGAATAACCCGCAACTTTATAGCCAACACAGTCCCGTGTTTCATGCTGACAAAGTAACAACGCCGCTATTACTACTTCATGGTGACTCAGATACCAATGTACCGGTTGGTGAAAGCCACAATATGTACACGGCATTAAAGTTATTAGGTAAAGATGTTGATCTGATTGAATATAAAGGTGCAGATCACCAAATATTTGCCCGTGACAAACGCTTTGATTGGTGGAATACGATGCTGGCTTATTTCGATAAAAACTTAAAAGATCAGCCTCAATGGTGGCAGTATCTTTACCCTGAAAAATAACAAAAAAACATCACTGAGTACCTGCAAAGGTACTCAGCTTTTTACAAATATATAAAAGCTAAGCCATTAAATTGTAAGAAACAGTTACAAACCGCTCCATTGCACTTCTCAGCCTTTACCATACAGTGCTAACATAACAGCAAATCAAGTATGAAATTAAAGCGAATGACTATTCAAGTTTTATTGGTTGAAGACGACGAGCTTCTCGTTAAACGCATTCTCAATCATTTTAAAGAGACTGAATTTAATATTGAGGTAGATTCAACGGGAGCCGATGCTTTAAGCATCGTGCAATCACGTGCCTCTCTACAAGATGCAATTTCTCTGGCAGTGATCGACATAGTCTTACCCAAGCGCGATGGTTTGTTACTTGCCAAAGAGCTCAATGCACTGACCAATATTGGTGTAATTGTTTTATCTAGTCGTGACTCACAAGCCGATCGTATTGCAGGCCTTGCTCAAGGCGCTGATGATTATATTTGTAAACCGGTTGACCTGCTTGAACTTGAGCTAAGAATGCGCGCCCTTTACAAACGTTTAAAAGGCTCACAACACGACGATGAAAGTGAAGAGTTTATAGAATATGCTGACTTTAAGCTGCACCCTGACAATCGCACTTTGATCACCCCAAGTGGCGAAGAGTCTCGCCTCACTGAAGCTGAACATAAAGTGCTTATTTGCTTGATTGCCAACGCAGGAAAAGCAACCTCTCGAGAGAAAATATCTGAAGAGATTGGGCAACCCGACTGGAGCCCAAGTGACCGTACCGTCGATGTGTTAATTGGCCGTTTACGTAAAAAGCTCAGTGACGAAAAAGACCAAAAGCGCATCGTAACAGTTCGTGGTAAAGGTTATATGCTTTCTATTTAGGTATACACAGCGCCTAAATGACTCATTGTTTATAAACATACCACCTAACACGGTGACGCTTGCTAAAACACGTAAAATATTGAATAAAGCATCGATTTAAAATTGTGTTAATTGGCTTATTAGGCGCTCAAAGGCACGATAATTTAATGCCTCTTTTAATTCGCTTAAGGTGATCGTTGGTTGCTCTTTTAAGTCACTAATTGTTCGGGCAACTTTAATAACACGATGATAAGAACGTGGTGACAGCGCCAGTTTTTCACTGGCTCTCGCTAGAAACTGCAACTCTGCAGCTGCAAGCTCACAATATCGACTCATTTCTTTATTGTTCAATCGTGCATTCACTTTACCTTGCCGTGCATGCTGAAGCGCATGCGCTCGCTCCACACGTTTACGTACTTGCTGACTGCTCTCTTCTGGTTCGGTACTTTGCAATTGAGCGCTGGTAAGTCGTGGTAATTCAATTTGTAAATCTATTCGGTCAATAAACGGACCCGATACACGAGATAAATAGCGCAATACTTGATCTGGTGTCGCACGCTTGTCGGTATGGCTTCCCGTTGGGCTGGGATTAAGTGCAGCTATAAGCTGAAATTGAGAAGGAAATTCCATTTGCCTCGCAGCCCTTGATATTGTTACGACCCCGGTTTCCATTGGCTCACGAAGCGAGTCTAGCACTTTACGCTCAAACTCAGGGAGCTCATCCAAAAATAACACGCCGTTGTGTGCCAGTGAAATTTCACCGGGCTTCGGGTTCGATGACCCTCCAACCAGCGCGACTGCCGAACAAGTATGATGTGGATTTCGAAAGGGACGCTCTCGCCACTTAGATAAATCAACAGACTGACCAATAATAGAATAAAGCGCCGCGGTGCTAATTGCTTCATCATCCGACATGGTCGGCATAATGCTTGGCATTCGCTGTGCTAGCATCGATTTACCCGTGCCTGGCGGGCCTAAAAAAAGCAAGTTATGGCCACCCGCAGCCGCGATTTCTAACACACGCTTGGCACCAGGTTGGCCTTTAACATCACTTAAATCATAGATTGAATCGCGTTCTATTTGTTGCTCTGGGTACTCAATATTAAGCGGTAAGGGCTGCTGATTCAGTAAGTCGTTCCATACATCTTGAATAGAATAAATCGCTTTACGTGACACACCAGAAACAAGACTGGCTAAGGTGTCGTTTTCCGCTGGTAAAAAACAGCACCGACCCTTTTCTTTCGCTCCTAATACGGAGGGTAAAATAGCATTCACTCCCCTTACTTCACCATTTAAGGCCAGCTCACCATAAAACTCATAGCGATGAATATCAGGGCACACTATTTGCCCTGATGCCACTAAAATCCCAACGGCAATGGCTAAGTCAAAGCGCCCTCCGTCTTTGGGTAGGTCAGCGGGCGCAAGGTTAACAGTGATGCGCTGATCGGGAAAACCAAATTGTGAGTTTTCAAGCGCACTGCGCACTCTATCTTTAGCCTCTTTTACAGAGGCTTCAGGTAAACCAACAATATGAAAAGCAGGTAAGCCATTCCCTAAATGCACTTCGACAATGACTTCTGGAGCTTGCACTCCTACTTGAGCACGAGAGAAAATCCGAGCTAATGACACGTTCCGTTGTCCCTGTAATGTATCCTTGTTATTACAGTTTAGTCGGGATATTTAAAAACATGTAATGTGAGATTCCACTTCATTGCTGCAAGTCGTAATGTGAGGGTCATTAACATGGCCAGTACCATGGCCATTTCTGTCACTAACCCAAGTGAAATTCCCACTGTATAAACGATGCCACCTGCGATACAAGTGATCGCATAAAGCTCACCTTTTAATAACATAGGTATGTTGCCAGCAAGTACATCGCGGATCATGCCTCCGAAGCAACCTGTAATCACCCCCATAATAATAGCCGTGGTATCTGGCATGCCTGCAAGCAGGGCTTTTTGCGCCCCCATTACAGCAAAAAAAGCCAAACCAAACGCATCCGCTATTTGTAAAGCATATAACGGAATAGAGCGCTGTTTATTGATTAGCCGTGTCGAAATAAAAACTGATACTAGAATAGCCCAAAAGTAACTTTGATCATGTAACCAAAAAACTGGAATATCTAAAATGAGGTCTCGTAAGGTCCCACCCCCAATGGCTGTAACGGTCGCTAACACAACAACTCCAAAGCCATCCATTTTTTTATCGTACGCTAACAACGTCCCAGAAACAGCAAACACCGCAACGCCGATTAAATCAAACCAATGGTAAAGTTCCGTCATGTTTGTAACTAAAAAGTAATGTTACTTACGTTGTAACATAAACTTTTCAATCTTTTAAGCGAAGAATCAATTACTCGCCGCTTTCTACCAACTCAATAAATTGGAGACTTTGCATCATAACCCCATCAGCAAGTGTGGTATCAGAAAAGTACGATTCCTTTTCGGTCGCTTTACTGGGTGTCGCTAATAACACGTTATAGTCCTCTTCTAGCTCAAGCCATAAACTCCGCTCTTTGGCAGTCAACTGCGAATGTTGCTTGCGAACGCGATCAGCTTCATAAAAGGCTTCTTGTGCTTTTAAAAATGCATCTTGTGCACTTTCATCCATTTCTTCGCTTGAAAACAAACTAGTACCAATATCGCTGATATCTTCTTGTACTGCATCCATTGTTTTACAGGCTGTTAGGCTGAGTAGAAGAACTGAGAAATAAAATAGTTTCATTGATTAAATCCTCAAAAAAAGCCCAGTAACATTGCTGTTACTGGGCTGTGCACGGTTACTGCTTAATTAAACTGCCTGATACAAAAGAATGCAGAGCAGGGTCATCGTTATCATCATAGGTTTCTGGCACTTCGAAGCCTAAAGTCTCAACACTAAAACCGCCATCTATCATCATTATGGGGGTCATGAGTACACCATAACCGTAGTTTTGAGTAACGGTCGGGTCGCTGTACATCATTAACGAACCTAGGTGTAGCTCCCATGTCGCTTCTCTCACTTCACCCTCTAATTCAAATGTTGCGGTACCATCATTTGAAATAACAACATTCGATGTTTGCATACCACTGCCATCATCTGCCATGTAGGTAAATACATGTGAGCCCACTAACTCTGTTTCAGTAAAGGTCGCTTGTTCTATTACTCGCGTGACTCGCTCCATGATGCCGAAATCGTCGCCATCTTTAAAGTGTATAAAGTTACCTTGCGCTTTCACAATAAAGTTAGGGTCGGCTTGCTCAATAGGACTACCATAGGTTTTTTCATAGAAGTCTACTGACACCTTTTGAGTTTCTGTATCGTAGCTGTAATAACCACCTGAAATACCTAACTCATTAAACTCAGTATCATGTGCTAACTCTAAGAATGTGCCATCTTCTTTAAATACGGCAATAAAGAAATCACTGTCAAATGAGCCATCATAGTATCCCCCTATCAGCGGATTAGTTGCACTGTAAATGCGTGTGAGCGTTATAGTACCTTCACCTTCAATATCTAGGGTTAACGTATCACCAGATACGGTGGCTGTGATTGCTCCAGCATCATCAATACCAAAACTACCATTTGTATCTTCGCTAATTTGAACAGAGAATTCACCTGTTGACTCGTTCCACGTAAAATCACCTATTTCATAACCCGCAAAGGCAGTCTCATCATCAGGGTGTGACATAGCTTGGATTTGTAACCACTTACCGTCACGTAAAATCACCGCCACTTCAGGTTCATCAGCGAGTTGCCATGCACCATCAAGAGGATGAATAGTCGCGGGACGTTCTATAACAACTTGTTCTTGAGCCATAGACTCATCAAAATACCATGCCTGCTTAGCATCTTCTGTACAGCTACTTCCTTGACTGTAAACACACACAGTTAAGAAGTCGCGATCAAATTCAACGACCTCAAATACCCATTCATTAGACATCAACTTACCATTTTGCAGTGCATAGCTATTTTGCATAAACGCGCCTTGATAAGTTGTTGCTATTGAGTACTCAAAAGCATCTGAACTTTTGTCAGTGATAGTTGCCAACTCAATGGTTTCTACACCAAGCTCTTTTGGAGTATAGAAGTTTGAGAAGTAACGATAGCTTGTATCATCTTCAGCATACATATGCTCCCACCAATACGGCGCAAATCGACTTACACCATAATCGCTTGAAACAGAAAACTCTCGAATGTGAGAAGCATAATATCCAGGCATTTCGGTGCCATCCATTTCAAATGCACGGTATTTACGATAGGTAAAGAAGTGCTCGCCATCTTTTGCTAGCAGCTGTTGTGTAAACTCTGTATAAACTGGGCAGCTATTGTCGGGTTTATCACAGGTTGCCGATATGCCTCCGGTGTCGGTGTAGTAGTTATTTCGAACAAACACACCTTCGCTGTTAATCTGCCAAGAGCGATAATGTTGATTAAGGCTAAAATTCATTAAGCCATCATCATATACATCGTAATGGAGATCAGGTTGCGCTGAATTTACACCTTGATAAATAGTCCATTTACCCAACACATCACTGTTTGTAAGCTGCAGCGTGTTATCTTTTACAAATAACCCTGTACTTGTAATACTTGAATCATCCGTTTTAGACATTAAAGAAGCTGCGAATTGGTAACCGACATTCATTGATTTTATAAACCAGAACGAGTAGTCAAACGTAAGTGACTCATCGGTGCTAGAAATCATCAACTGGTTATCAGACACTGACCAAGTAATCTCAACCGGTGCGTTGCTATTATTGATAAGTGTTCCCGTACCACCTTCAACTAAATTAAAATTAACGGCACTGCTGTAGCCGTAAAAATCAGATGTATTATCGACATACCATGAACCGACTAAATCGGCTGCGGCAACATTTAAGGTTTGTGTTTTATCGATTAACGTACGATTCGCGGTCAACTCTTCTGTCGATATTATCTCAGTCGTTGATTCGTTTTTCGTTTCAAACGCTGAATAAAGCTCAACAGTTCTATTAGCGTCATTTTCAAGTAAAATGCGCATATCCAAATCAGTTAAGTACTCGCACATTTCTTCTTGAGTCACTGTACCTACATCAAAATAACACGATACTTTGACTGGCTCAGGAACAGTAATACTGACGACATCATTGTCCTGTGTCCAAGAGAATGAAGCATTAAAATTAATAAAAACATAACTGCCCGTTCCATCAGGGTTAAAATTAATCTGACCCGCGCCAAAACGCGTGTAATACTTGGGCGCCATAACAACATAGTCACCCACAACACTGCCAAATGAGTTATCAACCAACTCTTCATCGTCTTTAATGGTTTCTTTTACTGTTTCTATTAAGGCTGGATCTTGACTGTTCACGGTGTTGATAAAGTCATCAATACCCTCGCTGTCACTGACTAAATCAAGGGTAGACTCTACCCCTTCAGGTAAGCTGTAATCAGGATTATCAACAATAATTTTAATTAGTGCTGATAGCAGCAGTTTTTCGTCAGCATCTATCGCAAGCAAGGCTTTGTCTAATGCATCCTCAGAATCAACCGTGTCGTTATCACGACTAATAAGAGCAAATTCAGCAGTACTTACATTGGTAATATTGACACCAAAGTTTTCTTCTTTGCTCAGTGTTCCATCTTCGCCTGCTTGCGAGATTAAAGTAGCAATCGACTTAAGTTGAGAAACAAACTCTACACCTGGGTTGATGGCGTTATCGCCTAGCGCAACAAGTTTCACCAGTTTATTAGCAAAAGAGTCGTCTACTTCAACATCAACACGGTAGCGGCCTTGCTCATCAGCAGTAATCTCAAATAACTCATCACCAATTTGTACCGCCACATTTGAATTTATAATGGGCTCATCCGTTACAATACCTGTAATTGTGACACTGAGCACTTTACGCTTTAATTGAATAGTGACTTGTGCATTAGCTGTTGCACCATCGTCATCGGTGACGGTCACAGATAACACCACATCCGCATCATCTTCAATTGCAGGTGCCGTTATCGTTAGGCTGCTACTGTCACTACCCGACAAAGCTAAATCAGGACCAGAAATCTGCGACCATGCATAAGTACTAATAGTGCCGTCACTATCAGTGGCGGTTGCTAGAAGCGTTAACTCGCTACCTTCGGTGAGTGTTTCATCGCTGCTTATTGATACTGTAGGGCTTTTATTTTCTGCAACTGGCGGCTTTTTATCCTCGTCGCTATCGCTTCCACTGCCACCACAAGCGGTTAAACCGACAAGACTTGTCGCGAGCAGTAGCTGTTTAAAGTGATTTATTAATCGTGAATTAGGAGGGCTCATCATGTCATTCCTTACATTGATTGCTACGTAGCCACCCAAAAAGAGGCAACTGCACAAACAGTTGCCATATCTCAAGGGAAGCGAAATCTAACAATTATGAACAAAGGCGGGATCTCCGTGACTTCCTTAACCATATACTGAGTTCAGCTATGTTTGCCCGTCAAATATGAACACGTGAGATCCCATCAAAACGGTTCATCTTTCGTTAAGTTTTATAGGTTAGATGAGATGCAAAAATTATGTATGCTTGATGCCGACAAAAATGTACTCAAATACGACATAACAATAAAAATCAATAAGTTAAACGTAGTGACACTGATATTCTTTTGCCGTCATACCATATTTTACTTTAAAAAATTTCGAGAAATGTGAGCGAGATGAAAAACCAATATCGTCAATCACCAAACTAATTTGACGACCTTGGCGTAACAACTCGGCAGCTTTTATGAGTCGATAATCCCGCAAATATTCACTCGGTGTCATGTTGAGAAACACTTTTAACTTACGCTGCAACTGACGTTCACTCAGTGCGAGATGCTTAGCACAATGCGTCATTGAGAATCCTTGTTGCTGATAATTTTCAGATACATAGTGCTCAAGCTTTTCAAGTAACTGTTTATCACGCGGATCAACGGGAGTATCTGCCTTTGGTGGGCTTTGATCTGGCACCTGAATCACATGCTGTTGAGCATATTGATTAACCCAATCAATCCAATTTTCGACTTTTAATAATAATTCTTCCCTGTCAAAAGGCTTGGTGATTACATCCAGAGCATGTTGTTTTAAACCGCTTACCCGCGTTTCATAGTCTCCTTTAGCAGTGAGTATTATCACGGGAATATGGCACGTAACAGGGGAGCTATGTAACGCATCTAATACGGCAAAGCCATCCACTTTTGGCATCATTAGGTCTGTCACTATCAAATCTGGCACTTGGCTATGCGCTATTTGCAAACCAACGTGGCCATCTTCTGCCAGTAATACCTGATAACGCGGGTGTAATTCAGTTTTTAAATAATGACGCAACTCATCATTATCCTCGATAACTAGTACGGTAGGTTGCTCACAATTTTTCTTGGCTTTAAGGTTCTCACTGTCGATACTCACCGAGGTTGCCTGCTCGAGAGCCTCAGCTAATGGGAAACGAAGCGTAAATGTTGTGCCTACCGCTAAGCGACTAACAAGCTGAATGTCGCCTTGATACTTATCAACGAGACGTTTCACAATGGCTAACCCAACACCACTGCCTTCTACATTGGCTTGGCTGCTTACACGGTAAAAGATATCAAATACTTTCTCTTTCTCCGCATCAGCAATCCCTTTACCTGTATCGGTCACCTCAATAAAGGCATTGTTATCATGCGTTGTTATTTTTAAGCTTACACTCCCTTGTTTTGTATACTTGAAGGCATTGCTGAGTAAATTGCTTAATATAGTAATTAGCCCCTCTCGGGTGCTTGATATAAAAATTGCTTCTTCTATTTCAACATAAAACTCTACTGATTGCTCACCGAGTACAGAAAACTGTCCTGCAACCTCACGCGCAATCGCAGACAAGGATACAACCTTAATAATCTCTTCATTGCGCTCATCATAACGGGTCAATGTTAAGAGTTTATCGACCAGATTTTCTAAACGTCGACTGTTTCGTAATACCAAGGTTAACTGCTCACGTTTATCTGTGTTTTTTTCATTAAAAATAAGACGCTGCAATGGTGCGATTAACAAACTAAGTGGCGTACGTAACTCATGAGATGCATGCGTAAAAAAGCGCACTTTATTTTCAAGCGAATCACTAAGCGCATCAGCTTGCTGTTCTATCAGCGCTTTTTGCTCTGCAATTTCATCAGTGCGCTCATTGACAAGTTGCTCTAGTTGATACTTTTGTTTACGGATCCGATAGGTCCAAAGCACCGTTAATAACCACACCAAACATAAGACAAGTACTGCACAAACAACATAAAAAGCAGGGCTTTGCCACCATGGAGCCAGTACTTTGATATTCAATAACAATGGGGCGAGTGCGTTCGCTCCACTTTCGCTACTTGCTTTAACGATAAGCTGATAACTGCCAGGCGGTAAGTTGGTGTAATCTATTGATAAGTAAGGACCAGTTACATTTCTCCATTGCTGTTCAAAACCTTCTAAACGGTAAGAATACTTATTAGTTTTAGGTTCTGAATAATGCAAATAACTGACCTGTAAGTGCATGCGTGTAATATCGGCTGGCACTGTGACGATGCGACTCTTCTCGATTTGGTAAAGGCTACCGAGCTTACTCCCAGCAGAAATAATAAGGTCTTGATCGTCAAACTGTAAACGCGTTAATGCTAACTGCCCACCTTGTTTATTCTTAACGAGTGTTTCAGGGTTAATAACACTTACACCTTGGGTGCCGCCAAACATTAACCGGCCATCTCGCATTTTTAGATAGGCGCCGGCATTAAATTCATTGCCTTGCAAACCGTGACGAGCTTTATAACTGGTGATTGCAAAATTCTCTGGATTTATTTTAGCTAATCCATTGTTTGTACTTACCCAAACCATGCCATCATTGCCTTTTAATAAAGCATAAATCACTTGATTAGGCATACCATCTGCCACATTAATAACCTTTACTTGCTGGCTATTGGTGTCAATGATATTTATTCCATTAGACGTCGCTAACCACATACGTGAACCTTCCTGTAAAAAGGCTCTCACCGTATTATCAGATAAAGCAGATGCGGGGTTACCTTTGCGATAATTAATTAAAGAATCAGTCGCAAAGTTATAGTAATACGCCCCATCCCCATCGGTTGCTATCCACATGTCTGTTGCGGAGCTTTGATATAAGCTTGTCACCCTTGCTGTAGGTATGACTAATTGAGAATGTGCCTGTTTTTCTGAAAAACTGATAAACCGACCTAATTGCCTATCAAAACAAAATAATCCACCACCATTCGTCCCTACCCAGACATTATTTTTCTCATCCACCAGCAAGGCGTAAATACTGTTTTCAGTTAATCCATGGCTCCCTTCATCAGCTCGAAAATGTGTCACACTGCCATCTTGGTGGAGCACATCAATACCCTGCTGCCAACTACCAACCCAAATGTCTCCATTTAAATCTTCGGTTATCGCTTTAATTGCGTTACTGGTAATTGAATTGGGTAAGTTGCTCGCCACGAGGTGTTTAATACGGTTTAATTGTTGATCAAGGATATCTATCCCGCCCCCCCAACTGCCATACCAAATACGTTGCTGCGAATCTTCAAATAGCGCCCAAGCATCTTTACTTGAAAGCGGTGTCGGTTTTTTTAATTTACTGAATTGAAGTGAAGCAGGATCTAGCTTGCTGATACCATTGGCAGTACCAAACCACATAATATCGCTACTATCACGGTAAATACTGTAAACTCGGTCGTGCGCTAAGCTATATCTGTCAAATGGGTCATGGGTTAAAGCAGTAAACGTGTTGGTTTTGCGATCAAAAATATTGATGCCGCCCCCTCGCGTTGCAAGCCATACTCGACCTTGCTGATCAAACTCGATATCACGAATTTCGTTACTGGTTAACCCGTACTCTGAGTCGCTCGATTTAAGCCATTGCTGCATCGATTTTGCTGATAAATCAATCTTAAATAACCCACCGCCTTGACTGGCCAACCATATTGTTTCGTCATTTGCCTGCTTTATCGCAAAGATACTCGAATGAATGCTAGGCGGCTTTGTAAATCCATTCAACAACGTACTGACACGTTGTTGCTTAGCAAGATCATAATGAATTAATCCTGCACCATGAGTACCTAGCCACAATACATCGTGTATTTTTGTTATCGCATAAATAGGCTTTTTTATATCCCGCACTAGTGGGGTCACTTTTTCATTGCGTTTATTGTAAGCGAATAAACTGCCATCATACGTGCCGATATACAGCACGTGAGAATCAACAAACAAACTGGTAATACGGTAGTCTGTTAAAATGGGCGAAGAAAATTGGTAATCGTATAACGGGAGTTGATTTACGCCCCCATTGCGGGTGCCTATAAAAAGGTGCGATTCGTTATCGAGTGCAAGCGGATAAATGTAGTTATTCGTTAAACTATTGTTTTCTCCTGTTGACGAAAAAACAATAAATTCATTCCCATCAAAGCGGTTTAACCCTGCTTGCGTAGAGAACCATACAAACCCCTGCTGATCTTGTTGAATATCAAATACAACGCTTTGTGATAAGCCATTATCAATACTGAAATTTTGAAACGCAGGCCACGCAAAAGGTAAAAAAAATAGACTAAAAAGATAAATAAGAAACCGAGTCATCCCTAAAAGCTACACATTTATTATTAGTTATTAATAAAGAATAGTTCAGTTCAGTTAACATTCATAATAGTTCCCCATTTTAACTACATGAAAGAAAAGCTTTTATTATAGTCGGTTCTAAAGCTCATCACGTTTAAGCCCAATAATACCGCTATTGTTTCAGGCAAAAATACGTTGATGTGTATCTAATAATTTTAGTTAATTTAATTTCAGTGGGTTGCGGGAGCAGTAAATAATGAAGGCAAACCGACGACCTTCGGATTATAAACCTGAATTTCAGGCATAAAAAAACACGCGGCTGCGTGTCTGATCATGTTTGCTAATTTAATTTCAGTGGGTTGCGGGAGCAGTAAATAATGAAGGCAAACCGACGACCTTCGGATTATAAACCTGAATTTCAGGCATAAAAAAACACGCGGTGGCGTGTCTGATCATGTTTGCTAATTTAATTTCAGTTGGTTGCGGGAGCCGGATTTGAACCGACGACCTTCGGGTTATGAGCCCGACGAGCTACCAGGCTGCTCCATCCCGCGCCTGAAATTATTAAGTTTATTTTTCTTCTCACTTAATTTAAGAAGTCAGCCAATTCAAAGAATTGGTTGCGGGAGCCGGATTTGAACCGACGACCTTCGGGTTATGAGCCCGACGAGCTACCAGGCTGCTCCATCCCGCGCCTGAAATTATTAAGTTTATTTTTCTTCTCACTTAATTTAAGAAGTCAGCCAATTTAAAAAATTGGTTGCGGGAGCCGGATTTGAACCGACGACCTTCGGGTTATGAGCCCGACGAGCTACCAGGCTGCTCCATCCCGCGCCTGTAATCTCTTAGTAACATAAGCATGTTAACGATGCCCTGTACCAGAGAGAGCGCTATAATATAGCAAAAAAATTAGAAATCAAGGGTTATAATAATAAAAGCGGTTCAAGCGAACAAAAAGCACACAAAACTACTCTAAATAGCACGTTGATGAGGACTGATCATTTTTTGCCACTCCCAATCTGGGTGTCCCATTACAATAAAATCAGGATTCTCAGTACTTTCTCGTTGATTGTAAGTCAGTGGGTTAAATTCAGCGTCAGTAATGCATCCGCCAGCTTCTTCGACAATTACTTGAGATGCACCAGTATCCCATTCACCTGTTGGGCCAATACGTAAAAAGCAATCTGCTTTTCCCTCAGCAATAATGCAAGCCTTTAATGAACATGACCCTAATGCTACGGTGGCAAACTGAGTATTTAAATATTGACTGACCGCCTCAATTTTTTGCCTGCGACTCACCGCTAATGTTAAGTTATCTGGCGTTGCTACCGAAATTTGCTTATCTTGGCCATTTTCACGTTTAAACGCACCATTTTGATAACTTGCGAAATACGTCACTTGTTTAGCTGGCCAGTGTATAACGCCTAAGACGGGATGATTGTTTTCAATCAACGCAATATTTACCGCAAAGTCGCCACTTTCTAAAATAAACTCTCCCGTACCATCCATAGGATCTAGCAACCAATATCGCTGCCAATGTTTCCTATCTTCAAGTGCTGGAATAGGCGTCTCTTCAGACATAATCGGAATATCGGGAGCCAACTTTCTTAGGCCTGCCATCAATACTTCGTTCGATGCCAAGTCAGCTTTCGTTACGGGTGTATTATCTGACTTTTCTTCAGCACCAATATCATCTTGCTGATAAATAGCCATAATAGCCTCACCTGCCTGCTCAGCTAAACGAATGCACGGTTCTAAAAAATTATTCATTGCCCGCTCCTGACTCTAGGTACTTTGTTAATAATAGCAAAGCTGCAACACTTCGTGCTTCAGTAAAGTCATCTTGTTGTAATAAAGATTGCCAATCTTGTATTGGCCATTTAACAACAACGAGCGGTTCAGGCTCATCACCAGGTAACGTTTCTGGATAAAGTTGCTCTGCATAGAGAATATGCATAGTGGCATTAAAGTAACTGGGTGCCATCGTTACTTTTTTTAGTGCAGAAAAATGCTTCGCACCAAAACCGACCTCTTCTTTAAGCTCTCGGTTTGCGGCTTGCTCTGGTGTTTCTCCAGGATCAATTAAGCCCTTAGGAAAACCGAGTTGATAGTCGTTCGTGCCTGCACAATATTCCCTTACTAATAGCAATTCATTATCAGCTGTAACGGGCACAATCATCACAGCTCCCCGGCCTCCACCACGAATTCTTTCATACTGCCTTTGTTCATCATTTGAAAACTTCAAAGCCAGAGATTCAACAGTAAATAGTCGGCTTTTGGCGACGACTTCGTTAGACAATATTTGCGGAGGTGTTGGGTGCTTTTTCTGTGTCATTGGCATTAATTTGCTATCATGTCAGTTACACTCATGATAAATCTTTTAAAGTGAATTGCCTATGTTAAATTGGTCAAAAATCGATACAGTACTGCTTGATATGGATGGCACTCTGCTCGATTTGCATTTTGATAATTACTTTTGGCTTACCGTTATTCCCGAACAATATGCATTAAAGCATGGACTCAGTTTAGAGCAGGCGAAAACAGACATTTTTCAACGCTATCAAAAAGTAAGCGGCCAAATAAGTTGGTATTGTTTAGATTACTGGCAACAGCAACTCGATTTACCCATTATGGCGTTAAAGCGTGATATTCAGCATTTAATAAAAATTCGCGAAGACGTCCCCCCTTTTCTAACCGAACTTAGAAAAACAGGCAAAGAATTAATCTTACTTACGAATGCCCACCCAGATTGTGTCATGTTAAAGTTTGAGTTAACGGCAATAGACAATTATTTAGATGGCGTTATTTCAACCCATCAATATGGTGTGAGTAAAGAACATCAACCTTTATGGCAGCAAGTGCAACAAGAATGGCAGTTTGATAAAGCGCGCACTTTATTTGTTGATGACAGTCCCGCAGTGCTCGATGCGGCCAAAGAGTTTGGCATAGGCCATATACTTGCGGTTGCCAACCCTGATAGCCGACAACCGCATAAACAGTTCGATGGCTATTTATCTACCACCGACTTTCGTGACTTCATGCCCCTAAAATGAGCATAAATAGGTTTATTTAGGGTAACGCTGCTCTAAGCCTTGATAGACAAGCTTTGCAAAATCAGCATGCTCCGTACCGAGGCTTTTAACGACTTCAACTAAATGCTCGTTATCTTCTTGACCGTTCCACACCTTTATATAACTGCCATCTTTGTAACCATGATCTTGGCGGAAGAAATTAAGTGTATTTTTGCCAACATAGCCACGATATAAATCGTCGATATCCATGCCAATTTGCGCCATACATCCAGCGAATGCGGCAGCATTAAAACGCTTTTCAGCAACGGCGGTTGCAGCCAATAACTCAAGCGTTTGTTTAAAATCGTCAGCTTGCTCAGGCGCACTTAGTTCAGCTTCAAGTTGAGCGGCAAGTTGCTCGTAACTTGTTTCCCCGTCGATACGCAGTGATAAACCAAAATGGAAAATGTCGACCAGCTCCAAAATAACTTGCTCAGTATCTGGGGTTTGTTTTTTCCACCATTTCCAACCATAGTGGTCGAGCATTTCAGCACACTCAACCCAAATAGCACGATACCATTCAAAACCTTGGCTAAACCATTGCTCATGCACTTTTGTATTCATGGCATTTTGCATCTCAAGCATGACAACGATTTTTTGTAAATTAGCAGACATTTTTAATCCCAACTTGCATTTTTATTTAGCTATATACTACAGATAAATTCAGCATTGATGAAATTAAAAAACAGCTAAGCAGGTCTTCATAAGCAGTTGAAAAAAATAATTGAGGAATACCATGCTGAGAACCCTTCTTGTTAGTGCATTACTTGTGCTATCTAGCCAAACACTTGCAGCCACAGCTCATAATATTGCTGACTCGGCAGAGCACGTCAGTCCACTATTGCCTGGATTAACAATTCCAGATGTTGATTTAAAAGACCAAAACGGCACAACCGTTTCTTTAAAAAAACGTTTTAAAGAAAAAACTACCGTATTAATCGTTTACCGAGGTGGATGGTGTCCCTATTGTTCCAAGCAATTAGCCAACGTACAAAAAATTGAGGATCAATTAGCAGACTTGGGGGCACAAATTATTGCAATATCTCCGGATATTCCAGAAAAGCTAGCCGAGACTAAAATAACCTCTGCGAACTATCAACTACTCTCTGATGATAGTTTGGCATTGAGCCAAACGTTGGGATTGGCATTTTATCTCGATGACAAGACCGCAAAAATTTATCGCAACAAGTTAGGGGTTAACTTTGTATCACTCGATGGCAAAGCACAGGTTGCGTTACCCGTTCCTGCTGTTTTTGTAGTAGATAAGCAAGGGCTTATCCACTTTCAGTATGCGAACCCTAATTATAAAGTTCGTTTAACAGAAGACGTATTGTTAGCCGCAGTTAAATCAGTGAGCGAACAATAAACACACTATCGAGTGATTAATTAAGTAGGGCTTTAAGCCCTGCTTAACGACCTTGCGCAAACGCGTGCCAAGACTCAATTAAATCAACAAAATCCTCAAAACCGCAGCCACTGCTTAAGCCATTTTCTTCAAGCATTAAATCATCATCCTGATACGCCATGAGATCTTCATTATCTTGATGAAGAGCATGGGCTTCAAACAACGCTTCGTCCTTACTCAAAATCAAATCTATTTCTTGGCCTTGCAGTGTTAAGGGCTCATGGCTATTTTTAACGGCGGAAATTAGCGCCTGGACCATCGCTATTTTTTCTTTGCCTATTTCTTCATTCAACCAACGACCGATAACCGCATGTTCAGTCGAAATTTTAATACGTAAACCGCTCATTGGATCGCGGATAAATTGATATTCCATCGTAAATACTCACAACTCTTGATGCAGTAATTATATCGGTTGCGGCATGCAGTAGCGAGTTCAGAAGGCCAAAAACAACACTAGCGCCCAATGGCGCTAGTGTTAATGCTGTTTAGATATATAAAAAATTGCTAGAGTCGCGACTTGAAACGCGCGGCATCAATGATTGCCCATAGGTATACAATCGGAAGTAATATGAAACCAACGGCGACATAAATTAATACCCCACTTATGATCCACGCTAAGAAAAATGCGATCGCCGCCATCAAACGACCTTGCACCAGTTGCCCTAAACCGGGAAAAAAGATATTACATATTGCTGCGATTACATTACCGCCAGAACCTTGCTCTGCCATACTAACCTCTGTAGTTTTTGATGATTATACTTTTTATAAACACACTTCATGCCAACTTATTATATTTTATAAATCAACACGTTAAATTTTCACACTGTTTTTATTTTAGTTCTTTTTGCCACAAATAGGTCAAATTCACAATTTTTATTATGCAATTTTAATAACTTGCCAAAATAGCTGTTTATAAAAACAGTATTTTATTTAGCCTTGCATAAACACCTGTTATACTCCTCTCATTATAGATTGAAAAGGCGTAACGATGGACGTTTCTGAATTACTCGATGGCTTAAATGACAAACAACGGGATGCAGTCGCAGCCCCATTGCAAAATATGCTAGTACTTGCTGGTGCAGGTTCTGGTAAAACTCGAGTACTTGTTCATCGTATCGCATGGCTAATGCAAGTTGAGCAAGCCTCTGCCTACAGTATTTTTGCGGTCACCTTTACCAATAAAGCTGCAAAAGAGATGCGCTCTCGCGTAGAAGAAACCTTAAAAGCGCCTGTTGGTGGCATGTGGATTGGCACTTTCCACGGGTTGTCTCACCGTATTTTGCGTGCACATCATCGTGAAGCAAAATTACCTGAAAGCTTTCAAATCTTAGATTCAGACGATCAGCAGCGAATGATCAAACGCTTACTTAAAGCAATGAATATCGATGATAAAAAGTGGCCAGCGAAACAGTTTAGCTGGTACATCAGTGCTAAAAAAGACGAAGGTCTGCGCCCTAAAGATATTCAGGCTTACGATATCAATGAGCAAATGATGCTGAAAGTTTATGCAGCATATCAAGAAGCATGTGATCGTGCTGGTTTGGTCGACTTTGCAGAAATTTTATTACGCTGCTACGAAGTACTTAACAATCACCCTACGCTACTGCGTCATTATCAGCAGCGTTTTGCTCATATGTTGGTAGACGAGTTCCAAGATACCAATACGATTCAATATGCTTGGTTAAAGCTGCTAGCAGGAAACACCAACAGCATTATGATAGTAGGTGATGATGACCAAAGTATCTATGGTTGGCGCGGTGCACGTATTGAGAATATTAAACGCTTTTTAACCGACTTCGAAGCCGAAACCATTCGTCTTGAACAGAACTACCGCTCAACAGCCACAATATTAAAAGCCTCCAATGCGCTAATTAAAAATAATGCTGAACGCATGGGTAAAAGCCTCTGGACCGATGGTAACGAGGGTGAACCAATTTCGGTGTATGCCGCTTTTAACGAATTAGATGAAGCCCGTTTCGTAAGCAGTAAACTGCGTAGCTGGCTAAATGCTGGTAATGCCTTGCAAGATGCCGCGATTCTATACCGTAACAATGCGCAATCTCGTGTACTCGAGGAAGCCATGTTACAAGAAGGGCTTAAATACCGCATTTATGGCGGCATGCGCTTCTTCGAGCGTCAAGAGATTAAAGACGCCCTTTCGTACCTGCGCTTAGTGGGTAATCGCCAAGATGATGCCGCCTTTGAGCGCGTTATTAACACCCCTGCTCGTGGTATTGGAGATAAAACCCTCAGCCACATTCGTGACTGTGCGCGGAACGAGTCTCTTCCTCTGTGGTATGCTGCAAAAGCCATTATTGAACAGCAGCATCTATCTGGGCGTGCAGCCAGTGCAGTAACAAAATTTTTAGAGCTGGTTGAGCACATTGAAGACAAAATCAGTGATCTTACCTTAGAAGAGCAAGCTAAATACGCGATTCAAACTTCAGGGTTGATGGCCATGTACCAAGCTGAAAAAGGTGAAAAAGGCCGCGCTCGCGTAGAAAACTTAGAAGAGCTCATTAGTGCCTGTGGCCAATATGAGCTACCTGAAGACGAAGAATTCAGCTCACCACTGCAAGGCTTTCTTGCGTACACTTCTCTCGAATCAGGCGAAGGTCAAGCCGATGAGCACGAAGATGCCGTGCAAATGATGACACTTCATTCAGCAAAAGGCCTTGAGTTCCCGCTTGTTTTTATGGTGGGTGTTGAAGAAGGCATGTTTCCTTCACAGCAAAGTAATGAGGAGTCTGGTCGCTTAGAAGAAGAGCGCCGTTTGTGTTATGTAGGCATGACCCGAGCGATGGAAAAGCTGTACATTAGTCATGCTGAAACTCGCCGTTTATATGGCCAAGAAAAATACCACAGCCCCTCTCGATTCTTGCGCGAAATGCCAGAAGACTGTGTTGAGGAAATTCGTATCAAAACACAAGTTTCAAGGCCCCCAGCCGCAGGCCGTTTTAGCTCATCAGTCACACATGCCGCATTTGAAGACAGTGGCTTTAATTTAGGGCAACGCGTTTTACATGCAAAATTTGGTGTAGGAACGGTACTAAATTATGAAGGCAGTGGTGCACAGTCACGTATTCAAGTGAACTTTGATGATTTAGGCAGTAAGTGGCTTGTTACTCAGTATGCAAGACTTCAAGCCCTATAACGACTACCTAAGCATGCTCATCACTGAGCTGACGATTGCCAAGCATCGTCAGCTTATTGTGGTGCAAGGCGATGCAACCTGGTGTTATGCATTTGCCAATCAACTGTCACTGCCAAACACGTATGTGTTTAGCAGTTGCCATCAATTAAAAAATAGCGTCTTCCCAAAGCATGTTCATCAAATTCTTGGACAAGAGTTTCAACACGCGATTTTTGATGGTTTTAGTGGACTGTATGCAGATAAGTTAGCCGCGCTTGCCGGTACAGTTAAAGCCGGTGGTGTGTTTATTTTATTACTCCCCAATGACCCAACATGGGTCGATCCTGCGCTTGAAAACGTCACATCGTTTGGACAAACAATAACGCATAGTTTCTTTAATGAACGCCTAACTACATTATTAGAGTCGCAAACACACATTTTTAAGCAGCACATCACGCCAACGACATATCAAACAATACACCCACATCACGCATTAATTGACTTTTCTCAACAACAGGCGTGTATTGAGCAAATAATTAAAACAGCACAGGGTCGCGCACATCGTCCTCTCGTAATTAGTGCTGATAGAGGGCGAGGAAAATCAGCCGCATTAGGCCTTGCAGCTGCTGCATTAAAGGATAAAAAAATACTGCTGTGTGCGACTCAAGTTAAAGCGGTGCAAACCACATTTAAACACTTAGCTGAACAACTTAATGTCCCTTTGCAAGCCAATTGCAAGCAACTTGCAAACCTAAGTTATAGTGCTCCTGATAACCTCCTTAATGAAAAACCTCAATGCGATCTGCTATTTATAGATGAAGCTGCAGCTATCCCTGTTCCTATGCTAATGCAAATTTTACACTCGTACCCACGTATTGTGTTTGCTAGCACCATGGTCGGTTATGAAGGCAATGGCCGCGGTTATACACTGCGCTTTTTACATTATTTGCGCAGCCAGTTTAAGTCATTAAAGACAATAAACTTAGACGCACCGATCCGCTTTGCAAAGCATGATCCGCTTGAGTACGCCATACGCGATTTATTACTGCTTGATGCGCAATACAATCAAGTCGCTAGTTCGTTACCTTTGCAGTTCGAGCAGGTTAGCAAGGAGCGCCTTATTCGTGATGAACACTTATTAAGCCAAGTTATGGCACTCCTCGCGTTAGCGCACTACCAAACCAGTGTGAGTGATTTACGTCAATTGCTTGATGCACCTGAATTACACTTATTTATTTGCCGACAAGCAGAAAACCTACAAGCCGTCTGTTTAGTCGCAATTGAAGGGGGACTATCGCAAGATATTGCAGAGCAAGTAATAACAGGCGAACGCCGCCCGCAAGGGCATTTAATGGCACAAACATTAACTCAGTTAACGCATGATACGCAGTGGCTAACAGGTCACTCTGCACGCGTTGTGAGAATCGCTGTAGCACCAGAGAGCCACCAACAAGGTATAGGATCTGCCTTATTAGATTTTTGCCAACAACAACTAAGTACGTGCGATTTCTTTGGTGCAAGTTTTGGGGCAAATGCGTCATTAGTTAGGTTTTGGAAAACAAATGGTTTTCGCCTTGTAAAGCTAGGTTTTAACCGTGATAAAGCCACTGCAGAACATGCTGCACTTGTTATTAAGCCATTAAAAACACAAAGCAAAGCAGTCACAGAGCAATTAAAAGAAGAATTTAAGCAAGACCTATCCGTGCAACTATTTGGGCATTTTAACTCTTTACCATGGCAACTAGTTGATGAACTACTTTCAGGCTATTCAACAATAGGTTGCTCTTCAGAAATGCTTAATAGAGCAGACAGGTTACTCAACAACGACGTTACACTCTTTAAATTACAACCCTTACTGTGGCAGCTTATTTGGCACATGCCTATTAGTCTAAATTTACTCGACCAAGATACAAAAATGATCCTTATTAGACTAGTATTACAGCAAATTGATGTGAAAAGCGTAATTGATGAAGCACACTTCACGGGTAAAAAAGAGTTCGACATTCGGTTCAAAAAAGCAGTACACGATTGGTATGCCCAGTTTACTTTACTTAATAAGAGCAACCCTTAAGCGCCTAGCGATTTGCTTGCTTTTCGTGCCTATTATAGGCAACACTCAACATACACAGCCACCTATAAAATTAGGGATGTCTACCGCACTAACAGGCCCTGCAAAACACATCGGCGAGCAATTAGCACTGGGTAGTACAATCTATTTCAACAAAGTAAATGCACGTGATGGAATACATGGTCAAAATATTGATCTTATTCTTGCTGATGACGGTTATGAGCCTAAAAATACCGTTGTAAACACGCGACAATTTTTATTTAACGACAAAATAGACGCTATCTTCGGCTCGATGGGTACACCGACTGCAAATGCGATTAAGCCCCTTTTAGATAGACATCGAGTGCCCTTCTTGATGCCTTTTACTGGTGCTGACTTTCTCCATAACCAGTCAATGCCAAACGTCTTTAACTTACGCGCAAGCTATCAAGATGAAGCGATAGAGCAAATTAATTATTTAGTTCAGGAGCGCAAGCATAAAAAAATAGGGTTGATAATCCAAGCCGATGAGTTTGGTTTTTTAGTTGAAAGTAACTTAATAATGGCACTGCAAAAACACGATTTGGTACCGGTTGAAGTTGCACGTTTCAAACGAAATAGCGAAGAGATATCAAAGGCACTAGAACAACTTAAAGTTAGTGGAGTCACCGCAGTATGCATGGTAGGCACTTATCAACCATTAGCCGAATTTATTAATACTGGATACGAGCAAGGTTTTAAACCCGACTATACCTCAGTATCATTTGTGTCGAGTTTTGATTTATACTCTCTCATTCACCACCCAAGTACTATTATGGTAACGGAGGTTGTGCCAGACCCAAATCAGTGTGACAACTCCTTATGCAAGCAATTTAGAGCAGATATCAAGCCCTATAACACAAGCCCTAACAGAATTATTTTTGAAGGCTATTTGAATGCAGTTGCGTTAGTGAGCGCCGCACAAAAGTGCACAACACCGTTGAATAATCAATGCTTGCTGACTGAACTAAATAAGCTCTTTAGTGATACGTCTGAGTTTGCCGATTTATTTAACAATCAGACAAACAACACGGATAAAAAGATCTACCGATCCTATTTTAAAAGTAATTGAAATTAACTACTGCTAAATCGAAATAATGTTCTATGCTTTAAAGACTTAACAAGGCTTTGAGGGAAATATGGATCTGATTAATTTTCGTGTTGGGCAAAAGACCATTTCACTTAAGATTCTCGATATTCTTCTAACAGAACGTTACGAAAATAACCTGACATCTTTGCCTAATGAAAATAAAAGCTTCATTGGTGTAAAAGATTACATGGAAACACCCACGCCCATCTTTGATTTAGGCATTGTACTTAATAACCAATCAACCAATAAGACAAATGCTGAGCTCACTGACTTATTGGTTGAAAAAGAAAAAGATCACCAACAATGGTTGAGCGCACTAGAGCATAGCCTGCTCACAGGCGCAGCCTTCACAAACACAATTGATCCGGATAAATGCGATTTTGGCCGATGGTACAACAGCTTTAAAACTGACAACGAAGACCTGCAAAATATCCTCGATAAGTTCGACACCCCCCACAGAGAATTGCACGCCATGGCGCGTGAATTCTTAGACCTTCAAAAAACAATGACAAAAGAGAACGTTATTCGTTTATTTGAAGAAAAGAAGCGCCAAGTGTTTAATCAGTTAATACGCTTGTTTGAGTCTGCAAGAGAGCAGATTATTCTGGATTACAAGCCTATCATAATCTTTACCACTAAAGATGGCGTAACACCTCATATAGGCCTCCTCGTTGACAAGGTAGAAGACAATATCAATGTAAAGAAAGAGGATATTAAACCGCTTGATAAGCTTACCTCCGTAGGTTTTGATGTAGATCCTCAAACTAAAAATATGATGCGTGGTTTAATCAAAATGAAAAACAAGCATAGTTTGTTACTCGATCCTAGCGCCATATTCCGCCCTGAGCATTTAATGCGCCATGAAGCCGAAGAGACCGAAGAATATGGCTTGTTTTAATAACTAGCAATGAATCACTATCTCGTTGGAACAGCTATAGCCGTGAATATCAGTGGTTATGCATGAAGGGCATATCAGACACTTTCGGCACTCAAGTGCCTCTACGTCCTAATTATTTGAGCCAGAAGTGAAATGAGCGATTTAGAGCCCCTTGCACTTCTGTCATCATGATTAAACATCGTTATTAAGAAGTGTAGGAACGGCTTTAGCCGTGAATGTCAGTGGTTATGTATGAAGGGCATATCAGACACTTCGGCACTAAAGTGCCTCCTACGTCTCTTCACCTTGCGCTTATGCGCCTTTTATCTCTGTATGCAATCTCGGCATAGTGCTGGACGATTTAGCCCTGAACGCAAAAAACCCGCTGCATTGCTGCAACGGGTTTCTCTAATTAGGAGCCATGGTGCGCTACGCAGTAGGATGTCCTACTTTCACATGGTCAATGCCACACGATGCTTACAAAGATATAGGTCGTAGGGGTCTTGGTTGGGTATTTTATTTTTCTACAGGCAACAAAAAACCCGACTCTTTCGAATCGGGTTTCTCTAATTAGGAGCCTGGCGATGTCCTACTTTCACATGGCAAATGCCACACTATCATCGGCGCTGTTTCGTTTCACTACTGAGTTCGGCATGGGGTCAGGTGGGTCCAAAACGCTATTGTCACCAAGCATATTCTGGTCGTTAATCGCATTCGCAATTAACTAAAATCTGGAAATCTGATAATCGTAAATCTACTTTAGTATACTAACTTCTGTCTGTTACGCTGTCATAAAACGCGTTTGGCGTTGTATGGTTAAGCCTCACGGGTAATTAGTACAGGTTAGCTTAATGGCTCACACCACTTCCACATCCTGCCTATCAACGTTGTAGTCTTCAACGGCCCTTCAGAGACTTTAAAAGTCTAGTGAGAACTCATCTCGAGGCCTGCTTCGCGCTTAGATGCTTTCAGCGCTTATCAGTTCCGAACGTAGCTACCGGGCAATGCCATTGGCATGACAACCCGAACACC